>UQRP01000029.1 GCA_900543585.1 uncultured Prevotella sp.
ACCGGTCACGGCCACATATAGAGTTTAATAAAAGCCACTTTTTAAAGTGGACTCATTCATAAGATCTTTGACTTTGGAAAATTTCTTGTATTTTTTGTTATGTCCGGTCTCAATCAATTCCTTTAAGTCTTGGTCTTCGAATTCTATCTTCATGGCTATATTTCTTAGATTGCAAAGATAGCAATAAATTACCAAACTATGGTAACTTTTAGCGTGTTTAACAATTGATTTCTGCTTGCCCTTTCGTCTTTTCAGGTGCTTTTGCTTGTCCTATCAATCCCTTGTCAATCGCTTCAGGATGCTGGTGAAGTCTGGGTCGCTGGGTCGCAGCATGTCGGAGTTGACGATGCGGCCATTGGGGTCGATGAGCATGAAGCGGGGGATGCCGATGACATAATAGACGTTGTCAAGGACATTGTCACCCTCTTGGGTGATGAGATACTGGCTCCACGTCATATTCTGATGCTTGGCGAGGAAGTGCAGCCATTTCTCCCGCTTTCTGTCGCAGGCAATGCTGATAATTTTCACCTTGCTGTCTTTGTATGCTTTCTCCAACTTCTCCAAGTAAGGAATCTCTTCTAAGCAGGGCACGCACCAGGTGCCCCAGAAGTCGATGAAGAGGTATTTTCCGCGGAAGTCCTTCAGGCTGAGCACCTTCCCCTTGGTATCCGTAAAGGTAAAGTCGGGCGCCGGCTTGCCCGCCCAGATTTGGCCGTATTTCTTCTCGACCAGTCGGTAAGCATTATCCACCTTCTTCCTCAGCGAGTCGGTGGTGATGTCGGCATCGACCATCTTGACATACTTTTGCGGGTCTTCGGCGATGGACTGGCTGATGAGCTCAGTGAGGAAGTCGGCTTTCAGCCGCTCCCTGACATCGCGCTGGTCAACCTTGCGGTCAATATTCTGAAGGAGATGCTCGGTAAAAGCCGTATCATTCTCAGCCATATCGTTGGCAACATAGTCCATCCACTTCTCAAAGTCGTAGGTCTCGGGCTTGTGGGCGGCAGGAATGCTGTCGGCAAAGCTGCTGCTCACGCCAGCGAGAAGGGCTGTCAAAATCAAAAGTATTCTGTTCATTTTAGTTCGTTATTCGTTGTTATAATTAGAGTTGTTATCGTCGTTGGAGCTGTTATCCTCAGAGCTGTTATCTTCCTCAGAATTGTTATTTTCCTGAACGGTTTTCACGACATCGTTGTCGCTGTATTCATTCTGCGAAATCTGCCCTTTGCTTCTCCTTATCTCAAGATTGGTGATAGGCTGAGCATAACGCGCCGACTTCACGGGAAGCGTGTAGGTGAGGACCTCGCTGTTGTCCACGACATTGTTCACCACTTTGTAGAAGGTGTGTGTCACGGTGACGTCGTCGTAGCTGACCTCGTTGTAAGCCAGTCTTCTGATGTCCTGCCACCGGCTGATGAAAGGCATCTCGCGGTGCCTCTCTTCGAGAATCTTCTCTACGGCCTCCTCCTGGCTGTTGGCCGAGAGTTCGATGTCGCTTGCCGAGTTTCTGATTCTCGCCCTTCTGAGCGTGTTGACCGTTGCCATGGCCTCGCTCACCTTACCCTGTCTGGCCTCTGCCTCTGCCGCTGTAAGAATCATCTCCGGCAGTGTGGGGCCCATAGTCAGCAGGTCGTCGCCATAGGAGTTCTGCATGCGGTGGTATTGGATGTCGTCGCCGAAGCCGGAGATGGAGTTGTTCCAGAGCGCGTGCTTGTTGAAGAACTGTTCGAAGCGCAGGTCATTGTCCTGGTCGTAGAGGCTGATGAGGCTCTCCGAGGGGATGAGATAGATGCCGTTGCTGACATCGAAGTAGGCCGAGAAGTAGTTCTCGGCATAATTTGTCACCTCGTTTGGGCTGTAGCTCCAAAGCTGCGAGTATTCTATCGACGACTCCTCACTAGTTTTGGGATCCATGACGGTGGCGGGCTCTAAGGAGTAGCCGTTGTAGTCCTCCAAGGTCACATTCTTGCTCTCCATGGCCTTCTTGGCGTAGGTCTCCGCCTGTGCATAGTCTTGTGTGAAGAGATAGTAGCGCGCCATCATAGCCTCTACGGCCGGCTTGCTGACTAACCATCTGTCTCCGACATCCTCGGTCGATGTTGTCAGCGCCGCCTTGAGGTCGTTGAGGATGAAGTCGTAGGTGTCTTTCAGCGAAGCCCTGGTCACATTCTCCTGATAGTCGTTGGCCTTTCTCAGCGGCAGTCCGGGTGCCGAGAGCGTCGTGGAGCTGTAGGGCTGGCAGTAGGTCTGTGCCAGCTCCCACATGGCCAGAGCGCGGATGAAATGCGCCTGCGCCAGGAAGTTGGTCTTCTGCGTCTCCGTGGCATCCTTTACCTGGTCGATTTCGTTGATGACGAGGTTGGCGGTGAATATCTTGTTGTAAGCACCTTCCCATAAGGCATCGCCATACTGGTTGGTCTCGATGTCGTTGACGGCAAAGGTGAGGCCATTGACAAAGTTTTGGTCCATATACCCCAAGGAATCGTACAGGTTGTTGTCCATACCCATGTCGTCGGAAGAAGCGACAGGGATGGAGACAGACTGAATGAACATGGAGTTATTGTTGAACAGCGCCTCTACCTGCTCGCTGCTGGTCAGCATCTCGTTGTTACCCTTGCTCGGGATGGTGTCGAGGTAGTCGTTGCAGGAAGCTAAGGTGAGCAGGGCCAGGACCGGCAGCGACTTTATGGTTGTATTGAATATTTTCATTGTAGGATAGTTTATGAAATCAGAACTTTACGTTAACACCCATCGTGAAGGCCAGGCGCGGCTGGTAGCTGCCCGGCAGATAGTCAGGGTGATAGTCTTTGGAGTTGGCAGCCCATATCATGCCCACGTTGTCGAGCTTGCAGAAGATGTCAGCACTCTTCATCCATCTGTTCTTGAAGAGGCTTTGCGGCAGCGAGTAGGCGAAGTCTATCTCCTGCAAGTAGATATAGTCAGCGCTCTCCACATTCATGCTGAAGATGTTGGCAGTCGTACTCCAACTTCCGTATGCGCTGACATCGATGGGGTTGCCCTCACCGTCGACCGTGGGCAGTGGCATGGCATGCTTGGGATTGGCGATGAGGGAGCCGTCGCTGTTCATCACCTCGCCCACCTGGGCGGAGATTGACGCCTTGGCGCCATAGTTGTCAGGGTAGAGGTAGGAGAAGGTGGGCATTTGCATCTTGCCGCCAAAACGGCCGTTGACGTATGCTGTCAGCATCAAATCCTTCCATCCGAGGCTGAGGGTGAGTCCGGCCGTGTGAGGTGCCACCCTCGTCCCCTCGTAGGTCAGGAAGTCGTGCCAGTCCTTGTCGTAGATGGAGAAGTCGCTGATGTCGTAGCTGTTGCCGTCTTTGTCAAGGATTTGCGGCATACCATTCTTCATGCCACCGTAGCGCATCTTGAAGATAGCGCCCATGGGGTAGCCCTGGATGTAATAGGCGTTCATCATGTCGCTGACGTTGCTAATCTCGTTGTATATCTTTGTCACCTTATTCTTGTTGTAGGCATAGGTCAGCACGCCCTCGAAAGAGAAGTCGCCAACCGCCGCCTTGCCGCCTAAGGTGACCTCCACGCCGCGGTTGTTGAGCTCGGCGTTGTTGTAGGTAGCCTCATTGGTGCCATAGACACCGGCGATGGCCACGGTGCCCAGAACATCGGTACTCTTCTTGTTGTAATAGTCCACGGTGCCATAGAGATGGTCGTTGAAGAGCGAGAAGTCGATGCCGAAATCTGTCGACGCCGTCTTCTCCCATCTCAGAGTGGGGTTGCCATAGTCGTAAATCTTACCTGGGTAGAGCCCGGTGTATTCGTCTACATAGTCAGAGACGGTACTGATGGTGGTAAATGCCGAGGATGACGACGCTGCGTTTCCGTTCTTACCATAAGTCAGTCGGAGCGTGAGTCGCTCGAAGGGTGTCTTGTCCTTCATCCATTTCTCATTGGCCATATTCCACATGGCGCCGACGCTCCACAGCGGGCTCCAGCGGTATTTGGCCTCTTTGGTGATGAGGTTGTTGGCATCGCTTCGGGCGCTGGCCGAGAGACCGTAACGCTCGTCGAACATATAGCTGGCATTGCCGTAGAAGGAGACGTAGCGGTTGTGGTTCCATGTCTGGCTGACATACTGCTTTCCCTCAGCCGGGACGCCGTAGATGGTGGAGGTGCTGGCATCCATGGTGTCGAAATGTCCGGGCTTGCCTTCAACGCCCGTACTCGTGGCCGTGACGCCATAGCGGTAGGGTTTGGTCCAAGACTCATAATAGTAGTTGCTCACCTCGTTGCCGATGACGGCTGCCACGGCATGCTTCTCACCGAAGGTGCGGTTCAGCGAGAGGTCGTTTCTGAAGAGCGTACTGTGATTCTTGCCCTCGCGGTTGATGACGATGGCTCCGGCGGGCAGCACTGAGGCGCCGAGGGCGTTGCCCATGAGGTCGCCGGGCGTGAGGTAGTTGACGCGGTAGCGGGTGTAGAAGGACTCCTCGGAGTTGGTGTCGTCGTTGTGGTAGCGGCTCTTCTCGTATTGGAATTTGGAGTTGAACTGCAAGCCTTCCATGATGTCGAGCTCGAGTCCGAGCTGTATGCGTCCCTGCGTGTTGGTGGTGCGGTTGTTGCGCGAGCGGGCTTCCTGC
The DNA here is from genome assembly GCA_900543585.1 of uncultured Prevotella sp. Taxonomy (GTDB): domain Bacteria; phylum Bacteroidota; class Bacteroidia; order Bacteroidales; family Bacteroidaceae; genus Prevotella. Next base: position 4,620 of record UQRP01000029.1, read on the forward strand.
AAGAGGTTGTAGTTCATGTTCTTGTAGGTGAATCCGCTCCACTGGTATTTGCTGAGCACGTCGGAGTTGTAGGTGTCGTGGAAGTTGGTGGCGTAGGAACCATCCGCATTGAGCAGCATCTCGTAGGGCGAGAGCGAGGTGAGGTCGGAGAAGCCGATGAGCGAGGAGTGTGCATTCTTGCCCACGAGATTGAATCCTGCGTTAAAGGCTATCCATTTGTTGAACCGGAAGTTGTTGTCCCAGTTCAGTCGCCAGGTGTTGTCGTGATGTCCGATGAAGTCGCCGGCATCATAGATGTAGTTGACCGAAGCCCTGGTATTCCACAGCCCCACATTGCCGGAGACGGACGCCGTGGTGCTGCTGTTGACGGGCGTGCGCAGCAGTTCGTCCGAGATCTGCTTTCTGTTGTCGCGTGCTGCTAAGGCCGCAAGCTGGGCGTTCATCTCGTCCTGGGTCAGCGTGCCCCATTTATAGCCTTTATAGAGCAGCAGCTCGCTCTGCGTGATGGCTTTGAAGAGGCTGCCCATGTCGCCGGTATATTCCTCGCCTATCATATTGTTTTGGAAAGCCCACTTCTGATAGTTAATCATCTGGGAGGCTGTGGCGAGATTGGTGATGTGGGCGACGTCCTGCCGCTTGCCGATGGTGAGCTGTGTGTTGCCCTCCACGGAGAAGGAGTTCTTATTCTTGTTCTTCTTTGTGGTGATGACGATGACGCCATTGGCCGAGCGCGCACCCCAGATGCTTGCTGCCGCGGCATCTTTCAGGATGGTGATGCTCTCCACGTCGTCGGGGTTGATGCGCTCCAGTGCACTCATGTTGGGATTCTTGCTGTTGTTGGAAGTCGGCTGGTTGTCCATGACGGGGAATCCGTCGATGACGACGAGCGGTGTCTTGTCGGCATTCATGGTGCTGGTGCCGCGGATGGTGAAGGTCTTGCCACCGCGTCCGTCGTCATTGGCCTGCATGCCCGCGATGAGTCCGTTGAGGGCATCGGAGAGGTTGGAGGCGTGGCGGCTCTTCAGGTCGTCGGCGTTGATGATGCTGTAAGAACCAGTGGCACGCTCGCGCGAGATGGTCTGATAGCCGGTGACGACGACCTCCTTGAGGGTGTGGTCGCCGGTCATCGTGATATTATGGTCGAGGCTCTTCTGCCCGGCCTTTATCGTAATGGCCGCGGGGTCCATACCGATATACTCGCAGCAGAGCTCGCAGGTGGTGACAGGCGCGCGAAGGGTGAAAAAGCCATTGCCGTCGGTCACGGTCTGCAAGTCGGTGCCCTTGATTCTCACGGGAGCACCCGGCAGCGATTCGCCATGGTCATCGCGGACGTAGCCGGAGATATATCTGTAGGTAGCCGCTTTGTTCTGCTTCCCCGTCACGGTGACGATGCCATCCTTGACAGCATAGTTGCAGCCCAATTTCCCCATGACATTGTCCAAGACTCTTTCCGCGTCGACGTTGTTGACATGGATGGTGACGGTGGGCAATGACTTCACCAGGTCAGCAGCGCAGAGGAAGTCGAGGCCCGTCTGCTTCTTCATCTCATTGAAGAAGGTGGTCACAGGTGCCTTGTCAAGGCTCATCGTCACGGCCTTGTGCTGGTCCGTCTGGGCGAAGCCCGCTGGAGACACCGCCAATGCCACCGCCGTGAGCAGCGCTGCGGCAAAAAGCTTGATGTGGTTTCTCTCTAATGTTTTCATAAATCTCTCTTATGGTTTAAATATGATGGTTTTCTGTTTGATGACTATTGTGCTACGAACACCTTCCGGCCCTTTACCGACATCTTCACCTGGGCCACGACGGCGATGGCATTGAGCGAGTTGTTGATGTCGTCATAGCGGCTCAGGATGCCGGTGATTCTTTTGCCTTTTAATGATTTGTCGGCAAACTCCACGTCGATGTCGTACCAGTGGGCGAGTACTGCCATCAGCTCGTCGAGGGTGGTATCGTTGAACGAGAAGCGGCCCTCGTTCCAGGCGATATAGGGCTTGACATCACAGCTCCTGACAGAGGGCTGGCCGTGGGGCGCCATGTCTCCTCTATATCCTGGCAGGAGTCTTGTCTCGCCACCGTCTTTGGGCAGGAGGCCGACAGAGCCGCTGACGAGGACCACGGCGGTGTGGGTGGCTGTGGTCTCGACATTGAACTCAGTGCCGTATTCCTTGACATCGCCACACGCAGTCTTGACGATGAACGGCAGCTTGGCATTCTTAGCCACAAAGAAGAAGGCATTGCCATGCAGCCATACCGTTCTGCTGTCATGGCCGAAGTCGGTGGTGTAGGCCAGCTTGCTGTTGCTGTCGAGATGTACACGGGAGCCGTCGGGCAGCGTCATCCAAAACTCCTTTGCCTTGGCGGTGCTCACCTCGCAGTTCACGTCTTTGCCTTCGACAAGCGCCGTGAGGATAGAGTCGGCATGGCTCCCCACCTTGACGGAATTGCCATCGACACTGATGGCAGCCTGGCATCGTCCGGCTTTCTCGCTCTGGGCAATGGCTGAGGAGACGGCCTGGCTGACAGCGACGGGCTCCGCCGGTTGCGGGGCGGGAGTGCGCTGCCACAGGCCAAAGAAGAGCAGGGCTGCGGCGGCCATGCTGATGGCAGCCGTGAACATTGGCTTCAGGCGGAAGCGACGGCCTTCAGTGGTATTAGAGGAATCTTTTTCTGAAAGGGAGCCGATAAGCTCTTGCCAGCGCTTGTCGGGATGCAGGCTGGCGTAAAGTTGATAGGTGCTCTTCACATCACCTTCTTCCAACAACTTCTCGTAGAGCTGTCGGTGTCGGCTGTCAGCACTGAGCCATGCGTCGAGCTCCTGCTCTTCGTCGGGCGTAATCGTCCCTATTATCTTATGATAGATGATATCTGTTATCGCCATTTATATATCAGTTTATTAATAAAGCGACTGAAATATAAAAAGGATAACAGAAATAAGCGATTTTTTCTGAATTTTATAGAGTCAGCAGCACAAAAGAGAAGTCTTTGTCGGACAATTGCTGTCTGAGGGCGCTCAGTCCACGCTTCTTCTGCATCTTCACGGTGTTCTCGCTGACGTTCATCATCTTGGCAATGTCTTTCACCTTGTTGCCCTCCATGAGCAGCAGAAAGACCTCACGCTGGCGGGGCGGCATGCTGTCTATCTTTTCAAGGACGCGACGCCACACTTCGTTGCGGTCCATGGTCTCTTCGTCGGGCGGAGAGACAAAGGCATCGGGCGACAAATGAAAACCGTTCACCACACTCTGGTGCTTGAGGGTGTCAAGACAGAGATGGTGAACGGCGGTATAGATATAAGCTCTGGCCGACAGTTCATGATGAAAGTCGGCCTTGTTTTCGAGCATCTTGGTAAAGGCGGCCTGGACGATGTCCTCGGGCAAGGCGGTGTCGGCAACGATTTTTATGGCATAAAGCACCAGTATTCTATAATACTTACTATAGAATACATGGATCTCCTTTATGCCATCGTTGTCATTCATCTTATCCCACCTGACTTCCGGGCTTCACCTCACCGAGTGTCGTAGTGACGCTCAGCGAGCCGTCGAAGTTGAGGGCAGAGAGAATCATGCCCTGGCTCTCGATGCCCATCATCTTGCGCGGGGCGAGGTTGGCGATGAAGAGAACATCCTTGCCGACGAGGTCCTCAGGCTTGTAGAACTTGGCGATGCCGGAGAGGATGGTGCGGTCCTGTCCGCTGCCGTCGTCGAGGGTGAACTGCAAGAGCTTGTTCGACTTCTTCACCTTCTGGCAGTCCTTGATATGTCCTACGCGGATGTCGAGCTTCTCCCACTCGTCGAAGGGGATGTTGGGCTTGATGGGCTCGGCCTTGTAGTCCTTGGCTTCCTGTGCCTTCTCGTTAGCCTCCTTGGTGGCTGCAAGCTTGTCGAGCTGCTTCTGGATGGCCTCGTCCTCAATCTTCTCGAAGAGCAGATGGGGCTCGCCCAACTGGTGACCCGGCTTGAGGAGGTCGGTGCGGCCCAGTTCGGCCCAGTCGAAGTCGTCCATACCTATCATCGTGCGCAGATCCTGGCTGGAGAAGGGCAGGAAAGGCTCGAAGGCGATGGCAAGGTTGGCGACGAGCTGGAGGGAGATATAGAGGATGGTCTCCACACGCTTGGGATCGGTCTTCCACACCTTCCACGGCTCGCACTCGGTGATGTATTTGTTGCCGATACGCGCTAAGTTCATAGCTTCTTTCTGAGCCTCGCGGAAGTGGAAGCCGTCGAGCAGCGTCTCCACTTTCTCCTTGACATCCTTGAACTCCTCAATAGCTTTCTTGTCTACCTCCTGGAGCTCGCCGCACTCTGGCACGACACCGTTCCAGTACTTCTTCGTGAGCTGCAGGGCGCGGTTGACGAAGTTGCCGTAGATGGCCACGAGCTCGGAGTTGTTGCGCTCCTGGAAGTCCTTCCATGTGAAGTTGTTGTCCTTGGTCTCCGGCGCGTTGGCGGTGAGCACGTAGCGCAGCACATCCTGCTTGCCGGGGAAGTCGCGGAGATATTCGTCGAGCCACACAGCCCAGTTGCGGGAGGTGGAAATCTTGTCGTTCTCAAGATTCAGGAACTCGTTGGCGGGCACGTTGTCGGGGAGGATGAAGTCGCCGTGAGCCTTGAGCATGGTGGGGAAGATGATGCAGTGGAAGACGATGTTGTCCTTGCCGATGAAATGTACGAGGCGCGTGTCCTTGTCCTGCCACCATGTCTTCCAGGAGCCCCACTTCTGAGGCTCTTTCTCGCAGAGCTCGATGGTGTTGCTGATATATCCGATGGGGGCGTCAAACCACACGTAGAGCACCTTGCCCTCAGCACCCTTTACGGGCACGGGGATACCCCAGTCGAGGTCGCGCGTCATGGCACGGGGCTGAAGATCCATGTCGAGCCATGACTTGCACTGGCCGTAGACATTGGAGCGCCACTCCTTGTGGCCGTTGAGAATCCACTCCTTCAGCCAGTCCTGGTAGTTGTTGAGCGGGAGATACCAGTTCTTGGTCTTGCGAATCTCCGGCTTGGCGCCAGAGATGGTGGAGTGCGGGTCGATGAGCTCCATAGGGCTGAGGTCGCTGCCGCATTTCTCACACTGGTCGCCGTAGGCGTTGGGGTTGCCGCAGTGGGGGCAGGTGCCCATGATATAACGGTCGGCGAGGAACTGCTTGGCCTCGGGGTCGTAATACTGCTCTGACTCTTTCTCCACGAGCTTACCGTCGTCGTAGAGCTTGCGGAAGAAGTCGGAGGCATATTTGCAGTGGGTCTGAGAGGTCGTGCGGCTATAGATATCGAAGGAGATACCGAACTCCTTGAAAGAGTCCTTGATGATCTTATGATAGCGGTCGCAGACATCCTGCGGGGTGATGCCTTCCTTCTTGGCGCGGATGGTGATAGGCACACCATGCTCGTCGCTGCCACCGATGAAGATGACAGGGCGCTTGCGCAGTCGCAGATAACGCACGTAGATGTCGGCCGGGACGTAGACCCCGGCAAGGTGACCGATATGTACGCCGCCGTTGGCATAAGGCAGGGCAGCGGTAACGGTCGTACGCTTGAAATGTTTTTCTTCCATTGATGCTTGTATTTCTTTCCTTTTGTGCAAAATTACTAAGAAAACAGCAGAAAATAACAATTGTGCAACGAATTCTTGATTTTGCCCGTCTGTTCTTTGCATATAGCCGTAAAAAGAGTTATATTTGCAGACAGAAACAGAGTTGAAGCGTTATGGAGCAGATAATGAGGAAATATCCCGTAGGCATACAGACTTTTGCGAGAATTATCAAGGAGGGTTTTATCTATGTTGATAAGACCGACCTGGTGTGGGAGTTGACGCATTATGCCCCATTCATCTTTCTGAGCCGTCCGCGCCGTTTCGGCAAGTCACTGCTCACATCCACCTTGGAATCGTATTTCAGAGGTGACCGTGAGTTGTTTGAAGGCCTGAAGATCCTGTCGCTTGAAAAAGAATGGACGCCGTATCCTGTGCTCCATCTCGACCTGAGCGTAGCAAAAGGGCAGGATAATGCCGAAGAACTTCGTGAGACGCTGATGTGGATGATGGAGCCTCTTGCAAATATATACGGCAGAAAAGAGACAGAGACCACACCGGGAAAATTGCTCACCGGTCTTATCCATCGGGCGCAGGAGAAGACAGGCAGACAGGTGGTCGTCATCATCGACGAATATGACGCACCGCTGCTCGACGTGCTCCACAGCCAGGAGACGCTCGACGCCATGCGCGAGGTCATGCAGGAGTTCTACGTGCCCTTGAAAGCTAACGAGGCTTATATCAAGTTCTGCTTCATCACCGGCATTACGAAGTTCTCGCAGCTGAGCATCTTCTCTACCATCAACAACTTGAAGAATGTCTCTCTGCTTCCCCGCTTTGCCACCATCTGCGGCTTTACCGAGCACGAGGTGCAGACTGTTTTCAAGGAGGATATAGCGGCGATGGCCAAAGACTTCAAGCTGACGCCAGAAGAAATGTATGCCAAGATAAAGCTCAAATACGACGGCTATCATTTCGCTGGCGGAGCCGATGCTGTCTTCAATCCCTTCAGCCTGCTCAACGCCCTTGGCGACCGTTTGTTGAAGAACTATTGGTTTGCCTCCGGCACACCGACGTTCCTCATCAAGCAGATGCAGCACTTCCATACCGACATCACCTCGCTGGACTCCCTCGACGTGCCTGAGTCGGCTTTCGACCAGCCAACGGAGAATATGAAGGACGCGCTGCCCCTGCTCTATCAGAGTGGCTACCTCACCATCAAGGACTACGATAAGGAGGGCGAGACCTATTTCCTTTCTATTCCTAATCAAGAGGTTCGAGTGGGCTATGTCAATGGATTGCTGCCCACCTACACAGGCTTGAACAATGCTGATGTGCAGGTAGGCTTTGCGTTGAAGTTTTGGAGAGCACTCAAGGCGGATGACATCGACCTGGCCATGCAGCACATGCAGTCCTACCTCGCGGGCATTCCTTATGTGGAGGGCTTCAAACAGAAGTTGGCTGAGGCCAAGACCAAGGAAGGCTTCTACGAATATACCTTCTACCTCATCTTCTCCATGCTTAACGTCTATGTCCGTACGCAGGTGAAGGTGGCCGGTGGGCGCGTCGACATGGTCATCTTCATGCCCGACACCATCTACGTGATGGAATTGAAAGTGGGCGACACGGCCCGTCATGCGCTTGAGCAGATAGAAGTCCGTGGCTATGCCAAGCCCTATCTCACCGATGGACGCCGCGTAGTGAAGGTCGGCATACGGTTCGATGCCGATAAGCATACTGTGGACGAATGGGCGGTACAGCCTGCCCTTTAACTTTTGATAATTAGACAACCAAATTTCAATAAGCCATGAGCATTAATATACAGCGTACATCGCAGAAACGTGTCGTCATCGTCGGTGGCGGCCTCGGTGGACTGCGCCTGGCCGAAGACCTTCAGGGCAGCGGCATGCAGGTCGTTCTCATCGACAAGAACAACTACCATCAGTTCCCACCGCTTATCTACCAGGTGGCCTCGGCAGGTTTGGCGCCGAGCAATATCTCTTTCCCCTTCCGCCAGATTTTCCGCAAGCGCAAGGACTTCTATTTCCGTATGGCTGAGGCCCGTGCTGTCTTCCCGGACAGAAAGATTCTACAGACCTCCATCGGCAAGATCAGCTACGACTATCTGGTCTTTGCCGCCGGTGCCACCACCAACTTCTTTGGCAACAAGAATGTGGAGGAGTGGGCTATCCCGATGCGCCATCTCGACGAGGCCATGGGCTTGCGCAATGTGCTGCTCTCCAACTTGGAGCGTGCGCTGACCTGCGCCACGGAGGAGGAGCGCCAGGAGCTGCTCAATGTCGTCATCGTAGGCGGTGGCGCCACGGGTGTGGAGATAGCGGGTGCCATCTCGGAGATGAAGCGTTATGTCATCCCCTACGACTATCCCGATATGGATGCCTCGCATATGCATATCTACTTGCTCGAAGCGGCCGACCGGCTCTTGGCCGGCATGTCGCCGCAGTCCTCAGCCAAGGCTTTGGAATTTCTCAAAGGCATGGGCGTGGACGTGCAGTTTGGCAAGATGGTGACTGACTATAAGGACTATCGCGTGATGATTAAGGACGGCACGAGCATCCCCACACGCACCTTCCTCTGGGTGTCGGGTATTCGGGCGCAGGGCATCACCGGTATCGAGGGCGATAGACTGGGCCGCGGATTCCGTATCAAGGTCGACGAATACAACCGCGTGCCGGGGCTCGACGGCATCTTCTCCATTGGCGACCAGTGCCTGATGACCACCGATGAGGCTTATCCCAAAGGCCATCCACAGCTGGCGCAGGTGGCTATCCAGCAGGCGAAAAATCTGGCTGTCAACCTCCGTAAGCTCAATGCCGGTGACAACAGCCTGAGGGCTTTCCACTACAACGACCTGGGATCCATGGCCACCATTGGCCGCAACAAAGCCGTGGCCGACATCGGTAAGATTCATTCTCAGGGATTCATGGCCTGGGTGCTGTGGCTCGTCGTCCACCTGCGCTCCATCCTCGGTGTGAAAAATAAGCTCTCGGTGATGCTCTCGTGGGCTTGGCAGTATTTCAGCTATGCCGGCTCCATCCGCAACATCGTCTATGCCACTAAGCCGAAGATTATCATCGAGCGTATCAAGCGTGAGGCCAGCACCCACCTGGGTACTGACCTCATGGAAGAAGAGAAAGAGTAATATCAGTCTCGGCCTCTGCAAGCGAGCGGAGGCCGAGATTGCTCTCATTCATCTGAAGTCGGTTCAGCAACGCTTGCAGCGTAATAGTTATCATCAAGAGACTGATAGCTTTGTAAGTTGGTGCTTATCTCCATCCTATTTTTCTTAAAGTTCTCCGCTTGCTCGAATATTTCCTTAAACACCTCATCCTTGGTATAGGGAGGGTATTTCTCCTTTGCCAAGGTAAGGATGATGCTGACCTTCATCTCTGCCTTGATGTCATCGCGCTTGTCCCAGTCGATAAACCGACTCTTATCATCGACGATACCCTTTATTTCGATGGCCATGCGGCGGAATTGTTCCTCTGTGAAGTTGTCGGCGAACTGATATTTCTCGGCCACAGACTTGAGAATATCATAGAATGCTTTCACCTCGATGTCGGGAATACCTTCGGGTAGTTTCGACTCGTCTTTGATTTTGTTGAGCAGTTCTGTAAGTTGGTTGGCTACGTCGCTGATGATCTCATCGGCAAAGACGAGGTCGTCGGTGCGGTCATTATAGCGTTCTTGTTCGAGAAAGAGCTGTATGATGCTCTCCTCCAGTTGTGCTTCGTTGAAGAGTGACATGGGCGGGTTGATATTAATCTTTTACCTTGTATTTCTGTTTCGGATGGTTTGGCGTACCAGGGTAGAGCATCTCGAGAACTTTTGATTGCAACAATTCTGGCAAGACCTTATTTCTAAGGTATACTTGTTTCCTTTTTGTTGCTATGGCTAAGTCTTCAAGAGACAACCAATCAGAGCACATATATTTAATAAGCTCATAGAGTTGGGATTTAGTCAAGCGCTTCTTCTTTAATAAACTTGCTATATAAGGATCCGAGGTTACCATATTAGAGCCCGAGGTTGCTATATTAGCTTTGGAGGTTGCAACCTTAGCTATGGAGGTTGCAACCTTAGCGTCGGAGGTTGCAACCTTAGCTTTGGAGGTTGCAACCTTAGCACCGAGAATATCGAAGCTTTCTTTGGGAAGGTGATAGCTTGTTCCACGACCATAACCTTTTGCCACCAACAAGTGGTTTCGTACCATCCGTCTAAGCAAATCGGCTATTTCGCCTTTATGCATATTCAAGGAATATCGCAGCCGTTCATTGGTGACGGAACCCTCATCGATAGCCAAGGCGAGAACCGACATCACGTTATGGTCAAAAGTATTAGCTGTGATGCCAAACTTAGCCATCAGTTCGTTTTTCGCATTTTCAGAGAGCAACGATTCCATGGGCATTTCGAGCACCACCTTGTCAGGTTGTTGCTTTTCCTCTATCTTTGGCGAACGCTAGTTCTGTTCTTGCCATCCTTTCAAGATTTTACTTGTTCCTCCGCCGGCTTTTTCTGCCACACCTAACATTGAGAACATCTTCTGCAATGATTTGTTGCGGCAGACGCTTTCGCCACCGGTATAATATTGGTCTTTAGATACAAGGAGGGTGCCAGGATTGGAGAAGACAAAGCCTTTCAGATTATGTCTGACCACGAGCGTGGCATTCACACTATAGTCGGCATGAATGCAGAGATTGATAAGGGCTTCCCTGATGGCAATATGGGCCGGTGTTTCTTCTTTTCGTATATTTCCTTCCAGCTTGAAGGGTTTGGGTAAAACTGACTGTAGGCGAGGCAGCACGCGCTGATAGAAATTGAACAGGTTGGCTTCCCATGTTCCGTCAGGGCAGATTCTGTTAGTCCAACGTATATCTTCGTCTTCCGTGAGATGTTCTTGATAATCTGGGAAATAGTGAGGACAACATTCCACATCGGTAATAGATTGCGTCTTGCCAAACATCAACAGTCCGGCGACAGTAAATCCTTCCTCTCCTGTCTGGCGGTCTTTACGATAGCCTCCCAACATCTTGAGTAAATCGAGGTCGGTTAACGACAGCCAGGGATGATCGGGCGAAGATGCCTTAAAGCGTTGTCTATAGCCATTGAGTGCCTCAAGGTCTATATCATCCATTGTATATCCTTTCAAGATGCGGCTGTCTGCAGGATGGTTCTCGTCGGCATCGGCAAACATTCGCCTCACTTCTGATTCGCTGCAACGATAATCGCCCTCGAAGTTGCGCTTGAAAGTTCCGTTGAAAGGCTGGGTGGTACGATAGACGGGCCGTTGTTCCCGACTGGCCCGGGGTATATAAAACAACATGATCTTGTGACCTTTATAGTCACCGACTTCTATATCTTTTTCCGTCAGCAGATTACAGCTAATGGTAGCCTTGTTGTTGGCATTGTTCCAGAAGTCCTTTCTGTATTTCAACAGCTGTTCCTCTGTAAGTCCATCAAGATAGAATTGGTTGTGCTTTTCCGCCACGCCTAACACGATTACACCGCCGTCGCTATTGGCAAAGGCAGAATAGGTGTCCCAGAAAGAACCGGGAAAGCCACCCGCAGCGCTCTTAAATTCCAAATCGTCGCTCTCGTAGTTGACCATGAGCGACTCGATGTATTCGTTGAAATCTATGTTGTCTCTGACTTCTATCATAGTTATGCATTCTTTTGGTATAGGTCAGCAAAAGTTTTGCCATCCTTATTCTTGAAGGCAGTCGTGCCCTGCATGGATGTACCAGTTATCACCGATGCTGGAGTTGACGGTTTTCCACTTTCCACGGGAATATTAGTATTTTGTAAAATCTTGATAACATTGCCTTCTCGCTTAGTATATTCAGGATTTTCTATGAGTAACTTACGAATCTCTTTTGCTCTCTTAGAACAACTCGATTCAATGGCAGAGATTGTACTTCCCTCCATTAATATATATTTATTACTTTGCGGGAAATATTGAATCCGGGCTTTAATATCCCGTTTCTTTACCTCCAATTGGAAAATTTCGAATACCCCCATGTCTTGAAGCGGATTTGTTTTCTTTACAAACACCTCGCATCCATAGAACTCGGTCAGGAACATTATATCTTCAAAAAACTGTTCCATGTCGGCATAGTCCTTACCATATTGGTCGATAATCTGTTGATGCTTTTGCTCAAAGTGGTCGCCGGCGTATTTCAGAAAGATGAGGCTCAGCACCACATGTTTATATTCCGAGGGCTCTATGGATCCGCGTAGTTTATTACATGAGTCCCATAGGGCGTCTTCTATTGACTTCTCCTTCTTCGGTTTTGTTGCTTTCCTTGCCATATCCCCCAAATATTTTTAGATTTGGTGTAAATTTAGTGAGTTTCCGTGGCATAAACAAGGAAAAGTCAAGAAATCTTCTTCACGGATAATATTTTCTTAGGTTTCTTACGATGTCGGAGAGCAAAAAAAGAGGGGTTACACCATGAGCGACCTGGGTTTATTCATAGTGTGATCCCTCTGAAAGTCTATTCCGGCACCTTGTCGTAGAGGCTCTTCCACCAGCTGTCATCGTCTTGCAGCCATTTGGCAAACCAGGCCATGATGGTGTTATGCCACTTGATGTGCTTCGTATAATCCAGTATCCAGTGGTTCTCGCCCTCTACCTCAACAAGGGCTACCGGACGGCCGAGGAGTTTCAGCGCTGTATAGAGCGCGATGCTGTTGCCGGTCGGCACATTGGTATCGGCCGTGCCATGCACGAGCAGCAGGGGCGTGTGTATCTTATCAGCATTGTAGAGTGGGCTATGGTCTACATACAGGCTGCGGTCCGACCAGGGATAGCGGTTGGCCATGCTCACCTCGCTGTAGGAATAGCCCCAGTAGCCACTGCCCCAGTAGGCTCCATGGTCGCTGATGCCGGCATGGGCCACAGCGGCGGCGAAGATGTCTGTCTTCGTCTGTAGATATTCTGTCATAAAGCCGCCATAGGACGCGCCCAAGCATCCCACCTTTCGAGGATTGACAAAGCTGTGCTCGGCACAGAACTTTTTTGTGCCCTCTATGATGTCGTCGGCGACGCCCTCACCAGCCGTGTCAACGTGGCGGGAGGCAAACTCCTGCCCAAAGCCAGCGGCTCCACTCGGCTGGATGACATAGACCACATACCCCATGGAGGCATAGAGCGGAAAAGGATAGCCGCTGCCGATATAGCGGCCGGTGGGGGAGCAGCCACCATAATAATAGACTATCATCGGGTATTTCTTAGCGGCATCGAAATGTGTGGGCAGGTAATAGCGACCGGAGATGGTGTCGCCCCTACTGCTGATAAAGTCCCAGGTCTTGCACGCTGCGATATCCACACCTTCCAACCGCTTCTGTTGGTCTTCGAGCAAGGTAGACCGGTGGTTGGCTGTTGACATCATGTAGAGGCGGTCTACATTGGTAGCGCTGCATCCATTGTAGCACAATATCGGTGCGTTGTCGGCCAGGCCTACACCACCCACATATTCCTCCGGCGTGGGCAGCAGTGTGATTTTTCCGCTCTTGGGGTCAGCACGATACAGGCGCCGGTAGTCCTTGTCGAGGGCATTGAAATAGATTTGTCCGTCGTAAGCACTCCATTCTACGGTCTCAATGCTGGGATTGAAGGTGCGTGTCAGCGGTGTTACCCTGCGGGTGGCGCAGTCGAGGGTGTAAAGCTGGTAGTCGTACATGCTTGGAGTGCGTCCCGCTGGCAAGTTCATGCCTACGCCGCCTCCTAAGCATTCCGGTGAACCTTTGACAGCTATAGCGTGTGCGTCAGGCGAGAAAATAGCGCTGGCCACGAAGCCGTCGCTGTCGATGAGGCACTCGGGCTGCATTGTGGTAAGGTCGAGACGGTAGACAGAGAAGAGGGTGGTAGGCCGCTTGCTGAGACGTGCGCGCGACACCATATATAATATATACCTCCCGTCGCGGGAGATGTCTGCCAACGAAACATCATGATAGCCGAAGGTCAGCGGCTGGACAATGCCGGTGGCAAGGTCGTATTTCACCAGCCTGTTGCGGGAGCGCCAGCCTGGCTGACGGTCATCGGGCTGGATAATCTGGTGGACCTGGCTGTCATCTTTCGGACCCTCTACGGCTTGCTGCAAAATGAGATATTTCCCTGTCGGAGCTATCGTCCATTCGCCTTCCGGCAGATCTTCGGTGAGCACCTTCTCGGCTCCCGTCACCACATTCTGTTCTACTAACTGACGACCATATGTCCCCTTGCGTACGAAAAGATAGCTGTCAGCGCCTGGCATCCAACGGATGTCATTGGCCGTCGTGCGCACAATCGTCTTTGTCTTCAAATCGTAGACAGTACGGAGCCAGTTCGTTGTGCCCGCAATGGTTTCATAAGAGGTTGTGATGGCATAGCGGCCGTCGCTGCTGAGTTGGGAGCCGCTGTAGTGCTTGCCATTGAGCACATCGTAGAGCGAGAGCTCGCGTTGTGCACCTGTTGAGAAGGAAAGCTGCGAGTCGGTGGGTGAGGATAACGTCACACTGAGGGAGTCGTGCTCTCCGGGGGCTGTGAGGTATTTCACCACCACCTCATGCGTGGCAGGTGCAAGCGTCAGGGTACCGTTGCTCGTCTTGCCATCCACATAGAGCTGATAGTGCTTCATCTTGCCCACCCTGACAGTGGCTGTGGTGTAGCGGTTGTTGGTCAAAGAAAATTGAAGCAGGTGCAGCGCCGGGCCCGCATCAGAGGCAGGAGCTGTCAACCCGCTGTATGCTCTGCCTTGAGCTGCACGGTGCAGGTCAACAGGGGTATCGAGCAGGCTGGCGTCGGTGTAAGCCCTTCTGTCTATACCGATGGTATCTATCATCACTGGCTTTTGTAATAGGATGGGACCAGTATAGCGGAAGTGCGACACTGTCTTGTCGGCTGCCTTTGCTGTAGTCAATCCTAAACAGCATGTTGTCAACATCAGGGTCAGACAGCCCGTCAGCTGCCAGCCGCTCTTCTTCATGTTTTTCATACGCATACGCAGTGAATAAAATGAATGTTTATAAGTTGTTATCCCTCGTCTAAGTCGTTATCTCTCCTTCGTCATCTCGATGTGTGGCATATGCCGGCGAATTCCGTGGCATTTGCCAGCGAATTCCGTGGCATTTGTCGGCGAATTCCGTGGCATATGTCAGCGAATTCCGTGGCATATGTCAGCGATGTCCGTGGCATACGCCATAGAATAGTTCAAGGGAAGTGCGTTATCTTCTGAATACGGCAATGATGTTGCCGTCGTAGACGCTTCTTTGATAGAGTAGGGCTGTAGCGGGCAGTCGTGGAGCTTCCACACCGCCCGTTACGGTCTTTAAGTTTGTCTCTACCCGAATCTCATCCCACAGGTCTCTGTTGAGGAACTGCTTCAGGACATTGGCGCCACCTTCCACGATGAGGCTCTGCTTCTTGTTGTCGTAGAGGAAGGCGAGGGCGTCGTCGATGCTGCTGAAGGCATGGAAGCCGTCGGGGATGGCGTCGGCGTGGTGGGTCAGTACAAGTCGCATGGCGTTGCTCCCCGACCACTCGCGCGTGGTGAGCTGGGGGTGGTCGGTCTCAAGGGTGTGGCGCCCGATGAGGATGGCGTCGCTCTCTGCCCGCAGCTTGTGGACGAGCATAGAGGTGAAAGGAGTGGAGATTTTTATCGGACTGCCGCCCTCGCCGCTGATGAAGCCATTGACGGTCTGGGCCCATTTCAGAATGATATAGGGCCGCTGCTTCTCGTTGAAAGTCATGAAGCGGCGGTTCATAGCCTTGCATTCTGCTTCTAAGACGCCGACGGTGACCGCTATGCCGGCCTCGCGCATGCGTGCGATGCCACGCCCCTGCACCTTGGCGAAGGGGTCTACACAGCCACAGACGCAGCGCCTGACCTTCTTGCTGATGATAAGGTCGCAGCAGGGAGGCGTATGGCCCCAGTGGCTGCACGGCTCTAAAGAGACATAGATGGTGGAGTGGGGGAGCAGGGCCTCGTCGGCAGCACTGACAGCGGCAAAGGCGTTGACCTCGGCGTGGGGGCCGCCTACGGGCGACGTGAAGCCCTCGCCGATGATGCGCCCCTCCTCGCTCACGATGACAGCGCCAACCATAGGGTTGGGCTTGGTGGTGAGCAGGCCGTTGGCGGCAAGCTGAAGGCAGCGCCGCATGAACATCTCGTCGGTTTGCTGTTGCGTCATATCGCTATAAATGTCTGTTGGCATGATTCTTTCGTTGTAAAGCGGTTGTGGGCAGGTTTACAGGTCTTCAGCATCCATATCGCTGTCGAGGTTGCCTTTCCATAGATATTTATGGGTCTCATTGACGAGGACACCGCTGAGGCAGATCAGCGAGATGAGGTTAGGGATGGCCATGAGGGCGTTCATGCAGTCGGCGATGTTCCACACCAAATCCAGACTGATGACGCATCCGATGAAGATGGAGACGATATAGAGCAGGCGGTAAGCCAACATCCAGCGGCGCCCTTTGAGGTATTCCACGCAGCGCTCGCCGTAGTAGCTCCAGCCCAAGGTGGTGCTGAAGGCAAAGGTGACGAGTCCGAAGGTGAGCAGTGGGGCACCGATATAGGGAATCTTGCCGAAAGCCGCCTTTGTCAGTGCGGCACCGTTGTGATAGTCAATGTCGGGATAGGCGATGATGCTCGACACGATGACGATACCGGTGAGGGCGCAGATGATGACGGTATCCCAGAAGGTGCCTGTCGACGATACCAAGGCCTGTCTGACGGGGTTGCGCGTCTTGGCCGCTGCTGCCACGATGGGCGCAGAGCCCAGACCCGACTCATTGGAGAAAAGGCCGCGGGCGATACCATAGCGGCACGCCATCATCACTGTGGTGCCCGCAAAGCCGCCGCCGGCAGCCTTGCCGGTGAATGCTGACTCGCAGATGAGCTTGATGGCCGGCCAGACGTAGGGATGGTTGACAAAGAGAATGTAGATGCAGCCTAAGACATAGAAGATGGCCATGAAAGGCACCAGGGCGCCACAGACCTTGGAGATGCTCTTCACACCACCGATGATGACGGCGGCAGCAAAGCCGCAGACAACGATGCCACTCACCCACAACGGCACACCATACTGGTCGTTGACCATTGTGGAGATGGCATTGGCCTGCACCGTGGAGCCGATGCCGAAGGAGGCCAGGGCGGCAAATAGGGCGAAGAGGATGCCGAGCCACTTGCTGTGGAGACCCCGCTCAAGGGCGTACATCGGTCCGCCGAGCATGCGGCCGTCGTCGGTCTTGACGCGGTATTTCACGGCTAAGAGACCTTCTGAATATTTTGTGGCGATGCCGAAGACGCCTGTCAGCCAACACCATAAGACAGCACCCGGACCACCTAAGGCGATGGCTGTGGCCACTCCGATGATGTTGCCCGTACCGATGGTGGCTGCCAAGGCTGTGGCCAGCGCACCAAACTGCGAGACGTCGCCGTCGGCGCCCTTGTCTTTCTTCACCGACAGTCGGATGGCTGTGAAAATCTTGCGCTGGGGAAAGCGCAGGCGGAGGGTGAGGAAGAAATGCGTGCCAAGGAGCATGATAATCATTGGCCAGCCCCAAAGGAAGCCGCTTACCGTGGAGAAGAATGTACTTATGGTGTCCATAGTGTGGTTGTTTATATCTTTTAAAAGACAAAATGACACTTTTTGCAGCGTTTCGTTTTCTAAAAGTCGTGTTTATGGCTGCAAAGATAATAATAATTTATATGACGGGAAGATTTTGTGAAACATTTTTTACCGTTATGGCATTTATTTTATTGCCTGCCTAAATATTTAAGTCCTAAATTATTGCTAACTTTGCAAAGATTTAGTAGTGAGAATCTAAAATAAACGAAATACAATGGGAAAAGTAATCCTTACAGGCGACCGGCCCACAGGGCGCCTGCATCTTGGACACTATGTGGGAAGTCTGCGCCGCCGCGTAGAGCTTCAGAACAAAGGTGACTACGACCGCATGTTTGTCTTCATGGCCGATGTCCAGGCCCTGACCGACAATGCCGATAACCCCGAGAAGATTCGCGAGAGCATCATCAATGTGGCCCTCGACTATCTCTCTGTAGGCCTCGACCCGGCCAAGTGCACACTCTATATCCAGAGCCGTATCCCTGAGCTCACTGAGTTGACGACCTATCTGATGAATATCGTCTCTGTGGCACGTGTGCAGCGCAACCCCACCGTGAAGTCGGAGGTGAAGATGCGTGGTTTTGAGAACAACTCCGTGCCCCTCGGCTTCTTCTGCTATCCTGTCTCTCAGGCTGCCGACATCGCCCTCTTCAAGGCCACTACGGTGCCTGCCGGTGAGGACCAGGAGCCGATGATAGAGCTCACACGCGAGCTCGTGGACCGCTTCAACCAAATCTATGCTCCTGTGCTCGTCAAGCCGGAGATTATGCTCCCGGAGAATGCCACAGCGCGCCGTCTGCCAGGTACCGACGGTAAGGAGAAGATGTCGAAGAGCTTAGGCAACTGCATCTATCTCTCCGATGATGCCGACACTGTGTGGAAGCAGGTCAAGGGCATGTATACCGACCCCACACACCTCAACGTCTCTGACCCGGGTCATGTGGAGGGCAATGCCGTCTTCACCTATCTCGACGCTTTTGCCACTGATCAGGACTTCGCCGACTTCTGGCCGGAGTTCAAGAACCTTGACGAGCTCAAGGCTGCCTATACCCACGGCGGTATCGGTGATATGAAATGCAAGAAGATGCTCAATAAGGTCATCAACCGCATCCTCGACCCTATCCGCGCAAGACGCCACGAGTTGGAGCAGGACATCCCCGAAATCTTTCATATATTGGAGAAAGGCTGCGAGCAGGCCCGCGAGGTGGGTGCACAGACCATGGACGAGGTGCGGAAGGCTATGCGCATTGACTACTTCGAGGACAGCGAAGCCATCATCAAGACTTATAAAGAGAACTTTCTGAAATAACGACGCATCGTTTTTATGAGTGAATACGAAGTAATGGCGCCGGTGGGCAGCCGCGACTCGCTGGCTGCTGCCATCCAGGCTGGCGCCGACTCCATCTACTTTGGTGTCGGACAGCTCAACATGCGGTCGCACAGCGCCAACCATTTCGACCTTGACGATCTCGACTATATCGTCGCCACCTGTCAGGAGCATGGCATCAAGACCTACCTCACCGTGAACACCATCATCTATGATGAGGACATGGAGGCCATGCATACCATCATCGACGCTGCTGTCAAGGCCGGCGTCACTGCCGTCATCGCCTCTGATGTGGCTGTTATGACCTATTGCCGCGAGAAGGGCATGGAGGTGCACCTCTCCACACAGCTGAACATTTCGAATGTCGAGGCGCTGAAGTTCTACAGCCAGTTTGCTGAAGTCAGTGTGCTGGCCCGTGAGCTGAATATGACGCAGGTAGGACATATCCACGACGAGATTCTCAGGCAACATATCTGTGGACCTAAGGGGGAGCCAGTTAGAATAGAGATGTTCTGTCATGGTGCCCTCTGCATGGCTGTCTCGGGCAAATGCTATATGAGTCTGCATGCTGCCAACCGGTCGGCCAACCGAGGCGAGTGCATCCAGGTGTGCCGCCGCAGCTATACCGCTACTGACAATGAGACGGGCTATCAGCTCGACATCGACAATAAATATATCATGAGCCCTAAGGACCTGAAAACCATCCGCTTCATCGACAAGATGATGCAGGCTGGCGTGAGGGTCTTCAAGATAGAGGGTCGCGCCCGCGGACCTGAGTATGTCTACACCGTAGTGTCGTGCTACAAGGAGGCTATCCAGTCGGTGCTCGACGGTACCTTCACCGAGGAGAAGAAAGCTGACTGGGACGAGCGCTTAGCCACCGTCTTCAACCGCGGATTCTGGGATGGCTACTACCAGGGCCAGACCATGGGCGAATGGAATAAGAAATACGGGTCGTTGGCCACGGAGAAGAAGGTGCTCATCGGTAAGGTGACGAAATTCTTCAGCCGCCTCTCCGTGGGCGAGATAGCCGTCCAGGCCAACACCTTCCACAAAGGCGACAAGCTTCTGATTACGGGACCGACGACAGGCGCCATGTATCTCCACGCCACGGAAATCCATGACGACAACGGCACGGTGGAAGAAGCCTTGCAGGGCACTAAAGTCAGTGTGCCCGTGCTGGGAAAGGTGAGACCCAACGACAAGGTGTTTAGAATAGACAAGACAAATGAAGACAATTAACGAATTACAAGACGAAGTCATCGAGGAGTTCTCCGGCTTTGACGACTGGATGGACAAATACCAGATGCTCATCGACTTGGGCAACGACCTTGAGCCCCTCGACGAGAAATACAAGACGGAGCAGAACCTTATAGACGGTTGCCAGAGCCGCGTGTGGCTGCAGTGCGACTTGAAGGACGGCAAGCTCGTCTTTACAGCCGACAGCGACGCGCTCATCGTCAAGGGTATCATTGCGCTGCTCATTGAGGTTATCAGCGGTCATACGCCGAAGGAGATTCTCGATGCTGACTTCTATTTCATCGACAAGATAGGTCTGCGCGAGCACCTCTCGCCCACGCGCAGCAATGGACTCTTGGCCATGGTCAAGCAGATAAAGGCTTATGCCTTAGCCTATGAGGCTAAGGAGGAGGGCGCTTCCCACTGCTGATATGCAACAGACCATGAACAGCAATCACGACTGGGGTCGCAAGCTGCGCACGGTGGAGATGCACCGGCTGACGGTGGACGAGTTTAAGGCTGCTGAGAAGCTGCCACTCGTCGTTGTCCTCGACAATGTGCGCTCTTTATATAATGTGGGCAGCGTCTTCCGCACTGCCGACGCTTTCCGTGTGGAGGCGGTCTATCTGTGTGGCGTCACGGGTTGCCCACCCAACGCAGAGATTCACAAGACGGCCCTTGGTGGTGAGGACAGTGTGGACTGGAAATACTTCCACGATACGGCCGACGCCGTGAAGGCGCTTCAGGCAAAGGGCTATTTTGTGTGGAGTGTGGAGCAGGTGGAAGGCAGCACTAAGTTGGGCATCGACTTTCCACCACAGACCCATGACGGCCGTCAGGACGAGAAGCCGCAGGGCTGTGCTGTCATCCTTGGCAACGAGGTCAAGGGCGTGCAGCAGTCAGTGGTGGACATGAGCGACGGTTGCTTGGAGATACCGCAGTTTGGCACCAAGCACAGTCTGAATGTCAGCATCACAGCTGGCATCGTCATCTGGGAGTTTGCCCGCCAACATCTCAATGCTGCTTCGTTGAGGAAGGAGCTTTGAATACAAATTAGGAAATAAGACAACAGATATGTATGATATTTGCAGCATAGGGCATATTACGCGTGACAAGATAGTGACGCCGGAGAAGACCGTTTATATGGCTGGCGGCACATCTTTCTATATGTCGCATGGCATCAGCCGGCTGCCGAAGAAGGTCAGCTATCAGCTCGTCACCAAGGTGGGACAGGGCCTGATGGCTGAGGTGGAGAAAATCAAGGCGTTGGGTATCGACACCGTCTGCTATCCCAGCCACCATACCGTTTATTTCGAGAACCGCTATGGTATGGACTCCAACAACCGCACGCAGCGTGTGCTGGCCAAGGCGGATGCTTTCACCATGGACGACGTGAAGCCTCTTCAGGCTAAGGTCTTCCATTTAGGCAGCCTCTTAGCCGATGACTTCCCGCCTGATGTCGTGGAATATCTCTCTACGAAGGGCATAGTGTCCATTGACGTACAGGGATATATGCGCGAGGTCGTAGGCCAGGAGGTGCATGCCATCGACTGGAAAAACAAAGAGCGCATCCTGGCATGTACGGGCATTCTGAAGCTCAACGAGCACGAGATGGAGGTCATCGCCGACAGTAAGAATCCGCGCACGGTGGCTTTGAAGTTGGCTGAATATGGTGTCAAGGAAGTGGTCATCACCTTGGGCAGCTATGGCTCGCTGATTTATGCTGACGACACCTTCTATGAGATTCCGGCGTATCAGCCTGCCCGCGTTGTCGACGCTACGGGTTGTGGCGACACCTACAGCACAGGCTATCTCTATTGTCGGGCTCAGGGCGCTGGCATAGAAGAAGCCGGAAAGTTTGCCGCTGCCATGTGCACACTCAAGCTGGAACATTCCGGACCTTTCGACAGAAGCATAGAAGACATCAGGAGAATTATCAGAAAGCGGTGAGGGTACCAGTTATTATTGCGCAAAGGCAGGCATAGGCTTGTGCAAAGATAGCTTCTATTGCGCAATGATAGTTTTCAACTCTTCCTGGCTGATGTCTCTGATGCCGTGGTCGATGGTCACTAAGCGGTCGGCATAGCGAGCAGCGATGTCGAGGTCGTGGGTGGAGACGAGGATGACCTTGTCATTGTCGCGAGCCATCTGTTGTAGTAACCGCAGCGTCTCCACCTTACTGCCATAGTCGAGGAAGGCAGTGGGCTCGTCGAGAATCATCACGGGCGTCTGCTGGGCCAGAGCGCGCGCTATCATCACTTTCTGTCGCTCGCCGTCGCTGAGCTCGCTGATGTCGCGATGGGCAAAGGCTGTGGTGCCGGTGGAGGTCATGGCTTGGGCAACAATCTCTCGGTCAGCAGCATGGAGCCCGCCGAAGAAGCCTGTGTAGGGCATGCGGCCCATGCCGACAACCTCTTCCACTGTGAGATGGTCGACATCGGGCTTGTCTGTCAGAACCACACTGACGAGGCGGGCCAATACGTTTTTGGAGGTGTGGGCTAAGTCATAGCTATGGCCGTCGACGTCGATGGACACCGCCCCCGACAAGGGTGGCAGAAAGCCGGTGAGAACTTTCAGCAAGGTGGACTTGCCCAGTCCATTTCTGCCGATGAGAGCCGTCAGCTTGCCGCCACGAAATTCTGCTGACAGATTTCCGGCTACTATCTTCTGCTCGTATCCAATAGATACTTTTGTGAGAACGATGCGGTTCATAATTACTGCAAAGTTAGCAATTTCTCCTACATTTTATTTTGCCTTCTGTGAGAAAATGGATAACTTTGTTGAGATTCATAGATAAGTATAGTCTTTTAGCGATGACAGAAAGCAACATTACCTACCGGCAGCTGTGGACATCTCTCCTCGACCTCTATGACCGTCCGGAAGCGCAGTCCATTGTCAGACTGGTTCTTGAAAGCCGATTCGGGCTTGATCTCACGGCAATCGTTTGCGGTGGGGTGGAGGCGCTCTCCGATGAACAGAAGCAGGAGCTTGCGGCTATAGCGTCCCGTCTCAAGTGTGGCGAGCCCGTACAGTATGTCCTTGGTGAAGCCTGGTTCTGTGGGCGTCGCTTCCATGTGGCTCCCGGCGTTCTTATCCCCCGCGCTGAAACAGAGGAGCTCTGTGCGGTTATCATAGCAGAGGAAACGTTGTCGGGAAGGAAAGTCCTCGATATTGGTACGGGCAGCGGTTGCATCGCCATCACCCTGGCTTTGGATCTGCCCGATGCTACGGTCTCGGCTATAGACGTCTCTGAGAAGGCTTTGGCGATAGCCCGTGAGAATGCGTCGGCGTTGGGCGCTTCTGTGGACTTCATCAAGCAGGACATTCTGGACAGAAGCCAGGATGGGGCGGCGGATGCCACTTACGACGTCATCGTCTCTAATCCTCCTTACGTCACCCTCAGCGAGAAGAAGGATATGCGCGTCAATGTCCTTGACCATGAGCCTTCGTTGGCACTCTTCGTCCCCGACGATGATGCGCTGCGCTTCTACCGTGCCATTGCCGACTATGCCCTCGCCAATCTCACTGAGGGAGGGCGATTGTATTTTGAGATAAACCCTTTGTTTGCCACTGAGCTCTGCCGCATGTTGGAGGATAAGGGCTTTACGCATGTCAGAATAGTGAATGACAGCTTCGGCAAATCTCGTTTTGCCATAGGGACGAAAGTATAGAAGCCCCTTATTCTCATTCATTACCCATTATTCATTACCCATTATCCATTACACATTACACATTACTCATTACACATTACACATTATCCATTACACATTATGCTGATTGATGCAGAAAAAGCACTTGCTAAACTTGCCGCACTCTGCGCGAAGGCGGAGTATTGCGCCGGAGACATGGACGAGAAGATGCGGCGATGGGGGCTCGGAGAAGAAGACAGAAAGCGCAATATCGAATATCTCATCGCACATAAATATATTGACGATGAGCGCTATTGCCGTGCGTTCGTAAGCGACAAAATCAATTATAACCACTGGGGTCGTCGAAAGATAGAGCAGGCATTATGGATGAAGCGTATTCCTGAGGCGGTGTCGGCGGCTGTGCTTGATGAGGTGCCCGACGACCGCTATGTCGAGATCCTGCGCCCGCTGCTTAAAGCCAAATGGCCGACGATAAAAGCCGCCACCGATTATGAGCGCTCCATGAAACTCATCAAGTTTGCCATGGGCCGCGGATTTGGCATCGACATCATCAAGCGGGCCATGGAAGGGATGGAATAGAACAAGCGTGGTGAAGGATTGCTATATTGTGATGATGATAGCGTCTCCATTTTTTCCGTTACCGGCAAGATTGGCAGACTCCTTTTCGTTTTCTTGCCGATAAATCTGCTGTGTTGATAGTTGGAAAATTCATTCTTCCCTTGTCATCACGGCTAACAAGCAAGCGCGATAATCCTTGCAGCGCAAAGCGTGCTCCAATGCTTTCAGACGTGGCTGCGAAGCTGAGAATCCGCTGAAATATTGATGGATTAACCGACAGTATGCCGAAAAGACATGATGGTTGACAGATGGGTTTTGCAAAGAGAATATCGTGAAGAAGGTGTTGGAGGCCTCATTCCTGAGGAAGTTATGGTAAGCCTGCATGTCGGGTTGCTGACCGCATGCCACATTATCCTCCATGAGCTGCAGGGTCACCAACAAACTTTCCACGGCCCTTGGCGTTCGACCGCAGGTGGCCGTCGTCCCTACTGGATTGAATCGGTAGACATAGATGTCGTCGGGAATGGTGACGATGCGGTGGCAGCGAGGATAGAGCACGAGGGTCATCAGACTGTCCTCAAAGAGATAGCCCTCTGGGAAACAGCTGTTGGCGAAGAGGTCGGCGCGGAAGACCTTACCACAAGCGTAGCCCTGCAGCTGACCGGTCCACTTATCAGAAACGTCGAACGGATGGCTGTAGCCAGGATAGAATTGGGTGCCATTATACAATCGGAAACAGCCTTCCACGATGTCGGCGTCGTATTTCATCGCCGTGTCCATCAGCTTTGAGATGGCACCGGGCAACAGCCAGTCGTCGGCGTCGACAAAGGTGACATACCGGCCACGGATATGCCTGAGAGCTACATTACGGGCTGTCGCTTGACCAGCGTTCTCCTGGTCGATGATTTCTATATTGGGATATTTCTCGTATTTCGTGAGTCGTTGCCGTGTGCCATCCGTAGAGCCGTCGTTGATGACGACAATGAGATACTTGTATTTTGACTGCTGGTCAAGAACCGATTGCAAGCATTGGTCTATATAATTCTCAACATTATAAGCGGGGATGATAATCTCCAAGTCGTAATCCTCCTTGTGGCTCAAATCATTCTCGCAGATGCTGGAGCCAAACTTTTTCTCTGTCGGCAGCATGGCAAAGAGCGGGGCTAAGTCGGAGTCTGTCGTGCCATCGGCGAGATGCAGGGGCTTGTCAGCTATATCATGACCGACTTGCGGCAGCAGCCACGCGAGGAGGCGTTGTGACAGCCACAGACGGAGGCTAAACTTCATGGCCACACGGCGGACAAAGAGCATCAGCCGGATGATGAAAGGTTCAAGGGAGCTTATCATGGTCAACATTTTTTTCGGATGATGCGCAGGCTGATGAGCGCGCTGACAGCGCATAGTGCGATGCCAGAAGGCCAATAGATGAACGGGCGGTCGAGGAAGGTGAGGGCGTAAGCCAACAGACCTATCGGCAGCTGAACGGCGACATAGCCGGTCACGCGGGGCGAGAGGTGAAAGCCATATCTGGTCTTCGAGAAGAGAAGGATGAAAGCAAGATAGACAACGGTGGTCAGTGTGATGCCGACACCGGTGCCGACAAGGCCGTAGCTGTGGTAGCCCAGTATGACGAAGCCGGTAAAAATTATGGCGTAGACGGCCTGGATGAGAAGATACGACAAGGAGTCGCCGCGGGCCAGCGTGATATACTCTACCGGAATCTCCAATGCACGGAAATACATCGCTAAGACCACGACCTGCGCCATAGCCAACACAGGCATGAACTTCCCACTGTAGAGAAGCGGAAGGATGATGGGCAGGAAGATGATGAAGGCCACCAACAAGGGGGAGATGACTAAGAATATCACTTCTATCTGGCGGTTGACGGTCGTGTTGAAGGTGACACCCAAGTCTTTGATGCCCGACAGCCTGGGAAAATAGTCGGTATCCATAGCCGTGAACACCATGCCCACATAGGTCAGCGTCATCATGGTGCCGGCATTGTACAGACCGACCATGTCAAGTCCGGCCACGTTGTTGAGATAGCTGCGTATCAGAAAGTTGGTGCCAGAGGTGAAGAGTCCGGCAGCAACAAAGGCTGTACCGAGCTTAATCATCCCGAAACCGTCATGGAAGAGCGTCTTGGAGAAGTTCAGGTGAAGGGGATAGAGACGGTAGGAGACGTGGATGGTGAGCAGAAACTGAACCATGGCCATGAGCACCAACGAGGGCACGATGCCTTTCATGCCCCAGAGATAATAGATGGGTACGGAGACGATGAGGGCTCCTACGATGTTATAGAAGGAGACTAAAGCCAGGCGACGGAGCTCGCGGACGGCTTTGATGATGGCCGTCTCACCCAACGTCAGAAGGCTCAGACCCACGATGGGTGAGAGGCAGATGAAGTGAACGGTGTGGCCATTCCAGGAGAAGGTGAACCAGCTGAGGAATGGGCTTAGGGCGATGCAGAGCGCGGTGCCCATCAAGGCCAATAGCGCGCACCAATAGCGCACGATGCGGACAGACTGAGCGATGCTCTCCACGTCGCCTTGGTCGTAAGCCTTGGATATCTTCTGGACGGCACTCAGGCCAATGCCAAAACTGGAGAGGTCGGTAACCATGCTGACCGTGGAGGTGAAGAGCGACACCAGGCCCATGCCGCCAGGACCGAGGATCAGTGCCACCAACTTGTTGCGCACCAAAGCCACGCCAATACTCATTGCCTGTACACCACCAAAGAGACCGATGTACTTTAGAATATGGGAATAACTGTTGATACGTTCTTTAGACATAGCCTTAATAAAACGCATCTGATAGGCTTTTATTTTGCAAATCGTGCCAATTTGTGCCAATATTATTGTAAGTTTGCATTCACAATCATATATAATGAGTCTACTATGAATTCAAAATTAAGAAAAACACTTCTGACGGTGGGATTATCCTCCGCCGTCATGGTGTCCATGGCGCAGACCCATGACACGTCAAACACTTCCAATCCGCTGCTCGTTGCCAGCACGCTGTCCTTTGGCGCGCCGGACTTCAGCCGTATCCAGGCCGCCGACTATCTGCCTGCCTTGGAGGCTGCCATCGCACAGCAGCGCCAGGCTGTCAACGCTATCGCCGAAAGCAAGCAGACGCCGACATTCGCTAATACCATCGTGGCTTTCGAGAATAGCGGAAAGCAGTTGGACCGTGTCTCCAGCATCTTCTTCTGCATTGATGAGGCGGATAAAACGCCGGAGATCGCAGCCACAGAGAAGGCGATCATGCCACAGCTCACGCAGTTGCAAAACGACATCTCGTTCAACGAGAAGCTCTTCAGACGTATCAAATATGTCTACGATAACGAGCGTACCAAGCTCAAGGGCGAGGACCTCCGTCTGTTGGAGGAGACCTACAAGGGCTTTGTACGTGATGGAGCCCTGCTCCCGAAGGAGAAGAAAGCGCGGCTCGAAGAAATCAACAAGCGCATCTCTGACTTGCAGCAGCAGTGGGGCACGCTCTTGCAGGAGGCTACCAACAATGCCGTCGTGTGGGTAGACAGCAAGGAGGAGCTGGCCGGACTCAGCGACGCTGACATCGCACAGTGCGAGAAAGATGCACAGAGCCGAGGCAGTAAGGCGCCCTACGCTATCGTCATCATCAACACTACACAGCAGCCTATCCTCACCAACCTCGACAACCGCGACCTGCGACGCCGTGTCTATGAGGCGTCCATTCACCGTGCTGACGGCACCGGGAAATACAACACGCTGCCCATCGTCGTGGAGATGGCAAAGCTCAGGGCTGAAAAGGGGGAAATCATGGGCTACAAGAACTATGCGGCTTACTCTTTGGAGAAGACCATGGCAAAGACGCCGGAGAATGTCTATAATTTCCTCAACAATCTCATCAAGGCCTACCGACCCAATGCCGACAAGGAGACGGCGGCTATCGAGGCTTACGCTCGCCAGACTATGGGGGCTGACTTCCAGCTCCAGCCTTACGACCGTTTCTACTACTCTGCCAAGATGAAGAAGGCGCAGCTCAACCTCTCAGAGGATGAGGTGAAGCCGTATTTCAACATCGACAGCGTACAGGTCAATGGCGTCTTCTATGCTGCCCACCGCGTCTACGGTCTGAACTTTAAGGAGCGGAAGGACCTGCCCGTCTACCACAAAGACATGAAGGTCTTCGAGGTCTCTGACTCCACGGGCAAGCCCATCGCCCTGTTCTACAGCGACTACTTCCGCCGCCCCACCAAGCGTGGTGGCGCCTGGATGAGCTCCTTTGCCAAGCAGAGCAAGGCCTGGAGCCAGCTGCCGATTATCTATAATGTCTGCAACTTTGCCAAGGCACCCGAGGGGCAGCCGTCTTACCTGACGTGGGATGAGGTGACCACGATGTTCCATGAGTTTGGTCATGCCCTGCATGGCATCCTCTCCAACTGCAAATACAACACACTCAGCGGCACTGCCGTGCCCCGCGACTTCGTGGAGATGCCCTCGCAGTTCAACGAGAGCTTTGCTTCTATCCCCGAGGTCTTCGACCACTACGCCATCAACAGCCGGGGCGGGCATATGCCTGAGGCGTTGAAAGCAAAGATGATGGAGTCTATCAATTTCCAGCCGTGCTATGCCTTGGGTGAGAACTTGGCCGCTACCTGCGCCGACATGGCTTGGGCCATGCTGCCTTCCAGCGCCATCCCTACGGCCGATAAAGCCACGGAGTTTGAGAAAGAGGCCCTCAACAAGGTGGGACTCCTCGACACGCAGATTCCACCACGCTATTTCACTTCCTATTTCAACCATGTCTGGGGTGGGGGCTATGCCGCCGGTTACTACAGCTATCTGTGGACCGAGGTGCTGGCTGACAACATCGCCATGACGTTCAAGCAGAAAGGTGCACTGCTGCCCGCGACCGGCAACGAGTTCCGCGATAAGATTCTCAGCCGGGGCTACACCGTTGACCTGATGAAGGCTTTCACAAGCTTCACAGGACTCCAACAGCCCGATGCCGAGGCGCTGCTGAAGGTGCGCGGATTAGAATAGTGATTGATAATAACGATTGATAAAAGGGCTCTACTGCTGGCAGGTAGAGCCCTTTTATGCGTAAAATCGCCTTAGATGTTAGTAAAATCGCCTTAGATGTTAGTAAAACCGCCTTAGTTGATGTTGCCATAAATAATTAGAGGCGCACTCATTTCGGCGTTTTTACATTGCTGTAAATTATTTGGGGGCATTATAAATCGCTTGTATTAGGTAGCGTGTTACATGTAATATGCCGTGTGGTGATGTTTGTACAAATGTAAGTTAGACTACATACAATGCTACTCAACAGTTGAATAAGCGATAGAATTCAACCAAAACCAATAAAACCGCTTTGTGTCAGCGCCAAGGGCTTAGGCCCTTTATCATTTTCGTTTTGAGGGCTTGTGA
>UQRP01000030.1 GCA_900543585.1 uncultured Prevotella sp.
TGAAAGTAAGATTCGTTTCTATACAAGAGACTTAACTTATCCCGAACTCAGGTTATGAGTTGCACAAGCGTTACGGGTTCAACAAATTTATTATTGCCGTGCCGTCGCTTGCCATAAAGGCAGGTGTTGCTGAGTTCATAAACGACAGTTATGTACAATCCCATTTTAGAGATGCGGGTCGTTATGATGCAGACTTGGAAGTTGGAATTCTTGAAGCGGCTAAACGAAAGCAAGGAAAGACCTTCTTTCCTTCGGTTGTGTCGGAATTTGTTAAGGGGTCTTCCCAAGTTCCCAACAAAATTTATGTTCTGCTAGTGAATATGCAACTGCTGAAAATTTCAGACAGCAATATGCTCAGCCGCAAAGACTATGATTTTGGTGCGGAGGGGTTTTATCGCCCGTTTGATGCTCTCAAAGCAACTCGGCCTATAGTAATAATCGATGAACCACACAGATTTGCTCGTAATCAAAAGGCATACAAGATTATACTTTCCGAATTAGAACCGCAATGCATTATTCGGTTTGGCGCGACTTTCCCTATTGCTATCGGCAGGGGGGTGAAGGGGAAAATGTTCGACTATGAAAATCTTCTCTATGATCTTAATGCCTGCAAATCGTTTAATCAAGGGCTGATAAAAGGTGTAGCCAAGGAACATTTTGAGCCTATTTCGAAAAAGGAAGAGAAGGTAAAAATTGGCATCATTAACAGCAAGGAGAAGACCGTCCGCATGCAGTATATAAGGAGGGACGGTGCCAAGTCGTTCCTTTTGCATCAGGGCGAACCATTGTCGGTCATAACTCCAGATTTCAATGGCATCAGCCTTAGCAAGGTCGACAAGAGTTGTGTGGCTTTTTCTAATGGGATAGAGAAAACGCAAGGTGAGGAAATGGATGTTGACATTTATATGGAGTCGTATCAGGAACAGATGATACGGCTTGCGCTGCAACGACATTTTGAGACAGAAAGAGCAAATTTCTGCAGGCATTTCCGAATAAAGACGTTAGCTCTTTTCTTCATTGATGACATATCGTCGTACCGAAAAAGTGATGGTAAGAAAGCTTACTTGCTTGAGTCGTTCGAGCGTATCCTTAAGGAGATGTTGCAAAAGATTATAGGGCAACTTTCATCGGAGGAAGAAAAATATAAGTCATATCTGGAGGCAAGTCTTGCTGATGTAAGTGCTTGTCATGCTGGCTATTTTGCCAAGGATAATAGCAGTAATGACGAGGATATAGAGATTGAGGTTAAAACTATCCTTCATGGAAAGAAGCATTTGTTGTCATTTACTAATGAAGATGGTAGTCCAAACACTCTGAGATTCTTGTTTTCAAAATGGACTTTGAAGGAGGGTTGGGATAATCCTAATGTGTTCACTATTGCAAAATTGCGGTCAAGTGGCAGTGAAAGCAGCAAACTACAAGAGGTGGGGCGAGGATTACGCCTGCCTGTTGATGAATTTGGAAACAGAATTTCTAATGAGGATTTCAAACTAAATTATATCGTCGACTTCACTGAGGCAGATTTCGCCCAGAAACTTGTTGACCAGATTAATGGTGAGGAACCGTCAACACTCAAGATTGACCGTGATGTCTTAGAAAAGATTGCTGAGCAAATAGGAATGTCTGCTGATGACTTGTTCTTCGAACTTGGCAGTAAGCATTATATAGACAGACAGTGTAATATTATTCCAGCTAACAGAGACAAGTTTTTTGCCGAATACCCTATGTTCAGGCAGGGCTTAACCAGTGGCAAGGTTATAGATAAGAACAAAAAAAAGAGTGTAAAGATTCATATTCGTCCTCAAGAGTATAACAAGTTGAAGAATCTTTGGCTGACGATAAACCAACGGTATATCCTTTGCTTTGACAAAGACGTTGATGAACAGTTGGAAGATGTAGTAAATGACATTTTTGAAGATCCAGAGGTGTTTACACCACAGACTATTCTAAGCAAAAGATCCATTGTTACTAGCGATGGAGCAAGGCTGTCTGCTGTAACGGCAACAGGTGTTGAATATGTCATAGAAAAAGAATCACTACCTTATGGTATGTTTTTGAAACGACTGTCTGACAATACTAATATCAATGTGCACACATTGCATTTGGCATTGTGCAGGTATGCCAAGAATCATGGCAATCCTGATGCAAAGTATTTTAATGAGCACAGTCTGATGGCCTTTACACAGAAATTCAACGAGTGGAAAGCTGATAATTTGCAAGGTCGGTTTCATTTTGCGAAGAGCAAGGCAGCAGTAGGTGAAACGGCACTGTCATATGCTAATGGTAAGCCGAAGGAAGAAGTCGTACAAGGGAGAATCGGAATAAAGATTGATGAAGGTACGCCTTGTGACAAATATCTTTATGATGTCATTGCCTACGATTCACCATTAGAGAAGACAAATATTGAGACTAACATACAGAGTGTGGTCGTGTATGGCAAGATACCACGGTCTAGCATTTGTATCCCGACATTAATGGGTGGAACTTACAGCCCTGACTTTATGTATATTGTAGAGAAAACAAATGGGGCGAAGGAACTCAATATTGTAGTTGAGACTAAGGATGTTGAAAATAAATCAGACTTGCGAGGCGAGGAGAAAGTAAAGATTAAATGTGCCAAAGTTTTCTTTGATAATCTTTCAAAGGAGGGCTACGAGGTACACTTTAAAACTCAGGTAAATAACAAGAGTATGTCACAGATTATTGAAGAGATTTTAAAGGAAAACTGAATTTTCATATGGGACAATCTAATCCCGACCATTGAAATCATGGAAGAATCAAAAAGGTTTAATATTCCATTTGATAAGAACTTAAGCGTAGGGCTGACTTGAAAGAAAAGACAGGTCTGCGGTTCTCATTATATTATACATGGTATAGAGGAATGTTATCTGTTTTACTGGCTTGAATGCGATGATAGAGCAAATAAAGTTGCATTCTGAGCATCTAATTTCACAAAAATGTTTTCCCATTGTTTTCCCGATTTGGATTTCCGGCTGTTTTCCGACTTCCTTGATGCGGAACGATACTTAGTGATTTTGAGGAAAGAAGTGAAGTTGGCGTGATATTTCGTGGCGTATCATGCTGTTTTCAAACGAGTTGTGTTTTCCCATTGTTTTCCCGGCAAAAATAAAAGGAGTCACGAAATCTTCGTAACTCCTTGATTTTCAGTGTAGCGGGGGTGGGCCACGATCCCACGACCTCCGGATTATGAATCCGACGCTCTAACCAGCTGAGCTATCCCGCCATCATTTTTTTGCCTTCATTTCTGAATTGCGAGTGCAAAGGTATACAAAGATTTTTAAATGAACAAATTTTTTGAAGAAAATTTTTCGACAAAGGCGTTTTTACGGCTAAATGAGGTAACTTTGCACAATAACACGTGCGTGAAAGAGGCTGTTAACGCCTTTACCATGCCTAAAACTATAAATATGAAGATATTTAGAAACACAATTATTTCACTATTTCTTGCCTCATCCATGACGGCATCAGCAGGTGAATATATCATCAAACAGTACAGGCTGTCCGGTCCCTATTCCGTATGCCAGCCATTCATGTTAGACTCTGTTGATGTCAAGGGCCATCCGTTTTCTTTCGATGCCTTGCTCACTATGCCATTAAACGGCAGTCCGTCAGTGACCGTACAGAATGGCAACAGCCTCAGATCCAATTCCGACTATGGGATAGCCCAGCTCTCCTTTGATGTAAACGTCTCTGCTTATACAAAGGTAACACTGAGCGTCAGTGGTTTATCAATAAAGAAGTGTTTCTTAGATGACAAAGAATGCGATTGTCAGAATGTGGCATTAACGCCAGGAAGCCACACCTTCACTATAACAACACTCCTCCAGAAAGGCAAGACTGTCAAGCCGCGCCTGTCGCTCTCCTATGATAGCGGCAATAAAGGAGAGCAGATTCTATCCATCCCCGACCCTGGGACAAAACGTCTGTATAATATAAAAGATGTGTTGAATGGTCGTAGATATTCCAGCATAGAATTGTCGGCAAGCGGACGCTACGCCCTGGTTAACTACTATGACACACACACCGGAGGCAGTGTCGTACGTTCTTCTGAGGTCCGTGACCTGAGCAACAACACCATCATACGCCCAAGTAGCAATACCTTGAAATTCTATCCCAACTCCGACGATCTGATTTTTTCTCGCACGAATGACGAGGGTAAGAAACAACTCGTGAAGATGTCGATTTCTGACGGGCAAGAGACTCTTCTTGCTGACAACCTTCCCGACGACACATGGAATATCACTCCCGATTGCAACTATCTGATCGTCTCTCATGTCAACGAAGGACCAAAAGAGGACAAAGACATCTACCAGATTGTAGAACCTGACGACCGCCAGCCTGGATGGCGCGATCGAATAACACTATCATTGTATAATATTGCTGACGGCACTTATCAGCCTTTAACTTACGGCTATCATAATGTTTCACTTCTTGACATTTCCCGCGACAGTCGTTATATTCTCTTCATAACCTCTCGAAGTCGTCTGACCTCCCGTCCGACCACGCTTTTTTCTCTATGGCGAATGGATCTCCAGACGATGCAGGCAGAATGTCTCGTCAAAGACGATGGTTTTCTGTCCAGCGCCAAGTTTTCTCCCGATGGAAAGCAACTTGCCATCGTCGGATCCCCAGAGTGTCTCGGAGGTATTGGGAAAAACGTGCCTGAAGGGCGTATTCCCAGTATGTACGACTACCAACTTTATACATTTGATATAGCTACCAAACGAATCAAGGCTATAACGAAATATTTCAATCCTGGCATCAACGACTTTGCATGGTCAGCCAAAGACAACAATATTTGGTTTACGGCCCTCGACAAAGACTATTGCCATTTATATTTCTACAACCCTGCAACTGATACTATCTCGCAGATTAAAGAACCAGAAGACCTTGTCACCCATTTTTCTCTTGCCGACAATGCCAATAGAATGCTATGGTTTGGTGAAAGCGTCAGCAACAGTGATCGGCTTTATACACTTGACACGACGACGGGCAAGTCCACACTTGTAGAAGATCTGAGTGCAAAACTATTGAAAGATGTGGAACTCGGCCCATGCAACGCCTGGTCTTTTGTCAACAGCCGGGGCGACACCATTTCCTGCCGATACTATCTCCCACCTTACTTTGACAAGACTAAGCACTATCCCATGATTGTCAACTACTACGGTGGTTGTTCTCCTACAAGCCGCAATTTTGAGTCACGCTATCCCCAACATGTCTACGCAGCGGCAGGTTATATCGTTCTCGTTGTCAATCCGAGTGGCGCCGTAGGATGGGGTCAGGAATTTTCCTCTCGCCATGTCAATACAGCAGGAAAAGGTGTTGCTGAAGATATCATCGACGCCACAAGACTTTTCTGCCAACAGCATACATGGGTTGACAGCCTGCACGTTGGCTGTATCGGTGCCAGCTATGGAGGTTTTATGACACAATATTTGCAGACCCAGACCAATATTTTTGCTGCCGCCATCTCCCATGCCGGTATCAGCGACCACACCAGCTACTGGGGCGAAGGCTACTGGGGATACAGCTATAGCGAGGTATCCATGGCAGGCAGTTATCCTTGGACACGTAAGGACCTATATGTAGGCCAAAGCCCACTCTTCAACGCTGAAAAGATACACACTCCCCTACTCTTTCTTCATGGCAACAGCGACCACAATGTGCCTATCGGCGAAAGTATTCAAATGTTTACAGCACTAAAACTTCTCGGCAGACCAACTGCGTTCGTCGTAGTAGATGGTCAGGATCATCACATCACCGACTACAATAAGCGCATCAAATGGCACAATACCATTATGGCATGGTTTCAGCGCTACCTTAAAGGTGACGGATCCTGGTGGAGTGCACTCTATGACAAGATGAAAGACTAATGATTATGGACAACAACATTTTATTGATAATTACAGCTATCCTTGCGCTCATCCTGACCGCCGTTTTCTTCAATGCTTATGCCTTACTCGCCCTTCTCATCTTCTTGCCATTTCTCTTCTGGCGTATTCTAACCAAAAAGGATGAAAAAGCAAGGTGTAAAGAGCACAAGCCTCTGACTCTTGAAGATGCTATCAAGTTGTATGGAGAGCCTGATGAGAGTATTCTCGTTGATGCCACCCGAGCCAACGAAGCTACGGGCTGCATCCTCGTCTACCACAAGCTACGTGTCTTCATCGTAGCCGGCAAGCCTGTCAACTTCGATGATATCACCGACGTGTCAAGCTACAATTCAGCTACGCCCTATACCATAGGGCAGTATCAGATACTGCTAACGACAAAGCATAAAGACCATCAATACATTCGTCTTGACGCCGGACTCGACGCAGAATGGGCTAAAAATGTCGCAATGGAGATTATGGACGCAATGAAATAGTAGTCAAGAAAGGCTGACGGTGAAGCAATGGAGGTTGTTTATATAATCATAGCGAACGGTCCAGCCATGATAGTCACAGACCGCCTTCACAATGGCAAGCCCAAGGCCATAACCGTTGCCTTTCTTCTTTGCACGATAAAAGCGATCAAAGATATGCTTACCATCAAGAGGGCCGCCATCTGATGTATTAGAGATGGAGAGTTCACCAGACCTGATTTTTACAACAATCTTTCCATCATGTTTATTATGTCTTACGGCATTAACGAAGAGATTGCTAACCAGACTCTCCAAAAGAGATCGGTTAGCTCTAACCTTCCATGATTTTACCTGATACTGAGCCTCTATAATCAGTCCGCCCGCCAAACTCCTGAGATAGGGCATGAGCTCATCAACTAACTTGATGACATCCACCTGCTCCGTCAATGTAAACTGCTTATTGTCCATCTTCGAGAGCAACAAAAGATTGCGACTTAGGCGCGAGAGGCGGCTGTTCATCTGATAAAGTTCCTGAATGATAGCAGCCTGCCGCTCTGTGATATCCGATGACTGCATCAGTATATCGAGTTTACTTTGAAAAACGGCCAACGGTGTCTGTAACTCATGCGAAGCATTCTCTGTAAACTCTTTCTGCAGTTGATAACTTCTGACACTGTTCTGCATCATCTTCTCCAAAGTCAAATTGAGCCGGTGGAGTTCACTGATGTCAGTATTTCCTAACTTTGGACAAACGCCGCTCTCTATCTTAAATGTCTCTATAGCATCAAGTGTCCTATAAAAAGGACGCCACAGCCGATGAGACAACACCTGTGCCACAATGACGATGGTAACACCAATAATAGCGGCTATAATACCATATTGTATCATCACGCCTTCCATAACATCTTCCTCAAGATCGAGTGGTGGTACCCCCCTACCTTTCTCTACAGAAGCTACGATGTCTATCATGTCCTGAGCATAGTAGTTTTTAGTAAGAAGGTAGAAGAAAGGTGTTGCCAACAACAGCAGGATGACAATACAGACCGTAAACTGCGTTAGGTATTTTCTCGTCAGACTTTTATATCGCATATGTGATATATTAGCACCATTTATAGCCTATGCCATAGACATTGCGTATGCAGTCTTTCACACCGGCTTTGGCAAGTTTTGATTTTAGGTTCTTAATATGGGTATATACAAAGTCAAAGTTGTCCAGCATGTCTGCCATCTCACCGCTCAAATGTTCCGCCAAAGCACTTTTTGACACTACCTTGTTCTTATTACTGATGAAGAAGAGCAATAATTCATATTCCGACTTTGTGAGAACTACTTCCTGACCATTAACATAAGTCATCTCCTTCAACAGATCTACTTTAATGCCATTATCCTCCACAACATTACTCGATGAAAACTCTCTCCGCCGAATCACAGCATAGATGCGCATGCTGAGCTCGGCAAGATGAAAAGGTTTTGCAATATAGTCATCGGCTCCGATTTCAAGCCCTTTCACTGTATCGTCAAGAGAATCTTTGGCCGAGACGATGATCACGCCCGCAGAATTATGACGCGCACGTATGGCGCGCAGAATATCAAGGCCATCACCTCCAGGCAACATGAGGTCGAGAAGAATACAGTCATAGGTATAGACATTGGCTTTCATCATAGCATCCTGAAACGTAAAAGCCTGCTCACAGAGATATTTTTCCCCACTGAGATAAGTGACAATACTGTCAGAAAGCTTCTTCTCGTCTTCGACAATCAACAACTTCATATCAATATTTTGTGCAAAGTTACTGTTTTACGATGAGATAACACCGACTGATACACACTAAATAACCATTTTTATCTTGTACCCATAACCTCGCTCTTTAATAATGGTTTCTTGACAACAACAAAAGGGAGATGTATAACAATCAGACTCATAGAACTGCCAATAAACGATCCTAACACTGCGCCACAGAGCACATCACCGAAATAATGCACACCAAGATAAATCCGAGAATAGCTCACCACAGCGGCAAAAAGAAACGACAGGACAGTAAACCTCCACCTTCTAATTATAATGCAGCAATAGGCCACCCCACCAAAGGCATTAGCAGCATGAGAAGACACAAAACCATAATGACCACCATGATAGCCATTGACATAATGGAGCAGCCAGCATATTTCCGGACAGTGCGAAGGCCTGGGCCGCATCACGAGAGGTTTAATGATGCTTGCCGAAATTTGGTCACATAATGTTACCGTTACAATAAGTCCAAAAAGAATTGCCACCATACGCCGCCAGTTATCACCATGCTTCTTATAAAGCAGGAAACAAAATAATAAGCCTAATGGCAACCAAGAGAGAGAGTTCGAGACAGAGTAGAAAAAAGTGTCAGCGAAACTTCCACCATTGAAATTCATCGCTAATGTGACCACTTTATCCGCCTCATCAAGACCTCTTAAGAAATATTCCATACCCATGCATTTAGTTCTGGCTACAAAATTAATATTCAATTTTGAGGAAACTTTGTCTTTTTCTACCAATTTATTATTATTAACACTTATATTCATGTTTTCGTAACAACAAACTGCTCAATCTTATCGACAGAGCATGATTTTTTGCTTCTTATTAGCCTATTTTCAAAAAAAAAGTTCTATCTGTGGAATAACATTGATGTCTCTACGACGTTATTTAAATAATGAGAAAATTATATCGACATATCATCCTCTTCACAGCAACACTCATCTCACTTGCAGGCCTCCTTGCGTCATGCGGTGCCGACCTCTACCTGAAGCGTGGTGAAGCCCACCTCGCTTTGGGCGAATACTACGATGCAGCCAACGATTTCCGTCAGGCTTATCAGAAAACTTCTCCCAAGGAACGGGCACGCCGTGGGCAGATAGCGCGGAAGATGGCTTACTGCTATGATAAGAGCTTGCAGACAGGCCGCGCTATTGCTGCCTATCGCAATGTCGTAAGATACCACCAAGATGCGGGAGCAGATCGGCTCGCTTTGGCACGCCAACTAATGAAAGAGGGCAGCTACAAGGAGGCTGCAAATGAGTTCGCAGTGGCTGCAGACTCACTGCCACAAGATACCTTGGCAAAGACAGGCCTCCAAGCAGCCCTGACAGCGCAGAAGATTAAGGAGACGGGCAGCAGGTATACTGTCAAGCGTATGGACGTACTAAACTCCCGCCGTGCTGACTATTCTCCCATGCTCTATGGTGATCGCTTTGAGGAGATATACTTCACCTCCACACGCAACGAAGCCCAGGGCGACGAGCTGAGCGGCATCACGGGGACTAAGCCTGGCGATATCTTCTATTCCAAAAAAGATGAAAAGGGACAATGGAGCAAGCCAATAGCTGTTGACGGAGGCGTCAATACCGCCTACGACGAGGGTGCCTGCTGCTTTTCTACAGATGGTCGAGAAATGTTTCTCACCCAATGTGTCACCGATCCTTCATCGCCACGCTACGCACAGATTGTAAAGTCTTCGCGCAGCGACGCTGTCTGGGGAAAAGCCTCCACCGTAGAACTTACACGCGACACACTATCCAGCTACGCTCATCCAGCCATTTCCCCAGATGGCCTATGGCTCTATTTCACATCTGATATGCCTGGTGGTATTGGGGGGCTCGACATTTGGAGGGTGCGCATAACGCCAGCGGGCTTCGGAGGCGTTGAGAACTTAGGACGCCCAATCAATACTGAAGGCGACGAGGCCTTTCCTACCTTTCGCCCAAATGGTGACCTCTATTTCTCCAGCAACGGGCATCCCGGTCTGGGAGGATACGACATTTTTATAGCACACATAGGAAAAAACGGGAAAGTGCAACTCTCCCACCCTGGTTTTCCGCTCAACTCACAAGGTGACGACTTCGGTATGACTTTCGAAGGCGAGTACAACCGCGGATTCTTTTCCTCCAACCGCGGTGACGCGCGAGGATGGGACCATATCTATTCTTTCGACAACCCGGAAATTATACAGACTGTCAAAGGATGGGTTTATGAGATGGACGGTTATGAACTGCCTACCGCACAGGTCTACTGTGTCGGCGATGATGGTACCAATGAGAAAATTACAATCAAAAGTGATGGATCATTCACCAAAACATTATCACCTGGAGTAAGCTATCTCTTTATGGCTTCCTGCAAAGGCTATCTCAACCACAAGGAGGAGCTGAAGGCTCTCAACAATCCCACAGAGTCGCGTGATACCACGTTGCAGTTTGCCTTGGCAAATATTTCAGCCCCCACTCTCATTGACAATATTTTCTACGACTTCGACAAAGCCACTTTACGTGACAGCAGTAAGACAGCCCTCAATAATCTCGTCACCATCCTCCATGAGAATCCGAATATCACCATAGAACTTGCTGCCCATTGCGACTACAAGGGTTCTGCGGAATATAACAAGCAGCTATCACAGCGCCGGGCCGAGTCTGTTGTTGCCTACCTCATTGCTCATGGTATCTCAGCCGACCGGTTGACACCCAAAGGCTATGGTAAGGAAAGACCAAGAACGGTCAAGCGCAAGCTCACAGAGAAATACCAATGGCTCAAAGAGGGTGATGTATTGTCAGAGGACTTTATTAAAAGAATAAAAGATCCCAAACGGCAGGAAATCTGCTACCAACTCAACCGACGAACGGAATTCACGGTTCTGCGAACAACTTACGGTATGTTTGACAAAGAAGGACGACTGATTAAGGAGCCCAAACCGAAGCCGAAAACAAAAGGTAATAATGACGACTACATCATCGTAGACTAAAAATAGACACATGACTCTACCCAACGAATTCACAACCTACACCCGTCAACTCATGGGTGAGGAATTATTTCATCTTTTACAAGAAGGTCTCTCCGGTGAGGCTCCTACAAGTATAAGAGTCAACCCTTTTAAGGCTACATTGCCCGAGGATGCCGACAGTGTGCCATGGTGTCAGGAGGGGCTCTACCTCACCAGCCGGCCAGCCTTTACCTTTGATCCTGCCCTTCATGCTGGCCTTTACTATGTTCAGGAAGCCGCTTCGATGTTTGTCTGTGAGGTAGTCCGTCAACTCATTGACAAACCTATAACGATGCTCGATCTCTGTGCAGCCCCTGGTGGTAAATCTACAGCTCTTCGTTCCGTTCTCCCCAAGGGATCACTGCTCTTCACCAATGAACCCGTTAAGAACAGAGCTAGTATCCTAAAAGAGAACATCATTAAGTTTGGACACCCTGATGTCATAGTTACCAACAATTTTCCCCGCGATTATCGGAAAGCCGGCTTGATGTTCGACGCCATCCTTGCCGATGTTCCCTGCTCTGGTGAAGGGATGTTCCGCAAAGACCCTGGGAGCATAGAAGAATGGAGCATCCAGAATGTTGAGAAGTGCCGTGTACTACAACGATCTATCGTTGAAGACATTTGGCCTTGCCTACAACCCGGAGGCATCCTCATCTACTCCACTTGCACATTCAATGCCCACGAGGATGAGGAGAATGCATCATGGATAGCAGAGCAACTCGGTGCTGAGTTCATCACACTCGACATTCCAGAAGAATGGCACATTACAGGAAGTCTCGTCAGTGGTATCCCTGCTTGCAGGTTCATCCCGGGTAAGACCCGTGGCGAAGGACTTTTCCTCACTGTATTAAGAAAGAAAGGCACACAAGAGAATAACAGAAAGGCTGCCAAAAACGCTCAGAAAGAACACTACAACAATAATGTTCATGACTTGACAACACAATGGCTCAATGGGTCCTTTTCATGTATAACAGAAAAGGACTTTCTGCGTGCAATACCAACCACATGGACCTCTCTATATAATAATGTAAAAAGTAAACTCCATATTCTTCATGCAGGGGTAGGCCTGGGCGCAATAAAAGGCAAAGCCATAGTTCCTGACGCCTCACTTGCTTTGAGCACATCTCTCAGGGCGGATGCTTTCCCTACGGCAGAGCTTTCCTACCTTGACGCTATCCGATTCCTAAGGCGAGAGCCTGTTGAATTGCCACAAGAATGTCCGCGTGGTTTTGTCGTCGTCACTTACATGGGACATCCCTTAGGCTTCGAGAAAAATTTAGGAACAAGGGCTAACAATCTCTACCCGCAAGAATGGAAGATTAAAAGCAGTTACATACCGGACAAGGTGACACACGTCATATAAGATAATCCCCTATGCACAAAAGTCAAACCATCTCCATCATCGCAGCAATGTCTCCCAATCATGCCATCGGTTACCGAGGCACGATTCCATGGTCACTACCCGAAGACATGCACCATTTCCGCAAGATTACCATCGGCCATACCATCATCATGGGGCGGAGAACCTTTCTTTCACTACCCCACGGTGCCCTACCCCATCGTCGTAACATCGTTCTGACCAAATCCGGGCAGACTTTCGAAGGCTGTGAGACGTTCCGCTCTCTCCAGACTGCTTTGAAAACATGCCAAGGAGAAGTCTTCATCATCGGTGGTGCCTCGGTTTATCAAGAGGCTATCGCTCTGGCTGATAAAATGTATATCACGCTCGTAGAGACCAATCCAGTTAATGCTGACACATTCTTTCCTAACATTGATATGTCTGTATGGCAAGAAACAAAGAAGGAGAAGCATGACGGCTTCTCCTTCTTAGAACTTACGCGACGCCAGCATAGCATCATGTGACACCGCAAAAACATTTTTACACTTATTCAACATCCTCTTCAGCGTCATCCACAGCCTCTTCACTGTCTGGTGCAATATTGTCAACAGGCAGCTGGCGGTCGATTACAGCATTGAAGCTGACGATAGTCTCACTGCGCGACAAGCCTAAAGGCTGCAACTTGTCATGGATGATGTTGAGAAGGTGATGATTGTTACGGGCATAAATCTTGATAAACATATCATAGCCTCCCGTAGTATAGTGACATTCCGTCACCTCCGGAATCTGCCGCAACTTGTCAACGACGGCATCAAAGTTCTCAGGATCCTTCAGGTAGAGACCGACATACGCACAAGTCTCATATCCAATCTTCTCCGGATCTATGATGAACTGAGAGCCTTTAAGGATACCCAACTGAGTGAGTTTCTGTATGCGCTGATGAATAGCTGCACCACTCACGTTGCAGGCTCTCGCAACTTCCAGAAAAGGAATACGTGCATCCTTCTGAATAAGTTGTAAAATCTTTCTGTCTAAAGCATCTGTTGTTTGACGTGCCATATTAGTTAATTGTAATTCGGTGCAAAGTTACGAACTTTTATTTTAAATTACAACTATCCTGTCGCCTTTTTATTAGAATTTATAATAATGTAAAGTTTTGTTGGTAATTTAACTATTCTCCCGGAGCCTTTCGCGCAACTTTCCACTACGGCGCATGTATGCCATGAGGAGGAGAACTGAGAAGAAGGCCACGCACAGCGATACGACATAGACGTTTCCGGCAAAGGAGTCATAGAGACCATGAAGAACAGCAGGAATGACAAGTGCTAAGAACCACAAACCTTTTCTATAACGTGGATAAAGCCCTGCCATTCCGATGAAATAACCCGCGATACCACACCATGTAGCATGAAGGAAAGGTAAGGAGGTCAATCGCGCAATATTAAGCAGGAAAGCGGTTGTATAGTCGGCATGGATATTTATGGTGGTCTGATATTGGACACCCTCGAAAACACCAAAAGCGATTCCTGCCATTAGGCCGTAATAGACCATCGTCTGAGGAAGC
This sequence comes from uncultured Prevotella sp., assembly GCA_900543585.1. Classification (GTDB taxonomy): domain Bacteria; phylum Bacteroidota; class Bacteroidia; order Bacteroidales; family Bacteroidaceae; genus Prevotella. The sequence continues at coordinate 14,052 of UQRP01000030.1, forward strand.
ATAGGCTCCTTCGAGCGATGTTGCAGGATGAAAAGAGGTATCATCTTCGTAAACTCTTCTGTGAGACCAACACCGAGAATATACCCAACGATGCTTAGGGGAAAAGCCATCTGGGTAAATATATAGAAGAAATTGAGGCTATGTAAAAGTCCGAATATCAAAAACACACCAGCTTGTGTAAGAAAGAAAGTCCATATAGTTGTGCGGGCGTTAACCTGACGCGTGGAGAAGAGGTAGTAGAAGAACAACCCCCATATCACTGCAAAATACAATGACACAACATAAAAGACAAGGTAGCCACCGATAGGCAGAAGCATGATGACAGAAAGAGAAAGACCTACAATGGCAAGACTCAGCAAGCGTTTGTCTTCCATAAGATTGTGGCGCCGCATGTCATCACGTGGCAGCACGATATCTTTGCCCACATGGCGAAGTTGGTTGAAAAGCGTACCATTATTCTTCACCCTCGGACAAATACCCCTTTGCAAAAGCATCGTCTTCACCGTATCTTCCTGACCAGTTGCGATATCCCGTGCACGGTCATTCATCAGGAGTTTACCTTCTTCTACAAAGCCAGCAACATCACGCTCGTCATATGGACCATACTCGTGGTCGTTTCTAATGATAATAAGCATCGTTCTATTTTTCTTATGTGTGGGTAAAGCTTCCTACTACTTTTTATGAAAATGCTTGTACCGAACTACTCTGAAATTATTTCTTCATTCTATGATTTTGCAAAGATACGGAGATATATCAAGTAGAGGTAATACTTGATTAGTTAAAGAACATTAAAGATATGCATAATTATTTCTACTTCTCAAAATGCTGCCAGTCTTTAACACTTTTCCATGCACCACCCCAACGGAATCCATGCACGGTGAAAAGTCGGTAGGCAAGATCGGAACGCGTGATTTTACAAGGGAAATCAGCAGACCGGTCTACAAACCGTGCAGCTGTTGCGGGCTGAATGGTGACACGACCCGATCGTGACCGGCGGTAACAAGGGTTGTAGAGTGTGTTGAGGTCCACAGCCATACCACGAGCATGGGGTGAGAGACGACGACTGCCTTTGACGACGCGATAGCAGAAAGCACTGGTATTATTGGCGCGCATGGATTGTTCATCACTGGCCCCAAAGTCATCAATGAGCCGTACGCTCTCGATAGGATAAGCGTGAAGGTAGAGCTCTCGAAAAATATTAAGAACGTCGACAGCAATGGCCTTGTTACAAACCATCTCGCCAAGCCGGATATGCCCCTTGAGGTCTTTATGCAGCAAGCGGAGATAGCGAAGATCAGAGCGGTGAATGGGGCAGCCCTGTGGGTAGCTTTTGCCCTGCATACGAGCGAAGACGGCATCAGGTATAGGAGTAGAGGTGAAGCAGCGCGACAGCCCATAGGCCTCCACAGCCTTGACGGAGACAATAGTACCGGCTCTCCATGGGGTAAAAGGGGTAGCGGCCGTTGCTGTGATAGTGAAGAGAAAAAGAAGGAGGGTGAGGAATAATTTTGTCATGATCTAATTTCATTGGTATGAGAGGTAACGATAGTCCATCGCTATCGAACTACAAAATTACGCATTTTTTTTGTTATATCTGTCTTTTCACCTATCTTTGCAGAGAGATTTCTTGAATATCTATGATAGACAGACAAACAGTAGAAAAGATAAAGAATGCGGCTAATATCGTCGACGTAGTCTCTGAGTTTGTTACACTGCGCAAAAGTGGAGCGAATTATAAGGGATTGTGCCCGTTTCATAACGAGAAGACGCCATCCTTCTATGTATCACCAGCCCGTGGTACCTGCCACTGCTTCGGATGCGGCAAGGGAGGCAACGCTATCACCTTCATCATGGAGCATGAGCAGCTAACCTATCCTGAAGCTCTACGCTGGCTGGCAAGAAAATACCATATCGAAATTAAGGAGCGCGAGCTCAGCAATGAGGAGAAAGAGGAGCAGTCAAAACGTGAGTCAATGTTTATCGTTAACGAATGGGCAGCTAAATATTTCGAGGAACTTCTGCACAACAACCCAGACGGTATCGCTGTGGGCATGCAGTACTTTCGCGCCCGTGGTTTCCGCGACGACGTCATCAGGAAGTTCAATCTGGGATTTGACATCACCGACCGCTATGCCTTAGGACGCGAGGCTATGAAGAAGGGCTACAAGGCAGAGTTTCTCACCGCCACTGGACTATGCTGGCAGAACGACCACGGGGAGCTCGTCGACCGCTATGCAGGACGTGTAGTTTTTCCATGGACAGGCGTCAGTGGTAAGGTCGTAGGATTCACAGCTCGTGTCTTAGATAAACGCACAAAAGGCGTAAACCAAAAGTACGTGAACTCACCTGACTCAGAGATTTACCACAAGGACCATGAGCTCTATGGTATCTGGCAGGCAAAACGTGCTATCGCCAAAGAGGACCGCGTGTATATGGTGGAAGGCCAGGCTGATGTCATCTCGATGTACCAGTGTGGCATAGAGAATGTGGTGGCTAACAGCGGGACGGCGCTGAGCATCCACCAGATTCACATGCTCCACCGATTTACATCAAATATCACACTCATCTACGATGGTGACGCAGCGGGTATTCATGCGGCACTCAGGGGTACTGACATGCTCCTCTCCGAGGGTATGTCGCTCCGCGTCCTTCTCCTGCCTGAAGGCCAGGACCCAGACGAGTTTTCTAAGACACATAGCGCTGATGAATTCAAAAAGTTCATTGAGGACAACCAAGTCGATTTCATACAGTTTAAAACAAACCTGCTGCTCAAGGGGGAGCAAGATCCTAAAAAACGTGCCGATGCCATCAACTCCATTGTGGAGAGTATCAGCGTAATACAAAACCAGATCTTACGCGACACCTATATCCATGACTGTGCGCAGCGCATCGGCATCAGCGAATCGACGCTCATCAATCAAATGAATGTCTTCATCCGTGCACGTCGTAACGGTTCTGGAGCTACACCATCAGCTAATTCCACTCCGCCCACAACTTCCGCTTCTTCTGCACCTTCCGTGACTACTTCTGCTGTCTCTTCTGCGCCTTCATCCCCCATCCGACCGGTTGAACGCATGCTCATGCAGCTTATTGTCAGACATGGCGAGCGTGTTATATACAAAGATGTAGAAGATGATGAGGGCAACAAGCATGCGCTGACCATCGCGCAAACGGTGGCTTACAGTTTGGGATCCGACGGTCTTTCTTTCCACTATGCGCTCTTCAACAGGATGTTGCAGGAGGCCGCGGAGAAGAGCACAGAGCCTGGATTCAAGGCCGACATGTATTTTCTGCACCATGAAGACATTGAAGTTAGCAGAATGGCGACAGCACTGGTCAGCGAGGAATATCATGTCACACAACCTAAGGATGAAGGACCGCAAAATGAGGAGGCACGCCTACAGAGGGAGAATAACCTCACTGATGCCTTACGTAACCAAACGGAGCATATGCTCCTGGACTTCCATATGGACTATGTAGAATCGCACATGAGGGAACTTCAAACCGAGATAAGTCGCATCAAAGGTGATGTAACGCGTCTCAAAGCTGTCATGGAAGAATACCGCGACATGCAGGTATTACGAAATGCATTAGCCAAACAATTAGGAAATAGCATTGTGAGATAACATTTACATGTAACATGCAGCACATGATTTATGTAATGTTAGAGGTATAGATGATGAAGAAGCAGATGCTTATCTTCAAGAGTATCTATTTCATGAAATGCTCTGTAAGGTAGATGATTATGTTGCAGCTCAGAAGAAAAGAAACCACACTGTGCAACATTAGATTGGTAATACCTTTTTAAACAAGAGAGTAATGTTTTTATAATACTTTTGCTCTGTCAGCAGGCGTACTGATGTGTCAGCAGTTATCAGGGAGATATGAGTAAATAGCTGATGTACAGTATATTTATGAAAAAAGCTGTCAGAGATTCTGACAGCCTATTTCAATGTTGTGGACCTGCGGGGAGTCGAACCCCGGTCCGAACAAGGAAGCCATACGCTTTCTACACGCTTATCCCAGCCTTCATTTTCGTACGTCAGCAAGACCTGGGCCACCAACTGACGTCTTATCTTCTAAAGCATTTCATCATGTGTGCGAAGCCGCACATGACTATTTCCGATTTGATCTGCACCGCTGAATCTCCGGATTCGGAACAACATCCTCGGAGCGATGTCTCGTCCTGCTACCTTGTAGCGGGATTAAGCCAGTAATCTACTGTACTTCGATTAGGCAGCGAGAGCGTAGTTGTTTTCGCCAATTAAATTTTTGTTCACTCAGATTAAGGAGCTAGCCAACGAGGCTCCGCGTGCTTACATACGATTTCATCTTGCCGTCAAATCCATACAAGCCCCTATCGTATACATTGGATTGCAAAGTTAGTACTAATTCTATTAATCTCCAAATTTTTACCTCATTTTTTTCAATAAAAAATGGCCAAGGACATTATGCCCTGGCCATTTTATTTGTCGAGACCTATATTACTTATCAGATGACGTTGGTGTTGTAGAGGAAGACGGGAAAGAAGAGAAATCATCGAAGACGCTCCGCTTGGCACCAATATCATTGATAACCTCATCTCCTCTTTTTGCCCCGCTACTCTGCTCAGCCGATGTAGCAATCATAACTGCTTCATTACTAATATTCACCACCTTGATTTGTGGCTTCTGATATATCTTTCTCATAATGATTTATTTCTTGATAATTTTCTTGTTGTTATGAATGAACACGCCATGCTGTGGGTTGCTAACCTCCACACCATTGAGGTCATACCATTTGCCATCATCACCATTCTTATGTACACTCACGGCATCAATGGTCGTCGTCGAACTGTTATCATCGAAGACCAGACGGACCGCAGCTTTAGCATTAGAAGAGGTCGGCAACTTCATATAGGCACGGTGAACAGGGAAGTTAACAATATCAGGTGATGGTATTCAATTTATTGTCGAGACCAAAAGCGCGCGCACCGATTTTTGTCACCTTTTGCGGAATGACGACATTGGTCAGGTTGGTGCAGTCATAAAAAGCATGGTCACCAATAGCTATGATGGAAAGATGAATGACCGTAGCCTCCTCATTGGCCAGTCCTGCGGGGAAGAGCTTTTACGTGGTCTTTGACTTATCACAGAGCATGCCATGTGTAGCAGAGAAATAAGGATTACTCTCGTCAACAGTGTATGAAGTTATACCCGCACACCATTTAAACGCCGTGGGATTAATAGCCCTCAGCGTAGCCGAGAGATGCACGGTCTTCAACTGCGTACAATTACGGAATGCCTCTGCCCCGATGCTATCGATCTGGTTAGGAAGGGCAAGGGAGTCAAATCCACACTCTGCAAAGCAACCATCGCCCAAAGTCTTGATTTGCGAGCCGGAGGCGAAAGTCAGCTTCTTCAGATTGCTGAGTGCACCTGCCGCCGTAGAGACGGTCTTATTGAGGTTTACAGTAGAGATACTGTCGTTATAAGCGATACTATTATCAATAAAGAATGTGAACTAAAAAAGCCAAGCAACTGATGAACAATTGCTTGGCTTTATATGAAAGTGTCGACACTTGGATTCGAACCAAGGACCCCCACCATGTCAAGGTGATACTCTAACCAACTGAGCTATGCCGACAGAAAGTAAAGAACTCTAAGGATGTGTTCCTTGTAAGCGGGTGCAAAGGTAGGGAGTTTTTATCATGTCACCAAATTTTAATAAAAACATTAAGTTTCATTAACAAAGTATTGGTACACTTTTTGCAAGAAGAAGCGTTGTAGATATAAGAAATATCGCAAAGAACAAGAAAACATCAATTAGAAAGGATTACTATCATGAGACAACTTAAGATTTCACGTAGCATCACCAACCGCCAGGGCGAGGCTTTAGACCGCTACCTCGGCGAGATTTCGAGAATTCCTATGGTGGGGCTCGACGAGGAAGAGAAGCTTGCCTACGAGATACGCCAGGGCGGCCGACGTGGAGAACGTGCCAAAGACCGGCTCGTGGCCGCCAACCTGAGATTCGTGGTTTCTGTTGCCAAGCAATACCAGCATAAGGGTCTATCCCTCACCGACCTTATTGATGAGGGCAACATCGGCCTTGTCAAAGCCGCCGAGAAGTTTGATGAGACCCGCGGCTTCAAATTCATCAGCTATGCCGTCTGGTGGATTCGCCAGAGCATTCTCCAAGCCATCGCCGAGCAGAGCCGGATGGTGCGCCTGCCCCTCAATCAGGTCAGCGCCCTGTCACGCATCAATAACGAAATACAGAAGTTTGAGCAGGAGAACCACCGCAAGCCTTCCGCCGAAGAGCTCTCGGACATCACAAATATTGAGACCGACAAGATTGAGAGCACGATGAATGCCGACGTGCGCCATCTGAGCATAGATGCACCTTTTGCCGATGACGAGGATAGCAACTCTCTTGCCGACGTCTTACCCTCCAGCGATAAGACCCTCAACAACATGGTGGAGAAAGAGTCTATGGACTCCGACCTGAAACAGATCTTCGCCAAGGTTCTCAAGCCCCGTGAGGAGACTATCCTACGTAAAAGTTTCGGTATAGGATGCCAGGAAGAGGGTCCCGAAGAGATAGGTGCTCAGATGGGGCTCACACGCGAGCGCGTCAGACAGATTAAGGAGAAAAGTATAGAAAAGATTCGGGAGAGCGGCTACAAGCACGTTCTCGCCAAATATTTAGGTTAAGGAAAAAGCAGGATCTATCCGGGTCCTGCTTTTTTTTATCTCAAGCATTCATGCCTCACTTTTTTGGCTCCATGTGTATGCTGATGAACGTATCGTTACCAAACCGCTTGCGCAGCCGGCGCTCCGCCTCCGTAGCGTGAGCGTGGGCCACAGTCAGCGACAGGTCACCCGGCATACGCACATGCATCTCAATGGCGATGTGCGTACCTACCCGGCGCGTGCGCAGCTCATGAATATCGGAGAGCTCATGGTCTTCCATGACAATCTTCTCAATTTCGTTTTCTACAGAAGTCGGGAGACTCTTCTCTAACAACTCGCCGAGGGCGTTACTCACGAGCTTCCAGGCTGTACCAATGATGAGCACACTCACGATGACAGCCGCTATCGGGTCAAGAACAGCCCATGAGGAACCAAAAAGAATAGCGCCCCCGATACCTATCGATGTGCCCACCGACGAGAGCGCATCGCTGCGATGGTGCCATGCGTTGGCCATCACCGACTCACTCTTTATCTCACGCCCCGTGCGCATCGTGAACTGATAACACCACTCCTTCAGCGCAATGCTCAGCAAGGCTGCTATCAAAGCTATCCATCCAGGCTGAGCAAGCTGATGGCCTTGCAGCGCCTGCCATATCTTGCAGACACCGCCATAGCAGATGCCCAAGCCCACGACAAAAAGGGCCATGCCTATGAGTGCTGTGGCGAGCGTTTCATATTTGCCGTGACCATAGTCGTGATCCTCGTCTTGTGGACGGGCACTGAGACGCATAAAGATTATCACGACGGCATCGGTCAGCAGGTCGCTCAGCGAATGGATGCCATCGGCTATCATGGCGGCCGAGTGCCCAATAAAGCCAGCCAACAGTTTAAAGATAACCAACGCGATATTGATGATGGCACCATATACCGTCACCCGTGTGGCCTTTTTCTCCCTTCCTGAATTTTCCATAACATCACTTGTTTGAACGATGCAAAAATATGCTTTTAGCACTACATAGCCAAATTAGTAACACTATTTAACCTGATCCCGAACAGCATCGATATCCATCACCCTGCGCCAAGCGGATGACTGTTTGCCGTCTTAAAACCTATCATCTTCACCTTATTTTCGAAATCGTCTTTGTTGCCGAGCGCTCCCTTCTTCACGCGTGCACGATAGTTGTAGATGGTGTTCACACTATAATGCAAGAACTCGGCTATCTTTGAGCTGTCGTTGATACCCAACCTTATCAGTGCAAAGATACGTATCGACGTACTCAGCTGTCCGTCCTTTTCTGCACTGAGTTGGGCTTCCGGTCGAAGGAGTCGGTTGAGGTCGTCGACGAAGTGTGGGAAGAGGTGGATAAAGGCCGAGTCAAAGATCTTGTACAATTCCACAGCGTCCTCGTCGTTGTCACCCTTACCATGTATCAGCCGCTCGAGCTCCGCATACTGCCTGCTCTTCAAGTATCTCGCCGATCGCTTCTTAAACAGGTCCATGCGGTTAACATAGAGACTGCACATCTCTAAGAACCTTCCTATATACTCCTCTTTCACCCTGTTGCTGTCCGCCAACTGCTCTATGCTCTCCGCCAGCCGTTCATTACTGTCCTTCAGTCGGGCATTGCTCTCATAGAGCAGGTTTCGCGTCTGCTTCACATGGTTGCGCTGCCTGATAGCAATGAAAAGCAGGACGAGGGCAATGATAAAGAAGATGCTCAGAGCCAGGATGGACAGAAGGAGCCGTGCATGGCTCTGCTCACTTGCCGCCTTGTATTTATCAGCGAGATACGCCATCAGCGGTGCCACCTGCCATTTGCGCTGGCGGGCCCCAAAGGTGTTGGCACACTGACTGGCAAAACTGATATAGCGGTAGGCCCGCTCCACATCTCCCCTCAGCATCAGTTGGTTAGCCAACTCCCAGATTGACCCTTGGTCGGCGACGCCATGCTCAATGTCACTGATGACAGACTTTGTCACCCAATACATCATCGTCGTCGTGTCGCCCACAGCCATATATGCTAAGTATCGGTAGAGCGTCACCATAGCATAGTCGTGGGAGTCGACGGGCGTCATCTTGAGCCATCGGGTGTTAAGCTTCAGTGCAGCAGCCCCCTGCTTAGCTGTCGTCAGCTGGTTCTGACGCGTCATCAGATAGGTGGGGGAATCTTTTGGCAACAGTTTCATCATGGCATTCTCGTAGTATCCTGTCAAAGAGTCATACTTCTCCTTCAAGTCAGGCATCGTCGTATAGTAGGCCAGTTCACCATAGAGGGCACGCGCCGCCACATCATAGAGCATCAGCGGTTCTCCGGTCAACCTACTTGGATTCATCTGAGCCAGATATTCACGCGCCTCATCATAGAAGCCTGCACCGACCAAGAGCTTTGCCAGACGGGCACGGCAGCAGTCGGCATCGGCCTTCCGGCCCAAACGCTCTGCAAGGGTGATACACCGCGAGAGATAGAGGCAGGCATCATGATGGATATAGGGATAATACAGTTCATAGAGCCGATAGCAAAGGGTATATTGCTTTTGCGCATCCTTTGTAGCGGCAAGTTGCTTCTTCACCTTATCAATCTGTTGCTGTCGTTTGGCAATATATTGCGGAGCCTTGGCAAGGACCTGGTCCAGTTTCGTGTACACAGCCTCCAAACTGTCAGCATTCATCGCCGGGGCTGGTATGGATAGGAATACAAAGACGAGTAATATATATATGTGTCTCATCATACAGAATTTAGGTTCTCAATGCAAAGATAATAAAACAAAATAAAATGCAAACATTAGAGAGAAAAAAAATGAGAAAAGAGAAAGAGATTGCGGGGGAAAAAGGCCGTAAGCAATCTAAGAAGCTACGTAACCGTCTTATTATGTCCACTCTTTAAACATTTCTTAATTTCCGTAACTTATTTTCCAACAGCAAGATACATTTTACAGTCCACCTACATCATCCACTTTTTTCACTTACACTGTTTTGAGATTGCGGAAAGTCACCTAACTTTGCGTTGCGAAAACTTGAGGGGCATAGCCTCTCGGGGAGGAAGAACTAATAACATTAAATATAAAACCATCAAAACCAAAGGAACATGAAAAAACACAGAATCATGTTGATGACGGCAGCGCTGTTGGCTTCCCAGGCTATGTGGGCACAACAGAAGAATCTGTCCGGTACAGTGGTAGACAGTCAAGGTGAGCCTATCATCGGCGCCACTGTCAAGGTACCCGGCTCGGCCACAGGAGCCATCACCGACCTCGATGGTCATTTCTCCATCACCGTCAATCCCGGCACCAAGTTAGAGGTGTCATATGTAGGTATGCAGACCGTAAGTCTGACCGCGGGTGACAACATGCATGTCATCCTCTAAGACGATTCCAAGACCCTCAACGACGTCGTCGTCATCGGTTATGGTGTACAGAAGAAGAGTGTCGTGACCGCTTCTATTGCCAAGGTCGATGCCGAGGACCTGCAAGGCAAGACCCAGCTGCGCGCCGAGGATGCCCTGAAGGGTCTCGCCGCCGGTGTCAATGTCACCAGCGCCTCCGGACAGCCGGGTTCCAAGTCCATGATACGTGTGCGTGGTATCGGTACCATCAACAACTCCGACCCGCTCTACATCATTGATGGCATGGCCACCGACCAGAACGGCATGGAGCTCGTCAACCCCGAGGACATCGAGAGCATCGAAGTCCTCAAGGATGCCGCCTCCGGTGCCATCTACGGTTCACGTGCTGCCAACGGCGTCATCCTCGTCACCACAAAGAAAGGTGTCAAGGGCAATGCCAAGATTAACTACAACTTCTCCTATGGCTGGCAGAATGCCTGGCGCAAGCGCGACGTCACCGGTGCCACCGACTACGCCATCCTTCAGAATGAGAAATATGTCAATGGTGGTCAGGCACCCCTCTATGCCGATCCGTATAACCTTACCGACGTCAACGGCAATGCTGTCACTGGCTTCGGAACCAACTGGCAAAAGGAGCTCTTCAACGACAATGCGCCTATCGTGCAGCACGACCTCTCTATCAGCGGTGCCAGCGACAAGGTCAACTACTACCTCTCCATGGGATACATGAAGCAGGAAGGTATCGTCGGTGGTAACTACGGCCAGTCCAACTACGACCGTCTGACCCTCCGCTCCAATACCAACTACACCCTCTTCGACGCCTCCAAGGACCGTAAGTATCTCAACAAGCTCGACCTCGGTGTCAACGTCGGTTACATGCGTGTTCACAACACTGGTATTGACGCTAACTCCACTTGGGGCTCACCCCTCGGCTCAGCCCTCTACCTCTCCCCTATCCTCCCTGTCACCATCACCAAACCAGATGTGGCAACAGCCATGGAGAAGCAGTATAGCGCTTACGAACTCTACAAAGACGGCAACGGCAATCCTTATACCATTCCCGGATACTTCGGTTCCTACAACGAGCAGAACAACCCCATCGCCATGATGCAGGGCCATGCCACCCGTAACTGGTCGCATAAGATCATGCCGAAGTTCTCACTCGACCTTCAGCTCTTCGACAACCTGAAGTACCACTTCTCCTACAGTGCCGAGCTCTCCTTCTGGGGCTACGATGGTGCTACGACGCAGAAGTTCTACCTCTCGGGCAACAACAACGCCGACCACACCTCTGCCACCTCTTACAAAGGGGACAATAACACCTGGCAGGTTGACAACACGCTGTCCTATGACAAGACTATCGGCAAGCACTCCTTCGGCATTGTCTTCGGACAGTCGGCCAGCAAATACAAAGGCAGTGAGCTCGGTGGCGGTGCTTGGGATCTTATCAATGCCAACAAACCATCCATCAGCTACACCAATGGTAATGGTCAGGTTGTCTACAGTACTGATAAAGATGGCAAAATCACGGGTGCCACAGCCCACTTCAACGTCTGGGGCGCTCCTTACACTGAGCACCGTCTGTCGTCGCTCTTCGCCCGTATGAGCTATAACTACGACGAGCGCTATATGGCACAGTTCACCGTGCGCCGCGACGGTTCCAGCCGCTTCGGTTCCGATAACCTCTACGGCACCTTCCCATCCTTCTCACTCGGATGGAATATCATGAATGAGAAATTCATGGAGCCCACACACAACTGGCTCAGCAACGCCAAGCTGCGCTTCAGCTGGGGTAAGAACGGTAACGAGAACATCGGCGACTTCGCCTACACCACGCTGACCTCTATGGGCTATGACTATTACTTCGGTACCAACAGCGTGAAGACTCACGGCTCCAAGGCCAACCGCCTCCCCAACCCCAACCTGAAATGGGAGGAGAGCGAGCAGACGGACATCGGTCTCGACCTCGGCTTCTTCAACAGCGCACTGACCTTCACCGTCGACTACTTCGTCAAGAAGACCAACGGTATGATTATCGCCATGCCTATCCCGAGCTATGTCGGTGAGAACTCACCCTTAGCCAACGTCGGCGATATGAAGAACTCCGGTTGGGAGTTTGAGCTTGGCTATAAAGGTCATATCGGAGACTTCCGCTATAGTGTCCGCGGCAACGCCTCCTACCTCCACAACGAGCTCACCAACCTTGGTAACGCTACCGGTTTCCTCGACTGGGGCATCTCACAGTTCTCGGATGGTGGCACACGTGCACAGAACGGACAGCCCTTCCCGTTCTTCTACGGCTACAAGACGGCCGGCGTCTTCCAGACTGTTGACGAGGTCAATGCCTACAAGAATGCCGACGGCACCCTCATCCAGCCTAACGCTGTACCCGGTGATCTGCGTTTCGTAGATGTCAATGGTGACGGCAAGATTACCTCCGACGACCGTACCAACATCGGTAACGGCACACCGAAATGGACCTTTGGTCTGAACCTCAACGCCGAGTACAAGGGCTTCGACCTCAACGTCTTCTTCCAGGGTGTCAGCGGTGTCGACGTCTTCGATGCCACCTACCGTCAGGATATCGCCTCCGGTAACTATCCCACCTGGATGCTGAGCCGCTGGACGGGTCCCGGCACCTCCAACCGCGTGCCACGTCTGGCCCTTGGTGACACCAAGAACTGGGTCGTCAGCGACCTCTATGTCCGCGATGGCAGCTATCTGCGCCTGAAGACCTTCCAACTTGGCTATACACTCCCGCGTGTTCTCACCAAGCGCGTCGGTGTAGACCGTTTCCGCCTCTTCGTTATGGCTGAGAACCTCATCACATGGACCAAATACTGGGGCTTCGACCCGGAGATTGGGTCCAGCACCACATCCTTGGGTGTCGACTACGGTGTCTATCCGCAGGCTCGCACATGGTCGGTAGGTTTCAACATCACTCTCTAAACTATAAAGAAAATCTGTTATGAAAAGAATGAAATATATTTATGTGGGAGTTTTGGCATCTGCCTTTCTCTTGGGCTCCTGCAGCGATGACTTCCTCAAGGTCGAGAACCCTACGGGTGAGCCCTTGGAGGAATATTACACCACCGACGCACATCTTCAGGAGTCGGTGACAGCCGCCTACGACCCTCTGCACTGGCCCGACTGGGACGGCACAGCATACAACGCACTGAACATCGACGCCGAGATTATGGGCGACGACTTCTATCCCGGCGGTGCCAGCATCTCCGACAACCAGCACTGGCATAAGCTCTTCAACTTCGAAGGCGACGGCAACAACACATTGGCTACCCTTTGGGGCGACTTCTACTCCGGTATCAAGCTCTGCAACGACGTGATGACCTATTGCGCCTACCCCGCCAACGCTGGCAACACCAACCTGCCGACCTATATCGAGCAGGCCCGACTACTCAGAGCTTACTACTACAACATCCTCTGGCACTACTATGGCGACATTCCCTTCTATCTCACCAACCTCGACAGTCCCTACCAGGCCGACCAGATTTCTGCCGACAAGGTCTATGAGAACCTTATCGCCGAGATGGAGGACATCATCAAGGGCAACGTCCTGCCCATGCGCTGGGACGATGCCAACGCTGGGCGTGTCTCGCTGGCCTTTGCCTACATGCTCTACACCGAGATGGTGATGTATCAGAACGATACAGCCCGCTATCCCCAGGCCTTGGCTTACATGAAGGAGATCATCAACAGTGGCAGCTACCGACTCATGGACAACTTCGCCGACATCTGGAAAGAGAGCGGTGAGTGGGGCTCCGAGTCCATCTTCGAGGTCAACTATCAGGACGACCAGGCAGGTCGCGACTGGGGATCTGCTGCCAAGAATGCCGGTGGCACCGTGCTGCCTACCCTCATCGCGCCTAACAGCTGGAAGGGTGGTGACGGATGGTCGGCCGGTCAGGACGGCTGGGGCTTCCTGCCCATGCGCGTGGAGACCTACAATATGTTTGACGCTGCCGACCAGCGCCGCGAAGCTACCTGCTGGGACCTTCGCAGCCTCCAGGGCACCGACAAAGACTACAATGCCCGTTACCAGGACACTCACCTATGGCTGGCTAAATACCGTCCTATGGACGAGAACAACAAGGACTGCCCGTCATCAAAGAACCTCAACTACAACAACAACCTCCGTATCTACCGCTATGCTGAGACGCTCCTCAATGCTGCTGAGCTGACATTGGCTACCGGTGGCAGCAACGCCGAAGCCACAGGCTACTTCAACATCGTGCACCGCCGCGCCGGACTGCCGGCCTTGGAGAGCATCACGGAGGACGACATCCTCACAGAGCGTCACCTCGAGTTCGTTGGTGAGGGCAAGCGCTACTTCGACCTCGTGCGCACTGGAAAGGCTGCCACAACGCTCGTGGCCATACCAGGCACGGACCGCACCAACAGTTGGACACCGAACAAGAAGCACGTGCCTCTGTCGCAGTCTGAGCTCGACAACGATCCTAAACTCCATCAGAACGACTACACAAAATAAAAGCTGAAAAACTATGAAACAGATATTTAAGCTTATAGCCGGAGCTCTCTTCGTGGGACTGACGTTCTCAGCCTGCTCCCCTGAGGACTTCAAGGGTGCCGACCAGAATGGGATTCCCTCCATGGAGGGTGTCGATTTCAACGTCACCGTCGACCAAACCACCAACACCATGACGGCTACGGCTCCCGATATTGCCGGGGAGTATCCCGTCTGGCTCATCGATGGAAAGAAATACTCCACCCTGCCTTCCGTCACCTACTCCAACAAGGTTAAGGGCACTTACAGCATCGAGCTGCACATGGCCAACAAGAACGGCTTAAGCCAGGCCGGCCTCAAGAAGGAGTTCACCTTCAATGAGACAAAGGTCGACTTCGCGCCTTACGCTGAAAAGCTCAAAGGCAAGAGCTGGCGTATCGACAACACGGCAGCCGGACACATGGCTTGCGGACCCTCTGGCACCTCCGGCACCGAATGGTGGTCGGCAGCCAAGGACGATAAGAAAGACTTTGGCGTCTATGACGACCGCCTGACCTTCACGCCCACTGACGGCGACCCTACCCGAGGCACCTATGTCTACAGCTCCGGTGAGGACGGCAAGACGTTTGTCAACACGGGTACGACAATCTGGGGCAGCAGCAATCCCGACTGGGACGCTACCATCACGGCCTCGCAGACGGCAGGCTATCGTCTGGAGTCCGGCACATGGACCGATGCCGAGGGCAAGGCGCAGGAGGCCATCTTCCTCGTCCTCGACGACAACACCCTCTTCCCTTACATCTCCAGCGACGGACAGTATGAGCATCCCCGCTTCCGGATTGAAGGGCTGACCTCCACCGCCATGGACCTCGTCTATGACAATGGCGATATCGCCTGGCACTTCAAGCTCACCAGCAAGGAGCCTACATCGGGTGACGTACCTCTGAACCCAGATGACGACCCGGAGAAGATCGACTGGTGCAGTGTCAATAGCGACCTCAACCTCGGAAAGGCCTTCAACTCCTTCGGGCAAATGACCTTCTGGTGGGCTGATGGCAACTGGGCACAGCTCGCCAATCCGGAGTTTGCCTTCAAGGATGGTGTCTACACCATCTCGTTCGCCGGACAACCGGGTGGCTTGGAGTGGCAGGCTCAGTGCATGATACATACCGCCGACGAGGGCGTACCCTTCACCTATGAGAGCGGCCAGACTTACGACATCAGCTTCAAGCTGAAGTCGAACGTCGACATCCCACGCTACACGCTGAAGATTGCCGACCAGAAGGATGACAAAAACTACATGTACAACAACAGCGGCATGTCGGCTGAGATGGGCACGACAACGGTACGGGTGCCTAATGTCAAGTCCACGACATCTTCGTCATCCACTAAGTTCATCCTCGACTTCGGTGGTATCGGCGCTGACCCGACAATATCCATCAGCGACATCATCATTCAGAAACACGCGCTGAAGAAATAACGTTATCCTTTTATTCTCATCCCCCAGAGGAATCTGCTACCGCTCGGCAGCGGGTTCCTCTGTTTGCCTTTAGTTTTAAGACATGAAACACACAAACTTTTTCCTTCTTCTTACGCTGTGTCTGGCCGTCCTCGTCCTTAGTTGCAGTTCTTCCGACAGCGACGACGGCAACGCACCCACGCCCACCCTCACCCTCACCCTCGACAAAGAAGCCCTCACCTTCACGTCAGAAGCGGGAAGCCAAACCATCTCTGTGACGGCAAGCCACGAATGGGGGCTCGTCAGCACTTCTGACAACTGGCTGAAAGTATCACCGACATCCGGGCTCGGCACCGCTAAGGAAACCAAGATTACGGTCACCGTAGATGCCAACCCCAACACGACGGACCGCACCGCCACCCTAACCTTTGCAGCAGGCTCTCTTCGTAAGACCGTCTCCGTGACACAGGAAGGTGCCACCTCTGCGAAATATGATGCACCGGAAGGCTACAGTCTCGTCTGGCACGACGAGTTCGACGGCACCTCTCTCAGTGACGATTGGACGGAGGAACAGAAGCCTGCCGGATGGGTCAACAACGAGTTACAGACCTATATCAAGGGCTCCTCCGTCAACGAGGTCAAAGACGGCCATCTCCTCATCCACTGCTACAAAGGTGATGATGGCAAGATCTATTCCGGACGTGTCTATGCCAAACCCGACAAAGGCTGGACCTACGGTTATTTTGAGGCACGCATCAAACTGCCGTCAGGCAAGGGCACATGGCCGGCATTCTGGATGATGCCTGCTAACAACAACTCCTCTACCAACCCCTGGCCGGGGTGCGGTGAGATAGACATCATGGAGGAGGTCGGTGTAGATGCCAATATCGTCTCTTCAACCATCCACTGCAACAAGTACAACAACGGCAACACGAGCATCGAACATGGAGTTCTCAACGTGCCAACAGCGGAATCCGACTACCATATCTACGCCTGCGAGTGGACAGCCGACAAGCTCGAGTTCTTCGTCGACGGCAAGAGCATCCTCACCTATGCGCCTGCCGACAAGACCAAGGACTTCTGGCCGTTCAACGTGCCCTTCTACCCCATCCTCAACCTGGCATGGGGCGGTGTCTGGGGCGGTTACAAGGGTGTCGACGAGAGTGCCCTGCCCGTGACGATGAGTGTCGACTATGTCAGAATATTCCAAAAGACGAAATGACCATGCACAAGAAACTTTTTGCTCTTTTCGCCCTCTGTCTCGTCACCGCTGTCATGCGCGCTGCCGACGACATGGACGCTTTCATCTCTCGGCTGATGAGCCGCATGACCTTCGAGGAGAAGGTAGGACAACTCAACCTGTTGCCCGGTGGCGACATCACCACGGGTGCGGTGATGCACTCTCCTGTGGCGGCGCTGATAGAGAAAGGGCAGCTTGGCGCTGTCCTGAATATCAAAGGCGCCGACAAGATAAAAGCCTTGCAGGAGGTCGCCATCAAGCACAGCCGCTTAGGCATTCCCCTGCTCATTGGCCTCGACGTCATCCACGGCTATGAGACCGTGCTCCCTGTACCCTTGGCCCAAGCCTGTTCCTGGGACCCGGCGGCTATCGAGGCCGGTGCCCGCATGGCGGCTGTAGAGGCTTCGGCAGCCGGCATCAACTGGGTGTACAGCCCGATGGTCGATGTCGCCCACGACCCGCGCTGGGGCAGAGTCGTGGAAGGCTACGGTGAAGACCCCTACCTCTCTTCCGTCATGGGAGTGGCCGCAGTGAAAGGCTATCAGGGCGACCTCACACCGGAAGGAGGCAAGAAAACGCCACAGGTCTTGGCTTGTCTGAAACACTATGCCCTCTATGGAGCCACAGAAGCCGGTAAGGACTACAGCAATGTGGACATGAGCCGGTTGAGGATGTACAACCAATATTTTCCGCCTTATAAGGCTGCTGTCGAGGCCGGTGTGGGCAGTGTGATGTCATCGTTCAACTTTGTCGACGGCATCCCCGCCACTGCCAACCGCTGGCTCCTCAACGATGTGCTGCGCCGCCAGTGGAAGTTCAATGGTTTCGTCGTCACCGACTACGGATCCATCGGCGAGATGAAGACCATGGGCTATGGTGAGATGAAGACAAACACCATCGCGGCTATGAAAGCAGGCACGGACATGGACATGTGCTCCAATGCCTACTCCCAATATCTCAAAGCCGCTGTCGACAACGGTGATTTGACCATGACGGATATCGACACAGCGGTGAGACGTGTCTTGGAGGCAAAATACCGTCTCGGCCTCTTCGCTGATCCCTACCGCTACTGCAACACGAAGCGCGCGAAGACGGACATCTATACTCCAGCCCACCGCAAGCTCGCCCGCGACATCGCCGCCGAGACCTTTGTACTGTTGAAGAACAACGGCGTGCTGCCATTGAAGAAGCAGGGAACCATCGCGCTCATCGGTCCGCTCGCCGACACACGCAACAACCTCCCGGGACCCTGGTCCACCGGTGACGACCCGTCGAAATATTCCACTATCAAGGAAAGCATGATGAACTATCTCGGCTCTCAGGCCCAAGTTGTCTATGCCCAGGGCTGCAACATCTATGCCGATTCCCTCCGGCAGAAAGCCGTAGAGTTCGGCAGGCCCATCCGGCGTGGCGACGACAAGGCACTCTTCGACGAGGCGATGCAGACAGCGGAAAAGGCCGACGTCATCGTGGCCTGCCTCGGGGAGATGGCTGAGATGTCAGGAGAAAGCTCCACACGTACCGACCTCAACCTCCCCGACGTGCAGATGCAGCTGCTCAAGGCGTTGGTAGCCACCGGGAAGCCAGTGGTATTACTCAACTTCTCCGGACGACCCACCATCCTCTCATGGGAGAACGACCATGTCAGTGCGCTGATGAACGTGTGGTTTGCAGGCAGTGAGACAGGAGATGCCCTCTGCGATGTCCTCTTCGGCGACAAGGTGCCATCCGGAAAACTCGTAAACACCTTCCCGCGGAGCATGGGACAGATTCCTGTCTTCTACAACCACATCAGCAGCAGCCGTCCCGTTCCGGATGGCGAGAAGGTATTCCACAAATACGCCAGCAACTATATCGACGAGGTCAACGGTCCGCTATTTCCCTTCGGCTATGGACTCAGCTATACGACCTTCAAATACAGCGACGTACAGCTGTCGGCAGACACAATGAATAAGAACGGTAAGGTGACCGCCTCTGTCACCGTGACGAACACCGGAGCCTTCGATGCTGACGAGATTGTGCAGCTCTACATCCATGCCCACTACTCCACTCTACTGCGTCCAGTGAAGGAGCTGAAGGGCTTCAAGCGCGTGCATATCGCCAAGGGCAGTAGCGTGACGGTCTCCTTCGACATCGACACCACCACCCTGCAGTACCTCGATGCCACCGGTCATCCTTTCCTTGAGCCCGGCGCCTTCGACATCATGATAGGTCCCAATAGTAAGGAAGTGAAGGGAAAGGTGTTAGATGTTAGGTGTTAGGTGGTAGGTGATAGGTGTTAGGTGTTAGGTGATAGGTGTTAGGTGTTAGGTGATAGGTGTTAATGATGTGGCAGTGCTGTAAATCAGATTCATAGCCATGTTAAGCTATCCCCTGGCATATGCCGTGGAATACCCCGCTAATCACAAAGAGGCTCCTATAGAATGGGTATTGCCGTAGGGGCGGCCCACCGTGGAGGCTGCTGAAAAAGTCTGGGAGGGGTTATATTTATACATTGGGTGTTAATCTT
>UQRP01000031.1 GCA_900543585.1 uncultured Prevotella sp.
AATCATGCGAGATTACCAAACTTTTAAGACTCTTTTCTTATCCCGAACTCAGGTTATCAGCCTGTTTCCTGTGACTTCAGTCCCGGTGTGGTCTCGGAAGGGCTGCTCATTGACAGGCTTTTCTACGACATGGTCTCGGCAAGAACACCACGGCAGGATGTCTCAGAGCCGGGGGTGGAATCACGCTATGACACTGTTTATCAGTTGACGAGCCGCCAGGCCGACGAGCTCTCCGGTATCTTTCAGCAAATCAAAAAGACCATTAACTACAAGCATCTCTACAAGCAGGAGATGCTCAGTTCTCTTGTACATATCTGTAATCTGTATATCAGCGAGCTGCCTTTCGACCTCTCTATGCTGACGCCCGACTTCCGGCATAAGGAGAATATCTACAAGACTTTTCTGCATCTTTTAGAGAACAACTTCCGGCACGAACGGCAGATACCATTCTATGCCAACAAGTTGAATATCACGACAACCTATCTCAGCCGTGTGGTGAAGTCCATCAGCGGCAATACCGTCAACGAACATCTCATCCGCCGTGTCTTCCACGAGGCCTGCAACCTGCTGAAGACTACGGACAGGCCGATGGGCGAGATAGCTTTTGAATTAGGTTTCAAGGACCAGAGTGCTTTTACCAACTTTTTTAAGCTCCATGCCGGTAAGTCACCAACGGCTTACCGACAGGCGCCGACGGAGGAGTGAAGCTTAGAAGTCCGGAAGTCCAGAAGTCCGGAAGTACTGTCATTACTTTAACAATACCTGATTACCAGATGTTTTAGCAAATGACTGGACTTCCGGACTTCCGTACTTCTGGACTTCTGATATTATTTCTTTGCCAACTGTTTCTTCAACAAGTCAGGGAGTTGGCATGTCTCATCAGCTACGGGCACGCCCACGGCTTCGAGGGCTTTGATCTTTCCCTCGGCAGAGCCGGAGCCTCCAGAGATGATGGCACCAGCATGTCCCATCTGCTTACCCGGAGGTGCCTGACGCCCGGAGATGAAGACGGCGACGGGCTTGTTGATATGCTCCCGGATATATTTAGCAGCGCGCTCCTCGGCATCGCCGCCAATCTCGCCTATCATAGCGATAGAATCCGTATCGGGATCGTCTTGGAACATCTGCAGCATATCCTCAAAATAGAGTCCTACCACCGGGTCGCCACCAACGCCGACGGCTGTGGAGATACCCAAGCCGCCTTGTACGAGGTCGTAGACGACCTCATAGGTCAGCGTGCCACTACGTGAGACCACTCCCGTGTGACCTTTCTTAAAGATGTTGGCTGGCATGATGCCCACCATACTCTTCTCCGGTGAGATGAGTCCCGGACAGTTGGGGCCTATCACCTTAACGCCCTTGATGCGGGCATAGTTCTGTGCCTCCACAGCATCTATGACTGGTACGCCCTCGGTAATGCAGACTACGAGCTTAATGCCGCCGTCGATGGCCTCCAACATGGCATCCTTGGCAAAAGGCGCCGGCACGAAGATGATGGATGTGTTGGCGCCTGTGGCCTTGACGGCTTCCTTGACGGTGTTGAAGACGGGAATACCGTCGACTTCCTGACCACCTTTGCCGGGAGAGGTGCCGCCAACGACCTGTGTGCCATACTCTTTCATCTTTGCAGCGTGGAAGCTGCCGTCACGTCCGGTGATGCCCTGGACGATGACTTTTGTATCTTTATCTATTAGTACGCTCATGTTGCTATTCGTTTATTGTTTCGACAACTCCACTGCCTTATGTCCTGCGTCGGCCATTGTCGTGGCCACGGTGAAGTGAGTGCCTTTGAGAATTTCACGGCCTTCCGCCTCGTTGGTTCCTGTGAGTCGGATGACGATAGGAATGTTTGTCTTAATGGTCTGGAAAGCCTCGATGAGACCTTTGGCTACATCGTCGCAGCGCGTGATGCCACCAAAGATATTTACTAATACGGTGTTGACATGCTTGTCGGAGAGCAACAGGTTCATGGCATCGACAATCTTCTCGGGATTCGACGAGCCGCCGATGTCGAGGAAGTTGGCGGGCTCACCCCCATAGAGCTTAATCATGTCCATGGTGGCCATGGCAAGACCGGCGCCATTGACCATGCAGCCTATCTTTCCACCGAGATTGACATAGCTGAATCCGTGTTCCTTGGCCCACTGCTCTTTCTTCTCTGCCTCGTCGGGCTCGAAGAGAGCCTTGACGTCGGGATGACGGAGAGCGCGTTGTTGTCGAAAGTCATCTTGGCATCGATGGCTTTCAGGGTGCCGTCGTTAAGCATGACGAGCGGATTGATTTCCACGAGCGAAGCATCTTTCTCTACGAAGAGCCGGTAGAGTGCCTTGAAGATTTTTGCGGCTTGTTTCACCTGAGCCTTGTCGTCGAAGAGTTTCCAGGCTGCCTCATTGGCCTTGAAGTCGGCCATGCCTATCGTGGGGTCGATGATGATTTTCTCTATCTTCTCAGGTGTCTCCTTGGCGACCTGCTCTATGTCCATGCCACCAGAGCGCGAGAGCATCATCATTGGACATTTGGAACGACGGTCAACGAGAATGCTGACATAATACTCAGCAGCAATGTCTACTGCCTCAGAGACGAGGACACGGTCTACAGTGAAGCCTTTGATGTCCATTCCGAGAATAGCTTCAGCGTTTTTGCGAATCTCTTCTTCGTTGGCACCGAGCTTTACGCCACCGGCTTTTCCTCTTCCGCCGGTATGAACCTGGGCTTTCACCACAGCTTTCTCAGTACCGAGCTTGCGGTAAGCCTCTACAGCCTCCTCAGGAGTGCGGCAGAGAAAATGCCGGTCTACCGGTACGCCATACTCCTCAAAGAAACCTTTAGCCTGATATTCGTGTACTTTCATAGATACTTGGTTTTGGATGTAGTACTTTCGGTTTACGGCGGCAAAAATAAGGAATATTTCTGAATTTGCTGCGCATAAGATGGAAAAATATTTATTATTCTGCCTTTTCTTTGAATTTGTAACTTTGTCTGCTTTTCATCAGACCCTTATCTTGGCTCTTTATACAAAGATAAAGGGCGGACTTATCGCCCGCCCTTGCTTATAGTAGCTGTCTCTGTTAATGCTGAAGTCTATTGTATGATTTTATGACACCTTAGCGCCTATCTTCTCTTTCCATTTTCCGTTAGTCATACAGGCGATGCCGATGATGATAAGTGGAATGGAGAGAATCTGTCCCATGTCGAGGGGCAGCCCGGCCTCGAAAGGCTCCTGAATGTCCTTGGTGAACTCTATGAGGAAGCGGGCCGTGAAGACGAGTGTCAGACAGAGTCCGACAAAGAATCCGGTACCTACCTTCTCTGGATGCTTCTTATAGAGTGCATAGATGATGACGAAGAAGATGGCGTAGCTGATGGCCTCGTAGAGCTGTCCGGGGTGACGCGGATACTGATCTACCTTCTCGAAGATGAATGCCCAGGGCACATCGGTGACCTTTCCGATGATCTCAGAGTTCATGAGGTTGCCAAGTCTGATGAATGTCGCTGTGACACAAGAGCATACACCCATATTGTCGAGCACTGTCCACACACCGACTTTGTTGCGGTAGGAATAGATGAAGATGGCAATGATCATGCCTATCACTCCACCGTGTGAGGCCAGTCCCTCATATCCTGTGAACTTCCATGAACCGTTGTCGAGGAAGTGGATGGGCAATAGCATCTCTATAAAATGCTTGCCTGAGGAGAGAAAGTAATCGGGCTGGTAGAACAGACAGTGCCCTAAGCGTGCACCGATGAGAACGCTGACGAAGATGTAGATAAAGAGCGGGTCGAACTTCTCATCGGGAATCTTCTCGTCTTTGTAGATTTTCTTCATGAGCAGGTAGCCTAAGAGCAGACCTATGAGCCAGCACATGGAATACCACCTCACACCGAAATGGCCGAGATGGAACATCACCTCGTCAGGGTTCCAGAGAATGTATAGAAGCATAGATATAGCTTGGTATAATTATACGTTGAATCTGAAGTGCATGATGTCGCCATCCTGTACCTCATAGTCCTTACCTTCGATATAAAGTTTTCCGGCCTCGCGCACGGCAGCCTCGGAGCCATACTGGATATAGTCGTCGTATTTGATGACCTCGGCGCGGATGAATCCTTTCTCGAAATCGGTATGGATGACACCGGCGCACTGTGGTGCCTTCCACCCTTTGTGGAAAGTCCAGGCCTTGACCTCCATCTCACCGGCAGTGATGAACGTCTGGAGGTTGAGCAGGTGGTAGGCTTTCTTGATGAGTCTGTTGACGCCACTCTCCTCTAATCCGAGCTCGTCGAGGAAGAGTTTCTTATCCTCATAGGTGTCGAGGGATGCGATATCCTCCTCTGTCTTAGCAGCGATGACCATGGCTTCGGCACCTTCCTTAGCAGCAATCTCTTCTACTATCTTGCTGTATTTGTTTCCGCTCTTTGCGCTGGCCTCGTCAACATTGCATACGTAGAGGACAGGCTTTGTGGTAAGCAGGAAGAGGTCGTGAGCAGCTTTCTGCTCCTCTTTGGTGTCGAAGGTCACGGTGCGTGCGTTCTCACCACGGTCGAGGACTTCTTTGTAAGCTTTGAGGACCTCAACAAGCACCTTGGCGTCTTTGTTGCCTGTGGCAGCTATCTTCTCCTGCTTGGAGAGCTGGCCTTCTATGGTCTCGAGGTCTTTGAGCTGCAGCTCGGTGTCGATGATGTCTTTGTCGGCAGCGGGGTCTACGGGTGCCCCACCCTCTCTGACGACATTGTCGTCGTCGAAGCATCGGATAACATGGATGATGGCGTCACACTCACGGATGTTGCCGAGGAACTTATTGCCCAGGCCCTCACCCTTGGAGGCGCCTTTGACGAGTCCGGCGATATCGACAATCTCGCAGGTTGCGGGCACGATGCGTCTGGGATGAACTATCTCTGCCAGCTTGGTGAGACGCTCGTCGGGGACTGTGATAACGCCGAGGTTGGGTTCAATTGTACAGAATGGAAAATTGGCTGCCTGTGCCTTCGCACTTGACAGGCAGTTAAAAAGTGTGGACTTACCGACATTAGGCAAGCCTACAATGCCACATTTTAAAGCCATATTCTTATAAACGTTTATTCTGCTTGCAAAATTACAGAATAAATGCGATAAAATGTGGTCTTGAGGAAAAAAAGTGAGTTTGGAAGGCGGGAAGTCTGTTTGTCGTCATTTCCGGCCTTCCAAAAAACTTATGCGTTCAGCTGCTTCTCTAAGTCAGCACCAGCTTTGAACTTAGCCACCTTCTTAGCAGCAATCTGAATCTTCTGTCCGTTGGCGGGGTTGACACCCTCACGTGCGGGGCGCTCGTTGACAGAGAATGTACCGAAGCCGATGAGCTGAACTTTATCGCCAGCGACAAGAGCCTCTTTGAGGGCATCGATGGTAGCGTCGAGGGCTGCTTTAGAATCGGCAGCAGTGAGGTTGGCGGCCTCGGAAATCTTCTTTATCAAATCTGCTTTTGTCATAACTTTATATATTTTAATGATGAATTGATTGCTAATCGCCGACAAAAATAAGGGAATAGTTTCATACAGCAAACAAAAATAGTGGAAAAATGACATAAAAGACTAAAAAAACAGGTAAAAGGAATGTTTTATAGGCTTATAATCAAGTTTTTTCGTAATTTTGCAGTCGTTTTTACAGAATTATAAGAATATGTTCAGAATACCGACGGTTACCAAAAATCTTCTCATCATAAATATTCTCTGCTTCCTTGCTATGATAGCATTGGGGCAGTTAGGCATAGCCGATTTGAATAATATCTGTGGTCTCCATTTCTTCTTGGCCTCAGACTTCCATCTCTACCAGCTTGTCACTTACATGTTTATGCATGGAGGCTGGGAGCATATCATTCTGAATATGTTTATGCTGTGGATGTTCGGCGCTGTCATGGAGCGTGTATGGGGTCCTAAGCGTTTTATCATCTATTACCTCTTCTGTGGTATAGGTGCGGGGGTGATGCAGGAGATAGCGCAGTTTGTGCAGTTCTATATCATAGCCTCTGATGCCGGTGTAGGCTTCTCTTCGCTGATGCAGGTTGCTGCAGCCAATGATGCGGCTCTGGGCCAATGGACGACGGTGGGCGCCTCTGGCGCCATCTATGCCTTGCTGTTAGCTTTTGGCATGATGTTTCCAGACGAGAAGATGTTCATCATCCCTATTCCTATTCCTATCAAGGCCAAATGGATGGTGATAGGCTCTATTGCTGTGGAGCTCTTTTCGGCGCTGGCCTCTCCGGGCAGCCAAGTGGCGCATTTAGCTCACTTGGGTGGAATGATATTCGGTTTCTTCCTGATTAGATATTGGCAGAAACACCCGTATGGTAATAGTTTTGACGGCGGCAGACAGTTCTTTAACAATCTTCGTAACAGATGGGATGCCAATCGTGTAAAGCATGGCGAGCGTACTTCTTGGGATGAAGAGTTGGGTAGCTTTAGAAATGGAAAATCCCACCAATCCCCTTCCTCTGAGGCTACACAGGAAGAGATAGACCGCATCTTGGACAAGATACGCAAGAGCGGCTACGATAGTCTGACGCGTGAGGAGAAGCAAACACTCTTCGACCAAAGCAAGAAATAACGATGCTTGTTTAAGAGGAACATGCGTAAATTTTCAAGAATTACATTGCAAATTATCGGCGGGGCTAACGTGGCGTCAGCTCTGCTGATGCTTCTCGTGGGGCATGCTGATATGGTTCAGCCTGCTGACTTCCCTCGTCTGAGCAATTTGGGGTTGCTGTTTCCTTTATTTCTTGTCATCAACCTCTGTTTTCTCTTCTTTTGGATTTTTGTCAAGCCGCGTGGCATCATCATCCCTCTTCTCGGTTTTATCATCTGCTATGGTCCTGTGCGCCGTTATACGCCGTTTAATATTCCTCAGGAAGTACCAAAAGGCTGTTTGAAGGTCTTGTCGTATAATGTCTGGAGCTTTGGCGAGGCTACCGTCAAAGAGCGGCCCAATGCTATCTTGGAGTATATCAAGCGCCAGGACGCTGATATTGTGTGTCTGCAAGAATCTTCAGAGGCGTTGGTGGGCAGCGCACAAGTCGACTCCATCCTGAATCCTGTGTATAAATATAAAGATACTGCTATGCACAAGGGAGATCTGATGACGATCTTCAGCAAATATCCTATCATTGCCAAGGAGCATATAGACTTTGAGTCTAAGTTTAATATGAGCTGTGCTTTCACGCTCAATGTGAAAGGCAAGCCGGTGATAGTGGTCAACAATCATCTTGAGACCACAGACTTGAGTGTGGACCGTAAAGAGCAATTCCGTGAATTGATGAAGGGAGACATGGACCGTCAGGAGGCAACCCAGACCTCCAAGTGGCTTGTCAACCATTTAGGAGAGCAAACCAAGAAGCGTGCGCCTCAGGCTGAAGCCGTGGCCCGCTATATAGCCTTTCATACCGGCATGCCCATCATCGTATGCGGCGATTTCAACGACTCTCCCCTATCCTACTGCCACCGCGTCATCTCCCAAGGACTTACCGACTGCTATGTCTCCACTGGCAACGGACCTGGAATCAGCTATCACAAGGCGCGTATCTTCGTCAGAATAGACAACATTTTATGCAGCGACGATTTCAAGCCGTTTGCATGTAAAGTTGACAACAGCATCAAAAATTCTGACCATTACCCTATCCTGTGTTACTTGCTCTTTGACGCAAAAAAATAGCGTCATAGCGATGTCATGCCTTAACTTCTATCGTAAAAAGGTTTTTTTCTCCATTTCTTTCACGTGAGTAATAAAAAAAATGTAACTTTGCACATATTATATGCTTTGTCAGCGTTAAAAGAGATAGAAACAATAAAAAATAACTAACAAACAAAATGCAAAACAAAGGAATCGTTATCACGACAGCCGTTCTTCTGACCCTCGTGAGCCTCTTCTATCTGAGCTTCCCGATTGCCACAAGCTATTATGACAGTCAGGCAGCAAAGATAAAGGATCCCATTGCGCAGCAGGATTATAAGGATTCTGTGAAGTATTTGGGCATCTACAGCTACCAGAAGTGCTTGGAGACGCAGATTGGTCTTGGTCTGGACCTTAAAGGCGGTATGAATGTCATCCTCGAGATTTCAGTCCCAGATGTAGTGGAGAATCTCGCTGACCACAAGACAGACATTGCCTTCACCCGCTCTATGGATGAAGCCCGTAAGGAACAGCAGGCTACTCAGGGCGATTTTATCACCCTCTTCATCAATGCCTACCACAAGAATGCTCCCGGCCACAAACTGGCTGAGGTCTTCGCTACTTCGGAGCTTCAGGGCAAAGTATCTCCTACGAGTACAGACAGTGAGGTAGAGAAAGTGCTGCGTTCAGAGGTCAGTTCCGCTATTGACAACTCATTGAATGTGGTGACAACGCGTATCGACCAGTTTGGTGTTGTACAGCCTAACATCCAGAAGGTGCAAGGCGCTGAGGGCCGTATCTCTGTCGAGATGCCGGGTATCCGTGAGCCGGAGCGTATGCGTAAGCTTCTGCAGGGAAGCGCCAACCTTGAGTTCTGGGAGACTTACAACGCTGATGAGGTGCTGCCTTATCTCCAGCAGCTTGACCAGCGTCTGGCCAATGGTGATGAGAAAGCTGAAACAGCAGCCACCGACAGCACCAACGCTAAGGCGAAGGCTACTGCCGAGAAGGAAGTGAAGGCTGCCAAGGCTACAAAGGCTAAGTTCCAGATAAAGGGTAACGATGCCAAGAAAAATATCAAGGCTACACCTGAAAATCAGCTTGCCCAGGCTAAGAAGCTTCACCCGTTGCTCGCTATGCTGCAGGTGACAGGCCAGGGTCTGAGTGTCTGTGGTTATGCCAGCGTGCGCGATACTGCTGCCATCAACAAGCTTATCTACAGCCAGACAGCCAAGCAGGTGCTGCCTTCAGATT
Organism: uncultured Prevotella sp.; assembly: GCA_900543585.1. Lineage (GTDB taxonomy): Bacteria > Bacteroidota > Bacteroidia > Bacteroidales > Bacteroidaceae > Prevotella. The sequence goes on from UQRP01000031.1 coordinate 8,894, forward strand.
TGAAACTTCTGTGGAGTGCTAAGCCTGCCGACGGCATCCAGGCAAAGAATATCTTCGAGCTTCATGCCTTGAAGGTTACTACTACCAATGGTCGTGCTCCTCTTGAGGGCGATGTCATCACAGATGCCAAGGATGAGTTCAACCAGATCACCGGTCAGCCGGAGGTTTCCATGACGATGAACTCTGACGGTGCCCGTCGTTGGGCTGAGCTGACAAAAGCCAATGTCGGCAAAGCTATTGCCATTGTCCTTGATGGTGTTGTCTATTCAGCTCCTCGTGTCAATGGCGAGATTAGCGGTGGACAGAGCTCTATCAGTGGTAACTTCACTATTCAGGATACGAAAGACTTGGCCAATACGCTGAAGTCAGGTCGTATGCCGGCTCCTGCACACATTGTTCAGGAGGAAGTCGTAGGTCCTACCCTCGGTGCACAGTCTATCCAGCAGGGTATCATCTCATTCATCGTAGCCTTCGTGTTGCTGATTGTCTTCATGTTGGCTATGTACAACATCATCCCTGGCTCTATCGCTGTGGGTGCTCTGCTCATCAACGTGTTCTTCACCTTAGGTATCCTGACATCTTTCCAGGCAGCCCTGACGATGAGTGGTATCGCCGGTATGGTGCTTTCTCTCGGTACTGCTGTTGATGCCAACGTGCTTATCTATGAGCGTATCAAGGAGGAGCTGCGTGCCGGTAAGGATATGAAGAAAGCAGTTAACGAAGGTTATAAGAATGCCTTCTCAGCTATCTTTGACTCCAACCTCACCTCATTGATAACAGGTATCATCCTGCTTGCTGTTGGTACAGGACCTATCCGCGGCTTTGCTACGACATGGATTATCGGTATCGTCTGCTCGTTCTTCTCTGCCGTGTTCCTCACACGTCTGCTCTACGAGTACAAGCTCAACAATGGTCACTGGATGCATCTGAAGTTCTACACAGGCTTCTCTAAGAACTTGATGCAGGGCACAAACATCCACTTCATGTCGATGTATAAGGTTAGCTTCGGTGTCTATATCGCTGCTATCCTTATCTGCGTTGCCAGCTTCGGTATCCGCGGCTTGAGCAAGAGTATTGATTTCACCGGTGGCCGCAACTATGTGGTGACACTTGACAAGGCTGTGCCTGTTGAGGATGTCCGTAACGTTCTGACCAATGCCTTTGTCAACACTACAGGTCCTAATGCCGGTCGCCCGGCTACGACAACCGTTATTGCTATCGGTACTGACGGCAAGACCATCCGTGTGTCTACCAACTACAATATCGACAGCAATGATCCTGCTGAGGACGACCACGCTGAGACTGTTCTCTACAATGCGCTGAAGAAGGGTGGCTTTGTGAGCCAGGCCAGTGTCAATGCCTTCAAGAACCCTGACATCCGTGAGGGTGGCTCTATCATCAGCTCTTCAAAGGTGGGTCCATCAGTGGCTAAGGACATCACAAAGAATGCCTTCCTGAGTGTTGGTCTGGCATTGCTCTGTATCTTCCTCTACATCCTGCTGCGCTTCCGCAACGTCGGTTTCTCTGTCGGTTCTATCGTGGCTCTGGCCATTGATACAACGATGGTGGTGGGTCTCTATTCCATCTGCTATGGCTGGATAGGCTTCTCGCTGGAGATAGACCAGACGTTCATCGGTGCTATCCTGACAGTGATTGGTTACGACATCAACGACTCCGTTGTGGTCTTCGACCGTATCCGTGAGAACCTGCGCCTGCATCCTAAGGGTGACACACAGAAGATCTTCAATGACTCTATCAACGAGACCCTTGCCCGTACTATCAACACGTCGGCATCAACATTGATCGTTCTTCTCGCCATCTTCATCCTTGGCGGTGACTCCATCCGTTCGTTCTCCTTCGCCATGATTATCGGTGTCTTCGTCGGTACTCTGAGCTCTATCTTCCTGGCTTCTCCTATCGCATACCTTGTGTTGGGTAAGAAGATTCAGAACAGAAGTGGCAACATCGCTGATGCTGCTGTCGCTGAGCCCGTGAAGGCCTGAAGACGCTTCTGCTTACGCAGAGAATACATAAAAATAGCCTCGCTATTACACTATATAATAATGTGTGATAGCGAGGCTTTTTATTTGCCTGATAATGTGTGCTTAGCTGTTACTTGGAGCTTATCTGCTTTTTGGGGGCTTAGCTGCTCCTTCCCGTTACAATCTTCTTTATCTCGTTGAGCTTGTTGAGGGCGTCGACAGGTGTTAGGTTGTTGATGTCCAGACCGAGAATCTCGTCACGGACTTGCTTTAACACCGGGTCGTCGAGCTGGAAGATGCTGAGCTGCACACCATCATGGTCTTTGCCAATATTTTCTACCTTTGGCTTTCCGGCACTTCCCACTTCAGCGTTGTCCGCTTCGAGCTGTTTCAAGACCTCATTGGCGCGCTTGACGATAGTCCTTGGCATACCGGCTATCTCAGCCACATGGATACCAAAGGAGTGCTCAGAACCTCCGGGTGTGAGTTTTCTGAGGAAGATGACTTTGTTGTCGACTTCCTTGACCGCCACGTTGAAGTTCTTGATGCGCGGAAAGTGCTTCTCCATCTCGTTGAGCTCATGGTAGTGGGTGGCAAAAAGTGTACGCGCCTGTGAGCCTCTGTGCTCATGGAGGTATTCCACGATGGCCCATGCTATGGAGATGCCGTCATAGGTTGACGTGCCGCGTCCTAACTCATCGAAGAGCACAAGCGACCGTGGCGAGACGTTGTTAAGGATGTCGGCAGCCTCAGTCATCTCAACCATAAAGGTAGACTCTCCGAGCGAGAGGTTGTCGCTGGCCCCTACCCTCGTGAAAATCTTGTCCACAAGCCCTACCCTTGCACTCTCGGCAGGTACGAAGCAGCCTATCTGTGCTAAGAGAACGATGAGGGCGGTCTGGCGCAACAATGCTGACTTACCGGCCATGTTAGGACCTGTAATCATCATAATTTGCTGCTTCTCAGTGTCGAGGTATACATCGTTAGGGACGTAGCACTCGCCGAGGGGCATCTGAGTCTCTATGACGGCATGACGGCCTTGGTGGATATCGAGGACAGTGGTGTCGTCGACAACGGGGCGCACATAGGCATTGTCTTCCGAGACTTTGGCGAAACTCAGCAGACAGTCGATGCGTGCAAGGATGTTGGCGTTGATTTGTATCTGGGGGATAAACTCCTGCATGAAGACGATAAGTTCAGAGAACAGTTGTGCTTCTTTCTCTAAAATCTTCTCGTCGGCGCCAAGAATCTTCTCCTCATATTCTTTCAGTTCCGGCGTGATGTATCGCTCGGCCTGTGCCAGTGTCTGCTTTCTAATCCAGTCCTGCGGCACCTTATCCTTAAAGGTGTTGCGTACTTCGAGATAGTATCCGAAGACGTTGTTGTATCCTACTTTCAGCGAGGAGATGCCCGTCTTCTCTGTCTCTCTCTGCTGTATTTCCAGGAGATATTCCTTTCCGCCCCTTGATATCGAGCGCAACTCGTCGAGGTCTTTATCGTAGCCGTCGGCAATGACGTCACCCTTGTTGATAAGCAAGGGCGGGTCGGGCTGTATCTCCTTCTCTATTCTGTCACGCAGGCTCTCGCAGAGGTTCATCTGCTCACCTAACCGTTTCAAGGTGTCGTTGTTGGCATAGAGGCATGCCGACTTGATAGGCTGGATAGCCATGAGGGCATTCTTTAGCTGAACAACCTCTCGTGGCGACACCCTTCCTACGGCAACCTTGGAGATGATGCGCTCCAGGTCCCCTACCCTATGCAGCTGTTCGTCAATGACTTGCCGGAACTCAGGCTCTTTAAAGAAGTATTCCACCACATCGAGTCTGTCGTTGATTTGCTTAACGTCTTTCAGCGGGAACACCATCCAGCGGCGTAGCATGCGGCCTCCCATTGGCGTGATGGTTCGGTCGATGATATTCAGCAGCGACTTACCATCTTCCTGCATCGGCTGTAAGAGCTCCAGAGAGCGTATGGTAAAGGAGTCCATACGCACGTATTTCTCCTCCTCAAGGCGTTTGAGCGAGGTGATGTGGTTGATATTCGTGTGCTGGGTCAGCTCCAGATACTGCATGATTGCTCCTGAGGCGATGATGCCGTCTTTCAGATGCTCCACGCCGAAGCCTTTCAGCGACTTCGTACCGAAATGTTTCAGCAGTTTCTGCCGTGCGTTCTGCTCTGTAAACACCCAGTCGTCGAGTTCGAATACCGTGAGCTTGGTGCCGAAGAAATGCTCAAAGTCTTTCTTCCGCGTTTTGTCATAGAGCACCTCCTTGGGCGCGAAGTTGCCAATCAACTTCTCCACATAGTCGTAGTTGCCCTGTCCGGTGAGGAACTCGCCGGTAGAGATGTCCAAAAAGCTGATGCCACACGACGCCTTGCCGAAGTGTACGGCAGCAAGGAAGTTGTTCTCCTTATAGTTGAGCACGTTATCACCCATAGCCACACCAGGCGTCACCAGTTCCGTGATGCCTCGCTTCACCATCTTGTCCATCTCAGAGAGGCCTTTCTTGCCTTTTAGTGAGGCGCGTTTCTTCTTCGGGTCTTCGAGCTGGTCACAGATGGCGACGCGCTTGCCTGCTCTGATAAGCTTAGGCAGATAGGTGTCTAAGGCATGGTGGGGGAATCCCGCCATCTCGGCGCCCGACGAGGCACCGTTGTTGCGGCGCGTCAGCGTGATGCCTAAAATCTGTGAAGCCTCTACAGCATCTTCGCAGTAGGTCTCATAGAAGTCGCCACAACGGAAGAGTAAGAGTGCATCAGGATGCTTGGCCTTCATGGAGAAGAATTGTCGCATCATGGGTGTGAGCGTGTTGTTATTATCTTTTGACATTATAAATTCTTTCCTTTTATATCCTCTTGCAGGGTGTTTGTGTCTGTTCCTGCAACCATATTGTCTATTTTTTCAGTCCTCCCAGTCCTGCTAACAAAGCGCGTGCCAACGGGTTGTCAGCAAACTCGTCCATGCTCTTCTCCTCAGGTTGCTCGTCGGTGAAGTCGAGGCGTCGTGGGTCGCGTGGTACAATGCGGTAGCAGGAGCGTCCGTGAATGCGGCTGCGGGTGAATCCGGCCTCTTGCAGGGCGAAGCCTACGTCTTGGTTGACGTGTTCGCCGGGAGTCCAGTAAGGATATTCTTTCATGAGGCGGTCGATGACATTGTCAAGGGTGATAGCCTTGGCTTTCTGACCTTTTGGCGGATTAGCGTAGAGGAGTTTGACCATTTTCACCAGATTGTCAGCCTCCTCGAAGGGTGAGTTCTGACCGGCCATTCGCTCGCGCTCGTCATCGGTGAGCAGATAGTCGGCACCGTCGTCCAACTCGTCGCGGAGCTGTGCGTAGAGCTGCTCATAGGGTAGGGGAGTGGCGAGGTCTATCTTGTGTCCTACCTCCACACACACCAGATGGGCAGCACCAGCTGCATCGGTCATAGGATGCAGATTACCGGTTGTGGCGATGAATCCCGCGTATTGGCGTCGCGGCTCTTCGGTGACACCGTAAGGTCGGCGGAAGACAGGGGTAGAGCGGGAGAAGAGGTAGCGGATGAGAGGCTCCTGGACATTATTCTCCTGGTAGAACTCGTCGATATTAATCAGCAGGTTGGTGGTGATGAGCTCATAGACCTCAGCCGTTGATGTCAACTTTATCTTGTCGGTATAATATCTGCGTAGGGTAGGGGGCAGGATGATATTGCAGAATGATGTCTTGCCATATCCCCATTGCCCTGCCAAGACTGGGATGATGATGTCTCTCTGCGGCACCTCTAAGTCCATCCATCTGGCCACCGTCTGCTGCATCCATTTGTGGAAGCGCTCCGTCCAGTCGGGATTGCTTGTCACGATGCGTTGTGAGAGTTTGGCGACATGGTCTTCTCCGTCCCATGCCGGCAGGCTGTCCAACCACTCCTTGGCCGGATTCCACTCTTCGATGAGTGTGGAATCAACGAAGCGGTCTAAAATTTCCTTTGTCAGCTCTATACCCTTGTCCTGAGCCGAGAGGAGGATGGTGTTGCGTCCCTCCTGAGAGAGAAGCTGCCATTCCTCACTGTCGTCAGAAGCGTATAGTATCTCGCCTGTGAGCACGTTTCTGCGCAGGCGGCATTGCTGTCTTAGAAATGTTAGTGGAGAGAGTGCCATTGCTATTTTCTTTTTCTGCAAAATTACTCATTAATAACTTTTTTCCGGCACTTTTCTCCCATTAAAATCACTTTTTGCTGGTTCTTTAGCCTTGCCAACGAGCCTGGAAAGCCTAAAGAGCAGAGAACATGCCCATCACCTTTTCTATGATGGGAGCCATGTCGTAGTATTTGTATTCAGCGAGTCTGCCACCGAAGATAACGTTTTTCTCTTCAACTGCCAAAGCACGATATTTGGCAGCGAGCGCATTGTTGGTCTCGTCGTTGACGGGATAGTAAGGCTCCATGCCGGGCTTATACTCTGTGGAGTATTCCTCGCTGATAACGGTCTTGGGATTGTCATAGACCTGCTGACCAAACATTTCAAAATGTTTGTGCTCGATGACTCTCGTGTAAGGGACATCATGCGATGTGTAGTTGACCACCGCGTTACCCTGGAAGTTGGGCGTATTCTCCACGCGCGTTTTGAAACTCACCGTGCGCCAGTTCAACGCGCCAAGACGACAGTCGAAATATTCGTCAATACGCCCTGTATATACAAGCTCTTTTGCGAAGTTTCTCCAGTCGTGGTACTCGCTGTTGAAGAAGTCGACGTCAACCTTTGTCTCCACTTGGCTTAGCAGCCCATCAATCAGCTTGTTGTATCCGCCGACAGGTATTCCTTGATAGGAATCGTTGAAGTAGTTGTTGTCGAAGACAAGTCTTACGGGCAGTCGCTTGATGATAAAAGCCGGGAGTTCGGTGCATTTTCTGCCCCATTGCTTCTCGGTATATTCCTTGATGAGTTTCTCGTAGACATCTTTGCCGATGAGCGTGAGGGCCTGCTCTTCTAAGTTGCGTGGTTCTGCTACTCCGGCGGCTTTCATCTTCTCCACGGCTTCGGCGCGTTGCTCCTCAATCTTCGCTTTAGCTGCTTCCGGTGTTGTCACTCCCCACATCTGGTAGAAAGTGTTCATGTTGAACGGCAGGTTGAAGAGCTTGCCATGGTAGTTGGCTACCGGTGAGTTGGTGTATCGGTTGAAGGGGACGATGCTGTTGACGAAGTCCCACACCTGCTTATTCGATGTGTGAAAGATATGAGCACCATATTTATGAACATTGATGCCTTCTATGTTCTCGCAGTATACATTGCCGCCTAATTGTGGGCGCTTGTCGATGACGAGACATTTCTTGCCCTGTTGATGGGCAAAGTAAGCAAAGGTAGCTCCAAAGAGGCCGGAGCCAACGATGAGATAGTCGTATTTAGTCTGCATAGTACTTTATTTTTTTGACTTTTCTATCTGCACGAACGAATTTCTATCTGCACGAACGAATTTCTGTGTGTATGGATGGATTATTTTGCTAACATACGGTCTTGGGATTGTCCATACAGTGTTATGATGCAAAAGGGTTGGAGCGACAAAGTGTGACGGTCGTCGCACTTTCTTGTGACGGTCGTCGCACTATCTTGTGACGGTCGTCGCACTATCTTGTGACGGTCGTCACACTTTCTTGCGACGGTCGTCACACTATCTTGCGACGGTCGTCACAATTAATCTTTAAGACTCTTCTCAGTGAAATACCCTTTCCGCAGCAGTGTGCTGAAGCGAGCCACGCTGTCACGCATGGTCTTGTATTGTTCCGGCGTCATGTTTCTCAGCTTTTCGTCAATGTCTTTGATGCTGTCAATGCTGAATCCTAAGTTGTTGTCTTCTATAAAGTTGCGCATGGCCGCTTTCTTCCAGACAATGACGGGAATGCCGGCACAGATATAGAAACTGGTCTTATGAGGATTGTTAATCTTGAGGTAGGAGCCCCAGTCGCCGTTGCACTCATCTAAGGATCCGCCGTCCCAGACCAGTCCAAAGTCTCCTTCCACCTGCTCCATGAGCTGTTCTTCCTTGAGGTTGCCGTGCCATGTTATCTTGGGGTCTTTCTCCAACGCCTCATAGCCTGGCCCATAGAGGTCGAGTGTCCACAGGTTCATACTGCTGTCAAGGTTGTAGAGGTAGGCATTGCGCCATTTGTAGAGGCCTCCGGCATAGACGATACGCCATGGGCTGTGAGGAGTGGGGTAGGCGTGAGGCTTCGTGGAGATGAGATAGTCGAAGATGCCCAGGCACACCGTCTTTCCTTTGAATCCGTGGGCTTTGACCCATTTCTCCATCGTCTCATTGTGCACAATGAGCTTGTCCGTCTTCGACAGACGCTGGTTCTCCTGTTCCGGTGTCAGTTTATGACGGCGGAAAGCTCCTAAGTCGTGGACTATCGTCATCACCTTGCCACCTTTCCAGTGCGCAAAGGTGCAAGCCATGAAGTAGAACTTCTTAAACGGGTATTGCAAGATGAGCGTGTCGCCTTTGTGGACATGAGTGAGGATTCCTATCACGCCCGTGAGCTGGTGGAAGAAGTGCGCTATCTTCCCTTTGTGGTAGCTTTTGTTGGAGAGGTCATGGTAACCCCAGTCGTGGAGAAGCTCATCAACATCGTTCTTGGCCTTGTTGACGGAGTCAGCCTTTATGTAATATTTCATCAGTGTCTATTATTGTTGATTAATTCTCTTTTCTATAATCTTTGCCACGAGCAGAAATTGGTAGTAGGCTGTTATCATGCTGTCGATGAGTCCTATGGTACCATATTTCCATTTCCCGTTCATGACATAGGCTTTGAAGAAGCGCCAGAAAGGTCTCCAGAGCAGTGCGCCGGCACCATAGTTTTTATTGGCTCGTTTCACCACCTCGTTGTCAGTATAGATGTTGCCTTTCTCCACCATCTCGTGCAGGCTGTTCTCTGCTAAATGTATCAGCATCAAGTTGTTGTCGGGTGATAACTTCTCCACTCTGCCCTTTACGACGGGAATGGCATGAATCACGGGCGGCCATGTTGTCAGCGCGGCGACAAAGAACCGCAACTGATGGTCACCGATATGTTGCTTCTGTGGAATGTTCATAAACCTATTCTGCCGTGGGATAAAGAGCCCCTGCGGGCAGTCGGGAGCTGCAATGCGGTGATAGAGATACTGTCGTAGCTCTGGGGTCACCAGCTCGTCAGCATCTACGACGAGCACCCAGGGATAGGTGGTCTGGTGGATGGCAAACTCCCGTGCTGGCTCCACGATGTTGTAGTCCTTTTTTGCAAAAGTCACTATCTTGCAGCCGTATTCGCGGGCGATAGCGAGCGTATGGTCTGTACTCTCCATGTCACAGACAACTATCTCGTCAAAGTCTTTCACCGATTCCAGCACTTCCTTGAGGTGCCGCTCGGCGTTGTAGGTGTTGATAACAACAGAAATCTTATTCTCCATGATGTCTGTGGATAAGTGACTTAAGTTTTTTCTTTCTCAGCCAATGCCGGTCGTGTTTTGCTTTTGCATTGAAGACGTCAGCGATGTGGCTGGCGTCCCATCCTCTGGCTTTGACATATTCTGCTGCAAAGGTATCGAACATCTCCCCGCGGTCGGCGAAGAGGGTGAGGTTCTCCAGACAGTCTTCGTATGGTGCTGCCTTGCAATCACTGGTAAACGTCATGCGGTTGATATCTATGAGCATGAACTCATAGTGTTGTCCGTTGAGATGGTAGAGGACGTTGGTGTTGTTGAGATCCTTGTGGATGATACCCTTCTCGTGCAGTGTGGCTACGAAATGAGCATAGTCTATGGTCATCGGCTTGTTGAAGGGACTGTCTTCGGTGAGGGGCTTGCGAATCGGTAGCCAGTCGGTATAGGTAGAGACGTAGTAGAGTTTGTGGTACAGACCGAGCCTCTTCTGCTCTATGAGCGCTATAGGCTTTGGCGTCTTCACACCTTTACTTTCCAGTAGTATGCCATTATTGAAAGCTCTTATTGCTTTATTCTTTCTGAAGAAAGTATAGATGACTCCTTTGATGAATCCTAAGGTGTGGAAACATTTTACAACGTATTTTACTTCTCCGCGGCTTAACAGCCATATTTTGTTGCGACCGTCATAGAGCTTCTCTGCCTGTCCCGTCTTAAGGGTATCAGGTAAGAAAACCATATCTTTGCGCCAGGCCTTAAAATCTTGGGCTATGGTGATTTGGGTGCTCATGGGCCATATTATTTACTATATTCTTTATAAATTTCCAGCATCTGCTGTGCTACATTGTTGTTCTCGAATTGTTTGACATACTCCTGCTCCCGTGCGATTCTTTCTCTATTATCTTCCGAACAGAGTTTTCTCACGGCTGCTGCCAGCCCATGGCTGTCGTCCGGTGAGACGTAGATGCTGTCGGGTCCACCCGCTTCTTCCAGGCATGAGCCTGTGGCGGCCACGACAGGGAGTCCACTCTGAATGGCCTCGATGATAGGAATGCCAAAACCTTCATAGCGAGAGGGGTAGGCAAAGCAGATGGCGTGGCGATATATCTTTGCCAATTCTTCGTTGCTGACGCCACTGAGGATATGCAGCCTGTCAGTGAGGCCCCGCATAGCGGCATAGCGGCGCACCTGCTCCGCATAGGGCGTCTCCCTGCCCACGAGGACGAGGTGGACGTCCTTAGGGAGGTCTTCCAATGCCTGAACGCTCTCAAGGGCATTCTTACGCTCTTCGATGGTGCCTACTTGCAGGAAGTATCTGTCGACACCGGCCAGCAGTGGCGAGGGCGGTAGCTCGTCAGTGGTATTGAACTTCTTGGAAGCGCTCTGGTAGATGACGCTTATCTTCTCTTCGGGGACATGCCCATAGTGGATGATGTCACGTTTCGTACACTCGCTGATGGCGATGATATGGGTAGCCTCGTTGATGGTGGCATAGAACTTCCGTTTGTATATCTTTGCGTCCAGCCATTTATAATATTCTGGATGTCGCAGGAAGATAAGGTCATGGATGGTGACGATGGCCGGAATGCCAGTGTCTCTGATGCCCAAGGGCAATTCACCGGAAAGACCGTGATAGAGCGTAACACCATCGTTGACCAAGTCTTTTATGATACCTTTGGTTCTCCACAAGTCTCTCTGAAAGCGGAAGTGGGTATGTGCCGGGTAGCGGAAACTGACGTTGGGTCTCGTGACAATCTGCTCCCGCAGGTCGTCACGGCCTTCATCGGGCGCATAGAGCAGCAACTCATCACCGCTGTCCGCCTCCGCGAGTGCGTTGACGAGATTCCGCCCGTAGCTTCCCAGGCCTGTTCCATTGCGCACAATGCGCTTTGCGTCATATCCTATCCTCATTGGGCTTTCTTTGTTTATTCTGGGCAAAATTAGTTATTTCTTTCCAATTGCACAAAGCAAATGGCTTATTTTCAATGTTTATGACGCAGTTATTATCTCTGTTTGTTCAGCATGAACTGAGCAGTCTGCTCCATGGAGAAAAGATAATGTCTGAGGCGTGTAAAGCCAGGGTGTTTTTTTGTCTCACGGAGCTTCCACCCGGGCAGGGCTTTATAGTAGAAGCTCTTGCCAGTATTGGGCTCATAGATGTAGCAGTTGTGCTGGTCGCGGGCTACTATCTGGTTGTCGGCGGAGTAGAAGACCATGTCGCGGTGCACCTTCAGCAGGTTGACACCGAAGCCGTCGTATTCGTAGTTCACGCCCATGATGCCTAAGAGGGTAGACATGACATCGACCTGTGTGCCCAGTCCAGCATATTTCATGGGCTTTATCTTTGGGCCGAAGATGATGAGCGGGATGTGGTTGTAGCTTACGGGAAGCTCAGCGTCGCTCTGACCCACCATCTTGCCATGGTCGGCTTGAATGACGAAGATGGTATTCTTATACCATGGCTCTCTGGAGGCTTTGCGCAGAAAGTCGCCGATGGCCCAGTCGGCATATTCTACAATCTGTGTCTCCTTCTCCTGTGTCCGGGCTTTGAACCATGAAGGCACCATGTAGGGCGGATGGTTGCTGATGGTGAGGATGGTGGCTAAGAAAGGCCGTCGGCTTTTGGCCTTGCTGTTAATGGTGTGTAAGGCATAGTCGAACTCATAGTGGTCGCTAACCCCGAAGCTGTTGACGACGGAGTCCTTAGGATAGTTCTCCTGCGAGTAGATGTCGTCATAGCCATTGGTGGTGAAGAAAGCCTTCATGTTGTCGTATTGCGCCTCGTGAGTCATGAAGAACATGTTCTCATAGCCGAGGCCTTTCAGCACTGTCGGTATGCCGTGGCGGTGAGGAGTGACAGTGCCCTTCATCAGATTGCGTGACATCAGCGCCGGGAAACTGTAGAGCGTCGCCGTCATGCCGTGATTGGTATGGATACCTGCACTGTAGAAGTTGGTAAAGGCCAGGGAGTGCTGGTAGAGGGAGTCCAAGGTTGGTGTCAGCGGCTGTTGCTGTCCGAACTCGCCTAAGAGGCTTGCCGACATCGACTCCATGAGGATGATGACGACATTGGGCTTCGTCTCCGGCTGTTGATGATGGGGGTCGTTGGTGACCATGCGCTTCATCACGTCGGCGCTGTCCACCTTTCCGGAGATATTATACCACAGTCTGGCTTGCTCCACAGCCTCACTGTAAGGCATGAGATGCAGTTCCTTGTTCTCTTTGCGCATGTCGTCGAGGACTGAAGTCAGCAGGTTGAAAGCCGGATTGATGCCAAGCTGGTTGAGGAAGGCGTCATCGCAGTAGTAGGCTTCGCTGACCTTGATGGGATTATAGCCTCGGCGTCCGCGTATGCCAAAGAGACAAAGGCCTATGAGGATGGCAGAGACGGCTAAGGTGCCGGTGATGGTGATGCCCTTGTGGGAAGAGGTCTCATGGGAAGACGGTGCTACGTCTTCAAGGCAGAACAGCCATCGGATAAAGACAGCCGTGATGAAGAAGTACAGGGCGATATAGAGCCAGTAGCTTTTCTCTTCGACAAGCATGCCAGCGGTGGTAGCGGTATAGCCGAACCAGTCGAAGATGCTGGAGTTGATATTTTTGAAGAAATAGGCGAAATAGGGCGTGTTGGCAGCCGAGGGGATAAAAGCGATGGCGTAGAAGACGGCAAACCAGATGGTGCAGGCGCGTACAATGCCTTTCTCGACCGCCTTGCTAAAGTGGAGTAGGGGATTGAGGGTAGAGAATATACATACCACGGCCAAGGGCACGATGAGGATGTAGCATGCGATGACATTGTCGAACCATATACCGCGCACGAAAGCCGGCAGAATAGAGGCTTCGTGATTGGTGATCAGGCTGTGTAGCGAGATGAACTCTATGAGCCGGAATAAGGTGAGAGCGAATAAGGCAGAGACATGGATGCTGAGCAGCCATGAGATTGTTTTCACGAAACGTTTCATTAATTACAATTATTTTCCTGCAAAATTATACATATTAAGCGAATAAAACAAAAAGAATGGCAGTATGATGGTAAAAAAGCGTAATTTTGCAAGAAATACGCACTTACAATGGACAATAAACATCGCTTTATCCTTTGGACGGTAGTCTTGGTGGCTGCTGTGTCTCTGCTGCCGTTTTTGGGCAATACGGGTTTTAATACCAAGGGCGAGCCGCGCGAGGCTGTTGTGGCTGTGTCTATGCTTACGCAGCATAACTGGATATTGCCGGAGAACAACGGCGTGGATATTCCTTATAAGCCGCCTTTCTTTCAGTGGTGTATCGCGGCCTTCTCCCTTCCCGCAGGTCATGTCACAGAGTTCACCTCCCGCCTGCCCTCAGCCTTAGCCCTCATCATCATGTTGGCTATGGGAGCTGTGTTCTATGCCAAGCGACGGGATACAGACCTCAGCTTCTTGGCCTCTATGCTCACGCTGACAGCCTTTGAGGTGCATCGCGCTGCTACCAACTGTCGTGTCGACATGGTGCTGACGATGTTTATCGTTTGTGGACTCTATGCTCTCTACCGCTGGTGGGAGGGTGACCCCACGCCGAATCTCACGCTCACCAAGACGGGGCATGCCCGGCCTATGCATGGCATGCCGTGGATGGCCATCCTCTGTATGAGTGGTGCCACGCTGACCAAAGGGCCCGTGGGTATCGTGCTGCCCTGCTTTGTGATGTTTGTATTCATCTGGATGGAGAACTGGCTGAGCAGCGATGCCACGCTGAAAGGCAAAGCGTTGTCTGGTACCCTCAAGCTCTTTGCCGCGGCCTTGCTGGCTTGTGTTCTTCCGGCGCTGTGGTATGTTGCTGCTTATCATCAGGGTGGCAAGGAATTTCTCGATCTCGTTATGGACGAGAATGTGGGGCGCTTCCTTGGTAAGATGAAGTTTGTCACCCACGACAATCCGTGGCCTTACAACTTCCTCATGCTCATCGCCGGGTGGCTGCCTTGGACACTGCCTTTCCTGCTCTCACTCTTTGTCCTGCCGTGGAAGAAGGGCTGGCAGCGTATTGCGGCGCACAGGCATCTCAACGCCAGTGGTATCAAAGTTCGTCTGCAGCAGGCTTTTGCTTTCCGTGAGGACGACGGCAGCAAGGCATTGCAGCTCTTTACCTGGCTCGCTTTCCTGCTCATCCTCTTCTTCTACTGTATTCCCAAGAGCAAGCGTGGTGTCTATCTGTTGCCCTGCTATCCCTTCATGGCGGTGCTGTTGGTAGAATACTGCATATGGATAGCGAAACGTTCCAGCTTTCCCATCAGGTTTTATATCGGTTTCCTTTCCGTGCTGGGTTTCCTGCTCACTGCTGTCCTCATCGTTTTGCGTATGGGCGTCGTGCCAGACACTATCTTCCATGGCAAGCATGCCTATGAGAACATTCAGATGCTCCATGCCCTGGCCTTCGATGGTCTGAGCTTTGGCGACATCATGCTGTTGCTGCTGCCACTTTGTGGCGGTTGTCTGGGGCTGATGATACTCCTTCATCGCAGGGCCGGCTTCCTCACGGAGCGTCCTGTGCTGGCTTCGACCTTCATGACGCTTCTCGCGTATATGGCCTTTAATGGCTATTATAAGCCCATCGTCATGAACACCAAGAGCTATCGGCCTTTTGCCATGACGATGCAGCGCGTCGTCAACTTGAATGTGGCCCATGGCAGCGGTGAGAAGACGCTCTACGCCTTCACTGGGTTCAGTGCCGAGGGCAGTGACCCGTTACGGTTCTATGGTGTCGACTTCTATCTTGGTGACATCATGCGGCAGTTTGATAAGGATAAGCCGGACAAAGGTATTGTGATGGTCAACGAGGGTAACGATGCCCTCTTCCATCAGACTTATGACAAGAACTATTATCTCAACAAAATCTTTACCTCCAATCACAGGGAGACGGAGTTCGGCGACATCATCTATGTCTATGCCTTCGTAGCAAGGAAGGGGGAAAGTAAAAGGAATGTGTAAACACTTAACTCCTAACTCAAAAACGCTTCTCTCACTTAATCTTATTATACTTTATCATTAGGTCGGAGACATAGAAGGCTTCTTTCAAGCGGTTGACCTCCTTGGCCGGAGCCTTACCTTCTACATTCATATTGGATCCCACAGCCACCGGGTATTTTCTGGGGTCGAGGATGCTTTGTCCTAAGCCCTTCCATGCATAGTTGTCAAGGTGCATGAGGTTGAGCACGGTAGGATACATATCTATCTGCCCCATCACCTTCTCGTAATGCAAGCCAATGGGAGCGTTGACGACGATGAACGGCGTGAACTGCTTTGGCGAGACGATGCCTTGAGCCACTTTCGACTTCAGAATATCGGCGCGGTCGGCAGCGAGACCCTCGTGGTCGCCCGTGATGACTATCATCATGTTCTTATAGTCGGGGCGCGACTTCAGATACGTCAGCAGTTCACCCAAGGCGTAGTCGGTGTAGTTGGCCATGTAGATATAGTCGGCCATCTTGGTGGGATAGTTGCCTTTCAGATGGATGCGTTTCAGCTTATCAGGCAGCACAAAGGGGTTGTGTCCGGAGTAGGTGACAAACTGCATGTAGACGTTCTGTCCTACGGGCCAGAGCTGTCCCTGTTTCATCTTTTTCACCGCCTGTCGCATGAAGGAAGCGTCGCCGAGCTTTTTGCGTGAGCCCACCTTCTCGTCGTTGACCCAGCAGTCGCGCATGACGAGGGAGTCGATGCCAAAAGCGCGTGCCACCATCTGCTGGTTCCACGTCACGGGCTTGTCCACCGAGAGCAGATAGCTGTGCGAATGGTTCTGCTGGTGCATGGCTTTGGTGAGCGAGAAGAAGGTGGTGTTGAGATTTGTCATGGCATAGCAGCCGTTCTGAATGGGCAGCATGCCGGCGTTGAGCATGAGCTGGCAGTCGATGCTTCGGCCTCCCTTGACCTGTGTGAGCACATAGGGAGCATACAGTGTCGACTTCTCGGCGAGAGCGGCGTTGAGGTAGGGTGTTATCTCCTTGCCTTCTATCTTACGGTTGATGACCCAGCTCTCCAGCGACTCACAGAGGATGACCACGAGACTGGTACGGCGCCCTATGGTGTCGGGCAGGGCCTTATAGTGTGGTTGCGAGGCTTTCCAGCGGTCTATCCGTGCCTGCATGGCATGGGTGTAAGGCGCCTGCTCCTCCATGGCATCGTAGAGCATGTTGCCAAAAACGGTGAAGACCGGGGCCGTGCAGGTGTAGTAGTTAGCATTCTGCATGTGCTGAAACGACTGCTTCAGTCCCCCCTTGGGTAGGATGAAAGCCAATACCAGCGCAAAGGATACGGCGGTAGTGATACTATACTGTTTCCATCGCCTGCCCCACGCTATGGGCGCCGTGGCCTTCGTCTTCACCACTTTCACGATGGTCAGTAGAGTAGAAAGCGGAAACAGAAGGTCTATCCACCGCATGGAGTCGACGACGGAAGCCGTGAAGTCGCTCAGATTACCGGCTGCGGCATAGCTGGCCAGCGGGATGAGGGAATTGTAAGTGCGGCTGTACATCAGGTTGCTGATGAGCAGCAGGTCGAGGGCTACCAGCACCACACTCTCTACGGCGCGACTGCGGCAGACGAGGTAGGGCAGCAACAGCAGCAACACTACGAAAAACGTGTTGACATACAGGTTAAACATTGACAGCGACGAGAATGTCGTCTGAGCGCTCCAGATGAGGTCGAAGATGAGAAATTTCGCCATAAGACACCAGAAGAACGCTTTCGTGCGCCCGTCCCAAAGGTCTTGGGGAAAGAGGCTCTTTATGATATTCTTGATAGTTAACATGGTGTAGTTTTGTTTTTTCATTGCACAAACAGTCGGGGCTAAAGGTGTTAACAATTAGTCCCGATAATCACAGTGATTATCTTTAAGCCTTATACTCGCTCTTGTACGAAATAGCGTGGGCGTCGTTTCACCTCGATAAATATCTTTCCGATGTAGACGCCGATAACGCCTAAAGAGGTCAGGGTGATGCCGCCGATGAACCATAGCGAGACGAGGATAGAAGTCCAGCCGGCTATCGTATCGCCTTCGGCATGTCGCACCACGGCGAAGATAATCATTATCAGCGATACGATTGTCGTTGTCAAGCCGATGTAGGTAATGAATCTCAGAGGCGCTATCGAGAAGGAGGTGATGCCGTCGACGCTGAAGGCGAGCATCTTCTTCAACGGATATTTTGACTCGCCTGCCGTTCGCGGTCGGCGGTCGTAGTAGACAAAGCCCTCGTTGAAGCCTAACTGTCTGACGATAGCTCGGAGGAAGAGGTTGCGCTCGGGATAGAGCATGAGCGCCTCGACGGCGCGACGCGTCATCATGCGGAAGTCGGCATGGTTGTAGATGACTTCCTTGTCCACACTCTTCATCAATCTGTAGAAGCTCTGTGCTGTGAAGCGCTTAAACCATGAGTCTGTCTTCCGGCTTTTCCTCACCCCATAGACAATGTCTTTCCCTTCGTTGACGAGGCGGGCCATGTCAATGATGGTCGACTCGTCGTCCTGCAAGTCAGCGTCGATAGAGACGACAGCGTCGCTGGTTGCCGCCGACTCCTGCAAGCCTGCCCACAGTGCGTTTTGGTGGCCCTCGTTGTGGGAGAGTTTCAGACCATGGACATAGGGCTTGGCTTTTGCCGCCTCACAGATGATGTCCCAGGTGCGGTCGTGGCTACCGTCGTCGACGAGCAGCAGCGATGCATCGGGGGCTGCCGCTGTCTTCAGCTGTGCTACGAGTGCATCCATCTTCCCAAGCGTCCAGGGAAGAACCTCTTCTTCATTATAACAGGGTATGACTATTGTCAGTTTCATTGTGTAGGAATAAGTGTGCTGTTTGCCTGTCTTTAAGGGCAAACGGCAATCGTATGTCAATTTACCGTCAGTGTGCCCAAGGCGCCTGAGGAAGCAGCACGGTAGGTTGTCAGGCCTTTGCCGGTGTTGTTGATACAGTTGCCACCGGTGTTCATATTGTATTGTCGTTTGCAGTTGGCACATTCTGCGATTCCAGCTGTCGTCATTGTCAACGGATAACTGCGGAGCGGGATAGCGTTGAAGTCGAAGCAGTTGGGGCACTCGGCATCAAAAGCATAGAAGACGTAACCGCCGGTGTCTGTCGACGAGAGATTGCCGTAGCCCACAATGAGTCCGTTGTTGAGCCCAACGCGACTACCGTTGGCAAGACGAGTCAGTTCGTTTTGGGATAAGGGATTGGAGGGTGAGCTCTGCCCTTGGTTATTGGTGAAGACATACGTCTTTTTGCTGTTGTCGTAACTTATCTTGCAGAAGACGCCAGGCGACATGCTGTTCATCGCCGATGCTAAGGTGGCGTTGTTGTGTGTGGCATTGTCAATGACAAGGTTGCAATGGTAACTGCTGTAGGTATAGTCGTCGCCACTGCACGCCACCGTGAAGAGCAGCGGCAGGGCGAGGGCTATTTTACTCCACAAGTTTCTTCTCGGCATCTTTAACCTTCTCAAAGTGGAATTCCTTCAGTTCACTATCCATCAGCGCTTGAATCTTCTCGTTGCAGAGGTTGCCGATGGAGCCTTCATGGGTGTGGTGGATGTGCTTGTCGGCAACAAACTCACCGGCCTCAATCTCCAGCCCCACCTTCTTGTAAGCATCGCGGAACGGCATGCCGGCAGCAGCGAGCTTGTTGACCTCCTCGACGGAGAACATCGGGTCGTACATCGGGTTGTCGAGAATGTGGGTGTTCACCTCCATCTTGTTGATGATGTAGGCGGCCATGCGCAGGCAGTCGTTG
Source organism: uncultured Prevotella sp. (assembly GCA_900543585.1). Taxonomy (GTDB): domain Bacteria; phylum Bacteroidota; class Bacteroidia; order Bacteroidales; family Bacteroidaceae; genus Prevotella. The sequence continues at coordinate 28,008 of UQRP01000031.1, forward strand.
AGCTCGTCAAAGGCGGGGAGGAAGACTTCCTTGATGATTTGCAGGTCGCGGAAATAGCCCACGGGAAGATTGTTCATGATGAGCATGATCTGTGCGGGCAGACTTTGTATCTTGTTGCTCTTGGCGCGTATGAGCTCGAAGACATCGGGGTTCTTCTTATGCGGCATGATGCTCGAGCCCGTCGTGCACTCCTTAGGCAGCTTGACGAAGTTGAAGTTCTGACAGTTGAACATGCAGGCGTCGTAGGCCATCTTGGCCAGTGTGCCGGCCACGGTAGCCATGGCGAAGGCGACGTTGCGCTCCATCTTGCCACGACCCATTTGTGCATAGACAACATTGTAGTCCATCGAGTCGAAGCCTAAGAGGTCGGTGGTCATCTGTCTGTTCAGTGGGAAGCTGCTGCCATAGCCGGCGGCAGAGCCCAGGGGGTTGCGGTTGGTCATGCGCCAGGCGGCCTGGAGATAGAGCATGTCGTCGACAAGGCTCTCGGCATAGGCGCCAAACCACAAGCCGAAGCTGGAGGGCATGGCAATCTGCAGATGGGTGTAGCCGGGCATGAGGACATCCTTATACTGGTTGCTCTTCTGGATGAGCTCGTCGAAGAGTATCTTCACGTTGTCGACCACTTCCATGATTTCATGGCGTGTGAAGAGTTTTAGGTCTACGAGGACCTGGTCGTTGCGCGAGCGCCCGGAGTGAATCTTCTTACCCATGTCGCCGAGCTCGCGTGTAAGCATGAGCTCAACCTGAGAGTGGACATCCTCAACACCGTCTTCGATGACGAACTTGCCGTCCTCACAGGTTTTATAGATGCGTTTCAGCGCTGCTAAGAGCTTGGCCAGCTCGTCCTTGGTGAGCAGACCGATGCTTTCCAGCATGGTGATATGGGCCATAGAGCCTAACACGTCGTACTTAGCAAGATAAAGATCCATCTTGCGGTCGCGGCCAACGGTGAAACGCTCTATCTCCTTGTTGACCTCAAAATTCTTTTCCCACAGTTTATTACCCATCGTTCTTATGTCTTGTTTATTTAAGACTGTATAGCCTGTAGTGCGTCGGCTATCTTCTCGATGCCCTCTTGCAGCGGCTTCTTCACCATTCCGGCCATGAAGGGGTTGATGTCAGCCTTGATGGTGAGCTTCATCTTGCTGGTCGCCGCGTCAAGGGGGAGAATCTGAACCCAGAAGTTGAAGGGCAGCGGGCTCTCCTGTGTCTCAAACTTTATCATTTTAGGCTCCTCACGGTCGACGATGGCAAGCTTGACACTGCCCAACTGCGTTTTGACGGAGATGCTGTCGTGGTCGAACTCCAGGTTCTGGACTTTATCCTCTGGAATCTTTCCGCGAAGTTTCTCCACATTGCCCAAGTCGCTGAGCATATTGTAGACGGCCTGCTGCGGAGCGTTGATTTGTCGGATACTGCTCTCTATCGTTGTCATATCACTTCTTCCAGTTAGCGGGGGCTTTTCTCCATTCCTTCAGCACCTCGATATCCTCCTTGGAGATATATCCTGTCTCGGCAGCTATCTCTATGGTGTGCTCATAGTCGCCGAGGGTGACGAGCTTGAGGTTGGCGTCCTCGAAAGCCTTCTCAGCCACGGGGAAACCATAGGTGTAGCTGGCTACCATACCTACGACGTCGAATCCGGCGGCGCGCAGGGCCTCTACGGCTTTCAGCGATGAGCTGCCAGTAGAGATGAGGTCCTCGATGACGACGACCTTGGAGCCTTCCGGCAGACGGCCTTCTATCTGGTTCTTTGTGCCGTGGTCCTTGGGTTTGGGGCGCACGTAGGCATAAGGAAGCTGCAAGAGGTCGGCGACGGCCATACCCATGGCGATGGCACCGGTAGCCACACCGGCTACAGCGGTAGCCTCAGGGAAGTTGGCGATGACAGCGTGTGTGAGCTCTGTCTTGACAAAGGCACGAACGGCGGGGTAGCTCAGCACAAGACGGTTGTCGGTATAGATAGGTGAATGCCAGCCCGAGGCCCATGTGAAGGGCTCGTTGGGTTGAAGCTTGATGGCTTTGATGCCAAGCAACTTTTCAGCGAAGGCATGTTTGAGGTTGTCCATATTCCTTTATATTAAATAATGTCTGTTTATTTGTTTAGCTTCCATGTGACACCGTCCTTGGTATCCTGTACGATGAATCCGGCCTGCTCAAGGGTGTCGCGAATCTGGTCGCTCGTCGCCCAGTCTTTGGCAGCCTTGGCACGCTGGCGCATAGAGAGTACGAGGTCGACAATCTTTCCGTACGACTTCTCGCGCTCCGGGCTGTTGGCACCGCGGTTCGACTTCAAGCCGAGGATGTCGAAGGTGAAGAGCTTCATTGTCTCAGTGAGCTCTTTGAGGTCGTCAGCCGAAATTTTTGTCTTGTGGTCGAGGAGGGTGTTGATGAGGTGGCAGGCTTCGAAGAGCGCACTGATGACGAGTGGCGTCTGCAGGTCGTCGTTCATGGCGTCGTAGCAGCGCTGGTGCAGCTCTTTAACAAACTTTGCCGTGTCGGGCTGTGAGCCCTTTGAGGTCTGTATGCGCTCCAGGTTGGCAATGCCGTCCATGAGTCGCTCGTAGCCTTTCTGTGCCGCCTTGAGGGCATCGTTGGAGAAGTCGACGGGGCTGCGGTAGTGGGCCGAGAGGATGAAGAAACGGATGGTCATCGGCGTGTAAGCCTGGTCCAGAGAGGGATGGTTGCCGGTGAAGAACTGCTCCAAGGTGATGAAGTTGCCGAGCGACTTGCCCATCTTCTGGCCGTTGATGGTAATCATGTTGTTGTGCATCCAGTAGTGCACCATGGGCTCTCCCTGTGCTGCCACAGCCTGTGCTATCTCGCACTCGTGGTGAGGGAAGATAAGGTCCATGCCGCCACCGTGGATGTCGAAATGCTTGCCGAGATATTTGCGGCCCATAGCCGTGCACTCGCAGTGCCAGCCGGGGAATCCGTCGCTCCATGGGCTCGGCCAGCGCATGATATGCTCAGGTGTGGCCTTCTTCCATAGTGCAAAGTCGGCCTGGCATTTCTTTTCGCCCACACCGGCAAGCTCACGGGAGTTGTTGATGATATCCGTGAGGTTGCGGCCTGAGAGGATGCCGTAGTGGTGGTCTTTGTTGTAGGCCTGGATGTCGAAATAGACAGAACCGTTGCTCTCGTAGGCATAGCCGTTGGAGAGAATCTCCTTGACGAGCTGCTCCTGCTCGATGATGTGTCCGGTAGCATGCGGCTCAATGGATGGCGGCAGCGTGTTGAGCATCTCCATGGCTTTGTGATAGCGGTTGGTGTAGTATTGTGCTATCTCCATGGGCTCGAGCTGCTCCAAGCGGGCTTTCTTCTCTATCTTGTCGTCGCCCTCGTCGGCGTCGTGCTCGAGATGGCCTACGTCGGTGATATTGCGCACATAACGCACTTTGTAGCCGATGTGTTGCAGATAACGGAAGAGAATATCGAAGGTGATGGCAGGGCGGGCATGACCGAGGTGTGGGTCGCCATAAACAGTAGGACCGCAGACGTACATACCCACATGGCCGTCTACCAATGGCTTGAAGAGCTCCTTCTTTCTGGTGAGCGTATTGTAGATTAACAAGTTCTGTGTCATAATATTTTCGCTAACTTCTTTTTATCCTGCAAACTTACAATAATTTTCTTATAATCTTGCTCTTTTAGACTGTTTTTTTCGTTCTTGGCTTCTCATTAGTAATTTTCTAACCTGAATTATTCATAGAAATAAAAAAAGAGAACGTTTCCTTGCATATATGC
>UQRP01000032.1 GCA_900543585.1 uncultured Prevotella sp.
CCTTGCATATATGCAAGGAAACGTTCTCTTTTTTTATTTCTATGAATAATTCAGGTTAGGACATTTGAAATTCCTATGAGTGGTGGACTTCAGTTTACATCATACAACGAAGAAATCGCTTCATATTTTGATGAAGACAAGGAAATTGTACTTTATCACAATAAAGAAGAAATGATAGACAAAGCTAAGTTCTATCTTGACCCTAAACATGAGAAATTGGTAAATACTATGAAAATAGCTGCACGAAAACGCGCTGAAAGAGACCATACGTGGACTAAACGATTTGACCATATTTTTAGGGTCCTCTATCAATAACATTGGAATTATGTATACTGCAATTTTATTATTCCAATTTCAAAAATTAGCGACAACGTAATATCAAGTTAATTTGCTGACCATTTTTAACAGTTTAAAAGAATTATAGACATGACAAAGAAAATCTTTTTGGTAATGAATTTTAAGAAAAAGTCACATTATCTTATAAGGGCTATCAAACAGAGAAACGTACAGTTGCGAGTAAATGGGATACCCCATCGTCTCCGCTCGATAGTTCATTATCCACATTTTGGCATTATACTATGGAACTTGTATAAAGTAATTAGAAGCTTATATATATCATTGATTATCAGGCGGGATGAGACTATACTCGTACTCGATGATACAGCCTCTGCAGTATTTATATCAATTTTTGTACAGGCTTTGAATAAGTCCAATCATGTAATACTCTTAAACATGATTGACAACCTCTCCAGTAGCAGGTTTAAAGCTACACTGTATAATTTAGCTTTTAAACGTCTCTTGTGCTCTGTCAATAATGAAGAGTTGATCAATTTATATCATGATGTATATGACATTCCAAAAGAGCATTTTTTTATTCAGCCAGATACTATAGATGACTTTGGTATGTCCATTTTACAAGAGAACAATGATTATAAAGAAGAAGACTATATTTTTACCGGAGGAAATTCTTATAGAGATTGGGATTTATTTCTGAAAGTTGTTAAGAAATTACCTCAATATAAATTTGTAGGAGTAGCAGCAAAGCCTTTGTTTCCCAAGGTGGATCTACCACCGAATCTTACTATGTATTTTGACATTCCTGGTGAGAAGTTCCTTAATTTGCTCCGGCATAGCAAAATGGGATATATACCTATCAATGTGAAGACTCAAGGTGGTCAAATAGTAGTATATGAGCTAGCCTTATATCATAAGCCGGTTGTAACCACAGATAGCTATGCTATAAAATCTATTATTAGAAATGGCGAGAATGGTTATCTTGTCAAAGTTGGCGATGTAGATACTTCTGTGAATGCAATAAAGGTATTGATGGAAGATAGCTCTCTGAGAGCTGATTTTGGACAAAGAATCTTTGAAAAAGTTTCGAAGTTGACGACAGATTATTTCTGTGATTTGTTATTCAAATTTATGCATTCAAAAAATATAGATATATGAATTTGATATCTAAAGATACTTCCAAGAAAATCCTTTTCCTCGGAGTATCAAAACATACTAAGGGTGGAATGACAGCGGTACTTGTCTCCTACGGCAAGTATATCGAAGGAATGAGGTTCATTCCTACTTGGAGATTAGGTAATAAGCTTGTTAAGTCATGGTATGCACTGCAAGCTTTGGTTAGGACCTCTCTCTTGCTATTGTTTGACAAGAGAATCAAAATTGTTCATATTCATGGGGCTGCAAACGCTTCCTTTGACCGGTGCAAGATGTTTATCAGCCTTGCCAAGCGATTTGGCAAAAAGGTTATATTGCATGAGCACGCAGCTGATTTTATCGAGTACTACTCTGCTTCTGATAATAAAGATGGTATACGATCTACATTAAACAAGTGTGACAGACTGATAGTTTTGTCAAAATCATGGCAGGATTATTTTGCTTCCATCGGTGTAGCCAAGAATAAGATTAAAGTCTTGAATAATATTGTTTCACCACCAGAACTTCATTCTGAGTTTCATACTGGAGATGGAAAACTCCATCTGCTATATATGGGTGAGATAAGCAAGCGTAAGGGAGGCTTCGACTTACTGAAGGCTGTCGCTGACCATAAAGATCAATTTGAAGGCAAACTTTTGCTTCGAATGGGAGGAAATCAAGTGGACGGAGACATCAACTCATTCATCCATGAACATCACCTTGAATCCATCGTTACATACGAGGGATGGATTGCGGGACAAAAAAAGATAGAATGCTTAAATTGGGAGGATGTATACATTCTTCCATCTTATAATGAAGGATTGCCAATTGCTATTCTTGAGGCAATGGCATATCACCACCCTGTTATATCCACCCCGGTTGGTGGTATCCCAGAGATTTTGAAGGATGGATATAATGGAAGAATGGTCCAACCTGGTGATACAGAGAGAATAGCAAAAGCCATCTGTAGTTATATAGAGGACAAAGATTCAATCAAGTCCCAAGGAGAAAATTCTTACAAGGTGGTTCAACCTTTCTTCCCAGAAAGTGTGTTCGCTTCACTGAAAGAGATATATCAAGAGTTGTTAGCATAATATTTATCAGTCATGGACAAAATAAGAATTCTTAATATTGATGTTCTCAATATAACTCGACAGCAGTTACTGGACAACTTACACGAGGGTGTACTGATAACGCCTAACCTTGACCACTTGATAAAGCTCCAGAAGGACTGGGAATTCTATGATTGCTACAAGAAAGCTGAATGGGTGGTATGTGATTCCAACATACTCCGCCTATTCTCTAAGCTTCTAAAGAAACCTTTTGTCGAGGCAATACCGGGCTCAAGCTTCTTCACATCTTATTATTTGTACCACAAAGACGATACGAATTGCAAGATTTTCCTGCTTGGTGCAAAAGAAGGTGTTGCTGATAAGGCGATGAAGAAGATTAATGAAAAAGTTGGCAGGAACATTATTGTCGGTGCTCATTCCCCATCATACGGCTTCGAAAAGAATGAGAAAGAGTGTGATGAAATCGTTGACATCATAAACAATAGTGGTGCAAACGTTGTTCTTGTTGGTGTCGGTGCACCAAAGCAAGAGAAGTGGATAATGAAGTATAAAGATAGAATGCCAGGAGTAAAAGTTTGGATGGCGTTAGGTGCCACAATCGACTTTGAAGCAGGCAACGTAAAGCGTGCTCCAAAAATATTCCAAAAGTTTGCAATGGAATGGCTGTACCGTTTCTTGATGGAGCCGAAGCGTTTGTTTAAGCGTTACTTTGTTGACGATATGAAGTTCTTTTGGTACTTCTTCAAACAGTTGACAGGTATTTACAAAGACCCATTCGCTTATGAGAAATCATCATGCTGATTTCAGCTCTCTCGCATAGACACTGAGAACGTAAAGAATGTTACAACAAGATTCAGATTGTCTAATGACAGAACCCTCAACAGTGCAAGATTACTTGCAGTTTTTGAGTTATAGCCTCTCTCAGGACAGTCAATCTGTACCATCGTGTGCGGAGCGGATGGATTGGGCGGGCTTGCTGCAGTTTACCGAGAAGCAGTCGGTCGTCGGTGTGTGTTGGCTGGGAGTGAGGCGTATGGGCGAGCTCAGTACGAACAAGCCTACTGAGGATGACGTACTGGAATGGATGGCCAAGGTCAGTAAGATTGCCAAGCAGAACAGAAAGGTGAATGAGGTGGCGGCGAACGTCGTCACGCATTTTAACAGCAAGGTTTTGAGGCATGTGTTCTGAAAGGGCAGGGTAATGCGCAGCTCTATCTCGACCCGTTGTCAAGGACACCAGGCGACATTGATATCTATGTGCATCCTAAAGGTCATGGTGAGAATTGGGCGAACGATGAGGCTGCTGTGAATCAAGTCATCGGCTACTGCAAGGGCTTAGATGCCTCTGCCAGAGCGGTATACCACCATATCGACATCACTGCCGTAGACAAGGTGCCGGTGGAAGTGCACTATCGCCCCACATGGATGAACGCTCCTGCTCACAACAAAAGACTTCAAACAACGCTGGCTGTACTGCTGTCAAAGGAAGACGGTACAAAGCAAGTGACTTTGCCCGAAGACGCTGGCCAGATAGTCGTACCGGGCTTTCGGTTCAATGTCATCTTTCAGCTGAGCCATATCCTCAACCATTTGTTACATGAGGGTGTGGGACTTCGACAGCTGATAGACTACTACTATCTGTTGAGGTCGCATGAGTGCAAGGAGGATGAGAAGGCATGGCTGAACAAGAAGCTGAAAGATTGTAGCCTGTGGCATATCAGTGGCGCTGTCTCTTGGATGCTTGCGGTTGAATTGGGACTACCCAAAATATCTCTGGTCACTCCTCCAAACGAACTTTATGGCATGCAGCTGATGCGTGAGATGATGGCCGGCGGCAACTTCGGCAAGTACGACGACCGCTTGCTAAGCGGTGTCTCTCATTCTAAATTAATGGCCAACCTCCAGCGACTTTTGAGAGACGCGCGAATGATGGTCTATTATCCCAGTGAATGTCTGTGGGAGCCATGGTTTAGAATATGGCATTGGATGTGGAGGAAAAGGCATAATTAGTAAGATTATGTATAAGGAACTTATGAAGTACGGCGAGTTGACGATAATAGGACTGCCGAAGAAGTTCAAGGTGTATTATGCATTGGATTATCTCTATCCGGCCGACCAACTGCCGGACAATCCTGATGACATTCTCTATGATGAGTGGCCGGCAGATTGCGAAGAGGGTGAGGATGCGATGATGGTGTAGCTCATGCGGATGGATTTGTATTTTCGCAAAGGCGCGGAGAACGCAAAGGAATTCCTACGGAATGCTGGACTTGGCGGTTTGGCGAGAGACTTGGAGATTCTGTGAAATGAGTGGAATCTGTGAGACTTATTCTCGCACTGTTTTTATTTCTCACGGATAACACGGATGACACAGATTTTGCTCGCAGAGGCGTGGAGGACACAAAGAAAAGAAGGCATAAAAGTCTTGTCAAAATGATGTTCGAAGTCACTAAGAAGACAATTATGCCTTACAAGACAGTATTTACTGCAATGCTTTGCAAAGTTAATGATTTATTGCTAAAATAGCACAAACATGCGAGCAGAATTTAAGCAGTTTATTCTCTTTATCTTCTCCACTTCCTTCTCTGTGCTTCCTCGTTATCGACTGACATATCCATATTATCATTTAGCTCCCATTCGCGATTAGTGTCTGTAGCACCAGCACGAGCCGGACTCTGAACCTGAATATCATTTCCCCTGTTGTCTCCTTGAGGCGGTAGGGGATTTTTGTGTGTAGCTGTGTGAGTAGTCGGATGGATGCCCCTGCTGGCAAGATAGTTTCGTCGTAGCTGCTCGGTGACCTCAGGAAGCAGCTGGATGTTCTCACCATTCCACGACAACGTACCCCTATGGATTCGAGTACCGTGCCTCTTTAACCACTGCATCTTTTCTTGTGATAACTCCCAAGCCATTCATCAAGCGATCATTTATATCACTCAAAGAAATATCGGTAATAAGGAACTGCCCAAGGGGAACGGCACACTGGTCAAGTTAAGCTATGACAACATTACCTATCTACGTCCGAAAGTTCCATTGCTTGCATTTAAAGTCATGGCGACAGTGATAGGATAAGTGGCTGGGGCAACAAATTATACTACCTCGGGGACGACAATACGCCCTCTACCGCCGCAGAACTTTGTGGTGAGGTCAATAATCTGCTGTGCACCCTCGCGAAGGTATTCTTCAGATGTGGCGGCATTGCCTTGGACAATATAGAAGATGTTTTTTGTCTCTTCGGTTACCAGTGTCTTTAGCACTTGGCGGATTTTATACCCGTCGAGGATAGGGTCTTGATGAACGTCCAAGTCCTGATAGCGGACAAGCAGTTCTTTTATTTTTTCATCGCGGAAGGAGTCCCATTTCTCTGAATGAGTTGCATTGTCGATTCCTTCTATCACATCGAAGAGAATCTTCACCCCTGCATCCAATACATCTTTTACTACTCTGAATTCCATAATCCCTATTTTTATGATCGTCTCTCTTACTTATACATGCCATCAACTTATGCAAACAAGTTTGCAGCTCTGTTGATTGCAGTGCAAAGTTAAGGGATTTCTAAGGATTATGAAATACCAATAATGTGGGATTTTTTCTTGTATGTGGATTGAGATGTAAAAAAGCCGTCACCATCTATATTTTGCACAGATGATACCGGCCCAACACAAATAGGATTTTGCTTATGCTATGCTGCCAGAATGGGTTTGTGTGCTCCATCTGATTGAAACCTTATCAGATAGGGCTATTTATCCGGCTGCTGTCCGTCATGCGCCTTCCAAGCACATTCGGTCAGTCTCATGTCAGTAAAGATGGCCTTGAAAGATGAATCTTCGGGTGAACAGGCGTAGATGCCAAAACGAATCTTTCCTGCGCCTTGCTGCATATGACAGACGCGCATTTGAGTAAAGTGTACTCCGTCTTGCGAGCACTCAATGCAATAGTCGTCCTCTCGACGGGACAGTCGGTACCACATTGTCTTGACCTTTGCTGGAATGGCGGTGGTCGCCCAGTCGGAATAACCATTGTTGGTAACTACGCTACCCAAATGTTGGAACTCCTCGTTTTCGTATTCCACACTGCCTTTCAGCCAGTTCTCACTGTCAAGATACATCACAATGCCGCATTGGTCAAAGCGATGATGGCTTCCCGTAAAATCCGTCTTGACTATGAAACTGAAGAACTTCTCCTCCGTCTCCATTTGAAACACAGGAGCGTTGTCGTTTCGGAAGTGATAGTATGTCCTTTGCCATAGGTCTGTGCCAGGATTCGTAACAACCTCAATGGTGTCGTTCTTGATAGTGCAACTCTTGGGCTGTCGCGTCCACTTGAAATTGCCAATATTCAGTGTCATACTTTTTTGATTTTGTTTTGGTACTTGGCAATCGCCCTTCCCTTTGCCAGAACAAGGGATAAACAATGCCAGTAAGATGAATGAAATGATAAAGTGCTTCATTGAATTGATATATTGTGATTGAATCAAATAGTCTGTCTGCTACGCTACTCCAATTAACTCAATGTCGAAGATGAGGGTGGAGCCACCGGGAATGCCAGGCTGGGAGTATTTGCCGTAGCCCATCTCTGCCGGAATGTAAAGTTCCCACTGGTCGCCGACGTGCATCTGTTGTAGGGCGATGATCCAGCCCTCAATCAGGTCGCTGAGGCGCATGGCAATCGGGGTACCGCCAATGCTTGTGTCGAACTTCTTGCCGTCGATGGTCCAGCCCGTATAGTGGACGGTGACAATACTTCGCTTCTGCGGCTGCGCACCATTCGGGTCACCCGATTTCAAAACTTTATAATAGATGCCTTTTGGGAGGGCTTCTACGCCTTCCTCCTTGGCTTTGTTTTCCAACCACTCGCGGTTGGCAATGATGTATTCGTGCTTTGACATATTGATTGCTATTTGGGTTTATCTCCTTATATCAAATAAGGTATATTTTTTGTATGTAAGATCAGCATTATTAGTTTTAACACATGTTTTGTTATTAGTTTTAACACGTGTTCTGTTATTAGTATTTACAGCGCAAAATTACAATAATTTTCCTATTTGACAGACACTATCACCCCAAATTTTTCTCTTTTTAATGGGTTGAACTTCATTTTCAGGCGCCTTTTATCTTTTAAAAGAATAAAGACACATAAAAATTAAGTGCCGACCAATATTTTTATTAAATTTGCATCAAGATGAAAAAAGAGCAGCACACAAGTCCCGCTGTCGGGCTGTCCGACGAAGCGATCATTGAAGGATTGCGAAATCGCGCCCCTCAGATCACGCGTGACTACTTCTATGGTGTTCGCCGCATCGATGCCAAGACGTTCAGTCCCGAAATGAGATCGACGAACGCCCTTGGAATCAAGCCGATATGCAAGCACACGCGAAGTGCATCATCACGGGTGTGAGCATCAACATCCCTATCACTGACGGGCGATTGAACCTCGGCACCTGGCAGGGCATTTACCTCTGTGAGTTCCGAAATGACGGAGGTGCCAGGAGAGTCGTGGCGACAGTGATAGGATAAGTGCCTGAGACAAAGTAATGAAAACTAAAGAGGTCTTCGTGTTGCGAAGAACGAGCAATATGAAGACCGAGTTGTACGGCTGGTGGTATGGCACTTTATTTAGTTTAAAGCGATCCTTGAAACACTGATATTGTCGCATATAGACACTTTGAGGGCCGTCCGTCAAGGAATGTTTTTTGTATTTTTGTCCCAAGCATTACATTATCTCCAGCAAATCTTGACTTTTGGCCCATACCAAATGTAGAGCCACAGCATGATGGTGATGACGAGACAAACGATTGACGACCAATGGCTTGGGTCGGAGAGGCATTTGAAATAAAAATTGAACAGACCATGGAAGCAGGCCACGAGTATAAGAGAATGCGTATCACGGATAAGCTTGTCAAGACCAAAAGAAGCAAGGAACAACAAGGCAAAGAAGCCCACATCCCCTATTTGCCATGCTCTGCAATGCCAAAAGAACCAAAGCAAAGTGGTGAGCAGCAGTCGGTGAATGATTTTGCAGCCAATTAGTTCGCTATAAAGATATCCACGCCAGCCCACCTCTTCGAAGAAGGCATAGAGCAGATATACAAACAATAACCACAAACAGAGTCCAATCTCCTTGTAATCAACAATGCCAAACAGACCAAAAGGCACCGCCAATGTGAGGATGCTCTTGGTGACCGATGTACCAAAAAGAGATGTCTTCATTTTTCTTCGAAGCGCCAAGATAACGACAATCGCGCCTATGAGTGGACTCAAGCCACCTACGAAATCCCACAATTTGACGTGGGATGGGTCTATGGTCTCAAAGCGGGTTGAGATGACTCTTATTAATACCGCCAGAACATAGAAAAGTATGATGCTCCATGTCCGCTTCTGTTTTAATATGGATGATATCTTCATTTAGATGGGAAATTTGGTTCAAAGTTATATTATTTTTTCTTAAATCGAGCGGAATGTATGGGATTTGTGAGTATTTTTATTCTCATAGGAATCTTGTATTTATTATCGCGACATATTATACTTTTGATTATTTATTCAAAAATTCCCCAAATATAAATATAGCTCATATTACTTTCTGTTAATAGTACATGCCATCAACTTATGCCAAAAAAGGTTGCAACTCTATTGATTACAGTGCAAAGTTAAGGGATTTCTAAGGATTATGATATACCAATAATGTGGGAGCTTTTGCTTGTATGCGTATTGAATTGCGAACTTGCATTCTAACTTTCCGCTGCCAGGTACTTATATCGCACATGACATCCCTACATCATTAAATTCATGTTCTAGATAGAATCATTAAGTATAAATTTCAATCTTTTTGTTTTTCTATCCATTTTTGCTATCTCATCAACTGAAATCAAACATGAATCTAACTAGCTGAAGAACCTAAAAAAAAGTTAATTTGCTTGCGAATTACAGATAATTTCGTAAATTTGTCAATGATAAAAACAACCGAAATATGGACAAGAACGAAGAAACCATTAGCTTAACGAAGTGCGACAACTCTATTCTGGCCGATGAAATCGTTTCTAAGCTGGCCAACGCTGGTATAGCTTCATCGCTCCACGACGAGCTCAACGACCCCGCTTATGGCGCTTACGGACCTAATCCCGGGATTGAGGTGAAGGTGTTCAAGAAGGACTTGGAGCGAGCCCAGAGCATGTTGCAGGAGATAACCGAAAAGCGAGAGAAGCAACTGCCATGGTGCCCCAATTGCGGCAGTCAGAATGTCGTAGCGTTAGGCAAGGTAAGGCCCAAGCTGTCGAAGTGGGCGGTCATCATCGGCGTTCTCTTGGTTGTCATCGGAATCGTCTTCATTATCCTACCATTCTGTGTGAAGTCTCTAAAGTCAGCTACGGTTAGCTTTCTTATTATATCACTGTTCTCATTGGCGGTTGGCGTTGTCCTAGTCATACCCCAGCGAGAGCGCAAAAACTACAAATGCAACGAATGCGGGACTGAATTCTATAAGGAATAATTTTTAGATCCAATAATAATGTGGCAATCCAACAACTTATCTGCAAAAAGATATAAACCACTTACCTAATTAATCTCTGAACTTATGAGAAAGAAGACAGATATTAAAATAAGATGCAATGATATTGAACAACAGCTGAAGGAATAGGGTAAAGTGCCAACTAATAGCGAGGATACCAATCTGCTTCATAAAGTCAATAACCTTTATCGTGAATTAGGCGACAAGCCGGAGGTACAACGACTTATGACCTTGTATCCAACAAATCAACTTTATTCCAAATGGGGGGCATCCGTTGATCCAGAAGAACATCCTGAGATGGAAACCCTTGGCTTCATCAATCGCTCTGTAGAACTGCCTTACAGTCGAGCCAAAAGGTATATAAAACAGTGTGTAGATAAATACGGAGAATTGCCAGGGCTGAATACTTGGCCAATGTATTTTGTGTTTCAGGATGACTTAAATCGAAGAAACTATTATTACGGATATATCCTCGTTAAACTTCAAGATGAAGTTTTCTTCTTCTCCGCAGCCGATGGACTCGGTACTGTATTTGAATTTCAAGAACGTATTCATATAGTCTCGTATTTTGCATTCGTTGAAGATGTGCAACAAAGTTACGACATTTTTTCGAAGTCATGGCTCAAATAGACGAAAAAAGCCGGCACCATCTGAATTTTGCACAGATGATACCGGCTCAACACAAATAGGATTTTGCTTATGCTATGCTGCCAGAATGGGTCTGGAATGACATTCCTTTAAAAACAAAAAGGGGGCTGCCCAAAGAACAGTCCCCATGTATCAGAGCAGAACCGAAGCCGGTTAAGCGACTTCAATCTTCTTTGTCTCCTTCTCTGCCTTTGCCGTGCGAGGAAGCGTGATGTGAAGCACACCGTCAGTAACCTTAGCCTCAATCTTGTCTTTCTCCACGTCCTCAGGCAGCGTCAGAGCTTGCTCGTAATTGCTGTATGAGAACTCGCGGCGCAGATAATGACTACGTCCTTCACCGTTCTTATTTTCTGGCTTGTTCTCGTCTTTCTTCTCGTTATGCGTGCCCAAAGGCCAAAGATGACAAAACGTGACATAGCTGTCAGCTATGCTTAAAATATTTACACTTTACTGACAGCTGTGGCATTGGTGCCCCTTATTCTTTTACCTCGGTCAACTCTCCAGTCGTGGAGTCGATGATGAAGCCACGGACGATGATGCCTTTGGGTACAAGCGGATGATTCTTCACCCGGTGCATCGTAGCCCTTACACTCTTCTCGGTGTCGCCAAAGCCGTCGAGCCACTGGCGGAGATTGATATGCTGCTCCACTTCAGCCACCTTATCAGCGGCAATCCGCTCACGGATGAGATGCTCCATGTGCTCGCCGGTCATCTTGCCCGCACCGCAGTCGGTATGATGAATGAGCTTGATCTCCTCAATACCTAACTCATAGATGCCCACGATGATGGAGCGCATGACAGCATCGTAGTCGTCGAGGATGACACCGCCCGCTACCTTGACCATCTTCACCTCACCGTTCTTGATGCCCAATGCCTCAGGCAGCATCACACTCAGACGGGTGTCCATGCAGGTGACGATAAGCGTCTTGCCCGATGGCTTCCCGTCCGTGATGTGTTTCTCGTAGCCTTTGCCGGCAACGAAGCGCCGGTTGTTCTCTAATATTTTGTCTATCATAATCGTACTGTCATTAAGTTACTGTTGGTCTGCATGATTGTCCTTGGCTTTGCGGGCGAACTCAAACAGGCTTTGTGGCAAATGGCAGTAGCCGTCAGGATTCTTGTCAAGATAGTCCTGGTGGTAGTCCTCTGCCTTGTAGAAGTTCTTTAATGGCAGGTTCTCCACGACGATTTTCCCTTGGATGTGCTTTTGCTCTTCGTCAAAGACCTTGCTGATCGTTGCCTCGTCGGTGCTGTCGGTGTAATAGACACCCGTGCGGTACTGCGTTCCTGTGTCGTGGCCCTGCTGGTTGATGCTCGTAGGGTCAATGGCTTTGAAATACATCTTGTTCCGTTTTATGTTTTGTTGTGCATCTGCCTGACATGACAACAGCAGCATTGCAGTCTGAATAACCACAAGGAGTGTACGCATGGGTTGGCGATATAGGCCACGAAAGGCAGATGCTGATATCATATTTCCAAATTTATAAGTCATTGTTGACGATTTCCTTCCCGAAGGGTGCCAATGCCAGTCGCATCAGCCGGAAGTGCATCTTGCCCCAGGGGAAGCCGACGATGGTGATGCTAAGCAGCAAGCCAAAGCCAAGATGGGTCAGTGCAATCCAAAAACCGCCGACGAAGAACCAAAGAATGTTCATGAACATGTTAAGGCACCCACCGTCCTGCGGCTTGTCAACAATGTGTGAGCCGAATGGCCATAACGCAAGTATTCCCAACCGCATAGTAGCAATACCGAAAGGTATGCCGATGATGATGATCATCAGCAACAGCGAGGAAATGAAATACTCCACGGCGATGCCGAATCCTCCAAAGATGAGCCAAATGATGTTTCCCAATATTTTCATAAATATTGTTCTATTGATTAACGTTTTCGTCTCACACAATAAAACTGACCGCCAAAGCCACAATGGCAAGTCCGCCCTGCTTGAAGAGAATCTTTGGATCACTGCTCCAAGCACCGTAGAGGGCCACAAGAATGACATAACCTAACAGCAGACGGGGCTCCAAAGCAGGTCCTGACTGATAGCGGCAAAGGCAAGCATTAAGGCCAACACGCCATTATAGACTCCTTGATTCTTCAGCAACGTAGAGATATGATGATTGCTCAGTTCGTCCGCTTCGATGTTGAACGTCTTGGAGGTATGGAGCGATGTGGTTGCAAATGTCTCTAAAAACATGATGTAGAGATGCTCTGCTGCTACCAACAAAATAAGAATGACAGTAAGTAGGTTCATCGTAAAAGTATCTTTTTGCTGCAAAGGTAATGAAATTCACGGAAAACAAAGAATATGACGTAGTCAATTTATGGTAGAGACATTTAAAACCGGTGAGGCCAAGACGAGGCCATCGGACTGGTTGACTTCCTGGATGACAGGGAGAAGACCGTCCTTTATCTTGCACTCGTGAGAGGCTTTGCCGCGTACTTTACAGGCCAGACAAGAATAGCAGCCCTTATAATCAATGTCGTAGAGGCGGACATGCTTCACCTCAATAGCCTTATCAACGGATTTCACTCCTTCCGAGAACTTCTCTATCATGGCGGCCGTATTCATGTTCTTACGAGGCCCGCCATCAATAATCATTATCTTCATGTCAATAAATTTATCTTGTTTATGGTCGCAAAGGTACATAGAATATGCGTTAAAGTAAAGTTAATATCGAAACAGAATATGTCTGAAACGAAACAATTACTTAATTTTGCAATGATAACCGCAGAAAAATGTAAACTGCTACATGTTTCCGCACTTAAAAGTGTAAGGATGAAGATTGAAAGGGACATGTCTATTGGATCTTAAAATATAGATAACTTGCAATTAGAATAATGTGCGAAAACGGAATGCGCCAGTTGATGAAGTCAATAACTTAAATACATAGCAAGATGAAGAATTTTAATCCAAGAGCGTGGTTCATGCCACAAGCAGTACTGGTCATCGGCACATACGATTCCGATGGAACACCCAATGCGATGAACGCAGCGTGGAGTGGTCAGTGGGATAATGACAAGATCATGATTTCGATGGGCAAACATCAGACCACGGTCAACCTCAACGCCAATCCCGACTTCACCGTTGCCTTTGCCACAACGGAGACACTGGTGGCTGCTGACTATGTAGGCGTTGTCAGCGGGAAGAAGGTAAAGGAAAAGGTGGCAAAGACCGGTTGGACCGTCGAGAAAGGCGAGCAGGTGAACGCTCCCGTGTTCACTGACTTCCCCATGACGATGGAGTGCCGCATTGAGCGGAAGATTGACGAGTCGGAGACGGGCTACTACATCGTGGCAAAGATTCTGAACATCAGGGTTAATGAGAATTATCTTGCCGAGGATGGCAAGCCCGACTTGGAGAAGATGCACCTGCTGACCTTCGACCCCGTTCACCTCGGCTATCTCGAAATCGGCAAGCGTGTGGGCAATGCCTTCAAGGACGGCACACAACTCAAATAATATCGTCAGCTGATGAACATTGAAGAAGTACGCATGTATGCGCTGTCCTTGCCGGGCACCACGGAAGATCAGGCCTATGGTGAGGACTGGGTATTGTTTCGTATAGAAGGGAAGATCTTCCTACATATATGGTTGAATGCCCCAGAGCCTTCCTGTGCCCAGAAGCTTCCGCCCGAGCAGGGTCAGACGCTACGCGACCACTACGATGGCATCCGTCCGGCATATCATCTCAACAAGGTGCATTGGAACGATGTCCTCCTTGACAAGATTGACGGTGACATGGTGAAGGACCTGATTCACCAGTCCTATCAGCTCGTCCTCAGCATGCTGCCCAAACGATTGAGAGAGAAATATATATAGGCTATGTGACTAACGGCATGTGGAGTGGGGGAGTAATATATCGGCACGGTGGTACACTTCAAGCATAACTTTTTCAAGCGGTTAATCTGACCTAATGCGACGGTCGTCGTAAGATCGTGTGACGGTCGTCGTAAGATCGTGCGACGGTCGTCGTAAGATCGTGTGACGGTCGTCACAAGATATCATTTAATTTTTGCAACAGGAGATTACTCGCATTTTTGTTGTACCTTTGCACCCATGAAACATTCATATTTGCGTCTGCACGCCTCAATTCTTTTGGCAGGAGCCACAGGTTTGTTCGGCAAGATTATCACCATCAGCGAACTGCCCTTGGTATTCTATCGGGTGTTGTTTTCGGCCCTATTCCTTGCCCTTGTCATAGGCATGCAGCACCGCCTCCATCGTTTGCCTTGGCGTCAGGTTGCGATGATGATGGGCTGCGGCGTACTCTTGGCCGTGCACTGGGTGTGCTACTATGGCAGCATCAAGATGGCCAACGTGTCCATCGGTGCGGTATGCTTTGCCCTGGTAGGATTCTTTACAGCCATCATCGAACCCATCATCGGACGGCACCGGCCCTCGTGGCGTGAGTTGTTGCTCAGCCTGCTCACCGTCTGTGGCATCATGCTCATCTTCGGCTTCGATGTACGCTACCGTGCCGGCATCGTCGTGGGCTGTCTCTCGTCACTGCTCTATGCATTCTTCTCAGTGCTCAGCAAACGAGTGCAGGCTTCCACGGGTCGTGCAAGCAGTACCATGCTGCTCTATGAACTCACGGGCGGTGGCATCATCCTTGCCATGGCCACTCTCGCCTATGGCATAGCAGCACCTAAGGCTGTCGTATTGCCACCCAGTCATGACCTGATAGCCCTGCTCATCTTTGCCTCGGTGTTCACCATTGGGCCCTTCCTGCTTCAACTGCAAGCCTTGCGTTCAATCTCAGCTTTCACCGTCAACCTGAGCTATAACCTCGAGCCCATCTACACCATCACCTTGGCCGTGTTGTTGTTTGGTGAAGCCGGAGAGTTCTCGGCAGCTTTCTGGGGAGGCATCGCACTCATCTTGTTGTCGGTAGCCGTACAATCCATGTTGGCAGTGCGGTCAAGACGATAAAGGAAGATGCATCATGAGGCGGAGTAATATGATTCAAAAAAATAATATGATGCTTATTTTTTGCCCGTTCAGATATTATTTTGTACTTTTGTCCTGCAATTAATAACAAAGTGGAGAGAAAAGGTAAAAATATAGAAAGGGATAACACAACATGCTAAGCAAGATTTGCAATTTCATCTCACAGTATATGGCACTCATTGTCATCGTGGTAGCCGCGATGGCGCTCATGGTGCCGGCATCGTTCAACTGGATTTCAACTTCTTGGATAACACCCTTCCTCGGATTGGTGATGTTCGGTATGGGCCTGACCCTCGATCCGCATGACTTCAAGGTGGTCTTCACCCGTCCGAAAGACATTATCATTGGCAGCCTGGCACAGTTCATCATCATGCCGTTGACTGCTTTTTTGTTGTCACGTCTCTTTGGCCTGAGCGATGAGTTGGCCATCGGCGTCATCCTCGTAGGGTGTTGTCCAGGCGGTACTGCCTCTAACGTCATGACCTATCTTGCCAAAGGCGACCTCGCGCTGTCTGTGGGCATGACAACGGTCAGCACAGTGCTGGCGCCGATACTCACGCCTCTGCTTACCCTGCTCTATGCCGGCGAGCGTGTCCATGTCGATGCCCTCGGCATGTTCCTCAGTATCATCGAGGTGGTCATCCTGCCCATCATCTTCGGCTTCGTCTTCAAGAAGCTGTTCCCCAAGCAGACGCAGCGTATGGCAGCCTTCCTGCCCGCCTTCTCCTCGGTGATGATCGCGTTGATTGTCGGCATCATCGTCAGCGCCAACGCCCCAAAGTTGCTTACTGGCGGTCTGCTTATCGTCCTTGTCGTGATGCTGCACAATATCTGTGGTTTGAGCCTTGGCTATCTCGTTGGTCGTGTGCTCCGTCTGCCTCACCATAAATGCTCTGCCATCTCTATTGAGGTGGGCATGCAGAACTCCGGCCTTGCCAGCTCATTAGCTACCGTCCACTTTGCCATGTATCCAATGGCCACCGTCCCCGGTGCCATCTTCTCCGTATGGCATAATGTCAGCGGTGCAGTCGTGGCGAAGATTTATGCCCGGAAGCAAGAGAAACTGGAGGAGGCAAAGCAATGAATGTCCAATTTGTCTTGCTGGAGAAAAAGCCTATATAAATTGATAGATGCTATTTCCTATAGTCCTTAGGGCTCTGTCCAGTATGCGCCTTGAAATACCTCGTAAGCGCAGACTGGTCGGAGAAGTTGAAAGCATGGGTGACCTCCTTCAAACTCATCGTCGTCGTGCTAAGTGCGAGTTTTAATTGCTGCACGCGATAATCATTGATGAGATGCTTGGCCGTTAGCCCAGTCTGCTCCCGAGCTATCTTGCCAAGATACTTGGTACTGATGTTCATTTGTGAGGCATAGTACACCACCTCATGGCCCTCCTGATATTTCTCCTCAAGCAGCTGCATGAATCGCGCAAACAGCTGTCGGCTGCGTGAAGTAGTCTTTGTCAGCGTCTGAGGGCTGTCGGGATGATACCGCATGAAATCGGCGAAGCCAATAAAGAAAGCCTGTACGAGGTGTGCCGTGATTTTGTCAACAGACGGGATATATGGATCGTTATAGTAGAAGCGGAACATGCTGAAGAGTGCTTTCACCACATTTTGATTCAAACCGTCGTTGGAGCAGACGCGTTCGTCGCGCAATTCCCTGTATATCTCATGCTCTATGTTCATGCTGGCAGCGCGCAGCACTTCGGCCGAGTAAACAATGGCCTCAGCCGAGAAGTCATCCGTGGCGTTTTTCCACAGGATGATGTCGTTGGGAAAGAAAGATATAAAACTGTCGGTTGACAATTGCCATTGCCCAAAATTAATCTGTATTTCCGCCTTTCCACTTTTGCACAGCAGCATTGCTCCGAAGCCGATGGCATGCTCATCCATCTGCAAGTCTGTTTTCTTTATTTCTCGGAAATCGGTGCTCGTCTTCATATCAGCTGTTGATGTTCTTACTTCCTCTTTTTGCTGCAAAATTACAAAAATAAATTCATATAGTTCCGTTTTTGTCAAAACGATGTGATTTTATGTTTTATGCCCTTGCCGGAAATCATTGTAACTTTGCATCCGATTTTATAGAGTGACATCAAAGCAGAATTATTAATAGGAATGAAGAAAAGATTGATCATGGCTGTAGTCCTTGCTACAGTCGGTATTCAGGTATTTCATGCTCAGAACTCACGTCCGTTGGACATTCAAGGCTTATTTACGCTCATCGATACCAATAACAGCTCTGTGCGTGTCAGCAAAACCAGCATAGAGGCTGCTCGCCATGATGTCGAAGCGGCAAAAAGCCAGCGACTTCCCGACATCAATGCCCAACTCTCAGCGAGTTTCATTGGCAACGCCTTGCTCACTGACCGCGATTTCAGCGAGGTGCACGGATTGCATTCTCCCCATTTCGGCAATCAGTTCATCGTCGATGCCAGCCAGACCATCTATAGCGGTGGTGCGCTGACCGCCGGCATCAAGATGTCGGAGCTGGGGCTAGAAAAAGCAGGCATTGCCTCCGACCTCACCATCCAGCAGCAACGTTTCCTGGCCTTGAGCCAATATCTTGACTTGGAAAAGATTGCCAATCGTGAGCAGGTGGTGAAGAGCAATATCGAACTGACCAAAAAGATCATCAGCGACATCGAGGCGCGGCATCGTCAGGGTGTCGCCCTGAAGAACGACATCACACGCTACGAGTTGCAGATGCAGACTTTACAGCTCGAGTTGACCAAACTCCGCAACCAGCGCGCCATCGTCAACCATCAGCTCTGCATCTCTTTGGGCATTGCCACCTCTGACTCTATTGTCCCCACGGAGCATGTTGCCGACAAGACGTTTGCCCGTGACGCCCAGGCTCAGTGGCAGTCAGCCGCCATGTCGAGTCCTACTTTGCGTATGGCCTCGGTAGATGAGCAAATGGCAGGTCAGAAAGAGAAACTGGCAAAGAGCGAGCTATTGCCCAAGGTAGCGGTGGTGGCACAGAACAATTTCAATGGTCCCATCACCTTCGAATTGCCACCTGTCAACAAGAATCTGAATATATGGTATGTCGGCGTAGGTGTCTCTTACCCAGTGTCTTCACTCTTCAAGAGCAACAAGAAGTTACGTGCAGCCAAGGTGGCAGTGCGCGAGGCTCAGGAGAGGAAGACGGTAGCTCAAGAACTCGTTGGCAATCAGATGCAGGCTGCATGGACCAACTATCAGCAGAGCTACGTGGAGTTGCAAACCCAACAGAAAAGCGTGGAGCTCGCCCGGCAAAACTTTGAAGTCGTCAACGACCGATACATCAATCAGCTTGCGCTCGTTACCGACATGATCGACGCAAGCAACATGCGGCTGGACGCGGAGCTTGCTGAGGTGGATGCCCGCATCAACATCGCTTATGCTTATTACAAGATGAAGTATATTGCCGGAGAGTTGTAAACGACAGAGGACATAGAAAACTACACATTATATTTATATAGAATTCCAATCACATCATGAATAAGAGAAAACAGGTTTTAAGAGCTTACAATATCGTTGTCATCGCTTTGCTCGTACTCGGGTTGGCTTATGTTTGCAGCCGTTTCATCCATTTCGGCCGCAAGGAATATACCGACAACGCCATGGTCCACCGAAACATGACGCCCGTCAACACCCGTGTACAAGGCTTCATCAAGGAGATTCGCTTCCACGAGTTCCAATATGTCCACAAGGGCGACACGCTCGTCATCCTCGAGGATGCCGAGTATCGTCTGGCACTGGCTCAGGCAGAGGCCTCCCTTCGTGGCCAAAAGCGTGGCAGCGGTGCCGTGAGTGCGGGTATGCATACCATCAGCCGCAATGTCAGCGTGGCCAGCGAGGGCATGCGCGTGGCCAACGCCGGCATCAGCGAGGCCAAGGTCAGTATGGACAATGCCAAGCGCGACTACGACCGCTATGCAGCGTTGCTGGCCAAGGGAGCCGTCACACCGCAGCAATACGACAATGCCAAGACGCGTTATGAGGAGTCGCGCAGCCGCTGGCAGGCCGCACAAGCACGACTGTCACAGGCAGCCGCAAGCCGCACCGCAACAGCCAGTGTGAGCGGAGAGCAAAGCCAGCGCCTCGGACAAAGCCATGCCGGGGAGAGCGTGGCTGAGGCACAGCTCAACCTGGCACGGCTTAATCTCTCCTATACCGTCATCACGGCTCCCTGCGACGGATATGTCGGCAGAAAGAACATCTATGTGGGACAGTTGGTGCAGCCCGGACAGCTCATGGTGAACATCGTCGACCAGAACAGTGTCTGGGTGATTGCCAACTACCGCGAGTCACAGCTCCGACATATCAAGAATGGTGCGTCCGTCTCGTTCACCTGCGATGCCATCCCCGGCATTACCTATCAGGGCAAGGTGGTCGCCGTCTCCTCAGCCTCCGGTGCCGCTATGGACAACATCCCCGTTGACAATGCCACGGGCAACTTTGTCAAGGTGGAGCAGCGCATACCGGTGAGAATAGAGCTCACCGGCGACAACAAAGCCGAGGACATCAAGAAGCTGCTCAGCGGTCTGAATGTGGAGACGGAGGTGAAGTACTAAAACGATTCAAGACTATGGCTGATCCAATGATAGGGCGCCCCTTTGCCATGCCCATGCTGAAGGACTTCATTCCCAAGAAGCTCCAGCCATGGCTCTACCTGGTGTGCGCCGTTATTTTCCAACTTGTCAACACCATCTACATGGGCTCAGTATCGCAGATGGTGGGCTCCACAGGACTCATGCGTGAGGACATCACGTTCATCTTCCTTTGTGGAGTCGTAGGCGTGGCAATGCCGTTCCCGGTATTGTTCCGCATGAAGTTCCGTTTCACCAACCGCAGCTTAGAGCTGTTTTCGGTCGGCGGAATGATCATCTGCATCCTGTTGACGCTGGCACTGTTCAATTTCACCGATGTCCACGTCACGTTGCCGTTGCTCTGCCTTCTGTCGTTTGTGTGCTGTTATTTGAAGCTCATGGCGACATTTGAGATTTTCAGCAATATCCAGTTGTGGATGACTCCTCGCCGCGACTTCCGCATCTTCTTCCCGTTGCTCTACATCGTTGTCTTAGGCGACATGAGTGGCGGAGCATGGGTGTCGTCCCAGTTGACCTATTTCGGCGACTCCTGGCAGACGATGCAGTGGTTTGTCATTGCGTTGCTGCTGGTCGTATGGCTTTTTCTGTGGACCTGCACCCGCCACTTCCGCTTCATGCGTCCGCTTCCTTTCCTGTCCATCGACTGGCTTGGCGGCATTCTCTGGTCGGTCACGCTGTTGGAGTTGATATGGCTGTTCCATTATGGTGAATACTACAATTGGTGGGACAGCCGTCTGTGGCGCGGCGTGGTCGTGGCAACGGTCATCACGGCTTACTTTGCAGTCAGCCGCATGCGCCACATCCATCACCCCTATATCGACCCGAAGGCCTTCCGCTACAAGACATTATTGCCGATACTCGGAATGTTTGCCGTGGCTGAGGTGATGAATGCCACACCACAGGTACTGCAAAATGCATTCACGGGCAGCATAGCGCACTGGGGCATGATGACAACCGCACCGCTCAACCTCATTACCATCGTTGGCAATGTCACCGGCTGTCTGTTCTGTCTGTGGTGGATGAAGATGATGCGGCAGGCCTATACCCGTCTGCTGACGATAGGCTTCGCCCTGCTGCTGAGCTACCAGGTGGCGATGTACTTCATCGTGTATCCCGGACTCAACTTCGAGATGCTCATCGTGCCGACCTTCCTCCGTTCGTTTGGCTATACCATCTTCTTTGTCACCATGACGCTCTATCTCGAAGAGCTGATGCCCTTCCAGCATTTCTTCATGGGTCTCACCATCTGCGGTTTCATCCGCAATGGCCTGCTGAGCACCATGACCGAGAGCATCTACGCCTTCCTGCTGCGCTATCATATCATGGACAATCTGGTCAGTGCCCACCCTTATACGCCCGAGATGAGCCTGCTCACCGGCATCAAGCAACTCTATGGCGTGACGTGCATGGGTGGTTGCTTCTTCCTCCTGTTGCTCATGTTGTGGCACGTCAGTCCCGTACGCTCAACGCTGAAGCACCTGCCTTACTGGGGAAAGCTCGGCCACGAAATGCGTAAGGAGTTAGGGAGATAGCGCATAGGAGACAAGTTCTTCGCGGTCTATCTACTACCCCAGGCTTCTCGCGTGATGCAAAAGCATGGTGATAGCGTGCAAATATAACATGAGGCAGTCCATTAGGGCTGCCTTATGTCGTTTGCAGGCTGAGCTTACCATTACTTTCCTTCCACCGCCTTTGGTGTCCAATTATTGAAGAAACGTAGGACTTTATCTTTATTATAACCTTGTCCTTCTT
Organism: uncultured Prevotella sp.; assembly: GCA_900543585.1. Lineage (GTDB taxonomy): Bacteria > Bacteroidota > Bacteroidia > Bacteroidales > Bacteroidaceae > Prevotella. Next base: position 21,953 of record UQRP01000032.1, read on the forward strand.
CCAGGAAACTAGAGTCTTGAATGTGAACAACATTGCCGTTTGGGTCGAGGATGACAAAGACGGGGAATCCAAAACGTTGTGGATTGCCGAGACGCCGCATCAATGTCTTTGCAGCTTTTACTTGTTCCTCACCACCTGATTTGCGCGGATTGTAGTTGACATGAATATAAATAAAGTTGTCGCTGATTACCTTAGATATATCACTGTCTTTGCTGATAAAGTCGGCAAAGCGCAGGCACCACGGACACCAGTTGCCACCAACCTGGCAGACAACGAATTTTTCAGGATTAGCAGTCCTTGTCGAAACAAGGGCTTTGTCAATCTGCTCCATCGGATTGATATTTTCGTCATAGACCTTCTTTAGACCGGTCTGTGCGCTCACCATGATTGTCATGAGTGCAAATACTACTGTAAGAATGCTTTTCTTCATAATTTTTCTTGTTTATCTGCTGCAAAAGTAATGTTTTTATCATGAATTGGTCTCAGCTCACCTTCGAACATCCGCCCATAGGTAAAAAGCTCCGTTATGATTTGGCTATTCAAGTTTGTTTTCATATCTTTGCCCGGTACTAATAATAAGAATAAAAATGATCATCGACAAATTGGAAAACCTTGGGCAGTATGTTGCCTTGAACCCACGTTTCAAAGAGGTGATAGCCTTTATCAATCAACATGACCTGACGAAATTGGCCAACGGACGGCATGCCATTGATGGCGACAAGCTTTTTGTGAATGTTGAAGACGACAAAGGAAAGTTGAAAGAAGAGGCTGTGATAGAGTATCACCGCAGAATGATAGACATACAGGTTCCTCTGAACATTGCTGAGACCTATGGTTATACGCCCGTTGCAGACCTGAAAGATGTTCCTTTCGATGAAGAGCGGGACATTGCCAAGCAGCCTGATGCCAAGCCGCGTAACTATGTAACGCTCAACCCTGGTGAGTTTGCCATCTTCTTCCCACAAGATGGTCATGCACCCTGTATCGCCGATGGCAACCTCCACAAGGCCGTATTCAAAGTAGAAAAGCGTTTCAGATGAAAAGCTTTTGACTTGAGGGCTCCATAACAATTAAGAACCTGTAAAGATACTGTTACAACTTGCCTGACAGCGCCCAAAAACATTTTTATGACATAGGCTACCTTTGCCAAGGTCTCAAAACGAACTTTCCACCAGTGATATGCTCCACCTCCATCATCCATTTCTTCTCGTTGGCTGCTTTGGCCTGCAGGAACGGGTCGGAGGTATGGTTGAGCAGCAAGCATTGGTTGACAACCCACCAACGCTGATGGATGCCGGCACGCTTAAGATCAGCACGCAACCGCTGAGCCTCTAATACGGGCGTTGGCTCAGGCAGGGTGACGATGATGAATGCCGACTGACGCTCGTCACGCAGACGCGGCAGCAACCGCTGGACGGCAACGGGCGCGTCGCCCTCATTGTGGGCTATCTGCCGGTCATAGCTCTGCGTAGAGTCGAGTAGGAGCAAGGCATGACCTGTAGGAGCCGTGTCGATGACAACCGTCTTGCTGTCGGCACGCATCACAATGTCTGCAAAGCGGCGAAAGACAGCTATCTCCTGGGTGCATGGACTGCGAAGGTCCTCTTCTATATAGGAGAAGTCGGTAACACCGGCTTCCCGTGCTTTCTGCCTGACCTCCTCTTTATAAGCCTCCAATACGCTCTGTTCGTCGATGACAGCCACCTCAATGCCCGCGTGTTTCGCCAACTGCGCGTTGAGATGGTTGGCAGGATCGGTAGTGGTGAGCAGTACGTCGTCACCCAACTTCTTCAACCCTAAGGCTATCAGCGTAGCGATGGTTGTCTTGCCGACGCCACCCTTGCCCATAGTGAACACCACGCGCTTACCCTCTTCGTGAAGCGTACGGATGAGATCGTCAAGGGTCCGATAGTCGCCCATGCTCTCGGCAACTGGAACTTTGGCAGAGCAGTCGCTGACGAGCATTCTGCGGATATTTGCCACCGTATCCATATTGTAAGAACGTAAGGGTACAAACATCATCTCCATCTTAGCGAGCGTCTCGGGCATCATCTTCAAGGCTTGTTGTTGAGTGGAGAACATCGCCTTTGCCAAAGAGTCGTCATGTTCAGACAAGTCCATAACACCATTGAGCACTAAAAGTTGGTTGTCAATACCGAGTTGCCCCAGTTCATAAGCCGAACGGGCTGCCTCTTTGAGGGCAGCCTCCTGCGGACGGCTGACAAGAATCAGTTTGGTCTTGTTGCCATCGGCAAGATTTTCCACAGCTTGTCGATAAACCTCCTTTCGCGACTCCAACCCCGATAGCTGTCCGAGACACGAAGCACCGTGCTTACTCGTCTTGATGAACGAGGTCCAGGCTGTGGGCAGCTGGAGCATGCGTAGCGTGTGGCCGGTAGGTGCTGTGTCGAAGATGATGTGGTCATACTTACTGGCGTCCGACCTATTAGTGAGGAAGTCGGAGAACTGATTGAAAGCGGCTATCTCCACCGTACAGGAGCCCGACAGCTGTTCCTCCATATTGGCGATGGCTGAGTCGGGCAAGACGCCACGGTAAGGACCTACCACCGACTCGCGATATTCCTCTGCCGCCTTCACAGGGTCGAGGTTGACGACAGTGAGTCCCTTCACTCCAGCGATGCTTGAGCCATGCTGTGAAATATCCTGATGGAAAACATCTTGAAGGTTGGAAGCTGGGTCTGTACTGATGAGCAATACCCGCTCGCCACTATCTGCCATAGCAATGGCCGTAGCACAGGCCAAACTGGTTTTTCCAACGCCTCCTTTACCGGTGAAGAACAAGTATTTTTGTCGCTTCACTGCGTTGAAGTCATACTTTTTCATACGTGTTTCTATTTTAGCAGCAACACCCGCAACCCTGGTCAGAATCATGATCCCCGCAGCAGCAAGCGCTCTGTCTGTCAGGGATAACCATAAGGTCTTTGCCCGACCATTCGCTCATCTGCATCGTAGAAGGGTATTCACCGGTTACGGCAATCTCTCCGTCAACGAGGGTGATGGGTAGCACGTCGGCACCTTTCTCCTGAAGCAAATGCTTTACTTTCTCGTTATGGATAAAGGCCTGTGGCTCACTGCTCAGGTTATGACGCCTCACCTCAATGCCCATATTCTTCAACGCATCGATGAGCGTGGCGATACGCAGCAGGTTTTTGTCTACACTGGGACCGCATACTTCCGTCGAGCAACACATGGCCGGGTCGAAAATCTCTATCGTTTTCATAATCTGTCAATTAATCTGTTTATATCTGGTTGTTTAATAATTGTCTCACCTCTGAAGCCGATGGCACCTGCCCGTTGAGTACGACTTTTCCGTCGATGACAATGGCAGGCATCGACATAATGTTATAGTCCAAAATTTTAGCGATGTCGGTCACATACTCTAAAGTAGCATTCACCTTATCCTCCTCGATGACCTGCTTGACAGTATCAAAAGTCTTCTTACATCGGCAGCAGCCGGAACCTAACACTTTAATCTCCATAAACTTTAGCATTATAATATTTGTAAAATTACGAACAAATGAATTATTAGAAAAGGCGAACCGTATGAGACCCGCCTAAGACAAAGGTTAATTTTCTTGTTTAGAGTCGCAACCTTTGACTTGCCGGAAATAAAACTCTCTGAATGATTGGATGATATGGTCTCTTACCTCACGAAATACTATAAGTTGAGCTTCCACTCCGCCCTTTGCTGACGCAGGGTCTGGAAAACTGATGTGCAGCTGTTGCCTCACTGTGCCTGAAAAGACGGGGCATGATTCACGGGCGTGATTGCATACCATGATGACAAAGTCCCACTTCTCGTCGAGGTATTGCTTGACATCGTGCGGTTCCAAATCAGTAATCGGCATTTCTGCCTCTTCCATCACCTGAATGGCTAAAGGATGAACATGACACGCAGGGTGAGTACCAGCCGACCTCACGCAGAGTCCTTCATCCAGATGTTGCAGACAGGCTTGCGCCATCTTACTCCTGCAACTATTACCCGTACAGAGAATCAATATCTTCATCATATCGTTCGCAAAGTTACGAATAATGTTTGAATAGCAAAAACTAATCCTAATGCTTAACGATATTTTACATTTGAAGATACAGATGTATGGTTCTGTAAACAACAAGACCGCATTCGTGCATCAATCAGATGCAACAAATGCGGTCTTGGTAACTACCTGACAGACATTTACTTCTGTGCCGGTTCCCATTTGCAGCGGACGGGCGATACGATAGCCCCCTCGGCCTTGAGCTCCTTCATAGCCTTGTCTACCTCTTTACGGTCAAGTCCTGAGAGTTCTGCTATCTTGCCTGCATTGAGCGGTGTGCCAGCCTGCTTCATAGTCTCCAATACTGTGTCTTTTGTTGCCATAATCAATGTCTCCTATAATTAAATATGAATGATTATTTTCTCAATGGACAAAGTTAGTAATAACTTTCCATACTTGACTTAAAAAAGACTGAAAATTTATATAGCCCACATCAGTTTCATTATGTCTCCACATCCGTCAAACACAGTGAGGCTATCGTGAGGCGCTGCACAAGGTCTTTGATATTATAAAAAAGGAGCGGTCAAGCGACCGCCCCGAATCATCTTGCTTAGTATCCGATGGTGAAGCGCTCCTTGTGGTGAGCGGGCTTCTCCAACTCGTCAACCATGGCCACAGCGTAGTCCTGGACGGAGATGTGGCTCGTGCCAGTGGCAGGGTGCATGATCTTATTCCTCCCTCAGCTTGATCTCACAGTTGTCAAGGGAGTCGACAATAGCCAGACTCTCGCACCGCACACCGGCTGCCTCGATGACGTCACGTCCGTGCTGGAAAGCCTTCTCGATAATAAATCCCATGCCGACGAGCTCGGCTCCGGCCTGGTTGCAGAGGTCGATGATGCCCTTGGCCGCATTGCCGTAGGCCAGGAAGTCGTCGACGAAGATGACCTTGTCGTTGGGGGTGAGGTAGTCTTTTGAGATGACTACGTGGTACTCCCGCTGTTTCGTGAATGAGAAGACACGTGTGGAGAGCATGTTGTCCATCGTTGAAGGCTTTTTCTTCTTGGCAAACACTACAGGCAGGTCGAGCAGAAATCCCATCATGATGGCGGGCGCAATGCCACTGGCCTCAATGGTGATAATCTTGTTGACATCCGAAGAGGCAAAGCGGCGTATCAGTTCCACCGCCACTGCCTTCATCAGGTTGGGATCCATCTGATGGTTGATGAATTTGTCTACCTTCAGTATTCCGCCGGGGTAGCACTTTCCGTCCTTGAGGATACGGTCACGAAGTAATTTCATAATAAAGAGCGTTTAATGTTACAAAGTTACTACAATCCTGTGTAATGACAAAATAAACGCGCTTATGAATTATTTTTCACCCTTTGCTCGTCTATACAACTATTTTCTCGCCGAAACTTCGTACCTTTGTAACGTCATTATGAAGTTGCGTGCGATGAGGTTGCGCGCTGACACAGAGTAGGACACCGATTAGAATCATCAAGCAACAAAAGAACACATGCAATACGAGGACCTTTGGCAGAAACAGGACGAGATAACGTCAGCGTTCAACTCCCTTGGCTATTCCCTATGGAACTTGCGCTACGACCGTCCGTCCTTTTCCTTCCACTTAGAGCTGAAGGATACGATTGTAGATTAAAGATGACAGGTCAGATGTACAATTATAGAATACGATGGACTAACGGCAATGACCGGGAGTTTGAAATGTTCCACGCCATAACGGAGAACTACTACAACCAGCTTGTCGGCGGTCCACAGAACAGACAGTCGTTTGTCGCCGGCAATCAGTCGAAGGACGTAAAATATGCGATGATAGTCTATTCCAAAGAGGATGTCCCCGTCGCGTGCTCTGGTTTGAAGGAACATGGCAACGGCGATGTGGAGATAAAACGGGTGTGGGTGCAACCACTATTCCGTGACCAGCACATTGCGACATTCATGATACGTGAACTTGAGAACTTCGCCCATGAGCATGGATATAGAAGGACCGTGCTTATGACTCGCGAGAGAATGGACTATGCTATCAAGCTGTATGAAGGCTTGGGGTATAAACGCATTGAGAACTATCCGCCATACCAGCACATGGATGACGCAGTTTGCTATGCAAAAGACTTATCCGCCATACCAGCACATGGATGACGCGGTTAGCTATGCGAAAGATTTGAAACCTGGGTTCGGAGTAATGGTTTTGAGGGTCTTATAAAATCGCAGTTGAATTACCGATTAGGAACTAGTATCTAGGACTATAAGCAAGCTCGTACTGTGAACATGCAGTGCTCGTTCTGTTAGGCTTTTCCTAATTTGGAGCATGAGATTCTTTACGGAATCTTTAGTTCTTTCGCATGCAGATGGATGGATCCATTCTGCACAAAAATAGGAAAAATGTGATATTTTAGTCTAAAACATTTGGAAAAACGTGATGAAGTTGCTATATTTGCAAGGAAAAATGTGATACGACTATGAAATTGCTC
>UQRP01000033.1 GCA_900543585.1 uncultured Prevotella sp.
TTCCCTATCCTTCCTTACCACCAAACCATTAAATTAAAACTTTTACACCTCTTAGGAATCCGTTACCTATGCCAGTATCACAGAACATTTCAACGTCTCCGCTCATCTCTTTCATCGTGCCGGCATATAACCTGCCTGTAGACTTGCTCCGGCAGTGTCTGGAGAGCATCATCTCGCTGTCTTTAAGCAAGGAACAGCGGGAAATCATTGTCATTGACGACGGCTCCGACTTTTCACCGATCAATGCATTGGGTAGTCTTGTTGAGGATATCATCTTCATCCGCCAACCTAATGGGGGACTGTCTGCCGCACGTAATACCGGCATAAGAATGTCCCAGGGCAGATTTATTCAATTTGTCGATGGAGATGACTTCCTCATTCAGACAGCCTACGAGCATTGTCTCGATATTATCCGTTATCATGAACCTGTTGATATGGTTGCATTCTGTGTTTCTGATACCAAGAGCACAACTTTAGATCTTTCTGTTGAAGGGCCTGTGACAGGAGCTTGTTATATGGAAAGTCATAACATTCAATCATCGGCTTGCAGTTATATATTCAGGCGGGAATGTTTAGGAAGCCTTCGATTTACGCCTGGAATTATTCATGAGGACGAGGAGTTTACGCCACAGTTGCTGCTGCATGTGAAGAACTTGTATGTCACAAAGGCGAAGGCTTACTACTACAGGTATAGGAAAGACTCTATCATGCACAATTCCTCTCCAGCGCATAAGGAGCGACGCCTTGGGGACTCTCTTACTGTGCTTTTGCATCTTCAGACCATTGCCAAGGGCTACGAGGAAGGGGAGAGGAAGAATGCCATGAGCCGCCGCGTGGCTCAGTATACCATGGACTATCTTGTCAATACCATCAGACTGACTCGGAGCTATCGGCGGCTGTCGGAAGCCATAGACGTCTTGACGGAGCAAGGGCTCTATCCCCTACCCGACTCCCACTATACTTATAAATACACTCTCTTCCGCCGACTGATTCAGAAGAAGGCCGGAAGAATCATGTTGATGACCCTATTATGAGAATACTTCTCCTTGGTGAATATAGCAACGTCCATGCTACCCTTGCCAATGGCTTGCGGTTTTTGGGGCATGAGGTGACAGTTGTCAGTAATGGCGATTTCTGGAAAAACTATCCCCGAGACATTGATGTGAGCCGTAAGCCCGGAAAATTTGGTGGTATCATACTTTCTGCAAAGATAGCGTCTTTGTTGCCTAAACTTAGAGGATATGACATCGTCCAGCTCATCAATCCCATGTTTTTCGAGCTGAAGGCGGAGAGAATTCTGCCAATATATCGTTTCCTGCGACGCCATAATAGAAGAGTTGTCCTTGGAGCCTTTGGTATGGACTACTATTGGGTCCACGAGAATATTACGCGCATGCCACTGCGTTACAGTGATTTTAACATAGGTCGTAGCTTGCGAACAGATGCTGTAGCCATGAAGGATCGTAACGATTGGATAGACACCCCGAAAGGTTATCTGAACCAGGTGATAGCCAAAGATTGCGATGGTATCATTGCCGGTCTCTTCGAATACTATGTAACTTACCACCCTGTTTTTCCGGATAAGACAGTATTCATTCCCTTCCCCATAAAATGTAATCAGGATGCAATTGATGAGCACGTTATAGACCGGCATGACAAGGTGAGGCTGTTTATTGGCATCAGTAAGCAGCGCAGCCAATATAAAGGTACAGACATCATGCTTGCAGCAGCAAGAAATGTTAAGGAGAGACATCCTGATGGTATAGAGATAAAGATAGCCGATGGCATACCATTTGCTGAATATGTGGAGATGATGAGAGGTTCCGATGCTATCTGCGACCAGCTCTACAGCTATACCCCGGCTATGAATGCTCTGGAAGCTATGAGTCATGGAATCATTGTCATCGGTGGTGGCGAACCGGAGAATTATGAGATTCTTCATGAGGACAAGTTGCGACCCATCATCAATGTCACTCCCGAGGAGGGTAATGTTGAGAGTGCTATCGAAGATCTTGTCTCTCACCCTGAAAGAATGTGTGAGTTGAAACTACAGAGTATAGAATATGTCAAGAAATATCATGACTTTATCAGGGTGGCACAGCAGTATGAGGCTTTCTATCACACTGTTCTCGAAAATAAGCATTGAAAAATTAGCGGTAATTGTTTGCAGATTATAATTTTATATTTATTTTTGCAGCACATATAGAGCAACATTATGAAAGATAAAAAAGCTATCAGTCTTAAGTCTTTGACAAAGAGCAATGTATGGGACATTCAGGAGAATGACGTCTTCCGCATGTGGGAGGCAGCAGAGAAAGATGCTGACCTCAAGGACAACATGCGGCGTTATACCGACATTATCCGGACTGCCTTTGAGATTGAGGATGTCAAAGTTGACAAGCCAGAGGTTATCAGCAAGTTAGAGGCCCGTGGCTTCAAGGTAGGCTCCATCTATGCTGGTGGAGAGGGCGATAACAAGATTAGGCGCAAGATTGCCATTAAGAAACGCGCCATCATGCGTGTCACCGACCTTACCTATGAGAATGTGCATCATATCTCAGCTATGAAGATGGTGGAGATTCTTGAGCGTAACTTTGGTGGTGGCTGGGAAAGTCTGCCACAGAGCATTCAGGACATCATCCTTAGTGCTTTTGATATCTCCACAACGACACTGCCATCAGACCGTCTTCATAAGAAAGGTGGCCTCTATGAGAAGAAGGTGGAGGACGGATATGAGGTCTTGGAGATTCCCAAGGGCTCATGGACGGAAGCAATCTTCGTCAAGGAGAAGCCGGAGATTTTGGAGGATAAAAACGTCTTTGACTTTGACAGCAAGGCCGACAAGAAGTCGGATGCTGACAATCTTGACGACAACGACGACGAAGAGTTGGACGACAATGTCGATGAGAAGAAGGACGATGATGATGATGACGACGATGATGACTCCTTCGACGATGACAAGCTTACCGAGGAGAGTTATCGCACGACATACGAGACTAATCCTGACGATTTGAACTACGAAGCTGAGGAAATCAGCGATGATTCAGAAAATTATTAAGGACGAGTCGAGAAGACATAAAAAAAGGACTTTGAGAAATCAAAGTCCTTTTTTATGTAGATGAAATTTATTTCTTAAAGAAATCTTTCACAGCCTCATTGGGCACCATCTGCTCATCGAAGACGTATGCGCCAGTCTTGGGGCTCTTAACCATCTTGATGACCTTTGAGTAAGCGCGGCCATCGGTGCTACCTTCGTGAAGGGTAGCGACTGCTTTCTTTGCCATATCTCTTTACTTTACTTTATCTCCTTGTGAAGAGTCATCTTCTTCAGGATGGGGTTATACTTCATCAGCTCCAGACGACCCGGAGTATTCTTACGGTTCTTTGTCGTTACATAACGACTTGTGCCAGGCAGACCGGAGTTCTTCATCTCTGTGCACTCCAAAATGACCTGCACTCTGTTGCCCTTAGCTTTCTTTGCCATTGTCGTTAATCTCCTATTACTTTAATGTCCTTCCAATCGCAGTAACCCTTTGCAACGGCCTGCTTAAGAGCTGCGTCAAGACCAATCTTGTTAATGAGACGGAGACCAGCAGCGCTGATCTTCAATGATATCCAGCAGTTCTCCTCTACATAGAAGAACTTCTTGCTGAAAAGGTTGACATCAAAGCTACGCTTTGTGTGGTGCTTTGAGTGAGACACATTGCAACCAATCTGTGCCTTCTTGCCTGTTATCTGACAAATCTTAGACATCGCTATTCTTTGTTTTTGATTCCTACTTTTGATACTTATTCCAAACAGAGTGCAAAATTACAAAAAAAAATTAATCCTGCAAAGTAAAAGCTCCTTAAATGCTGATTTTTAAGGATTTTTATTTCACAGGATTCAATTAAAGCACTATTTAGCGCTTTGTCAAGCTGCATTAAGCTTTTTGAGCATGCTTTTCAGCCAAATAGTCGATAAAGAGGTGGAGTGCCTTGTTGGTAGCGATGGCGAGGTTGATGTCACGACCAAAGTCTTCTGTGAGCAGGAAGGTGCGCACATCGTCTTTAGAACCATATGCCAGCCAGATTGTCCCCACGGGGATGTCGGGTGTACCTCCTGTGGGACCTGCAGTGCCGGTGGCCGAGATGGCATAGTCGACGCCTAAAGCATCACAAGCTCCGATAACCATCTCCTTGGCGACCTCCTCGCAGACGGCCGTCTGCTCTTCAAGAACCTGATGAGAGACGTGGAGTAACTTCTCCTTGATTTCGTTGGTATAGCTGACAATACCGCCTTTGAAATACTGTGAAGAGCCAGGAGTTGCGATGATGGCCTCGGAGATGCGGCCGCCTGTGCAACTCTCTGCAGTGCCAAGCGTCTCTTCGGTGTTGTATAAAGCCTCTTGAATACGGTGGCTTAAAACCTTTGTTTCTAATTCCATATTATTTGAATGTTACTTTAGAGAAGGCTGGCGCATCAATAGAGCAGAAGTCTTTGTCCAAGAACTTGTAGTAGCCTACGATACCTATCATGGCTGCATTGTCTGTGGTGTAGCTGAACTTAGGTATATAGATGGTCCAGCCATATTTATCAGCATGCTCATGAAAAGCGTTGCGCAAACCATTGTTGGCGGATACGCCACCGGCCACGGCAACATGTTTGATTCCAGTCTGTTTGACAGCCAACCGTAGCTTCTTCATCAGAATGTCAACGATGGTGTGCTCCAGGCTTGCGGCAATATCCTCTTTATGGTTCTCAATGAAGTTGGGCTCCTCGGCCACCCATTTTCTGAGGTTGTAGAGAAAGCTTGTCTTCAGTCCGGAAAAAGAATAATCGAGTCCCGGAATATTGGGCTCTGCAAACTTATAGGCAAGTGGGTTTCCTTTACGTGCGAGCTTGTCAATGATAGGTCCGCCAGGATAGCCCAACCCCATCACTTTGGAACACTTGTCGATGGCCTCACCGGCGGCATCGTCGATGGTCTGGCCAAGTACTTCCATATCATTGTAGGCATTGACCTTTACAATCTGGGAATTGCCACCTGAGACTAAGAGGCATATAAAAGGCAGCGGCGGCATATGGTTATCGTCATCGCTCTCTTTAATAAAATGTGCCATGACGTGTCCTTGAAGATGGTTGACATCAATAAGCGGAATCTCCAAGCTGCGGGCAAAGCCTTTGGCAAAGCTCACCCCGACCAATAAAGAGCCCATGAGGCCCGGTCCGCGGGTGAAAGCCACAGCAGAGAGCTGCTCTTTAGTTATTCCGGCTCGCTTGAGTGCTTGGTCAACGACGGGAACTACATTCTGCTGATGTGCACGGCTTGCCAGCTCAGGGACGACACCACCATAGGCGCGGTGTACTTCTTGAGAGGCTGTGACATTGCTGAGCAACACACCATTTCTCAATACAGCAGCAGAGGTATCGTCACAACTGCTTTCTATACCGAGGATATAAATATCTTTATTATTAGTATTCGACATTATATAATATGTGGTTTAATAGGACAGTATCTCCACCCCATGTTCTGTCATGAGGAAGGTGTGCTCCCATTGAGCGGAAGGCTTCTCATCACCTGAGATGACTTCCCAGCCATAGGGGTCATCAGCATCAATGTAGACCTTCCATGTACCCATGTTAATCATGGGCTCTATGGTGAAAGTCATGCCGGGAACGAGCATCATTCCCGTGCCTCGATGTCCATAGTGCAGGACTTCCGGCTCCTCGTGCATAGCTAAGCCTACGCCGTGACCACAGAGGTCGCGCACAACGCCATAGCCATATTTCTCGGCATGCTTCTGTATGGCATGTCCTATATCTCCAAGAAATCCCCATGGCTTGGCAGCCTCTGCACCTAAGTCAAGGCACTCTTTGGTGACCCTGACGAGCTGCTCCTTTTCTGGAGTCGTCTTGCCACCGATGATGAACATGCGGGAGGCATCGCCAAAATAGCCATTGTAATCGAGCGTCATGTCAACATTGACAATGTCCCCTTCCTGGAGAATGTCTTCTTTCTTGGGTATACCATGACAGACAACTTCATTGATGCTTGTGCAGACAGCTTTTGGGAATCCCTCATAGTTAAGACAAGACGGGTGGCAGTCGTTATCCTTGCAGTATTGCATGACGACATCGTCAATATCCTGAGTGCTGATGCCCGGTTTTATCATTGCTTCTACAGCATCAAGGCAGCCGGTGTTAAGTTTTCCGGCTATTCTGATACCTTCAATCTGTTCGGGAGTACGGACCATGTCCCTTGTCGGAACAAGCTTGCCTTTACTCTCCCAGTACATAATCTTTTTATCCAAATCGGTGACAGGCTGTCCGGGAAGGCAGTGCCAGCGACGTTTCTTTTTGAAATTCATTGCTATATAGAATTTTCTGCAAAGTTACTACAATCCCTTCACAATTCAAAAAAGATTGAGTTTATTCTTTCTTGCTTCTTCCAATGAGACGAGTTTTTCTTGCTCTTGTTTGTAATTAGCGCGCAGACTTTCATACCTTGCATTCAGTTCTGCCAGGAAAGTATTACGTTCATTGCTATTCATCAATTTAGCGAGAATAGAAGCGCTCTGTGAGGCATCTTTCTGCCAGATGACAGGACCTTGGTAGGCGGGAGCTATCTTTAAGGCTGTATGAAGCTCTGAGGTTGTGGCTCCTCCAATGAGAACGGGTATGGTCAGTCCTGCATCCCCCATGGCTTTGACGGTATTCACCATCTCGTCAAGGGAGGGGGTGATGAGGCCACTAAGCCCCACAACGTCAGCATTGACCTCAATGGCTTTTCTGACTATTTGGTCGGGAGGAACCATGACGCCCATGTCAACGACATCGTAGTTGTTGCATGCCATGACGACGCCTACGATGTTTTTTCCGATGTCGTGAACATCACCTTTCACGGTGGCCATGACGATTCTTCCGGCGGTGGAAGCACCTCCTGTCTTCTCTGCCTCGATATAAGGCTGGAGGATACTTACGGCATGTTTCATGGTTCGGGCTGTTTTCACGACTTGGGGGAGGAACATTTTGCCTTCTCCAAAGAGTGTGCCTACTTCATTCATGCCGTCCATGAGTGGCCCTTCGATAATGTCCACAGCATGGGGATAGCTTTTTAAAGCTTCGTCTAAATCTTCCTGCATATAATCAGCAATACCCTTGCGGAGAGCATAGACGAGACGTCCGTGCAGGTCGAGTTGTCGCCACTCCCCGCCACAGGCCGTTGTCTTTGGAGCTACGCCGCCATTGGCGGCTTTTGCTGCTTCATTGTCAGCAAGAATCTTTTCAGCGAGTTCAGTAAGTTTGTCAGCGGCACCTTTATACCTGTTCAGCACAGCGTCTTCTATGACTTTCAACTCATCCTGCGGAATGTCGTCATAGGTAATCTTTGTAGCCGGGTTGACGATGCCGAAGTCCATGCCGTTCTGTATGGCATGGTAGAGAAATACAGCATGCATGGCTTCACGGATAAAGTTGTTGCCTCGGAATGAAAAGCTAAGATTGCTCACACCACCACTGACATGCGCTCCATGCAGATGCATGCGTATCCATTTTGTAGCACGGATGAAATCCAGGGCATAACCGTCATGCTCTTCGATACCAGTCGCTATGGAAAGGATGTTGGGGTCGAAGATAATGTCTAATGGATTGAAGCCAACTTTCTCAGTGAGAAGTCTATAAGCTCTCTCCGCAATCTCTATCTTTCTCTCGTAAGTGGTAGCCTGCCCCTGCTCATCAAAGCACATGACCACCACAGCAGCACCAAAGCGTTTTACATCACGCGCATGTGCCAGAAAAACTTCCTCACCCTCTTTCAAGGAGATGGAGTTAACGATACATTTTCCTTGCAGACATTTTAGCCCTGCTACAACGACATCCCATTTGGAGGAGTCTATCATGACGGGAACTTTGGAGATATCCGGCTCAGAGGCGATAAGATTGAGAAAATTGACCATCTCCGTCTTAGCGTCAAGGAGGGCATCGTCCATATTGATATCGATGACGAGGGCCCCGTTCTCAACTTGGTTTCTGGCTATGGACAGTGCTTCGTCATAATTCTTCTCCTTGATAAGTCTGAGGAATTTTCTGCTTCCTGCAACATTACACCTTTCTCCGACATTGACAAAGTTCACTTCTTTATTGACATCAAGCAGTTCGAGTCCCGAGAGCCAGAGTGTTTGTGGCTTAGGGGCCGGGATGTGTGGCTTGAGACCTTGTGAGAGGAGATAATATTGGTGTATGAATGTCTCATCGGTGCCGCAACATCCTCCAACAATATTTACGAGGCCTTCTTTCATCCATTCGCCAATTAATGGAGACATGCTTTCTGCAGTCTCATCATACTGTCCCATGGAGTTGGGCATTCCGGCATTAGGATAAGCAGAGATATAATAAGGGGCTTTAGCTTGGAGGTTCTTCAAAAAAGGTGTCATCTCTTTTGCCCCAAAGGAGCAGTTGAGACCCACAGAGAAGATGTCAAAGCTACTGATGCTTCCTAAGAAGGCTTCCAAGGTCTGTCCGCTGAGCGTTCGTCCCGCCAGATCGCTGATGGTGATACTCAGCATGATAGGCAGTTTGACACCTTTTTCCTGCATCACATGCTGGGCAGCATCAACCGCACACTCGGCGTTGAGAGAGTCGAAGATCGTTTCGATAAGAATGGCGTCGACACCGCCCTCTATGAGCCCGTCTATCTGTTCTACATAATCAGTGTAAAGCTCATCATAGGTCAGGTCGCGTAAAGCGGGATTGGTAACATCGGGACCGATGGTACACGTCTTATTGGTAGGTCCCACACTTCCAGCCACAAAACGTGGTCTGTCTGCTGTAGAGAATTCGTCGGCAGCCTTTCTGGCTAATTGGGCGCCAGCGACAGCCAAATTTTTGGAGATGTTCTCTAATGAGTAATCGGCCTGGGATATGCGTTGCGAGGAGAAGGTATTCGTCTCTATGATATCAGCGCCGGCTTGGAGGTAACGGCGGTGAATGTCCAAGATAACATCCGGACGGGTGAGGTTTAACACATCGTTGTTACCTTTCATCTGTCCAGCAACATTCTTAAATTGCTCTCCACGGAAGTCTGACTCTTCAAGTCCGTAGCCCTGAATCATAGTGCCCATGGCACCATCAAGAATCATTATCCGCTCTTTTACAATATCCTCTATCCTCTTACTCATATTAAATAGATCTCTTCCAGAAAGCTATTAGTTGAAAACACAATATCAATGTTCTATAATAAGCTTCAGAGACTTATTAAATCTTATAGTGTTTGGTTGCCCTGTCCATCTCTCGTCTGTCTTCTTTTTCCTTTAAGGTCTGACGCTTATCATATTCCTTCTTACCTCTTGCCAAGGCTATATCCACCTTGGCGCGCCCCTTGTCATCAATAAAAATGAGTGTCGGTACAATGGTGAGTCCCGGCGTCTTGGTATCCTCAGCTAAGTGTCGTATCTCTCGTTTGTTAAGTAGTAACTTCCTATCACGGCGTGCTGGCACGTTGGAGCGTGAACCATAGAAATAAGGTGAGACATTCATGCCTTTGACCCATATCTCTCCATTGTTAATATAACAGAAAGCGTCAACAAGCGAAGCCTTGCCCATGCGTATAGATTTTATCTCGGTCCCTGTCAGTACGATACCGGCTGTATAGGTGTCAATAAAATTATAGAGGAAGGAGGCTTTCTTGTTTCTTATCTGTACTGGACTCTTTCTTCTGAGTTCCTGTTCTGTCTTATTCATTGTTCTATTTTACAAAAATTGTCCAGATGCTCGTCCACATAATGCGCAATATCAGCCGTGAACTGCTCTTCATTCTCTACGAAGACATCGTCATAGTCGTCAAATTCAGGATACTGCTCATAGAGCGCATCGAATTCTTCCTGCGTACAGTCCTTCTCGATGGCCTCGTGATATTTGCTGTAAAGGCGATGTGTTTCACTAATAATCTTAAACAAATCGCGTAATCCCCAGTTGCGTACTGCCTTGTTGAAGGGATTGAGATAGATAAAAGGCCCATAGCCATTATGGATGAGTTCTACGAACCCGCCATCCATGACGGAATCACGCAGAATGATATAAGCTAAGAGTGTTATCTGGTCAGCGTTCAGCTCACCCATATTGTCAGCATTCAGCTCTCCGCCGATAGCCTTGTAGATAGCGTCTGTAATCACTTTGAGGAACTCATCCATACCTTCCAAAGCGGCATTGCTCAGATCGCTGTCTTTAACTATTATCTCTTTCATAGAATATTGTCGTTGTATAATGTTGAAAAGATAGACATATTGAGGAGCGTTGTTCGTTATGTCCAAAACTCGGTCTCCCCCGTGAAGGTCATCTCGCCTCCACATTTTGGGCAGGTGTGCTTGTCCCAAGTCACTATACGGTCGCTGCCGCAGTTTAGACAGAGTCGACCGGCAAGACCATTGAAGGAAGGTGCATTATTGCCTATGATACCGCCCACGACGAGCGGCTGGATAGTATGACAATCGGGACAGCTCACACTGACAATATGTTGTCGCATGAAGCCATATCCCTCGTAATCGTAGCACTCATAGCCACACTTAGTGCAACGATAAGTCTTCTTGACTGCCATTATTCACCGAGAATCTGGCTAGCATGCTCTTTTACCTTGATTTTCTTTGGTGTGAAAATCTCGGTGATGACCCCATTTTCGTCGGTAATAAAAGTAGTGCGGAACGTACCCATAGACGTTCTTCCATACATTGTCTTCTCACCATAGACTCCAAGCTCATTGACGAGCGTCTTATCAGTATCAGCGATGAGGGGGAATGGCAGGTTGTATTTGGCAATAAACTTTTTATGGCTCTCAGCGCTTTGGATGCTGACACCGACGACAGCATAACCCTTGGCTAAAAAACGCTCATAGTTGTCTCGAAGGTTGCAAGCCTCGTTGGTGCAACCAGGAGTAGAATCCTTCGGATAGATATATAATACTAATTTCTTGCCTTTGAAGTCGCTGAGCTTCAGCTCATTGCCGTCCTGGTCCTTGCCAAGGATTTCCGGCAGTCTCTGTCCTATTTCCATAGTTACTAATATTTAGAAAGCCGCACACGCTTTATTTCATAGTCATCCTGCCATTATAAGCTACAGTGATGTTAACTTGGTAGCTTGTCATGCCAGTGCCTGGTATAATCAGCGAAGCAGCGAAGTGAATACCGCTATCGTCAGCCTTCTGAAGGATGATGTCGCTCAAAATACCTTGACTGAGGAATTCTTTGGGTGCCTTACCTTTAAACTGTTGTTTTCTAAAGTCTCCGCCGAAGAGTCTCTCTGCTCCATGATAAACATTGAGGTTGACGATGTTGTCATAATAGACATTATCTACAGCCACACCATCATCATTATAAGTCTGGCTTACAACTTTGTATGACGTGGGGTTCACCTGTACATAACAATGATATCTCTCGCTGCCATGGACGATGACCGTGTCTCGCTTGATAAGCGTACCTTGATTGAGTGGCTGTGGCCGAACAGTGGTAAAGAACGATGCGTCGTCCGGATCCTCACTGAGCACAAGTTTCACCTCATCTCCATTTTGGTTTTGGAAGATGAAAAGATGGCGTGTCTGTTTGATGATGGGGTATTTGGCCACATTAGCTCCATGCAGTACAAGGGTATCTTGGATAATCTGGAAATACACGGGCTGTGAAGTGGAGTCAGGATAGAAAATGGTGTCGCCTTTTGCTTTGAAGGCCACATCTTGCTCATCTTCATCAACCCAGATACCTTGTAGCATCTGCTTGGCGGCACGGTCTTCCTCAGGGACAGAAGGCTGCTGGCTTCTGCCCTTTCGGCAGGAACTTACACCTATTATTATATAGAATAAGAGCAAAAAGACTGTAAAGCGTCTCATAGAAATGATTTAATCAAACACCTCTGCGTTTTCCAAGCTGTTAGCCTTGAGGTCTTTCTCGCTTGTGAGCACATCCTTTGGGTCAATAGGCCATTTGATGCCTATCGTCTCGTCATTCCAACGGATGCTGGCCTCATGCTGAGGTGCATAGATGTTGTCGACCTTATAGGTGAAGATGGCCTCCTCGCTGAGTACCAGAAATCCATGCGCAAACCCACGTGGGATAAAGAACTGACGCTTGTTGTCCTCGGAGAGCTCCACCATGACATATTTACCGAAGGTGGGTGAGGACTTGCGGATATCTACAGCAACATCAAGCACGCGCCCCTTGACAACACGAACGAGCTTGGCTTGGGAATAATCCCCTTTCTGATAGTGGAGACCGCGAAGGACACCATAACTCGACTTTGACTCGTTGTCCTGTATGAATTCAACATGACGACCGATATGAGCATCAAAATCTGTCTGTTTCCAAGCCTCGAAGAAATATCCGCGGGCATCCTTAAATACCTTGGGCTCTAGAATCCATACTCCTTTAATTTCAGTCTCTTTATATTCCATCTTCTTAGATTTATAATATCGGCTTCAGCCGACATATTATAGTACACGTTTAATTGGCACAAAGATATAAAACAATTTTTTATTTGACAACAAAGTGCATGTTTATTTTCTTTTTTTAGTTTTTTCGCTGTCAATACTTGTTTCTTTAGCAGTATTTTCTTAATTTTGCAACAATGATTGGATTAAGCAGACATATCGAAATACTTCTTTTAAGCAACGATTGTGTCATTGTCCCTGGTTTTGGGGGATTTATGGCACACCATATCGATGCGTGGAAAGATAATAGCGACGGAAGTTTCCTCCCGCCGATACGATCTATTGGCTTTAATCCAAAACTCATACTCAATGACTCTTTGTTGGCACAGTCCTATGTCGAAGCCTATGACATTAGCTACCCTGATGCTACGATGCGGATAGAGGATGAGGTGCGAGAATTGCGACAGCGTATAGAGGCTGATGGGCACTACACTTTTAAGGGTATTGGTACGATTAGCCTTAACGGAGACGGCAACTATGAGTTTGAACCTTGTGAGGCAGGTATTCTCTCTCCAGAACTTTATGGGCTTGGAAGCTTTGAAATGTCTACTGTCTCAGAGTTACAGAAAACGTCTGCTGTTGATGATTCCGACATGCAAGAAGGGATGGATACAGGCGCACAAATTGTCTCTATCGATAATTCTGATTCAAGAGTCACTGAAGCCGCAGAAGATAGTAGCCTTAGTGTTAAGGCAGTACGAACAGTGGCTTTGTGGCGGAATATAGCTGTGGCAGCTGTTGCTGCTATCATCTTCCTGCTTATACCTTCTCCCCTTGTGAATAATGGTCAGATTGCTGGAAATCATATAGATACGCGTCTCCTTGACCGTATTATGCCAAAGGACATCACTACGGGACAGGATAAGGTGAATTCCGCGCTTGTCAACAGTCTTCGTCATTCTACTTCTGGACAATCTTCCGATAGGCAGGTCGTAAAGAGTGAAGAAAAGACTGCATCTACTGGAAAGTATGGCATCGTAGTAGCTAGTCATGTAACTTTGAAAAATGCCAATGCATATGTCAGAGATTTGCAGAGTAGAGGCTACGAAGATGCGTATGTTTATGGCAACGGGCATGTTAAAGTGCTTATAGGCCGGTTTGCAACTCGTCAGGCGGCTTCTGATGAACTTAATAGGCTTTCGGACAAGACTGAGTTTTCAGGAGCTTGGATTACAGAGACAAAAGAATAGAGTCACTTTCTTAACATTTTTCATATGAAACGCGTGCGCTGTCCAAAGTGCGACTCATACATTACCTTTGATGAGTCGAAATATCAGAGCAGTTCTACTCTTATCTTTACATGTCCTTATTGTGGTAAGCAGTTTGGGATCAGGCTGGGTTCTGACAAGGTGAGGCCCAAACAGGATGATGAGAATCCCGAAGAGGAAGCGAAAGAGAAAAGTGAGGGCTTAGGATATCTTACCGTTATAGAAAACGATTATTGCTATAAGCAGGTTCTCCCTTTACATATGGGAATGAATACTATTGGGCGCTATATGAAGGGCAATAATATTACCACGCCGATAGAGACAGGAGACCTTAATATGGATTTGCTGCACTGTAAGATTAATGTTACTAAGAATAAACTCGGTCAGATAAAATACATTCTTACTGATGGTCCTTCTTATCATGGCACCTTTGTCAATGGTGAGCGTATAGATCCTCGCCAGACAAGAGTTCTTGAGAATGGCTCAGTTTTTAATATCGGAGTGACGACTATTATTCTCAATACAGAGGAGGTTGAATAATGCAGACATTATTCATCAAAAACATGGTTTGCGACAGATGTATCATGGCTGTCAACCAAGCGTTGAGAAAGAATGGGATTACGCCTTCTGAGGTGACTTTGGGCAAAGTTATAATTGATGGAGATATCTCAGAGAATCAAAAGAATAACTTTAAGTCAGACTTGGAACTTCTTGGCTTCGAACTTCTTGATGACAAAAAACAACGTATTATCGAACGTATCAAGACCATGGTTATCGA
Organism: uncultured Prevotella sp.; assembly: GCA_900543585.1. Classification (GTDB taxonomy): domain Bacteria; phylum Bacteroidota; class Bacteroidia; order Bacteroidales; family Bacteroidaceae; genus Prevotella. The sequence goes on from UQRP01000033.1 coordinate 14,438, forward strand.
GTTGGTGCACTACAACGACAATGCCACCAACTTGAGTCTTTCCGAATACCTCCAAGATAAGCTTCATCAAGACTACTCTTCTCTTTCAAAGCTTTTCTCTGAATATGCCTCTAAGACTTTGGAGAGATATTACATGGAGCAGCGTATAGAGCGCGTCAAAGAACTCCTCACTTATGATGAACTGACCCTCTCTCAGATCGCCTTGAAAATGAACTACTCGAGTGTGGCTTATCTGTCGGGGCAGTTTAAAACAATCACAGGCATGACCCCCACTCAGTTCAAACGACTGCATGGGGAGACACGGAAGGCAATAGATAAGATATAACCAGCGGAAGCTGTTAGATAGGGAGGATGTCCTTTGTATAAAGCTGTTGTTTCTCTATTCTTTGACAAAGTGCTGACGGGCTTCCTCCATATCCTGTACTACTTCCATCGTTCCAATGTAGTGACCTTTGTTGTCGCGGACAGCCATGTATTTCACCAAGGTTGCCCGACCGTTCTTCTCCATCCAAACAGAGACGTAATCTTTTCTCCCGTTACGGAAATCCTGTATAATAGCCCGAACCATAGGTTCTATCTTTGGCGGATGGCATGAAAAGACCTCTCGGCCCAGAGCGGACAAAGGCCGTTTGAAAGCTTTCTCACCTTCATTGAAATAGCTATTGATGTTGTCAGCATCAATAAAGGTAATCTCAAGGGGAAGCGTGTTGAGCATGGCTCGAAGCTGTTGGAGAGTCAGACTGCCAGATGGTAATTTAACGACACCATCGGTTGAGCTGACATTATTCTCTATCTCTGAGAGTTTATCCTCAGCTGCTTTCCATATCTGGGGTATAATGTCTAAGCAGGGGGCGTAATCCTTAGCATCGCGGTAGATTTGTTGCCATTCGCTTTCCGTAAAGTTGGCTGCGCAGACAGGGAAGAGAATGTTATTCTCTTTGTAGATCATTTCGTTGGCCCGTTGCAGAACGGCATTGGTACGGTGGCGCCATTCTTCGTCTTGCTGGTCTGACTTTGCCAAGGATGAAAGTTCCGCGCGGATTTCGTCATCCAATGTCCACATGACCTGTGAGGGGCCAATGATGCCATATTTTACGTTTAGCTGTGGATAGAGCAGGTCACCTTTCTTAGCGTAGTGGACCCCTACCCCACGGATCTTATTCAGTGTCTCCTTACAGTCCTCTCCCCGGCCAATCTGCTTTCGAGCCATTCCTATAAGCACACTGAGGGCCTCATTCTCGCGAACCAGTGTTTGTAGGGGATGGCCGGCTATAAGGGCCAGCTCTTCACTCTTCCCTACATTTTCCTTAGCCATAGCAACTGTAGAGGGTTCCTGCTCCTTCGCTTCCTCAAGTCTATTGTGGAAGAGGGCGGAATGGACATCACAGAGCTTTTGTACCTGGCGTAACGGTGCCCCCTCATGTAGCATCTCCTGCTCAGCTTTCATAATCTCAGAAGCGTTAACGGAACGGAAAGACTTGGCGAAGTCAGCCTGCACGGATTCTAAGGATTCGCCCTCATTCAGCCGCTGTAGATAGCTTTTCAGGAGTTCCAGGCGGTTATGTTCTGGAGCTGTCGAATGGCAGTGAGGAGTAGAAGGTTCATCATTGGGAAGATAATCGGGGATATTGATGACCTCAAAGCCTGCCGACCTAAATTTCTCGATGGCATCCTTCAGGGACATCTTCCGCAACTTCATACCCTTCGGAATGGTCATGAGCTTGCCTACTGAGTTCAGTACGGCACTCTTCTTTACTTCGCTTAAGCCCATGCCGGAGAGAATGTCCGCTATCTCAGGATACTCTTTTACCAATTCATATACGCTCTTCTTTAAGTCTAATATCTTCATCATAGCTTTATCTATTTTTGTGCAAAGTTATGCGATAATATACCATCAGGAGGTAACATTTGTTACGTATGAGAGTTAATGTACATTAAATCTATGTTTCTTCATCCATTGGTAGAAGATGACACAAATACAAGAAACATTGTGACGGTGTTGCCGATGGTCTGGGCGATGCGTCTTTGATCATTGGCTCCAACCGATCTTGCCACAAGGACGGTAGTGCCCATAGCCAGTCCAATGATGACAACGGTAAACATATACATAACCTGGGCGCCATTGGAAACGGAGGTTATACTTGCCACATTGCAATAACGGCCAGTGACAAATAAGTCGGCAAGACCGTAAAGTATCTGCAAAAAGTAGGACAGCATATAAGGCAAAGAGAATGTAAGGATATTGCCCAAGATACTTCCCTTTGTAAAGTCTCTTTTCTTCATGATATTCTTTATGAGATTGCAAAAGTAATAAGTTTGCCTTTCTCAAAAGATTATTTTTCCTATTTTCATCTTGTATTTAGGTGAGAAATTATCATATGTGAATTTCTGTATGAGAAAAAAGTCCTACCTTTGCAGCATATCTAGCGATTGATAGATGGAAATTAATGCAACAGCATAATTCGTGCAAACAAACTAAAGAAAACACACAAAAACATGGTAGAGTTAAAAGAGAATGAGGGTATTCCCAAAGGTATTGTCATGGCGATGGCAATCCTTGCAGGCATTACGGTTTCAAACTTATATTACAATCAGCCGTTGCTTGAGATGATTAGCGATGACCTTGGAATTAGTCAGGTCACCGCTAATCTGATGACTGTCATCACGCAGGTAGGCTATGCTTTTGGTCTGTTGTTTATCATACCCTCGGGCGATATGTTTAGTCGCCGACGTATCATTACCATCTGTATGATGATAGCTGCTGTTATGGCGCTCGTTATCGGCCTATCGGATAATATCTATCTGATTTGTGCTGTATCGTTGCTCCTTGGCGCCACATCGGTCATCCCGCAGCTCTTTATGCCTGTTGCAGGACAGTTTTCGCAGCCTAAAGACAAAGCGAAAAACATAGGATATGTACTTTCTGGCCTGCTCACAGGAATTCTGGCCGCCCGCGTTGTAAGTGGGTTTATTGGAGAATGGCTTTCTTGGAGGGCCATGTATTATATAGCATCGGCGCTGATGGTCATCTGCTGTGTCGTTTCATTGAGAATAATGCCTGAGATGAAGCGCAACTTTTTGGGGGCTTACTCCCAACTGATGCTTTCCGTTTGGACTATTTTTCGCACACATCCTCGTATCCGTTTAAACAGTCTGCGTGGTGGACTTGCTTTTGGCTCTATGCTCTCAATATGGTCTTGCATGGCTTTCCATATAGCAGGAAAGCCATTCTGTGCAGGCAGTGATATGGTTGGAATACTTGGACTGTGTGGTATGGCCGGGGCTTTCGCTGCCTCAGGCTTGGGAAAGTATGTTCCTAAATATGGAATTGCAAAGTTTAGTTTCTTCGGTGCTTCATTGCAGATAATAGGCTGGCTGATAGCTTGCATCTTCGGTAATGGTTACTTGGGTTTGATTGTAGCACTGATTACTGTTGATATCGGAACCCAGTTTCAACAATTGAGCAATCAGACAGGATGTATAGCAGAGATTCCTGAAGCGAGCAATCGTGCCAATACCATCTTTATGACTCTTTACTTCATTGGTGGGAGCTTGGGAACTTTCCTTTCTGGATTAGGTTGGTCAATGCTGGGTTGGAACGGCGTTTGTATCGTTGGTGCGTCCTTTGCGATGGTGAGTCTGGCCATTACGTCTCTTGTCAAGACTCTCTGATTAGGTATGCTATGAATATGGTAGTCCTGTCATACTTCTAAGAACAGCCAGACAGATACTGCAATCATAATAACAGCCACAATGCGCTGGTAAGGTTTCTTGTTAATATGCTTGATTAGGTGCAGGGCAATGAAATTGCCAAGCATCATGGCGCAGCCTATATAGAACCCATTAAGGAAAATGTGCCAATTCATCAAGTCGAACTTACCGTATGTGACAGCCTTGACAATATGCATAGCTGCGGCTGCTGTGGCTTCGCTGACAATGTAGGCCACGGGTGAGAGTTCCAAAGTGAGAAATACAGCACTGCTTAGTGGCCCGGAGATGCCGAGCATGCCGTTGATGAGGCCTGTCAGCCCACCACCGATGAGCATTGTTCTCTTACCTTTGGGAAGATGCATCTTGCCCCTTACTTTCATTATGGAGAAGATGATGAGAAAGACACATAGTGTTCGTGTCATAAGGGTCTTGTCGACAACAGAAAAGCCAAAAGCACCAAGGGCTGTGAATGGCAGTGCAGGAATGAGAAACCATGCTACTTGTCGCCATTGTATCTGTCGCCAGCCCATGGCTGCCCGGGAGAGGTTGCTCATCATTTGCGCTATCGTAGAGACTGGCACTGCTATCTCTACACCATAGAAATAGGTAATGACGGGTAGGAGAATCATTCCGCCACCAAAGCCTACAGATCCAGACAACGTTCCGGCAATGAGACCAACGATTATTAATGTTATATACATTTCAAAACGATTTAATGGTATGCTGTGGCATTCCATCAAACAAATAACTGCATTTGGATGCAAAATTAATATTTCCTTTTGAGAATCTATAGCCTTTATTCTTTTTTATCTCGCAGCCTCTTCTGTCAACGTATCAGAGCGGTTAAATAATGTAGGTTAAAAAATTTTATAGAAAGGTTTGTATATCGGAATAAATGCGTAACTTTACAGAAAATTAATTTGAAGCTATGGAAAATGTGGACCAGTACCGTGAGAAAATTCTGCAACAGCTTCTTGCCGCTCGTGATGACAAAGGTGAGCTACGACTTACAGAAAAGGCTGCAAAAGAGCTTTCAGAAGAGTTCTCTGATCAAGAACTCCTGGATGGTATGGACTTCAATACGCCAGAAGAGGTTGCCGAGATGCTCCTTGATGCTGGATTATAAATACCAAGAATATGGAAAAGGAAAAAAATATTTCCAAACTTATCTCTGACAATCAGGGATTTGTCGTTAAGATAGCCACTGGTTATAAGCATCGTGGTCTTGATATGGACGATCTTATCAGTGAAGGCAATATCGGAATGTTGAAGGCAGCGCGTCGCTATGATGAACGACTGGGCAAACCTTTTGTTTCTTTTGCCGCTCCTTACATCCGTGATGCTATAGAGAAGGCGATAGAGCAGCAAGGAGGTCTTTTCCGTGTCCCGCGTGATGTCTCTGATCCTGCTTTGGAGAAACGGCGCTCCCGTGCCTTGTCAATAGACGCGCCGGTGGGGGGCAGCACCGAGTTGAGCCTCGGACGAGTGATACCTGACCGTAATGCCGCTAACCCTGAAGGTGAACTGCAAAAAGATGTCATTAGAAAGGAATTAGCCATCCTTGTAAGGACGCTCATCACGCGGGAACAGCATGTGCTTCAAAGATACTATGGCATCGGTGTGGATGCTATGACGATGGCTGAGATAGGTCAGGAAATGGGTTTGAAGCGCGAACGTGTGAGACAGATAAGGGATAAGGCTGTCAGAGAGATTCTAAAAAGGACGCATAACGCTAATCTCAAAGATTATCTGAGAAATTAAAAATATGAAATACCTTCTCCTATCTGATATTCATGGGTCGCTGACGCGGTTGCGTCGTGTCCTCGACATATACCGCAGGGAGCAATGTGATATGCTGCTGTTGTTGGGCGACATTTTAAACTATGGCCCTCGTAATGGTTTACCTGAAGGCCTTGATGCACGTGGTGTGGCTGATGCTCTTAATCCGCTGGCTGATGAAATTGTTGCCGTGCGTGGTAACTGTGACTCAGAGGTTGACCAAATGCTCCTTCACTTTCCTATCATGGCAACCTATTCCATTCTTGTTGATGAGGGAAGAAAAATACTGCTCACCCATGGACATGTCTATCATAAGACAATGATGCCTCCCGGACATTTTGATGCCGTCATTTACGGACATACGCATCTATGGGAGTTGGAAAAGAAAATTTCTGTTACCGACGACCCGACTTCGCAGTCGTGTGTCATCTGTAATACAGGCTCTATCACGTTCCCCAAAGGCGGACGGGTGCCTACCTTCGGCATGCTGGATAAAGGGGTTATCACGATCCGTAACCTTGACAACCAAATTCTTGCAGAGCAGACAATCTGAGATGACAAACCAAGTTACCATAAAAACGATATAGAGAAAACATAAGAACCAAAGCATTATGAACAGAATCTTAAAGAAAGAACAATTCTCTGAGAAGGTCTATTGCATTGAGGTCGAAGCCCCGCTGATAGCTAAGAGCTGTAAGCCGGGCAACTTCATTATCGTGCGTGTGGACAGCCACTCTGAGCGCGTGCCATACACCATCGCAAAAAGCGACCCCTCGAAAGGTACACTGACACTTGTCATTCAGGAAGTGGGCCTGTCGTCAACAAAATTTTGTGAGCTTCCGGTAGGAGCCTATGTCCAAGATATTGTTGGGCCTCTTGGCACACCTTCGAAAATAGAAAGATATGGTACTGTTGTCTGTGCCGGTGGTGGAATTGGTATTGCCGCCATCCTGCCTATTCTTACAGCATTACATAAGGCTGGTAACAAGGTCATCTCTGTGCTTGCCGGTCGTACTAAGAACCTTATCATTATGGAAGATGATGTTCGCGAGAATAGCGACGAGGTTATCATTATGACCGATGATGGCTCCTACGGTCAGAAGGGCATGGTGACAGCTGGCGTGGAGGAAGTCTTGAAACGCGAGCATGTCGACAAGGTACTTGCTATCGGCCCTCCGGTCATGATGAAATTCACGTCACTCTTAGCTCATAAATATGGTGTTCCTAATGATGTCTCTCTTAATACTATCATGGTCGATGGCACAGGTATGTGTGGTGCTTGCCGCCTGACGATAGGCGGAAAGACACGGTTTGTGTGTATCGACGGTCCAGAGTTCAATGGCGATGAAGTCGATTGGAACGAGATGATGAGTCGCATGGGTACCTTCAAGGGCGTGGAGCGTGAGGAAATGCAGCATTGGGAAGCTGAAGGAGCTCCTGATACTGGCGCATCAATCTCTGAACAAGGGAATGCTGGTGACAAAAATGCTGAAAACAGCGAGGACATAACTCTTACTCACGATGACCTCACAGACCGCAACGCTCCATGGCGTGTAGAGTTGCGTAAAGCGATGAAACCTAAGGAGCGTATGACCATAGAGCGTGTGGCAATGCCAGAGCTGGATCCGGAATATCGTGCCAAAACTCGTTTGGAGGAAGTTAACAAGGGATTAACAGCTGACATGGCTGTGCGTGAAGCGCACCGCTGCCTGGACTGTGCCAAGCCGACATGTGTGGAGGGTTGTCCCGTTCATATACAGATACCTGACTTCGTGAAGAATATCGAGCGTGGCAATTTTCTCGGTGCTGCTGCCGTTCTGCGACAAACTTCCTCGTTGCCCGCTGTCTGTGGGCGTGTCTGCCCTCAGGAAAAACAATGCGAGAGTAAATGCATACATCTTAAGATGAATGAGCCAGCCGTTGCCATCGGCTATCTGGAGCGTTTCGCTGCTGACTATGAGCGTGAGCATGGCGATGGCCGTCTGCCTCAGATGGCGCCTGCTAACGGTATCAAGGTAGCTGTCGTGGGGAGTGGACCATCGGGACTTAGCTTCGCCGGCGATATGGTGAAGAGGGGCTTTGAGGTTTACGTCTTCGAAGCTTTGCATGAGATAGGTGGTGTGTTGAAGTATGGTATTCCGGAGTTCCGTCTACCTAACCGCATTGTGGATGCAGAGATAGACACGCTGCGTCGTGAGGGTGTGCATTTCCAGACTGACACTATTATTGGTAAGACGGTCACCATCGATGAATTGCAGGAGAAGGGCTTCAAGGGTATTTTCGTCGGTTCTGGAGCTGGACTGCCTAATTTCATGGGTATACCTGGAGAGAACCTTATCAATGTGATGTCAAGCAATGAATACCTTACGCGTGTTAATCTTATGGATGCTGCCAACCCTGAGACTGATACACCTATTAATATAGGTAAGAAAGTTATTGTTGTGGGAGGTGGCAACACGGCTATGGACTCATGTCGTACGGCTAAGCGTTTGGGTGCTGATGTGACCCTCGTCTACCGTCGTTCAGAGGTTGAGATGCCGGCTCGATTGGAGGAAGTAAAGCACGCCAAGGAAGAGGGTATCCACTTCTTTACGCTACACAATCCAAAAGAGTATCTTGCTGATGAGAATGGAAGAGTCAGGGCTGCCGTCCTTGATGTTATGGAACTTGGTGAGCCTGATGCTTCAGGACGACGTCGGCCTATTCCTACAGGCAAGACTGTGACTATGGATTGTGATCAGGTGATCGTGGCGGTAGGTGTCTCTCCCAACCCGCTTGTCCCGAAGTCTGTGGAAGGTCTTGAACTCGGTCGGAAGAATACCATTGTCGTTAACGATAATATGGAATCATCTCGCCACGGACTCTATGCTGGTGGTGACATCGTTCGTGGTGGAGCTACTGTTATTCTTGCGATGGGCGATGGGCGACGAGCTGCTGCCAAAATGGCCGACGAGTTAGTTTCTAAATAATTTTCCAATAGATTACCCGAATTTGAGCTGACTCTCCCCTACTCTACTAAGGGTTGATGGAGAGTTGGTCATCTTGATGAATATGAAACATTTATCTCTCTTTCTCTTACTCTTGCTACTGCCTTTCACTGCCACAGCGCAACGGGTACGTAGGCCTGCTGTAAGACATAATAAAATTGCTTCTGCCACGTCTGCTGAAAATAAACTCTTTAAGCAGATGCTTCCTGCAACTGCCAAAGTGATGTTTATTGATAGCCTTGTGGTTGATAAAAAAGATCTCTTGCAGCATCTGCCTCTCAGCAGTGAGTCGGGAACGATGGCGTATGTCAACCCGCAGAGTGATTTTGTCAATCGCATGATGGTATATCAAAATCAGTTAGGCTTGTTGAGAGTCTATGCCAAAGGTGATTCTCTACACTCAGCGTTGTTTACACAGACGAAGCTTGGAAATGGGTGGAGCAAGGAGACTGAGATAACAGATTTCAGTGCTGACACTTACAAATTGCAGAACTACCCCTTCCTTGCAGCCGATGGCGTGACACTCTATTTTTCCGCATGCGGGAGTGAGAGTCTTGGGGGGCGCGACTTGTTTATGAGTTCTTTCGATTCTGATAAGGCATCTTGGTATAAGCCGCAGAACATGGGTTTGCCTTTCAATTCAACGGCTAATGATTACCTGCTTGCCATTGATGATCTCGACTCCTTGGGGTGGCTTGTCACTGATAGACGGCAACCCGAGGGAAAAGTGTGCATCTATACTTTTGTACCGACAGAGACGCGTGAGAACTTCGATAATGATGACCTCGACGATGAGGAACTACTGCCTTATGCACACATTAACAGTATCAGGGCGACATGGAAATTTGGCAACCGTCCGGCCGCTCTGAAGAGACGGGACGATATGTTAAAGAGAATAGCGGAGAAGAATAGTAAAGCCAAGTCTATGACTTTTGTTGTCAATGATGATAGGGTTATTACTTCACCTTCTCAGTTCAGAGACGAAAGATGTCGTAACCTCTATAGACAGGTGCAAGAACTCACAGAAATGATTGCTGCTACGCAAGACAGTCTTGCTACCATGCGAGATCGGTGGCATAAGGGTGATCACTCTTTGGCTCCCCAGATACTCAAGGCGGAAAGAGATTTAGACAGACAAAAAGAAGATCTATACAATCTTAATAACAAAATCCGTAAAATTGAATTGCACTATGAATGACTATGTTTTTCCAGATTCTGAGCTTGTTATCAACTCCGATGGCTCTATCTTCCATCTTCACCTCAAACCCGAACAACTCGCTGATAAGGTTGTCCTTGTGGGTGACCCCGGACGTGTCAATCTCGTTGCCTCTCACTTTGATACACAAGAGTGTGAGACAAGCAACCGCGAATTCCATACCATCACTGGAACCTATAAAGGGAAGCGTATCACTGCCTTGAGCACAGGTATTGGCTGTGACAACATCGATATTGTCATGAACGAGTTAGATGCACTTGCTAACATCGACTTCTCTTCTCGCACCGAGAAGCATGAGCACCGTACGCTGACACTTGTCAGAGTGGGGACCTGTGGCGGCTTGCAACCCAATACACCTACGGGTACTTTTGTAGCCAGCGTAAAGAGTATTGGTTTCGATGGTCTGCTCAACTTCTATGCAGGTCGTGATGAGGCTTCTGACCTACAGCTTGAAAAAGCTTTCAAAGAGCATGTGGGGTGGGATATGAAGATGGGAAACCCTTATGTCGCTACAGCTGATGCTCAGCTCATTGATACCATTGCCGGTGATGACATGGTGAAGGGTATTACTATCGCCTGTGGCGGCTTCTTCGGCCCACAGGGGCGTCGCCTACGCTTGCCGCTGATGGTTCCTGATCTTAATGAAAAGATTGAGAGCTTTGAATATAATGGCTTGAAGGTTAATAATTTTGAGATGGAATCTTCTGCCCTCGCTGGTCTCGCTACACTCATGGGGCACAAGGCTATGACCTGTTGCATGGTTATAGCCAATCGTCGTGCCAAGAAAATGGAGACAAATTACAAAAGCGACATCAACGACTTGATTAGCATTGTACTGGATAGAATCTAAAATGATAAATGAAGATACAATCTGCGCCATTGCAACACCATTAGGTGGTGCATTGGCCGTAGTAAGAGTGAGCGGTCCCAGCGCTATTAGCTTGGTAGATAATGTTTTCACCCCCAAGGGTAAGGCTTCGCTTGCCAAGGCGAAGGCCAATACATTGCACTATGGTGTCTTTCATACGCTGGATGGTACGGAGATAGACGATGTTGTGGTCAGTCTCTGGCGGGCTCCCCACTCTTATACGGGTGAGGATGCTGTCGAGGTTAGCTGTCATGGCAGTGCCTTCATTGCACACAACATTATTCAGACGCTTATTGAAGCAGGGTGCCGACAGGCCGACCATGGTGAATTTACTATGCGCGCCTTCCTCAATGGAAAGATGGACTTAAGTCAGGCTGAAGCTGTGGCTGATCTCATTGCTGCAAATAACAAGGCTTCCCATGACTTGGCATTGAGCCAGATGAAGGGATATTTCAGCAATGAGTTGAAGCAACTCCACGATCATTTGCTGAAGTTGACAAGTCTGTTGGAACTAGAGCTCGATTTCTCCGACCATGAGGATTTGGAGTTTGCAGACCGCACCGAACTGCGTAATCTTGCTGAATACATCGACAGTCGTATTACTCAGTTGGCCGACAGCTTTAAAAATGGACAAGCCATAAAAGAAGGAATACCAGTTGCCATTGTTGGTAAAACGAATGTCGGTAAGTCAACTTTGCTCAATCAGTTACTTCATGAGGATAAAGCAATAGTAAGTGACATTGACGGAACTACAAGAGACCTCGTAGAAGACTTTATGACCATCAATGGTGTTAAGTTCCGTATCATTGACACAGCTGGTATCAGGCAGACGGAGGACAAGATAGAGCGTATTGGTATCGAGCGGTCATACGATGCCATAGCACGCGCCGCCGTTGTCGTTTGGGTCGTTGACGAAAAACCAACAGTCGAGGAAGAAGCCGACCTAAAAAAACACTTGCAGCGCATGGATGAGGATGGTAATGTCGTGGATGGTGCATCAGCAGAGCTCATCATCGTTCACAACAAGTGTGACCTCTACCCTGCCCCACTCTTTGACGGCGAGCTGCCTGTATCGGCAAAGAATGGCACTAATCTGAACCAATTGGTGCAGCGTATTTATGAGGCCGCTCATCTGCCTGAGATTGATGACACTGCAATTATCGTTACCAACGCAAGGCATTATCAAGCATTGGTTCGTGCCCATTCCAGTCTTTCCCGCTTTCTTGAAGGCATGACCGCTGGTTTACCCTCAGATTTGTTAGCCGAGGACCTCCGCCTGTGTCTCTCCGATCTTGGAGAAATTACTGGGCAAATATCCCCAGAAATGACTTTAAAGAACATCTTTAGCCGGTTTTGCATAGGAAAGTGAAACCCCATTTTTACGACTTTACCAACTTCAATCAATTTGAAGCAACTTAGACTAAACCGCTGATTTTCAGCGGTTTTTTCATACACCTACTTTTTAACACTTTCCGAGTTGGTCCAAATTGGTCCCAGTTATTTTAGTTATCTTTGTACCGCGGTTGTACCAACGCCCTCTAATACGCGTCATACAAAATTGTGGGAGCGACATTGAAGGGACAAAGTTGTGGAAGCCGCAAAAATGCCGTATCACGCGGAATGACATCGAAGGCACAAAGTTGTGGTTGCCTGTGGAAGCGTGTTGTTGGCTGTAGAAGAATTGTAAACTAAAATTTGACTAATCATGGACATTGAACGAAGATGTAGCTGGTGTGGAAAGCCATTCATTGCGCACAACTTTGGTACACGTTATTGTAGCCCAAGTTGCAGGCATGACGCTAAGAGGTCAAATGCCAAAAAGGTGAAGGCAGTCGAGGGAACGACGAAATGTCAAGTGCCGGAAATTGGTTTGGTAGGCAACAAGCCATTTCTGTCACCCAAAGATGTTGCTATATTGCTCGGGACGACATCGACATCCGTTTACAGGTATATTTACCAAGGTATCATTAAGGCTGTTAAATTGAGTGAGAACAGAATTGTGATACGCCGCTCTGACCTTGATTCTCTTTTCGACAATGCTCCCTCTTTTAAGAAAAAGAAGTACGGGCGTAAGACCGAAAGTGAATATTACACAATGAGGGAGATAATTGAGAAGTTTGGTATCTCACGCAAGGCAGTAAGAACGCGGATTAATAAATATAATATTCCTATTGTTTTTGAGGGAAGAAACTCGTTCTTCCCAAAGAAGGTTGTGAATGAAAAGTTCGCTGCACTGACGGAAACCGTTTCTGACAGTGATTACTACACTATCCCACAAATCATGGAGAAGTTCGGCATGTCACATTCTGCCGTGTTGAACTATGTCAAACGTCACAACATATCCCGAAAGACCATCCTGCGGAAAGTCTATTACAGCAGGGAGGAGATAGACAAACTCAAAGACCCGCTCAAAGATGAGAAGTACTATACCTATCCTCAACTTAAGCAAATCTATGGCTTGTCAAAACCTGAGTTCGGGATAAGTTAAGTCTCTTGTATAGAAACGAATCTTACTTTCATG
>UQRP01000034.1 GCA_900543585.1 uncultured Prevotella sp.
GAATAACCTCGGGATTTTTTGTTTGATTACAGGACGGCCTAAATTGAATGGTTACCTTGAATTTATGAGGAGTGAGAAAAGAGAGGAGGTTTCACCGCGCCAGCCTGTTTTTATGGTTTTCCTTGCTGTGATGCAAGCCTGAGGAACGAAGGTTGTTTCTTCTCCGGTGTCAGCTTGTCGAAGCTTGCTTCGGAGCAAGCTGGCACCGGAGAAGAAACAAAGGGCGCAGCCCCTGCATCACAGCAAGTGTTTTGCTTGTTTTTGTAAAAGGTTCGTGTTCATGAGCTCTCTACTCCCCCAAAAAGGTTGCTCCGATGTGCCTATCCGTGCCACGGGAAATATCCATTGCGCCGAAAGATTAGCGAATCAATTCATCGAATCAATAATGTATCGGGCGAGGCCAGCAACTTGATGGTCTTGTCCTTCTCTATCATCTCTTCCTGAAGATTTCGGTTGCGAAGGGTCGCTGCGTCGATGACAAGGTCCTTGGCCTTGACCTGCTCCTTCAGGGAACGGACGAGAGTGAACTCGTAGACAGCGACGACAGCGAGAATCATGACGAGGACGCCAAGGACTGTCTCTGCAAAGCCTTTCATCACACGCGTTGCTTAAGCATCAGCCTCTCGGCGCCCGGCGTCAATCAGGCTCTTCAGTCCATCACTGTAGTCGGAGACGACCTGGCGGCAGAACATCTTACCACTCTCCTTGACGGCCTCGAAATCATCCTCGGTGAGAATCTTTGCCGCCTTACCCTTGCCATAGGTCAGCGCCTGCAAGGCCTCGACGCCCTCAAAACTGCCTTTAACAAGCTCACACTGGGAAGCAAAGTCAGAGTTGAACGCCACTGTGGGGACAAAAGTCTCCACCGGCCGATAGCTGGTGCTGAAGTAGGTGCGCAGGTGTTTGTTCTGATCCCACTCGTCGACAATCTTCTGTGCCAACTGCGGTGTGATGGCCCACGTGGTGCCACCGACAAAGAGCGTATAGGTCTTCTCGGGGCAGTGGATGCGCAGGGTCTTATGGACGTGTCCTTGAGCCAGCACATTACGGGCCAATGTGCGCACGCTATTCTTGAACGACCCGCCCCGCCAGTGGTGGTCGGCGAGCAACTGGAAGTCGGTGTATTTATAAGCCGCACGGCCCTGGCCGGGGAGGGCGAGACCCTGGAGTTGCTGGCTGTCGCCAGCCTCAGCAAAGAAGCTTGTCAACCGGTTGTTGCTCCACACCGGATAGTCCATACCATCGATCTTGACAAGGCGGTCGTAGGCACCACCCTCCAAAGCGGCACGGAGAAGCGCCACCTGCACCTCGACCTCGTTCAGGCTGTTGGCAATGACTGCCACCCGATGGCTGATGAAGTGGACATTGGCGGCGTCGACCAGCTTGCGGAAATGCTGAACATCACGCCGGCGGTCTATATGGATATAGTATTCCGCGTCCTTGGGAAGACTCTCTACCAAGTCACGGAGATGGTGCGCGTCTCTCTGCGCTGAAATCAAAAATGCAAGTCTCATAAGCTTTCTCTATATAAGCGTTATTAACGCCGCAAATATACACATTATTTATTATGTGCGCAAAAAAACGGCCACAATCTTTGCCAAAAAAGATTACAGCTGTTAAAAATGCGTAAATATCATCAATCAGAAGGCCAGTGATAAGTGAGAAAGTAGAAAATATGTGTAACTTTGCACTTCGGATTTTGACAGGCCGTAAAATGCCCGTCGCTCAGGGTTAAAGCCAGATGGTCTCTATTAGACTGGAGGCACCGCGAGGCCCCTGTTCATCCGCAAAACATTTATAACTATAACATTTAACAATGGACACTTTAAGTTACAAGACTGTTTCCGTCAACAAGGAAGCAGCAAAGAAGGAGTGGGTCGTCGTGGATGCCACCGACCAGATTGTGGGCCGTCTGTGCTCTAAGGTCGCTAAGTTGCTCCGTGGCAAGTACAAGCCCTGCTTCACACCGAATGCCGACTGCGGTGACAACGTCATCATCATCAACGCAGCCAAGGTCAAGTTCTCCGGCAAGAAGGAGACTGACAAGATCTACACACGCTATACTGGTTATCCAGGCGGCCAGCGTTTCAACACACCTGCCGACCTGCGCACCCGCAAGAACGGTATCGACAAGATGCTGCGCCATGCCATCAAGGGCATGCTCCCCAAGGGTCCCCTTGGCCGTTCACTCATGGACAACGTCTACATCTTCGAGGGTGCAGAGCATGACAAGGCAGCACAGAAGCCAAAGAACATCGACATTAACCAGTACAAATAAAGCATAACAGAGATGGAAGTTATCAACGCAATCGGCCGCCGCAAGAGCGCCGTAGCCCGCGTTTACCTCACAGAGGGCACCGGTAAGATCACAATCAACAAAGAAGATATAGAGAAGTATTTCCCCTCAGCCATCCTGCGCTACGTCGTGCGCCAGCCGCTGCAGCTCCTCGATGCCGCTGAGAAATACGATATCAAGGCCAACCTTGACGGTGGCGGTTATACAGGCCAGAGCCAGGCGCTCCGCCTCGCTATTGCCCGTGCACTGGTTAAGATCAACGCCGAGGACAAGAAGAACCTCAAGGACCATGGATTCCTCACACGCGACAGCCGTGCTGTAGAGCGTAAGAAGCCAGGTCAGCCCAAGGCTCGTCGTCGCTTCCAGTTCAGTAAGCGATAAAATTTCGTTTAGCATCCAAACGGGCGGGATCCTTTTGGCTACCCGCCTGCTGGTTCTAACAAGAATTAAAAGGAAAGTAAACAATTTAATCAAGAAAAGAAAATGTCAAGAACATCATTTGACCAGCTGCTTCAGGCAGGTTGCCATTTCGGCCATCTGAAGCGTAAGTGGAACCCAGCTATGCGCCCCTACATCTTCATGGAGCGTAACGGCATTCATATCATCGACCTCAACAAGACCGTCGCCAAGATTGACGAGGCTGCCGAGGCTCTGAAAGCTATCGCCAAGAGCGGCCGCAAGATTCTCTTCGTGGCTACTAAGAAGCAGGCCAAGGATATCGTTGCCGAGAAGGCTGCTTCCGTCAACATGCCTTACGTCATCGAGCGCTGGCCGGGCGGTATGCTCACCAACTTCCCCACTATCCGCAAGGCTGTGAAGAAGATGGCCAACATCGACAAGATGATGAACGACGGCACATTCTCTAACCTCTCTAAGCGTGAGCTGCTGCAGATCAACCGCCAGCGCGCTAAGTTGGAGAAGAACCTCGGCTCTATCGCCGAACTGACCCGTCTGCCGTCTGCACTCTTCATCGTTGACGTGATGAAGGAGCACATCGCCGTCAAGGAGGCTAACCGCTTAGGCATCCCTGTGTTCGGTATCGTGGATACCAACTCTGATCCCCGCAACATTGACTATGTCATTCCTGCCAACGACGACGCTAAGGACAGCGTAGAGGTTATCCTCGACGCTTGCTGCGCTGCTATCGCTGAGGGTCTGGAGGAGCACAAGGCTGAGAAGGCTGACGACAAGGCTGCTGCTGAGCAGCAGGATGAGGCCGCTGAGGGCCGCCGCCACGCTCGCCGTGCACGCCGTGACGAGGCTGCTGAGGAGGCTCCTGCAAAAGAGGCTGCTCCCGCTGCTGAGGAAGAGGCTCCCGCCGCTGAGTAAAGCATAACAGAATCAATCAAATACGGGCCTGATAGGCCAAAACCTATTAGGCCTTTTTCAAATCTTTAAGAAAGGAAATAACACAATGGCTGTTACAATAGAAGACATCAAGAAGCTTCGTGCTATGACCGGTGCTGGCATGAAGGACTGCAAGAAGGCCCTGACAGAAGCCAACGGTGATCTCGACAAGGCTGTCGAGCTCGTCCGCGAGCGCGGTCTGGCCATCGCTGCCAAGCGTAGCGACCGTACCACAAGCAACGGTTGCGTACTCGTTAAGAACGTCAACGGCTTTGCCGCTATGATCGCTCTGAAGTGCGAGACTGACTTCGTTGCCAATGGTGCTGACTACATCGCCCTGACTCAGGAGATTCTCGATGCCGCTATCGCCGCCAAGGCTCAGACGCTTGACGAGGTCAAGGAGCTGAAGCTCGCTGAGGGTATCACTGTCCAGGAGGCTGTCACACGCCGCTCCGGTGTCGTCGGTGAGAAGATGGAGCTCGATGGCTACAATGTCCTTGAAGGCGAGAACATCTCTGTCTACGACCACATGCGCAAGCACACACTCGGCACAATGGTACAGCTCTCTGAGGCTAACGAGGAGGCTGGCTACAAGGTTGCCATGCAGGTGGCTGCCATGAAGCCTGTAGCTCTCGACGAGGCCAGCGTTCCCCAGTCTGTCAAGGACGAGGAGCTGCGTATCGCTATCGAGAAGACCAAGGAGGAGCAGATTGAGCGCCAGATCGTCGGTGCACTGAAGAAGGCCGGCATCAACCCCAACCTCGTTGACAGCGACGACCACATCGCTTCCAACGTTGCCAAGGGCTGGCTCACTCAGGAGGACGCTGACAAGGCTCAGCAGATCCGCAAGGAGGTCGCTGAGACCGCTGCTGCCAACCTCAAGGAGCAGATGATTCAGAATATCGCCAAGGGCCGTATGGCTAAGTTCTACAAGGACAACTGCCTCGTAGACCAGGAGTTCCAGTTCGGTGACGACGGCGAGAAGCTGAGCGTTGCCCAGTGGCTCGACAAGCAGCAGAAGGGCCTGAAGGTTGTCGCCTTCAAGCGTTTCAGCCTCTCTGCTGACTAATTGCTTCGACAACAGAAAAACTTTATAGTGAAGCCGTGGACGCAAGAGCGTCCACGGCTTTTCTTATTAATTGATAAACTATAACTCGAATGTGAGGCCATTATTCAAAAAGAGCCGAAGGAGAAACCTTTAGAAAATCCCCGACAGGCATACCGCCACAGTCCTGCAACACTTGCTTGACCATTGTCGATTTACCTACTTGGCGCGGATCTACTACGGCTTGGATAAAGCGACGTGGCCCTTGTTTCCGACTTAAAAGAATATTATACTGAACCTTTTATACATAATATGTACTTTTGTGACAAAGATAGGCAAACATTCTCAAATTCGCAACAGAATATTCTCAAAAGTTTACCAGTAAATTCTCAATTCTCACACTAATAATTCTCAAAAAGGGGTACGCTAACATTCCACCATCATCAAATCTATCCTTTTTGCTTAAGTAGGCAACAAGAATGGCTATTGCTATGATGGGACCAAAATATCCGATAGAAATTCAGGGGATTGAGAAGCTGCGATGCAGCGACTTCAAATATGTACTCAAGTATGAAGCGAAATACTGATTGATGACAGAGGTTATGCCAAGCCGAATGCACTTGACAAACGCAAGCTCTACAAGATTGGCGTCAACTTCTCAAGGAAGAAACGGTGCATCAAGGAGTGGGAAGTAAGAGAAGGAAATAAATAAAACATATCATAACTTGTTGGTTAAGCCTAAAAGCCGTATCTTTGCAACCGCAAAAGAAAAAATCCATCCAATGAAGATTTCCCTTATCATCTCCACCTATAACTGGCCCCAGGCCCTGAACCTCTGCTTAAACAGCGTGCGCCTTCAGACGCGTATGCCCGACGAAGTCATCATTGCAGATGACGGCTCTAGGGAAGAAACCCGCGACATGATAGCCGAACAAGCGAAGACCTTTCCTTGTCCGCTGCATCATGCCTGGATACCTGATGAGGGATTTAGATTGTCGAAATCACGGAACAACGCCATCCGCAATTATTGCTCCGGCGACTATGTTATTTTCATCGACCAAGACATCATCCTCGACCGGCATTTCACCGCTGACCACGAGCGTATTGCCGAAGAGGGATACTTTGTCTGTGGCGGGAGAGCAAAGTTAGAGAAGGCCATCACTGACCGCCTGACGACAGGCGAGAACATCCACTTAGGATTCTTTACCCAAGGTGTCAGCCGAAAGTTGAACACAGTCCATGCGCCCTGGCTGCATGGACTGACCCGCAACATGTATTCCTCACGCCCGCTCTACGGCCGCGGTGCCAATATGGCGATGTGGGCAAAGGACCTTAAAGCCGTCAACGGCTTCGATGAGGATATCATGGGGTATGGTGGCGAGGATGTCGACCTGTTCAACAGACTGTTGAACAGTGGCGTTAAAAAGAAATACGCCCAATTCTGCGCCATAGAATACCACCTCTGGCACAAGCGCGGACAGCTGACAGAAGCAAAGGCCGTAAAGAACTTTGCCATAGAAAGAAAGACAAGCTGCGTGCACGGACTCACTCTAAGAAAAGAAACAGATGAATAAATTACTTACAATAATAATACCTTCCTATAACATGCAAGCATATCTTCCATTATGCTTGCAATCTCTCATGTGTAAAAACAGAGATGTTTTAGAGATAATCGTTGTAAATGATGGAAGCAAAGATAATACCCTAAAGATTGCCAATCAATTTGCAAAAGACTATCCTACAATCATAAAAGTCATAGACAAGTTCAATGGCAAATATGGTTCATGTATTAATCGCGGATTGAAAGAAGCGTCAGGAAAGTATGTAAAGATACTTGATGCTGATGATTGCTTTGATACTGAAAGTTTAGATAAATATATTGAGGAACTTACTAAGACCAAAGCGGAACTTGTCATAAATGACTTTGTGAAAGTATGGAGTGATAAAGAAAAACTGATAACATCATCCTTACAAAGTGGCTCTGACCTTGACTTTATAAATGTTTGTAATCAGAATAAACATCTGTGGAATATCCAAATGCATCAGGTCTGCTATCTAAGAACGATGCTGCTCAATATTTGCTATTATCAGACAGAAGGTATTTCTTATACGGATCAAGAGTGGACATTTGCTCCTCTTTCTGCTGTTAGGACTGTCAAATATATCTCCGTTCCTTTATATAGATATACGCTTGGCAGGGAAGGACAATCTGTATCTGCACAATTTGGCTATAAACACTTCGATGACAATATCATATGCACCAGCACCATGCTCAGAGAGATGTCCCAAATGAAGGATTTGCCCAAGAGTGTCTATGAATTACTGCAATATAAACTATTCCGAAGATGTAAATATATCTATAGGACATATCTCTTGAAGTTGAACACAAATGACTTCACACATCTAAAGGAGCTCGATGCTGAGATATTACGATGCAATCCGCAATTGTACCATAACTTAGGAAAGCTAATGCTTAGCACACCTTTACTTTGCATACGATTTATATCTTTATGGAGAAAGAATCCTAATAATAGGATACTCTCTACAGCCATAAAGATATATAGAAGAATGCATTGAAGTTGGCAGCAGAATTTACTAATACATGAACCCCACCAGCCACAAGGGCAGTTTGTGGCCGTAAGGGTATTCTATGTCGTCAGCAAGAATATAGGAAAGATAATACTCTTCAGCCTATACCACAAGCAATATCAAGAGAAAGTGCTGTCTGCAAACAGCATTTTCTGTACAAAAGTGCTGTTTACAAACAGCAATTTAAGTAATTTTCCCATTAGAATTGCGAAATGTGCTGTCTGAAAACAGCATTTTGCACACAAAAGTGCTGTCTACAAACAGCACAGGTTACTTTGTATGTTACTATGTCCGATCGTCAAAACGATTACATTTGTTTACTATGTCTATCTGTTTCATGTACGACAACAATAAAGGCTGCGAGAGATCTCGCAGCCTTTATTGTTGTCGTACGCGGATTCGAACCACGACAAACAGAACCAAAACCTGTTGTGCTACCATTACACCATACGACAATCAGTAATGCAAAGGTAAGCCTTTTTCCCCGACAAACCAAATAAATGAAGATTTATTTTTCAATAGCGGGATTGTTTTCCTCAAAATCGATGTCTCCATCGGCATGCCACTGCCCGGCATAGCTCAGAGAAGCCACACTGATGCGCACACCACCCGCCTGCTGCAACTTTGCGGCGAGTGCGCAGATCGTTGCACCTGTCGTCACCACATCGTCGATGACAAGCAGATGACGTCCACAGACAGCCGATGGCTTGACAAGCTCAAAGACCGCATCGACGTTCTCGGCTCTGTCTAACCGGCTCTTCGTCGTCTGACTTCCCTCAAAACTCTTGCGGCGTACCACCTTCTTTAATATTGGCAACCCCGTGGCATCGTGTATGCCCAAGGCTATCATCGCACTTTGGTTATAGCCACGCTCTTTCAATCGTTTCTTTGCCAAAGGAACAGGGAGAAGCGCATCAATATCAGCAAAGAAGTTCTTCTCCGACATCATGCGACCCATGAGATAACCCATCTCAATGCCAATATCAAAGAAGCCAGCGTACTTCAACTGATAAACGGCCTTAGCGGAATCGGCATGCGACAAATGATACATCAGCGCAAAAGCCTTCTGGAAGTCTTTCACCCTGCCCCAGAAGACCTTTGCCATGTTGTTCTCATAAGGATGGTCGAGGAAGCCCGTAAGCGGGAGATGGGCCAGACAGACTGTACAGATGATATGCTCAGACGCATCCAACCGTCTGCCACAGATGCAGCACATACGTGGTGCTATCAGGTCAAAGAACTCCCGTATCATCGTTTACTGCTCTTTGCGAGCTACGGTCTTGCCGTTGACAATCTCGTATCGGCGGTCGAACTCCTCCTTGGTGCGCTTCCAACGGTTGTGCGTCCAGAGATAATACTGAGGCGCCTCTCTGACGCTCTGCTCCAACATCGTGAAGAAACGGCGCGTAATCTCACCCTGCGGCAGGCTGTTAGGATCGTCGGTGATAAGGATATACTCCACCTTGTAACAGCCCCGGCGAGGTCTTGTCATCCGAAGGAAGTAAACGACATCGTTCATCTTCCGCTCAATACGCTCAGCACCAGTAAAGACAGGAGTATAGGGATGGTTGAGAAATGGCAGCCACAGATGGATGTTGGTCCATTTAGGTGCCTGGTCGGCAATATAGCCACTGAGACTATAGATGCCCTGCTGCTTCCAGCGTATCAGCTGCCGCAGGATATCCTTCTTCGGCGTAGGCACACCCGTAGGCGGAAACTCACGGAGCTTGTAGAAGACATAATCCATGGCCTTGCTGTGCAGCGGGTCATAGATGAGACACTGACGCCGCTCCGGATTCATGTCTTTGCCAACATGAGAAAGCCACTCCCAGTTGCAATAATGTCCGAGCATAGCCGAAGTGTTCCGTCCCTTGCGAAACCAAGCCTCATGGACCTCAGGATTGACGACGATCAATCGCTTGTCGAGCTCGCGACGACTGATGCTCAGCAGCTTGATGGCCTCGAAGAAATAGTCGCAGAACCAGCGGTAGAACTTCTTCTCTATGGACTTCTCCTCTTTCACAGACTTTTCGGGGAAGGAGGTTGACAGGTTCCGCCTCACGATGTCACGTCTATACCTTATTATATAGTAAAGGACAAAGGCAAAGACATCGGAGAGGCCATAGAGCACCCGCAGGGGGAGCAGACTCACTGTATAGAAGAAGTAGTATGCAAACTTTGTCATTATCAATATTCGTTGTAGGACCCATGTGGCATGGGCCCTGTCGTTTACTGTTGCATGTCGTGGAGCTTGCGGTAATAGCCGTCAATGGCCATCAGCTCATCATGCGTACCGCGCTCTACAATCTGTCCGTCATGAATGACACATATCTCATCACTGTTCTTAATGGTGGAGAGGCGATGAGCGACAGCCACGGTGGTACGCGTCTTCATCAGCCGGAAGAGTGCATCCTGCACCAAGCGCTCACTCTCGGTGTCGAGAGCCGACGTGGCCTCATCAAGGATAAGAATCGGCGGATTCTTCAGAATGGCACGTGCGATACTGATGCGCTGGCGCTGTCCACCGGAGAGACGGCCGCCACGGTCGCCGATGTTGGTATCGAAGCCATTCTCCGTCTCCATGATGAATTCATAGGCATTGGCTATCTTCGCGGCCCGGATGACTTCCTCGTCGGTAGCGTCGTCCTTTCCAAACTTGATGTTGTTTTTGATAGTATCATTGAAGAGGATAGCCTCCTGGTTGACATTGCCTATGAGCGCACGCAGGTCATGAATACCCAAATCCTTGACATTGATGCCGTCGATGAGTACCTCTCCCTCTTGGACATCATAATAACGCGGGATGAGGTCGACAAGTGTCGACTTGCCACTGCCACTCTGCCCCACCAGTGCCACGGTCTTTCCTTTGGGAATAACAAGGTTGATGTCTTTTAGCACATAGTGACGCTCCGCGGTCTTGTTGTCAGTGTAGGCAAAAGAGACATGACGGAATTCTATCTGGTGCTCAAAGCTCTTGATGTGTATGGGGTCTGCTTTCTCCTTGATTTCGATGTCAGCCTTGAGAATCTTGTCGATACGCTCCATGGAGGCAAGGCCCTTCGGAATGTTGTAGCTGGCTCTGGAAAAGTCCTTCAAGGGGTTGATGATGCTGTAGAGGATGACGAGATAATATATAAATGTGGGACCGTCGAGCAACGCCTTGTTCAATACCAAGATACCGCCAAACCACAAGACGACAATGATCATCAGTGTTCCTAAGAACTCCGACATGGGATGCGCCATCTGCTGACGAATCGTGACTCGGAGCAGCTGCGTGCGGTAGGCAGAGTTGATATTGTCGAAGCGGGCGTTCATCTTCTTCTCTGCATTGAAGGCCTTAATGATACGAAGTCCACCTAACGTCTCCTCTACCTGACTCATGGTATCACTCCACAGCTGTTGGGCGTAGATACTTCTCGACTTCAGCTTGCGGCCGACAAAGCCCATAAACCAGCCAAAGACAGGGACGAAGACGATAGTGAACAGCGTCAGCTGCCAGGAGATGACGAGCAGCGTCACAAAGTATGTCACTATCAGAATAGGATTCTTGAAGAGCATGTCGAGCGACGACATGATGCTGTTCTCCACCTCCTGCACGTCGCCACTCATGCGTGCGATGATGTCACCCTTGCGCTCGTCGCTGAAGAATGACAGCGACAATGACGTTATCTTATGATACAACTGGTTGCGCATGTCGCGCACCACACCGGTACGGATAGGCATCACAGCCGCCGAGGAGAGGAAGTAGGCCGTCGTCTTGAGAAAGGTCATGAAAGCCAAGAAAAGACCTATGACAAGCAGTGTGGTCGTAGCACTGGTGGAGATGACCATCTGCTGCACATAATATGACATATTATTCTGCAACACCTCTTTGGCGTTATCCCAGTCCCAAGCCATCAAGTCATTGGCCCTGATGCCACCGTCGACCTGGAAGAGAATCTGCAGGATGGGGATGAGAGCAGCAAAGGAGAAGATGTTCAGCACCGCCGAGAGGATGTTGAAGATTATCGACAGCGCAAGGTACTTCTTATACGGAGGCAGGAAGCGCTTTAATACTTGCAGGAACTCTTTCATCTTTCTTCGTGTTTAGTCTGGCTGTGACGTCGTGCCAGCCGTATGTTCACTGTCCATGGGAGTAGCTATCAGCGTTGCTGCCGTGCTGCCCGTCACCTTCACGCGGACCGTGTCACCAATATGATATCTGCCCTTGGGGATGATGACGGCCTTGTTCTGCTGCGTGCGACCCATCAACTGATCATGGCTACGCTTGGCAAAACGCTCTACAAGAATCTCAAATTCCTTGCCTTCATCCGCTTTATTGCGCTCAGCCGAAATCTCTGTCTGCAAGGCTATCAGCTCGTTCAGACGACGGATCTTCTCTTCCTCTGGGACATTGTCAGGGAGATGCTTGGCAGCATAGGTACCAGGGCGCTCAGAATATTTGAACATAAATGCAGAGTCGAAGCACACCTCACGCATCAGCGACAGCGTCTCCTCGAAGTCGGCCTCGGTCTCATCATGGTAACCCACAAAGACATCGGTAGAGAGACCGCAGTCAGGAATGATACGGCGGATGGCCTCCACCTTGCGCAGATAGTCCTCACGCGTGTACTTACGGTTCATGTCGCGCAGCACTTTTGTACTGCCACTCTGGAAGGGGAAATGGATATGATTGCAGAGGTTAGGCTCTTCCGCAATGGCATGGAGAATATCTTCTGACATATCCTCGGGATTACTCGTGGTGAAGCGCACACGCATGTCAGGCACAGCTCTGGCCACCTTGCGCAGCAACTCGGCAAAGGAGCAGACATGCAGTTCCTGACCACCCTCTTCCTCGATGATAATGCCATTCTCCGGGCGTTTGCCATTGGGCAGAAGTCCATAGCTGTTGACATTCTGACCAAGGAGTGTCACCTCTTTGAAGCCTCTGTCATGAAGGTCGCGGACCTCTGCCAAGATGCTCTCCACGTCGCGGGAACGCTCGCGGCCACGCGTGTAAGGCACGATACAGTAGTGGCAGAAGTTGTTGCAGCCACGCATGATACTCACGAAGCCGCTAACCTGATTGCCGCCAATACGTGTGGGGATGACATTACGGTAAGTCTCTGTGGTAGAAAGCTCCACATCGACGGCAGGCTGACCGACCTCAGCGGCGGCCATCATCTCCGGAAGATTCATGTAAGCGTCGGGGCCACACACAATATTGGCATGGTGATTCTCGATGAGATCGTTCTTCACACGCTCGGCCATACAGCCTAACACACCAAGGATGGGGCGTGGCGTGGCCTTCCGGCCGCCGGCCTCACCCTGCTCATGGGCATGCGCTTTCTGCAAGGCAAAGAGCTGGTCGAGACGGTGGTAGATCTTGTTCTCCGCATTCTCGCGTACAGAACAAGTATTGAGGAATATGGCGTCAGCATCTTGCTCATTGTCAGTGGGCTCATAGCCTGCCATCTGCATGACAGCAGCGACAACCTCAGAATCGGCAACGTTCATCTGGCAGCCATAAGTTTCTATATATAATTTCTTCATGTATTTCTTTTATTGTTATTTGGATAATTTCTTTTTTGAAGGTTTCTCGCTCCCGGCCATACACCTTGACACCGAAGCCCACAGCAGATAGAACAAGACTCCTGAGACCAAGCCCATGACGGCATCGATGGCATAGTGGGCACGAATATAAACCGTGGCAAAGAAGATGCCGATGGCAAAAGGCAGGAGACAGAAGACGAGCTTCTTGCTGCCGGTCTTCGCAGCCAAGATAAGGCTGACTAAGGTGATTCCAATGTGCGAGCTGGGGAAAGCACCCGTAGGCCGCTCGCTGCCATGGATGCTGGTGATGAGCTGATAGCCAATACCATCAGTCCACCCTGGGGGCTTCATCATCCCGAGGTGCGACGTAAAGTAATTGCCAATAGCTGGGAACACACCCTTGGCCACATTGCTGTAACCGATGGCCGGATAGTAATACATCGGGCCGGCGACAGGAATGATGTCGAAGACGAGATAGTAGGTGAAGAAGGCACCTGTAATAATAAAGCAACACTTCTCAAACTCATGGTAGCGCATCAGAAAATAATAGACGCAGACCACGATGATGATGGGATAGTAGCTGGCATAGGAGATCTCAAGGAACTCCGACAGCACCGGCTGAGAGAACTTTGTGGCAAAGACCATGGCAGGCTGGAAGCCGAAGAGATACTCATCCCACGACGCCACAATATGGTCGAGGTTGGGAAACAGCGAGTTGATGTTGTAGGTATCCATATACCACCAGCCCAGGAGCAGCATCTGCACGAGGACACGCAGAAACATGACGGCACGGCAGGGGATAAAGCGGTAGGCAGCCCACAAGCCAATGGTGATAGCAACGATTCTCACCCGACCCCATATCATGGCCTCGGGATTCTGAAGCTTGGTGTAGCAGAAAAGCATGATGAGGAGGGTGATGGCGGCATAGGCCATAATCACCCACTCAAAGGCCACCAAGCCTTTCTTAGGCTTCTGCTCGAACTCAAAGTATTTCTTTAGATTCATAGCCATCCATTTTCCTTATACCACGCTATCGTCTCTCTGACGCCTTCACGGAGCTTAAAGTTAGGGTGATAACCCAACTCGTCGCACGCCGGCTCTATGTTGCAACGCCAGTTACGCTGTCTGAGGATATTAAACTTGTCGTTATTGAGGACGATCATCTTTCCCGTCAGCCGCCCCACATATTCACCCACGAGGGTGACGAGGCGCAACACCCATACCGGTGCCTTTATTCTTATCCACCAGGGACGCCCCAACTCCTCGTGGATATAGTCACTGAAGGTCGAGCTCTGATAGACGTCACCGTCAGAGAGAAAATATTTCCGCCCGGACATGCCACGGTCCAAGGCCAGGAAGACAGCCTGCACCAGGTCCTTGACATAGACAAAGGTGATGTCCTGCCGACGGAAGCCGACGGAGAAGTCCACATGGTCGGCTATGCTCTTAGCCATGACATAATAGTCTTTCTCGCGAGGACCATAGACGCCGGTGGGGCGCAGGATGATATAGCTGAAGTCATTGCCGATAGAGTCGAGGAACTGCTCTGCCATGAGCTTGCTCTTACCGTAAGCAGTATTCGGACGGGGTGTATCGTTCTCATCAATCTCCTGATAGGGCTGTTTCTCCTTGATAGCACCGAAGATGCTCAGAGAGCTGAGATAGACAAATCGCTTGATAGGCATCTTCAGCCGCAAGAGCGCATGCACAAAAGCTTTCGTGCCCTCGTAGTTGACACGGAAGAAGTCGTCCTTGTGCAGGCATTTGGTCACACCGGCAGCATGGACGACATAGTCGAAGTCGTGACCACGCAGCTCCTCAAGGAGTCGCTCCTCAGAAGAGAAGTCCAAGTTGATAAAATGTATCCTTTCATCTTGGAGATACTTGCGCGAACTCGTAGCGCGCACACCCGCCCACGTTTCAAAACCGCGGCGCAAAGCTTCCTCCACGATGAAGCTGCCAATGAAGCCACTGGCACCTGTTATTAATATTTTCATAATCAATCAGGTTACAAAGTTAATACATAATTGAGAAATTTTCCAAAATAATGGTAATTAAATTGTGAATCTTCAAAAGTTTTTCGTTAATTTGCACATTATAAACTTCGTAACTCATCAACTATATGGGAAAGAACAATCATAACACCGGTAAGCCCAAGAAAGAGCGCCGAGGCGGCAAGCGTATGTCAAAGAAGCAGCTCGCTACCGCTCTTGAGAAATATTTTGCTTCACAACCTGACAAGACGCTGACCTTAAAAGACATCTTCCGCGCCCTACACCTTGACACCCATCCTCTGAAGATGCTCGCTATGGACATCATGGACGAGATGTCATGGGACGACTATATCACCAAGGTCTCCGACAACAGTTATAAGCTCAATACCAAAGGACAAGTGCAGGAAGGCACCTTCCAGCGGAAGTCCAACGGCAAGAACTCCTTCCTTCCCGATGACGGCGGCAAGCCCATCTTCGTCGCCGAGCGCAACTCCATGTCTGCCCTCACCGGCGACCGCGTCCGCGTCTCTTTCATGGCCCGACGCCGCAACCATATCAAGGAAGCCCAGGTCATCGCCATCCTCCACAGGGCCAAAGACCAGTTTGTAGGCCGTCTGCGCGTAGACAAGGACATCGCCTTCCTTGTCACGCCGGAGAACACCTTTGCACAGAGCATCCTTATCCCCAAGCGCAAGCTGAAAGGTGGCAAGACCGACGACAAGGCCGTAGTGAAGATCACGCAGTGGCCCGACGAAGAGCATAAGAATATCGTCGGCGAGGTCGTCGACGTCTTAGGAAAGAGCGGTGACAACGACGTGGAGATGAACACCATCCTCGCACAGTATGGTCTGCCTTATAAATACCCCAAGAACGTGGAAGCTGCCGCCGACAAGATCAGCGGTAAGATAACGGAACAGGATGTCCAGGAGCGTGAGGACTTCCGCAACACCTGGACCTGCACCATAGACCCGAAGGACGCCAAGGACTTCGACGACGCGCTGTCTATCAAGAAGCTCGACAGCGGGCTCTATCAGGTTGGTGTGCACATCGCCGACGTCTCACACTATGTCACCGAGGGCAGCATCATCGACAAGGAAGCCATGAAGCGCGCCACCAGTGTCTATCTCGTCGACCGCACCATCCCCATGCTTCCCGAGCGCCTCTGCAACTTCGTCTGCTCCTTGCGTCCCAATGAGGACAAGCTCACCTTCAGCGTCATCTTCGACCTCGACGATGAGGCTAACATCAAGGCGTCCCGCATTGTGCATACCATCATCCGCTCCAACCGCCGCTACGCCTACGAGGAGGCACAGCAGGTGCTGGAGGACAATGGCGTTGTCGACGGCACCGGACAGCCCGCTCCCGACCCAGGGAAGGCTGGATACAAGGATGAATACGGATGGGAGCTCTGCACCCTCGACCGGTTGGCAAAGAAACTGCGCGAGAAGCGCTTCAAAGACGGCAGTGTGAAGTTCGACACCGAGGAGCTGCATTTCGATGTCGACGAGAAGGGACACCCCATCCGCTGCTACTTCAAACGCTCCAAAGATGCCAACAAGCTCATCGAGGAGTTCATGCTCCTGGCCAACCGCACCGTAGCAGAGAGCGTGGGCAAGGTGAAGAAAGGCAAAAAGGCCAAGACCCTGCCCTACCGTGTCCACGACAATCCCGACCCGGAGAAGATGGAGACGCTCAGAAAGTTTATTGCACCCTTCGGCCTCAAGATAAAGACCGACGGCACCCGCAAGGCCATGATAAAGAGCATCAACAAGCTCATGGACGACGTCAACGGGCAGAAAGAGGGCAAGCTCGTGCAGAGTGTAGCTCTGAGGGCGATGATGAAGGCCAAATACACCACGCACAACATCGGGCACTTCGGACTCGGCTTCGACTACTACACCCACTTCACCTCACCCATCCGCCGCTACCCCGACACCATGGTCCATCGCCTCGTGACGAAATACCAGCAAGGTGGCCGCTCGGCCAACGAGAAGCACTACGAAGAGCTCTGCGAGCACTGTTCCGACATGGAGCAGATAGCCCAGAACGCTGAGCGCGACTCCATCAAGTACAAGATGGTGGAGTTCATGGGCGACAAGATTGGTGAGGTCTACGACGCACATATCAGCGGAGTGACGAGCTACGGTGTCTACGCTGAGATTGACGAGAACCACTGCGAAGGTATGGTGCCCATGCGCGACCTCGACGACGACTACTATGAGTTCGACGAGAAGAACTTCCTCCTCCGCGGACGTCGCCATCACCACAAATACCAGCTTGGAGACCCCATCCGCATCAAGGTGGCACGCGCCAATCTGGAGAAGCGGCAGTTAGACTTCACCTTAGCTGACAAATAACAACGGACACAGCACAGAAGGACCTTTTGTGAAGTCCAGAAGTCCAGTCATTACATCATTCATACCGAATATCCGCCGGATTCCCCACCGGCTTATCAGAAGTTACTGCATATGACTGGACTTTCGGACTTCTGCGACTTCCGGACTTCTGCAATAGCCATTCCAACAGCAACCAGACAGCAAATGAAGATTTTTTGCGTGGGCATGAACTACGCCCAACACAATAAAGAGTTAACAGACACGTTATTAAAGACAGAGGAGCCGGTCATCTTTCTCAAACCGGACTCCAGCCTGCTGAAGAACCATAAGCCGTTCTTCATCCCCGACGACCTGGGGCGTATCGACTACGAGGCTGAGGTTGTGGTACGCATCAACAAGTTGGGCAAGACTGTACCCGTTCGCTTCGCCCCGCGTTACTATGATGCCGTCACTTTAGGCATCGACTTCACAGCCCGTGAGCTGCAGAGACGGCTGTCGCAGAACGGACAGCCCTGGGACCTGGCCAAAGGTT
Source organism: uncultured Prevotella sp. (assembly GCA_900543585.1). GTDB lineage: Bacteria > Bacteroidota > Bacteroidia > Bacteroidales > Bacteroidaceae > Prevotella. The sequence goes on from UQRP01000034.1 coordinate 17,672, forward strand.
TCGACGGCGCGGCCTCCATCGGTGAATGGACAGACAAGGAGCTGCTGCCCGACATCCAGAGGCTGCGCTTCCACCTCGATATCAACGGCAAGACCGTACAGGAAGGATACACCGGCGACATGCTACGCCCTGTCGACGACATCGTGGCCTACGTCAGCAGGTTCTACACGCTGAAGACGGGCGACATCATCTACACAGGAACACCGGCAGGAGTGGGACCCGTCAACATCAACGACCACCTCGAAGGCTGGATAGAAGAGAGGAAAGTCCTGGACTTCTATTGCAGATAACCAACTCCACAGAAACAAAAAGACAACAACATGCAGAAGCTCTACGCTGTCATCATATTCTTACTCTTACAATGCGGCCTCACGGCTCACGCACAACGGTTCTTCAACCTCACTTCCGAGCAGGTGAGTGTCGACTCCGTCATGCCGTCATTCTCCTACAGCGTTCCGCTTCCCGACAACTACGCCGACTCCACTTATTCCGTGTCGATTCTCTACCCTGAGTTCATCGACATGTCCGACGCTGACATCGCCAACTACCACCGTATGAGTCAGCGCACGCTGCCTGCCCTGCCGACGGCAGAGAGCAACATCATCTTCGACAGGAAGCGCCCCAGCCTCCTCGTCTCTTTCTGTCCCTTGGTCTACAGAGACGGCAAATATCAGATTCTTGTCAGCTTCATGCTGCGCATTGACGCCAAAGCCAACAAACAAAGCGCTAAAAGCCATGCCAAGAGCAGCATCGCCTCTGCCACCCCCGCCACGGCCTCTGTGACCGCCACGACAACGACTGCCGCCGACCGCTATGCCGCCCATTCCGTCCTTGCCGAAGGTTCCTGGGCTAAGATACGGGTGCCCGCCACCGGTGCCTATGAGCTCACAGCGGCCTTAGCACGGCAGGCAGGCTTCTCCGACATCAGCAAAGTGCGCGTCTATGGCTATGGCGGCAACTTGCAGAAAGAGATTCTTGACGGCAACGACCTCATCACCTACGACGACCTGAAAGAAGTACCCACCTGCAACGTCAACGGCCACCGCCTCTTCTATGCCAAAGGTCCCGTGAGCTGGAGCAGCAAAGAGGCCACACGCCGCACACGAAATCCCTACTCTGACTACGGCTACTATTTCATCACCTCCGGCGATGCCACACCGGCTTCCCTTGACTCCACAGCATTCCTCGACTCCTTCTATCCCGCTGCCGACGACTACCACTCGCTCTATGAAGTCGACGGCTACAGCTGGTTTCCCGGTGGCCGCAACCTCTTCGACAGCGAGGCTTTGGCGCTCGGCCAGACCAAGACGCTCATTCTCTCCCACCCTAAGGGTGCCACGTCGGGCCGTCTCTCCGTCAACATCTCCGCAGGCTCTGCCAGTACAGCACAGGTAACCGTCAACGGCAACGCCATGGGCTCGCTGAGCATCACCTTAGGCGACTACGACAAAGGTAATGAGCGGATGGGCGTCTACAACCTCTCCAACCTCTCCGATGCCGACACCGTAAAGGTCACCGTCACAGCGGGCGGCCCCATGCGCCTCGATTTCGTCTCGGTGGCGTGGGATGCACCGGCTCCTAAGCCGACGCTCACGGCCGCCTTCCCCACCCCACAGTATGTCTGCAACATCACCAACCAGGACCACCACGCCGACGCGCAGGCTGACATGGTCATCATCATCCCCACATCGCAGAAGCTCCTCGCCCAAGCCCGCCGCTTAGCAGCCTTCCACGAGCAGCACGACTCGCTGCGCGTGAACATCGTACCTGCCGACGAGCTCTACAATGAGTTCTCCAGTGGCACCCCCGACGCCAATGCCTACCGCCGCTACATGAAGATGCTCTACGACCGTGCTCAGAGCGATGCCGACATGCCTCGCTACCTCCTGCTCTTCGGTGCCGGTGTCTGGGACAACCGCATGCTGACTTCCGACTGCCGCAACCTCGATGCCGACGACTACCTGCTCTGCTATGAGAGTGAGAACTCCTTCAATCAGGTGGAATGCTACGTCGACGACGGATTCTTCACCTACCTCGACGACGGCGAGGGTGTCAACCTCACCAACGTCTCCAAGCGCGACCTCAGCGACGTTGCCGTGGGACGCTTCCCCGTCAGCACCGTGGACCAGGCGAAGATAATGGTCGACAAGGTCATCAACTATGCCACCAACGACAACGCCGGGGCCTGGCAGAACACCATCATGTTCATGGGTGACGACGGCAACGACAATCTGCACATGGAGCATGCCGACGAGGCCGCCGAGACCATAGCAGCCCTCTACCCCGATTACCAGATTAAGAAGGTGATGTGGGACGCCTATAAAGAAGAGGTGACAAGTGTGGGAAACAGATACCCCGAAGTCTCTGAAATCATCAAACAGCAACAGCAGCAGGGCGCGCTCATCATGGACTACGTGGGCCATGGCCGCGCCGACTGGATGTCGCACGAGGCCGTCCTCACCGTCAACGACTTCAAAAGCTTCACCAACAAGAACCTGCCGCTCTGGATTACGGCGTCGTGCGACATCATGCCCTTCGACGGCATAGAAGAGAACTTCGGTGTCACGGCCGTAGCCAATAACGAGAGCGGCGCCATCGCCTTCTTCGGGACCACACGCACCGTCTATGCCACCTACAACCGCGTCATCAACATGGCCTACCTCCGATACGTACTGAGCCAGAAGAACGGCAAGCCGATAACGATTGGCGAGGCACAGAGATTAGCCAAGAACGAAATCATCAACAATGGTGCCGACCTCACCACCAACAAGTTGCAATATTCTCTCCTCGGCGACCCTGCCCTAGCCCTACAGCAACCGACCGCAAAGATTGTCATCGACTCCATCAATGGGCTGCCGACGAGCGCGTCGTCTCATATCGTGGCGAAAGCCGGGAGCAAAGCACGCATCGCCGGACATATCGTGAACGGCGACAGCTTCAACGGCACCATAACATTGCAGGCCCTTGACTCCAAGCTACTCGTCACCTGCCGCAAGAACCCTGGAGCAGACGTCGAGAACGACGCCTTCACCTTCTACAACCGCGACAAGACCGTATACAGTGGTACCAACTACGTAAGAAACGGGAAGTTCGACATCTCTTTCACCGTGCCCTACGACCTCAACTACAATGGCAGCACGGGCCTCATCACCACCTTTGCCGTAAACGACGACAAGACGCTGACGGCTCATGGCAGCAATGAGAATATCATCCTCGGAAGTACCGACATCACCAAGACGGACTCCCTCGGCCCAAAGATATTCTGCTATCTCAACACCCCTGACTTCACCGATGGCGGCACCGTCAACACAGAGCCCTACTTCGTGGCACAGCTCAGCGACAGCAGCGGCATCAACGCCACCGGCAACGGTATCGGCCACGACATGGAGCTCGTCATCGACGGCAGCTCCGTAACGACCTATTCGCTCAACGACAACTTCCAATACGACTTCGGCTCGTCGACGACAGGATACACATATTATAATATACCAGCCTTGGAGCCCGGCAAGCACTCCCTGCGCTTCCGCGCGTGGGATACGATGAACAATGTGTCGACGACAACGCTCAACTTCAACGTCGTCAAATCCTTAGAGCCGACCATCAGTAGTGTGGCCGTATCAAAGAATCCGGCGTCCACATCGACAACGTTCATCATCACCCACAACTTCGGCGGATGCAACATGGACGTGACGATAGATGTCTTCGACATGAGCGGACGTCAGCTGTGGACCTACTCCGAGACAGGTGCTCAGACCGGCAACGCCTATACCGTGGACTGGGATCTCACACAGAGCAACGGACAGAAGTTGCAGACCGGTGTCTATCTCTACAGAGTGCGCCTCTCAGCCGACGGCAGTTCGAAGGCGTCAAAGGCTCAGAAACTCATCGTCGTGAACAATAATTGATGAGAAGGCGTTTTTCGCACAATAATAAACGGAGAATAGACGTTATAGCTTATATAGTACCGATTTCTCTTCACGGAAATCCATGCCATCTATAACATGAACAGCAACATCAGAATACTCATCGCATGCCTTCTCTCGCTCATAGCCTTCACCGCTAAGGCCCAGGACAAGAAGGACATGTTCAACCCTGTCAATACGTCAGTGACCTCACAGACCATAGCGCCGGACGCCAGAGCCGGCGGTATGGGTGACGTTGGTGTGGCCACGGAGGCCGACGTCAACTCTCAGTATTGGAACCCCGCTAAGTACCCCTTTGCCATCAGCCGGGCGGGTGTGGCCCTGAACTTCACACCGTGGCTGCGACAGCTCGTCAACGATATCAACCTCGGATACTTAGCCGGGTACTATCGCATCGGCGACTACTCGGCGGTCTCCGGCTCCCTAAGGTATTTCTCCCTCGGTGAGGTCCAGATGAACGACCCAAGCCTCAGCAGCTCCAGCAACGAGGTGGCGATCACGACAAAGCCTTACGAGATGTCGCTTGATGTCGCCTACTCGCTGATGCTCAGCGAGCATTTCTCCATCGCCGCCGCCGTGAGATGGATCTACTCCGACCTTACCTACGACTACACCGACGACACCTCACCGGGTTCGGCCTTCGCCGCCGACCTCGCCCTCTACTACCAGTCGTACCCCGTCATCAATGAGCACGAATGCCAGTTAGGTCTCGGCATGAACATCTCCAACATCGGTAGTAAGATTACATTCGGTGGAAGTGACAACAGCGAGTTCATACCTACCAACCTGCGTCTCGGTGCCTCCCTGAAATACCCCATCGACAACTACAACTCTATAGCCTTCGCCGCCGACGCCAACAAGCTGCTCGTTCCCACCTACCCAAAGCAGAAAGACGGCGAGTCAACAGAAGACTATCAGCAGCGCGTGCAGAAAGACTACTACGATGTGTCAAGCATCAGTGGCATCTTCAAGAGTTTCAGCGACGCGCCCGGTGGCTTCAAGGAAGAGCTGGAGGAGATACAATGGAGCGTGGGCGCTGAATACAACTACAGCGACAGATTCTCCATCAGAGCCGGTTACCACCACGAGAGCCAGAACAAAGGCAACAGAAAGTACTTCACCGTGGGTGCCGGATTCAAGATGAGCGCTTTCCAGCTCGATGCCGGATACGTCATCGGTACGGCAAAGAGCAATCCCCTCGACCAGACGCTGCGCTTCTCGCTGACCTTCGACATGGATGGCATCAAAGACTTGTTCAACAGAAGATAAACATAACCCCGCCCGCCGTCAACCAAGACAGCGGGCGTCATTGATAATAATAATATGATAAGAATAGGAATGGGCTACGACGTCCACAAACTCGTGGAAGGCCGTAAATTGATTTTGGGAGGTATAGAGATTCCTCACACCATGGGACTGCTCGGTCACAGCGATGCCGACGTCCTCATCCACGCTATCTGCGACGCACTCCTCGGCGCCGCCAACATGCGCGATATTGGTTACCACTTCCCCGACAACTCCGAGAAGACACTCGACATGGACAGCAAGGTCATCCTCAAAGGCGTCATCGACCTCATTGCCACAAAAGGTTATCAAGTCGGAAACATCGACGCCACCGTCTGTGCTGAGCATCCTAAACTCAACCCTCACGTGCCGGCCATGAAAGCCTGCTTGGCGAAAGTCATGGGATGCGACGAAGACCAGATAAGCATCAAAGCTACGACAACAGAGAAGCTCGGATTCACCGGACGCGAAGAAGGCATCTCCGCCTACGCCGTCGCACTTGTGACAAAATAACAAAAAAATACGCTGACACTCATCGACGAGCACCAGCGTAAAGCCTATGTTTAACTAAAAATCCTTTTCGAACCAAATGAAGGCCTCACGGCTTCCATCGTTTCCGTTAAACAATCTATCAAATCTACCTTAAACCTAATAACTAAAAACCTAAATCTATTACTACTAACCTAAACAATCTATTAACCTTTTGACACCACAAAGGTACAAATAATACATACGTCTTGCAACTTTTTACATCATTTTTCTTCGCTTCTTATACTATTATTGATATAAATCAATTACATTAGGCGTATATTACTATCTTTTCGTAACTTTTTAACACATGTTTCTTTGAAACAGAAAAAAAAACTCACATTCTACTACGCGCTATCCCAACTCATTTTATTAATTTTGTAATTACAAACGCAATACCATTATGAGGGTACTTATAGTCAACACGAGCGAAAGGACTGGCGGCGCCGCCGTTGCTGCCAACCGCCTCATGGACGCTCTGAACAACAATGGAGTTAAAGCCAAGATGCTTGTCAGGGACAAAGTCTCCGACGACATCACCGTAGTAGGCTTAGGTGGCAGCCTTGCCAAACGCATACACTTCCTCTGGGAGAGATGGTGCATATATTGGCATCTCCACTTCCACCGTGACCACCTCTTCGAGATAGACCTTGCCAACACCGGCTTCGACATCACCAAGCTTCCCGAATTCAAGGAGGCCGATGTCATCCATTTAGCATGGGTCAACCAAGGCTTCCTCTCCCTGAAGAGCATCAACAAGATTCTCAAGAGCGGCAAGCCCGTAGTATGGACCATGCACGACCTCTGGCCGGCTACAGGCATCTGCCACTACAGCCGCGGCTGCATGGCGTTCAAGAGCCAGTGTCGCAACTGCCGGCTGTTGCCTGACGGCGGATCCGACAAAGACCTCTCCACAAAAATCTTCAAGCGCAAGCAGAAACTCTATAGAGGCAGTGGCATCCATTTCGTCACCTGCAGCAAGTGGTTAGGCGACCAGGCACGCCAGAGCGCTCTGCTCACAGGCCTTCATTTAGAGACCATCCCCAACCCCATCGACGCCAAGCTCTATGCCCCCAAAGACCAGCGGCAGGCAAGACTCAGGGCGACACTGCCCGAAGACAAGCGCATCATCCTCTTCGTCTCACAGAAAGTCACCGATGAGCGTAAGGGCATGAGCTTCTTTGTCGAAGCCATCAACAAGCTCGTTGACGCTCACCCGGAGATGAAGGATAACACCGCCGTTGCCATCCTCGGTGCCAACGCTGAAGAGCTGACAGCACAGCTGCCACTGCCCTCCTTCCCCTTGGGCTATGTCGGCAACGACAAGGAGATTATCGACATCTACAACTCCGCCGATGTCTACGTTCTGCCGTCCTTAGAGGACAACCTGCCCAACACCATCATGGAAGCCATGGCCTGTGGCGTGCCATGCGTGGGCTTCAAGGTCGGTGGCATACCGGAGATGATAGACCATGAGAAGACCGGATATGTAGCCAAATACCAGGATGCCGACGACCTCGCCGCGGGCATCCACTGGGTTCTCGACGAAGCTGACCATGACGCGCTGAAGAAACAGTGCGTACAGAAGGTTATGGCCAACTACTCACAGCGCAGTGTGGCAATGAAGTACATAGAAGTCTACAACCAGGTCCTGGCCTTCAAGCATTACAAGATATGATTACGTTTACTATCGTCACCTGCACCTTCAACGCCGCTCCCGTTCTGCAGCGCACCTTGGACAGCGTGCTCAGACAGAGCTATGGCGCTATTGAGCACCTCATCCTCGACGGCCTCTCGAAAGACGACACCGTGAGAATGGCCATGGAGTATAAACAGAAGTCGGACAAGGCGGACAACGGACATATCACCGCCGTCATCTCCGAGAAGGACGGCGGTCTCTACGATGCAATGAACAAAGGCATCCGCCATGCCACCGGCAACTATATCATCTTCCTCAATGCCGGCGACGTCTTCCCCAACGACGACACCTTGGAGACCGTGGCCGCACGCGTCGGCGAGGGCGAGGTGCTGCCCGGCGTCCTCTATGGCGATACAGATATTGTCGACAACGAAGGTCATTTCCTGCGCCACCGTCGGCTCGCCCCACCTAAGCAGCTGTCATGGAAGTCCTTCCGATGGGGCATGCTCGTCTGCCATCAAGCCTTCTACGCCCGTGCGGACATCGCCAAGAAGATTCCTTACGACAACAAGACCTACCGCTTCTCCGCTGACGTCGACTGGTGCATCCGTATCATGAAGGAATGTGCCAAAGAGGATCTTCCCCTGCGCAATGTCAACGAGGTCATCGTCAACTATCTCGATGGCGGCATGACGAACAAGAACCACAAGGCTTCCCTCAAGGAGCGTTTCCGCGTCATGGCCGCACACTACGGCCTCTTCCAGACCCTCATCATGCACATCCTCTTCACCATCAGAGCCATCTTTAAGAGATAGCAATCAGGAATGGAAAGCTACATTGCGCCAGTCTGTTTGAAAGTTCTCTTTGTGTTGTCCACGAAGGACACGAAAGACACAAAGGAACGGCTTCGCCGATGATGCATCGTATTATCAGCGAGTCATCAGCGTATGATCGGCGAAGCCGACTTTCGTGTTCTTCGTATTATTTTCCTTTTCGTGATCTTCGTGTTCTTCGTGGATAATAATGTCCCTTGCCAACTCACTCATTCCACTCCCTTGTCACTGACCACCTCGTCCATGACGACGTCGGTAGCGCTGACGGGGACGCTGTCGACACGCTGGAAGGAGAAGCAGACGCCTATCTTCCAAGCCTGTGGCAGCTGGGATAGGAATCGGTCGTAGTAGCCACGGCCGCGACCGAGCCGGTGTCCGTTGCTGTCGAAGCTCAGACCCGGTACGATGATAAGGGGTACGGACGCCAAGTCGGTGAAAGCCGCACCGACAGGTTCGAGAAGATGGAGGCATCCCTCGGCAAGGTCAGCAGGACCGGTGTAGCGTCGCGCCTCCATGTTCTCGCCATCGAGGACCTTCGGCAAGAGCACCTCCTTACCGGCGGTCACAAGGCTGTCGACGAGGGCATGAGTGTCGACCTCGTCGGGCAGGGAGTAATAGAGCATCACCGTGCCAGCGGCTTGCATACGGGGATGGCGGAGGAGCTGCTCACAGATGTCACGGCTCCACGCCTCCCGCTGTTCCAGACTATATTGTTTCTTACGCTCGCGGATAAGCTGTCTCAGCGCCCGCTTATCAAGAATTGTTTTGTTGTCCATAACGATATTATCTTTCCATACCACAAAGGTAATGCTTTTTTCCTTTTTCAGTCATGCTTCACACCTATTTATAATAACCTTATGATGAGAGATGGCATGGATTCATGCACCATCCCCCGCTTCCCCCATAAATGAGCACTGACCCCGGAGGGTCTCACTATGAATGAGCACTGACCCAATCGATGTAGCACCATGAATGAGCACTGACCCCGGAGGGGTCACACCACGAATGACCCCAGGTCGTCGAACGGGCGCGGTG
>UQRP01000035.1 GCA_900543585.1 uncultured Prevotella sp.
CAAACCCCAGGTCGCTCGGTGCCGTGAGGTCGCGCTTCGCGCTGTCCTCACGGCACCGAGACGACCTGGGGTCATTCATGGTGCGACCCCGCCGGGGTCGGCAAATTCATTCTTCACTCGAAAAGCTGTTCACTTCTCACTCGAATAGCTGTTCACTTCTCACTCGAACAGCTGTTCACTTCTCACTCGAATAGCTGTTCACTTCTCACTCGAATAGCTGTTTACTTCTTACTCGAATACTTGTTCACTTCTCACTCGAATAGCTGTCCGCTTCTCACTCTATTTCCCCAATACCTTTTTTGCGAAGGAGTGGACGGGATAGTAGACGGCGAGCCATCCGGCAGCTATGACTGTGACGAAGATGACGAGGATGTCGCTATAGTGAACGCTGACGGGATAGGCGTTGACGATGAAGCTGCCGTCGCTGCTGCCCATGGGCACGAAGCCGAACTGCTGTTGCAGCAGACAGAGCAACAGACCGATGGCGATGCCGAGGACGGCGCCGATGACACTGATGAGGCGTCCCTCGAAGAGGAAGATGCGCGTGATGGTCTTGTTGTCAGCACCGAGGTTACGGAGCGTCACGATGTCGTCTTTCTTGTCGATGATAAGCATGGACAGCGACCCGATGATGTTGAAGCAAGCCACGATGAGGATGAAGGTCAGGAAGATGTACGCCATGAGCTTCTCTATCTTCATGATTTTGAACGTGTCGGCCTGCTGCTCAAAGCGGTCGAGGACCTTGTATTTGTCGCCTGCAATGTCCTGCATCTCGCGCTGTACGGCGTCGAAGTCGGAGCCTGGCTTCAGCCGTAGCTCCAAAGCCGAGAGGCGGCCCTGCCCGTCGAAGAGGCGGCGGGCAAAGCCTATGGATGTGATGATGTAGTTAGCATCGTATTTCTTCTGGTTCACGGCAAAGACGACGCCGTCGGAGAGCAAGCTGTCGACGACGAAGCCATTCTGCATGTCACTCATGTCGAGCTGTCCCTCGCGGCGTGGTGCATAGATGCGCAGGTAGTTGTCCCAGTGTGCGCCCGTGCCGAGGTTGGCGGCGAGGCGGATACCCGGCGTACCGTATTCGAGGTTGGCGGTGTGGAGCTCGAAGCGCCCGTCGCCATAGAGAATCTCCGTGATATGTGTGAGGTCGGCGAAGTTGTCGTCGACACCCTTCACGGTGACCATAGCCTGGTGGCCGTTGTAGACAGCGAGGGCCATGTCCTCATAAGTCTCTGTCGCCACCTCGACTTCGGGGAGGTGGCGTATCTTTGTGAGGATAGGGTCGTCGGCGGCCACTGTCTTGCCCGTCACGGGGACGACCTTTATCTGCGGGTCGAAATTCGTGAAGAATCCCGCTACGAGGTCATGGAAGCCGTTGAAGACGGAGAGGACGATGACGAGGGCTGTCGTGGCCACGGCGACACCGATGACAGAGACGAGGGAGATGACGTTGATGGCGTGCGTCTTCTTCTTGGAGAAGAGGTAGCGTCGTGCGATGAAGAAAGGAAAGTTCATACCGCAGTGTTACTTCTTCAGCAGTTCGTCGATATGCTCCATGTAGTCGAGGCTGTCGTCGAGGAAGAAGCGTAGCTCTGGGATGATGCGCAGCTGGTTGCGAACGCGGCGGCCGAGCTCGTAGCGTATCGTCTTTTCGTTGCTTCTGATGTTCTCTAAGAGTTCCTCACCCTTCTCAGAGGGGAATATGCTCAGGTAGGCCGTGCAGATGCTCAGGTCCGGGCTGATGCGCACGCGTGTCACACTGACCAGGACGCCGTGGGTCTGGCGTGTCTGGCTCTGGAATATCTCAGCAAGCTCCTTCTGGAGGAGGCGGGAAATTTTGTTTTGTCTTGTCTCTTGCATAATGGTAAATATTAGGGCTGCTGCAAAGCAGCGGGGTGATGGCGGGGCAGTGGTCAGCCGAGGTCGATATGGGTGGCGGAAATCTTTTCGTGAAGGAAGATGGAGGCCGACTCCTTGAACTTGTCAGCGTTCTCGGTGGTGTAGTAAGCCACTGAGGAGCCTTTGGTGAGAGCGGCGTCCATATCGGGGTGGCGTTGGAGATAGTTCTGTAGGCTGTTGGCCACATACTCGCCCTGTGGGACGATGGTCACGCCGGGCTTGGTGTATTTCAGAATCTTCGGCATGAGGAGCGGAAAGTGGGTACAGCCGAGGATGATGGTGTCGATGTCAGGGTCCTTGAGCATGAGCTGCTCGATGCGCTTCCTGACGAAGTAGTCGGCACCTGGGGAGTCAGCCTCGTCATATTCCACGAGGGGCACCCAGAAGGGGCAGGCCTGGCCCGTGACCTTGATATCGGGCCACCGTTTCTGTATCTCGATGTCGTAGCTGTGGCTTTTCACGGTGCCCTCCGTGGCGAGGAGTCCGACGTGGTTGTTGCGTGTGATGGTGCCGATAACCTCTGCGGTAGGTATGATGATGCCCAGGACGCGGCGGTCAGGGTCCCATTGGGGAAGGTCGTTCTGCTGAATAGAGCGCAGGGCTTTTGCCGAGGCGGTGTTGCAGCCGATGATGACGAGGCGGCAGCCCATCTCGAAGAGTTTGTAGACAGCCTGACGTGTGAACTCGTAGACGACATCGAAGGAGCGCGGGCCATAGGGTGCGCGGGCATTGTCGCCGAGATACAGATAGTCGTATTGCGGCATAAGCTGTCGGATGCCGTGTAGGATGGTGAGACCGCCGTAGCCGGAGTCGAAGACGCCGATGGGTCCCGGGGTATGGGGTAGAGAAGATTTCATAGTCGACAAAGTTAACGTGCTGCCTTGATGACGTCGTCGGTGATGTCGACGCCCATGGTGGTGTCGGCATAGGGCATGGCGTTGCCGTCGGTGTTGATGACGAAGGCGAGATGGCGCTGCTGTCCGATGCGTGTGATAGCGGCGTTGACGGTCCTGCGGAGGGGTGTCAGTGCCTCCTGCTCAGCCTCACGGAGCAGACGGCGGGCCTCTTCCTTGAAGGCCATGTTCTTCGCCATGAGGTCCTGAAGCTCAGCCTGCCGCTTCTGCCGGATGGACGGCGCCAACGACGCCTGCTGCTCGATGAAGAGCTCGTATTTCTGGTTGAACTCGTCCTCGACACGCTTCATCTCGGCGTCGTATTTAGCCTTGAGGTCGTCGAGGTTGTGCCTGGCGATGACATAGTCGGGGAGGGCATGGAGGGCGGAGTCGCAGCTCAGAAAGCCGAAGTGCACCGTCGTGTCCACCTTCTGGGCCATGGCAGTGAGGCCGGTGAGGGCGAAGAGGATAGAGAGAAAAAAGGTCTTCATGATGATTGTCTGTTTTTAGCCTTGGTAGGCAGTGGCTAATAGCCAAAGCTCCAAGACCCTTCCGGCAGAGGCCGGCGAGTCTTGGGGCTTGGAAAGTCGTCAATGTGTTGATTACTTCATCTTGGCAATCTCGGCCTGCACCTTAGCGGTGACATCCTCGACATTGGTGCCTGTGTATACAGCCACCCCGTCCTCGAAGATGTAGGTGAAGCCACCGTTCTTGCCCACGTTCTCAATGGCGTTGCGCACCTTTGTGATGACGGGCTGCATGAGGTCCTGCTGCTTCTTCTGCAGAGCCTGCTGGTTGTCCTGGTAGGTCTGCTGAATCTTCTGATAGAGGCTTTGGAGTTCCTGCTCTTTCTGCTGCTGGGCAGTAGCGTTCATGGTGCTCTTTCCCTTCTCGTAGGCGTCGCTCTGGCGTGTGAGCTCGTCCTGCATGCTCTTCAGGTCGTTCTCATAAGTCTTCTGCTGAGCCTGGAGCTCACCGTTGATCTTGGCAATCTCGGGGAGAGCCTGCATGATGGTCTGAGTGTTGACTTTACCAAACTTCTGTGCAAAGGTGGCAAGAGGTGCCATCAGCATGATGAATAAAAGGAGTTTTTTCATTGTTGTTATTGATTTTATTAATTCTTTTTGTTTGTAAGGGCATAGTGCCCGTTGTTGTAGCATGAGCTTATCTTGCGGAGTATCCGAGCTTCTTGAGCACCTCGTCGGAGATGTCTATCCTTGGCGATCCGAAGATGATGGCGGTGTCGGAGGCTCTGTCGAGGACGAGGCTGTAGCCTCTGAGGTCAGCAATCTCCTTGACGGCGTTGTAGACCTCTTCCTGGATAGGCTGTAGGAGGCTCTCGCGCTTCTTGAAGAGCTCACCCTCCGGGGCGAAGTACTTCTGCTTGAGGTCGGCGGCCTCCTTCTCCTTCTTCATAATCTGCTCCTGCTTGGCCTTCTTCTGCTCCTGGGAGAGGAAGACGACCTCGTTCTGATAGTTCTTGTACATTGTCGAAGCCTCGGTGTTGAGGGCCTCGACCTCAGCCTGCCATTTCTTCGATGTCTGGTTGAGCTGTTCGTTGGCGCGCTCGTAGGCGGGGATGTTCTTCAGGACATACTCCATGTCGATGAGCGCAAACTTCTGTGCCCCTGCCTTCAGCGGCATGAGAGCCACGAAGGCGAGGAGGATGAGGAATGATGTTATCTTCTTGTTCATTGTTGATACGCTGTTTAGCTGTTCTGAACTGATATGTTAGAATTCCTGTCCGAGGACGAAGTGGAACTGCGAGCCACCCTTGGTGCCGTTGACGTTATCCCTGTCGAAGCCGTAACCCCAGTCGATACCCATGAGTCCGACCATGGGGAGGTAGATACGCACGCCGAGACCCGCCGACCGCTTCATGTTGAAGGGGTTGAAGTCGCTGACGTTGGTCCAGGCGTTACCGCCTTCGAGGAAGGTGAGGCCGTAGATGGTGGTGTTGCCGAGCATGAACGGGTAGCGGAGCTCCAGAGTGAAGCGGTCGTAGGCGTAGCCGTTGTAGGCCAGAGAACCGTTCTCGTAACCGCGCAGGCCGATGGTCTCCTCACCGAACGACGAGGAGTAGCCGCTCATACCGTCACCGCCCATATAGTAGGTCTCGAACGGCGTCTTCTTGTACTTGTTGTAGCTGCCCAGGATACCGAAGTCGGCGCGTGTCATGAGCACGAAGCACTTCTGACCCTGCGTCAGGGCGGTGTAGGTCCTGGAGCGGAAACTCCACTTATGGTACTCAATCCACTTGTACTTCTCCTGCTGCTCGGCGACATAGGTCGGGGAGTAGGGGTTGTTGGCCAAGTTCTTATAGTCCTTGTTGTCGAAGAGCGACCATGGCGGTGTCAGCGTCACGGAAGCCGAGAAGTCGGAGCCGGTACGTGGGAAGAGCTGGTTGTCCGTCGACGTTCTGCTCAGCGAGAGGCTGAGGTTGAGGTTGTTGGCGTTACCGTTTGTCATGAGGTAGAAGTACTGCCAGTTCTTCAGCATGTAGCGGGTATAGGACAGTGCTGCCGAGACGGTGAAGTAGTCGTCAGGCCATCTCAGACGCTTGCCCCAGCCCAGGGTGGCACCGAACAGCTTGATATACTTGTCGGGGTCGTAATAGTTCTCGTAGTTGGAGTAGTTGTACCCGTAGGAGTTGTATCCGTAGAGGCTGTAGGCATAGTTGTTGGCCCACGCCTGGTTGTAATAGTTGCTGTTGATATCCGTCTGCTTGGAGAAGAAGAAGCTCAGGGAGAGCTGGTTCGGGCGCTTGCCACCAAACCAGTTGGTGGAGTAGGAGGCGCTGTAGCTCTGGTAGTAGGTACCGTTGGTCTGCACATTGAGTGAGAGCTGCTCGCCGTCGCCGATAGGCATGATGCCTCGGTGCTCCTTGTTCTTGTGGAAGAGGTTGGCCAGTGAGAAGTTGTTCAGCTTCAGACCCACGCGGCCGATGACGCCCGTCTGACCCCAGCCGAGTGAGAACTCAATCTGGTCGTTGGACTTCTGTTCGAGCTGCCAGTTGATGTCCACGGTTCCGTCCTCGTAGTCGGGCTTGACATCGGGGTTGATCTTCTCCGGGTCGAAATGTCCCATGGAGGCTATCTCACGGTAGGAGCGCATGATGGCGTCCTTGGAGAAAAGGTCGCCAGGCTTGGTGCGGAGCTCGCGTCTGACAACATTCTCATAGAGGCGGTTGTTACCATAGATACGGACGTGTGAGAGGTGGGCCTGGGGACCCTCCTGGACACGCATCTCCAGGTCGATGGAGTCGCCCTGGATGTTCTGCTCCACGGGGTCGATGTTGGAGAAGACATAGCCGTTGTTGTAATAGAGGTTGCCCACGGCGTCGTCGTCCTCCTTGAGGCGCTTGCTGAGGAGCTTCTGGTTGTAGACGTCACCGGGCTTCATGCCAAGGACGGCATTGAGGTAGTCGGTGGTGTAGACGGTGTTGCCCACCCAGTGGATGTTGCGGATATAGTATTTCTGCCCCTCGTCGACCTTTATCCAGATGTTGACGTGCTTGGGGTCGTTGTTCCAGACGCTGTCGCCGAGGATGGCGGCATCGCGGTAACCGAGCTCATAGTATTTGGACAGGAGCTTCTCTTTGTCCTCTTTCCAGCGCTCAGGGGTGTATTTCTTTGACTTGAGGAAGTTGGCAAATTTGCCGGCCTCGTGGGTCTTGGCAAAGGCGCCCTTCTTCAGGAAGCCACCTTTGATCTTCGACGTCTTGAGGTTCTTGTTGCCCTCGATGAAGATGTTTCTCACCTTCATCTTCTCCTTCTTGTCGATGATGATGTCAAGGATGACCTGGTTCTTCTTCGAGGCATCCTCGCGCTGGTTGATTTCTATGTCAGCGTTCTTATAGCCTTTGTCGTCGAAGTATTTCTTGGCCAGGATTTTGGCACGGTCTATCATGTTTGGCGTAATCTGTCCGCCTTTGAGGATACCGAGCTTCTTCTCCATATCCTCCTTCTCGGTCTTCTTCAGACCGATGTAGTTGATGTCGGAGACTCTGGGTCTGGGCTTGAGGGCGATATGCAGATAGATTTTCTCGCCCACGATGGAGTCGGCTGAAATCTGAACGTCGGAGAAGAGTCCGTGCTGCCAGTAGCGCTTCACGGCGTTGGTAATCTCCGTGCCCGGCACAGAGATTCTCTGTCCCACGGTGAGCCCTGAGATACCGGCGAGCATATAGTCCTCGTAGCCTTCCATGCCGGAGACGTTGAAGCCTCCGATGACGAGATTTCTCGGTGTACCGGCATAGGTGATGTCGGGGTGTATGATACGCTCCTGCGCCTCGGCGCCGACACAGCATGCTAAGGCCAGCATGGCGGCCATTACTTTCTTCTTGTTATAGTGCATCCTATTAATTCTTTTCTCTCTCTACTTGTGCCTCAGTCTTTCCGAAACGGCGCTGACGGCTCTGGTATGACTCTATAGCTTTGTGAAGGTCCTCCTCGGAGAAGTCGGGCCAGTAAGTGTTTGTGAAATACAGTTCTGTGTAGGCAATCTGCCACAGCAGGTAGTTGGAGATGCGGTATTCTCCTCCTGTGCGGATGAGCAGGTCCGGGTCGGGCATGAAGCTCGTCTGCAAATGCTGGGCGATGACGTCCTCGGTGATTTTGTCGGCGGGGATTCCCTCGCTGACGATGTCTTTCACGGCCTTCGTTATCTCCCAGCGTGAGGAGTAGCTCAAGGCCACGACCATCGTCATGGCATCGTTGGCGGCGGTGTGTGCCTCGGTCTCGTGGAGACGGTCCTGGACGGGCTGGGGCAGGCGGTCGATGTCGCCGATGACGCGGAAGCGCACGTTGTTCTTCATGAATATCTCGTCCTCAAGGTTGGTCAGGACAAGGCCCATGATGGCATGGACCTCCGTGGCGGGGCGGTTCCAGTTCTCTGTGGAGAAGGTGTAGAGGGTGAGTTCCTTGACGCCGAGGCGCACGCATTCCGAAGTGATTCTCCTGACAGTCTCTACACCGGCCTGGTGGCCGTAGCTGCGGTCTTTACCTCTTTCTGTGGCCCATCGGCCATTGCCGTCCATGATGATGGCAATATGGTGTGGGATGTTGTTCATATCCATGAGCATAGTGCTTTATTCTTTGTTACAGGTGACGCATCGCGGTGAGAAGGAGTAGGAGATGGAGAGCTGAAGCCGTGAGAAGCAGTCGGTGTTCTTAAACATTCCGCTGCTCTCCACCTGATACGGGTCTTTGACACCGTCGAGCCAGTCGTTGGTGGTGAAGTCGATGGCCCCTTCCAGGCCGATGTTCACCCTGTCGCCAATCTTGTATTTCACTCCGAGACCCAAGGGCAGCGTCAGGGCGGCATGGCTCTTCTCCGGTGTCTTGGCCACGGCCATGCCGATGCCGCCGAAGACGAAGGGCGTCAGGCGTTTGGCACCCCGGTAGTCCCATCCCGTGCCATAAGGCCAGAAGTTGTACTCGTAGGTGACATCGGCGCTGTAGAGCCTGTTGCTGAACGTGTAGCCCGCTGTGGTGTAGTCAGGATAATAGGTCGTGACATCCTTGGCGTCTCCCTTGAGCTTGCCCACGGCGACATTGAGTCGCAGGGCCATCCAGGGGTTGAAGTTGTAGCGGCCGATGAGGGCCGCCGCTGGCTGCAGGTCCTTGGTGAGGTTGCCGTTGAAGTCGCCGAGGTATCCCGTCGTGCCGATGGCGGCACCCACCTCCATCCGGTATTCCGGATCGTCCTGGGCATGAGCCGTGAGGACACCGGCGGCGAAGAGCATGATGGTAAGGATTCTGGCGAGTCTCATCGTGTATGGTTCGTGACGGACTTATTGAGCAGCGTGTGTGAAAACGGTCTGGCTCTTGGCCCAGCCTAAGCGGGCGAGGCGACCGGACCATATTTCGTCGCTGCCGTCACGGGTGATATACATTATATTATTATTGTCTGTCGTGATGGTTACATGGGCTGCTGTCCTGCCAAAGGCTGTGGGCAGCGTGTAGGTGGTGTTCTGACTCCAGGTGAGTCCGTTGTCGGGGCTGAAGTAGACCTTTGAGAAGTCGCCACCGGTGGCGATGATGCCGCCGTCGTAGCCTGTGGCGGTGAGGTTGGCGAGGTAGGGCAGTGTCTTCTGGTTGTAGTCGTCTTTGGAATAGAAGGCCCATTCGTTGGTGGCGTTGTCGCTCTCCTCAACCTTGCTCCATACCACGGTATTGCCGTTGTTGTTGCCGATGAGCACGAGGTTATAGGTGCCGGGGTTCACAGCCGATTCCTTGACAATGATGTTGGCGTTGGCGGTAGGCAGATAGGAGGCATCGTCGTCGATGCTCTCTGCGGTCCACTGTGCGGAGCCTAAGGGGCTGCGCATGATGCTGCCGTTGCGCATGGCGTATTTATAGGCTGCCGTGCGTGCCAGGGCGTCGGTGTCGGCGTCGGCGACAGTCGTCTCCTGCCATCCCGATGTGCCTTTGGTGAAGGCCACGCTCTCGCCGTTGCGCTGCCCTAAGAGGGCGACGGTGCCGTCGGTGAGGGTGACGAAATGGCGGTTGGTGACACCGCTCAGGCCTGCCACCTCGGTCTTGTTCCATGCAAAGGCGTCGGGACGCTCGCGATGGACGTTGACCGTGACGGTATATTCACGCCAGGCCGTAGCACGCATGTTGTACACACGCACGCGGACGGGATTGGAAAAGTCGATGGAGTCGGAGGAAGAATAGTAGACGAGGCTGTCCTTGCCTGTCGACGACTTGAGGTTGAGAACTGCTGTGCCGCCGTTGACGGTGCCGATGGTAGCCAGGACAGCGCTGACCTTCGTGCCCGCGGGCAGGGAGTCGGCATTGGAGATCGTGGCCGTCAGCTGGTCGATGTCGAACTTGTATTTGCTGCCTGTCAGCGAAGTGGTGTAGGTGGAGTCGGTGACACCATCCTTTGCTGTGGTGTGGTTCACGACGCTCAGGGTTCCCAAACTGAAACTCGAGATGGCCGTGTCGTCATAGTATGTGGTATCGTCATTGTCATCGTTGCTAAGACATGAGGACAGCGTCAAAATGGCTGTGAGCATGATGCAAATAGGCGAAAAGCAGTGTCTCATTGTTGCTATTTTCTCTGTAAATTACTATTTTAGCTGCAAATTTACTAAGAATGATTTAATTACGCACTCTTTTTGCCTTTTAATTATGTTAAAACAAAAAAGGCAGCACAATCACTTGTACTACCTTCTTGTAGGGAAAATGTTTTCATCGGCTTTGGAGGGCGGAAAAATACAACCAACGACATGGTTGACCGCAAAACTCCCGCTGATGGAAACTCATTCCCGTTTTTACCTTAAAAATCTATCAAACTACTAACCTAATGAAACTTAAATGGAGTCTTCTCACGAAGACGCTGCAAATTTACTTATTTAAAACGAAACGACCAAACAAGTTGGCAATTTTTTGAAGAAAAATTTCAGGCGACAGCATTGCCGGCCTTTAATATCTTCCTCCCTCCGTTTTTACGACTTTGCCGTCCTTGAGGGTTATAATTCTCTGATTACGAGAACCGCGGAAGGCGAGTGTGACGTCGCGGAGAGCTTCTACATACTCTCCATCGACGATGACGTCGACGAATGGTAATATTTTTGACAATGTTGCTGAGGCTTCTATGTCCTCAAACTTGAATCCTGTGTAGAGCCAGATGTCTTTGTCGGGGAGTTTGTCCTTGACTTCTTTGGCCAGTGCCGTGATGTCGACGGGCGAGCACAGTGGGTCGCCGCCGGAGAGGGTGAGACCTTGGATGTAGGGTTTGGCGAGCTCGGAGAAGAGATACTCGTGAGCGATGTCGTCGAAGGGCTTGCCGCCCTTGAAATCCCAGGTCTCCGGGTTCTGACAGCCTTTACAATGGTGGGAGCATCCGGCCACCCAGAGGGTGACGCGGAAGCCCTCGCCATTGTTGACGTCACAGGTTGTGATATCGTGAAATCTCATTGTTGAATCAGATGTTTTCGCGTGGGGCTGCTACTTTCGTCTTGCCCACGTTGAGGTCGCCGCCCTGAGCGGCGTCAGCTTTTTTTTCTTCTGCTACGGTCTGCTTGAAAGAGCGGATGTGCTTCACGCGGTCCATGACCTCAGCCTGCTTGCCGAGGTTGAAGTTGTGGTAGTCGGTGGTGAGGTAGCCGGTGACACGGCGCAGGCGACGGATGTTGTGGCTGCCGCAGATGGGGCAGGCGTCGTTGATCTCGTCGGTATAGCCGCAGTCCATGCAGGTGTCGTTGGGGACGTTGATGGCGAAGTAGGGGATGTCCTTCTCCATAGCGTAGTCGATGATCTTCTCCAGGGCGCCGACATTGTGCTTGGTGGTGGAGGGGAGCTCGACGTAGGTGATGCAGCCGGCGGAGGAGTAGCCGGTGAGCTGGCTCTCGATGTCGATCTTCTCAAATGGCGTCATCTTCTCCCACACGGGGACGTGGATGGAGTTGGTGAAGTAGTCACGGTCACTGACATTCTTGATGATACCGTATTTAGCCTTGAACTTCTGCATGGCGGTGTAGCAGAGGTTCTCGGCGGGTGTGTAGTAGACGCCGAAGTTGAGCTTGTACTGCTCCTTGAACTCCTTGCAGCGCTTGCTGAAGAGTGTCTCGATGCGCTTGGCCAGTGCCATGCCCATGGGTGTGGTCTGGTTGCAGCCGATGAGGAGCTGGAGGGTCTCGGCGAGTCCGAGCTGTCCCATGGCTAAGGTGCCGTGCTTCATGGCCGAGCGGATGCCCTCCTCGGGGATGTAGCCTGCCATGGTGTGGTTGTCCCACATAAACGGTGCCGTCTTGGGATCCTGGGAGCATATCCAGTTGAAACGCTCGATGAGGGTGTCCTTAGCTTCGTGAATCTTCTCGTCGAGGAGCTTCATAAACTTCTCCACGTCTCTGTCGGCCTCCATGGCCAGCGTGGGCAGGATGATGGTGGTGGGGCAGATATTGCCGCGTCCGTCCTTGAGCTGTCCCAGTCCGTTGATGTCGTAGCCGTTGGCGGTGCGGCATCCCATGGTGGAGAAATAGGTGCGGGGGTCGTTGCGGTCGTAGCCGGCGTTGCCGCTCCAGTCCACGTTGGCGTAGTTGGGGTAGAGGCGCTGTGAGGTGGAGCGCATGGCGAGCTGCTTGAGGTCGTAGTTGGGTGTACCCGGCTTGTCGTTGACACCTTTCATATACTGGAAGATGCCGCAGGGGAAGATGGGGGTGTTGTGGTGGAAGCCGATGCCCTCTAAGGAGCCGAGGAGCAGGGCACGGGTGACGAGCCGGCCTTCCTCCAGGGTGCAGGTGCCATAGTTGATGGAGGTGAAGGGCAGCTGGTCGCCGCTGCGGCTCTGCAGGGTGTTGAGGTTGTGATACATGGCCTCGACAGCCTGGTGGAGCTCCTGGATGGTCTCGCACAGGGCGCTGTTGTAGTATTTGGCATCAAGGTGTGCCTTGTTGGCCAGGGTGAAGTCGCTCTTCTTAAGATGTGTCTTTTGGAAGAAGTCCTCCTTCAGGGAGTCTGTCCACTTCTCGAAGGCCGAGCGGGTGACACCGATATTATCTGTATAGGTCTGGTCGTAGAGGGCCACGAAGTCGGTGGTGTCGTAGTCGGGCTGGTCTCTGACCCATGCGGCGATATAGTGCTTGAAAAACGACTTGCGGAAGTAGGGCACCATCGTCCAGTCGATATGTGTGGCGCTGACGCCACCGAACTGGTCGAGGCTCTGCAGCTGGAAGATGACGGCCACGAGCTGCATGGCGGTGTTCAGCGAACCGGCGGGGCGCACGTCGCCCTGACGGGTGTGGAAGCCCTTGGACAGCAGGTCGTCGAAAGGTATGGACAGGCAGTTGTGGAAGCCGATGGCATACTTGTTGAGGTCGTGGATGTAAATCTCGTTGTTCTCGTGGTTGCGGCGGGCCATGTCGCTCATGCAGTGGTCGAGGGCATACTGCTTCTCGTAGACGTTGGCAGCCTCGCCGGAACGGCCACCACCGGAGTATTCGTCGATGTTGGCATTCTGGTTGACGACATTCTTTGCCATGAGCTTGTCCTCATAGGCCTTCTTGACGCGCATCTCTCTGTCGAGCTTGTGCTGATAGCGGTATTCGCAGTAGGCGATGACGGCGCGTGTCTCGCCCTCCTGAGCCAGCACCTCGACGACGGTATCCTGGATATTCTCTATCTCAAAGATGTTGGTAGAGGGCAGGTACTTCTTCTCGCAGAGGGAGAAGACTCTGTCGGCATAGTCCTGAGCGATAGCTTCAATGTCACCCTCGTGGCCGATGGCCTTGAGGTCTTTGAGGATGGCGGTTTTAATCTTTTGCAGGTCGAACGGCACCACCTTGCCGTCGCGCTTTCTTACTTGTATCATGGCAATATCGTTAAATCAGTTAGATGATTTCGGAAACTTTTCTGATTTTTCTTTGCGGAAAGTTTTCCGTTTTGGAAAACTTCCCGCTTCTGAAATGGAGAGAAGTTTTCCGTTTCTTCCTACTTTCCGACTGCAAAAGTAAGAAAAAGATTGGTATGATTGAAACATTTCCAAGGCTTTTTTTCGTCCTCACGCAACTTTTTTTCGATACCTTTGCTTGTCAGCGTTTTACCGCTTCTCACCTCAAATGATACTTTGGGCAATCGGCGGAAGCGCTTGACAATGACTATCTTCCTGCCTTAAGGACAGAGTGAATAAATGTGGGGAATGTTTGCTATTCGGCAGAAATAGCTGTAACTTTGCACCCGTAAACAAACTCATAGGCTATGTCACGCGTTATTTCCCTTATAAAGCACTGGACGCTGCTCTTTGCGCTCTTGGTGGGCTCCATCATCTATCTTCTTTTTTCACAAGTTCCCTTTTTAGAACCATTCGGCGACTTTGCCGGTCCGAAACTCGTGGAGTTGCTCCCCGTTGTCATCTTTATCATGTTGTACATGACGTTCTGCAAGATTGACATGCACAACTTCAAGCCCCGGAAGTGGCATTTCGCCCTTCAGATTGTGCGCACGGTGCTCACGGCCCTCGTGGTCCTCGTCATCGTGCATCTGACGTCTCCCGACGCGAAGATCGTTTGGGAGGGCATCTTCATCATCGTCATCTGCCCTACGGCGGCCGCGGCGGCTGTCGTCACGGAGAAGTTGGGTGGTAGCATCGCCACGATGACGGTGTATATGATTATCGCCAACTGCTTCACCGTCGTCATCATCCCCTTCTTCTTCCCGATGGTGGAGCGTAGCGCCGACGTGTCGTTTATGACGGCCTTCCTCCTGGTCCTGGACCGTGTGGTGCGTGTCCTCATCCTGCCCCTCATCTTGGGTCTGCTCACACAGCGCTTCTTCCCGAAGGTGGTGACATGGGTGAAGCGGATGCCGAATGCACCTTATTATATGTGGTCGTTCAACCTCACCATTATCATGGGGCTGTCGTTGCAGACCATCCTGCACTCTCCGCTGTCGGGCTTGGTGCTCTCGCTGTTGCTCCTGCTGCCCCTTGTGGTGTGTCTCATCCTCTTCTCCTTGGGGAAGTCCATCGGTGGCATCTGGGGCGAGGAGGCGCGCATCTGTGGTGGCCAGTGCTTGGGACAGAAGAATAATGTGGTGGGCATCTGGCTTATGCTCCACTTCCTCAACCCCGTCTGCGTCATCGCACCCTGCGCCTACATGGTATGGCAGAACATCATCAACGCCGTTCAGCTGTGGTATAAAGAAAAGTATGGATACCTGAAATGGTGATAGTCTAACAATTGTCAGCAGTTCGTCTAACAATTGTCAGCAGTTCGTCTAACAATTGTCAGCAGTTCGTCTAACAACGGTGAGAGACATAACGATGAGGGTAACTACTGCCAACCCCCCATGGTTTTATCTTGGTTTTGTGGCGCTATTAAGGATTTTTCCATTACCTTTGCATTGAATTAGTAAAAAGAAGTCAACGAAAACAGTGGAAAAGAGAGACCATTATTATAATGTGTATAAGAAACTCATAAACGACGGCTTGCAGCGACTTGTGACCATCATCATCATGTTGGTGATGGTCTGTGGCGTGCAGGCTCAGACATCCTATTCGGTGACGCGTGATCTCACGGCGCAGGCCGACTCCGGACTTCTCTGCCTCGACCCGGCCTTGCAGCAGCTCGCCGAGAAGCTCCTCCAGGGCAAGCAGGGCAGCATCGTGGCCATAGAACCGGCAACGGGGCGCATCCGCTGCATGGTGAGCCATAACAAGGTCGACGACGGCGTGAACCGTGCCATCGCAAAGGTCTATTCTCCGGGCTCGACGTTCAAGACGGCGCAGGCCTTGGAGATGCTCTCTGAGGGGACGCTGGTGCCGGAGAAGACCTACCCCTGCCACCGCGGCTTCTACTTCAACAAGATTCATATCGGCTGCCATCCACATCGGGCACCCTTAGCCCTTGTCCAGGCCATCGGGCAGAGCTGCAACTCCTATTTTTGTAAAGCCTTTCAGGAGATGATAGACAACCGACAGGCTTATCTCACCAAATACCGGGCTATCAACCGATGGGCCCGCTATATGCACTCCTTCGGTCTGGGCCACCGTCTCGGCGTCGACCTTCCCGGTGAGGAGGCGGGCTGCATCCCGGACTCTGCCTATCTGCAGCGCCACCACCGCGGCAACTGGAACGGGACGACCATCATGTGGATGGGCATGGGGCAGGGTGAGGTGACGACGACACCGCTGCAGCTCTGCAACCTCGCTGCCCTCATCGCCAACCGCGGATGGTATGTCACACCGCATATCCATAAAGTCCCGGCGGGGTCTAAAGACTCCACCTTTGTCCGTCGCCACCACAGCATGGCGTCGCCAGCGGCTTTCACCACCGTCATCGCGGGCATGCGGGCGGCGGTGACGGGGGGCACGGCGGCGAGTATCAACACGCCCCTATATAAAATATGTGGGAAGACGGGAACGGCGGAGAACGAGGGTAAGGACCATTCCATCTTCATGGGCTTTGCTCCGATGACGGATGCAAAGATTGCCGTGAGCGTCTATGTGGAGAATGGCGGCTTCGGTGCCGACCTTGCCGCACCCCTCGCTGCCCTCATCATCGAGCAGGCCGTCCGTGGCCATCTCTCGCCGGCATCGCAGAAGAAGGTAGCGCAATGGAGACAGAAAAACGTGAAGATAACACCCGTAGAGAAGGAAATCCGCTTCGACGACCTATAATAAATAGACTTATTTCCTGTAGGTTTATTCTCTTTCCTTGACTTCGTCAGATTACCTTAAATCACCTCTTTCGCTGAACAAAACCATAGCGATGTTTATGGCCGTAACTATTCTGCGTTTTGTTCCTCTCATAAATTATCAGGGAGTATAGACTGATACCTGATGATATATCGTTTCCTAAATTAAGTTAATTGTTATACAATTTTCTTGGCAGTTATCTGTATAACGATTATCTTTGCACCCGTAACTAATTATATCTTTTATTAAACTTTCTTTGTTATGATAATGATGAGTATAGAGCGGGGGAAGCAAGGGATTGCGATGAGCCCGTTGGAGTATGCCGAGAACAAGGCGCGGATGGTAGCATTCTTTCAGAGGATGATGAATCTTTCTCCACGTGGTGACGGCTTTCCCCGCTGGCAGGATTCTGCCGACCAACTTATTGAGAACGCCTACCAGCTGTGGCAGTGGCGTGTGTTTACCGACAAGTCCACAGGTCGCCCGATGACTTTTCGGGAGATAGCGACGCGGCTCTGCCGCAACCTCCATGTCAGGATGCCCGCCAACATCTATGCTGTGGCAAGGTACAGCCGGTCGACACGGCGGTTGCCGGTCGTGGAATATTTCGCCATGCTGTGGCGTGAGGCACGGCTGAGTCCGGAGATTCTCGTGACCTGGGAGGAGCCGATCACCCTCCCCAAACCAACCAGTTATCGTGGACTTTTTACCCGTTGAGCCGATGGATTTGGTACATTATCTTTACTGGCTTATCCAGCAGCCGGCGGGTTCGGTGAAATGGACAGCTAAACGCAGCGACCTCGTCGAGCTCGTCCTCGACGTGGCGCTGACGGAGCGCCTCCGCGACGGCCGTGGCTTCCCCATGACACAGCGACAGCTGGCCAAGATGGCTTTTCAGGCCGTTGGGCTGCCCCTCTCGGTGGGGAACTTCCCCCATGAGGTGTACAGAATTCGTAATCGGGCCAGGGCACTGCCACCCCTGGAGAAACGCATCAGCGGCAATGCCAACGACATCGTGATTGATGACAACAACTAATTTAAATGCTATTTATTACTATTTATTACTATGAAACAATCTCTAAGAAAACAGCTTTCCCCACATTTCATGCTTTATGAGTTTACGCGCAGCGGTGTCGCCATCGAGAACGACCTCGACAACACCCCTAATGCGCAGCAGACGGCGGCGCTGAAGGCGCTCTGCGACAACATCCTTGAGCCGCTGCGTCTCCATTTCGGTCCTATCGTCATCTCTTCCGGCTTCCGCTCGCAGAAGGTGAACCGTCTCGTGGGTGGTGTCCCCTCCTCGCAGCATATGAAGGGTGAGGCGGCCGATATCGTGGTGGGTGACAAGGCACGGGCCACGGCGATGTTCGACTTCATCCGTCGCCACCTCGACTTCGACCAGCTCATCTGGGAGCCCGTCGGTGCTGCCAATCCCCGCTGGCTGCATGTCAGCTATACTGCGAAGCGAAAGAATAGGGGGATGGTATTGGGTGGTAGGTGATAGAACTCCATCATCGTCACAAGATTGTAACACCTACGACACGGAGACGAAAAAAGCAGTGCCTAACCTTTGTCCGTCCTGAACGGATGGTGGGCCCTCTCAGCCCGTCATCTGCTCAGGACGAATTTTTCTACGACATGTGCCACACCGTCCTCCTCGTTGGAGTAGGTGATATAGTCGGCCGTGTCCTGGATGTCCTTCGGTGCGTTGGCCATGGCCACGCCGAGTCCGGCGAAGCGTATCATGCTCTGGTCGTTGTAGCCGTCGCCACAGGCGATGACCTCGTCACGGCTGACGCCGACGATGTCGAAGAGACGCTCCAGGGAGTGGGCTTTGTCGATGCCGGGCGGCACGCACTCTAAGAAGAAGCCCGCCGAGCGGTAGGCATCCATGCGACCTTGGAAGGTCTCTCCCAGGCGCAGCTCCAGGTTGTGGAGAGGGGCCGGGTCGCCGACGACGAGGCATTTGTTGATAGGGTAGCGCACCTGATGGATGAAGTCATCGTATTCCACGACGGGCATCTTGTTGATGAAGGCCTCGTGGAGAACATATTTGTTGGCTTTCTTGGTAGCGGCGATGACTTCGTCCTGATAGGTGAGCATCTCCATGCCCGCGGCTTTCACGGCATCGTAGAGGGGCGGCACTACGGTGGGGTCGAGGGGCTGGTCGAAGACGACCTTCCCCGTGGCGCAGTCGGTGATGCGGCCACCGTTGAAGGCGAGGATATAGCCGCCGAAGTCCTTCAGGTCGAGCTCTTCGGCTAAGGCCGTGATGCCATAGGTGGGGCGTCCTGAAGCGAGGACGATGCGCAGCCCCTGACGCTCGGCGCGGAGCAGTGTCTCACGCGTGCGTGGGGTCATCTCTTTCTTACTGTTGGTGAGGGTGCCGTCAAGGTCGAGCACGATCATTTTGTATTCCATAGTCTTTATCTGTTATCCTAAAATTTTTCGTTGTGATGTCCGTCCTGGGCCGTCTCTTCCGCCGTATTACTGTCAGCGGCCTTTTGGCCTAACAGCTTCCTCAGGAGGAAGGAGGCGTTCTGGTTGCGTGCCACGCCGGGTGTTATCTTATAAGAATAGGTGACGTCGTTGCCGAGCGCTATCTCGAAGCAGAAGTTGTGGAAGACGGGGCTCTCCTGCTCCATCTTCGAGAGTTCGAGGTCGTGAGTGGCGATGATGCCCGTCACGGGCTCTTTCTCCATGGCTCTGAGGAACATCCGTGAGCCGTTGAGCTTGTCCAGGGAGTTGGTGCCCCGCAGAATCTCGTCGAGGATGATGAGTGTGGGGGCGTCGGCAGAGAGGTTGTCGAGGAGCTGGTGGAGGCGCAACAGCTCGGCATTGAAATAGCTGATGCCGTGGGTGAGGTCGTCGTTGGTGCGCATGCTTGTGAAGAGGTGGAAACGCGACACGGTGAGGCGCTTGGCAAAGACGGGCATGGCATTCATGGCCAGCACGTAGTTGATGCCGACGGTGCGGAGGAAGGTGCTCTTGCCCGCCATGTTGGCGCCAGTGACGATATAGAAGTTTCGGTCTTTCAGCGACACGTCGTTGCGCACGGCCTTCTCGCCGAGGAAGGGGTGCCACAGGTCGTGGGCCTCGTAGACGACCTGCGGGCTGTCGACGACAGTGGCGTGGGAGGCCTCGGGGTGGTTGGCGGCAAACTGAGCCTTGCTCACGGCCACGTCCATTGCCGTGATGCTGTCTATCCACTGTGGCAGGTTGTCGGCAGCGATGGTTCGCCAGTGGTAGAACTTCGCCACGAGGAAGATGCCGCGCAGACCGAAGGCGTCGGAGAAGAAACGGTAGGCGTCGTTGCCGCGGAGGGTGAGGGTGTCGACGATAGCTGTCAGCCTCTCGAAGGAGTCGGTGAGGGCTGTGACGTCATCCGGCCGCTCCTGTCCGTTGTTGATGACTCTCAGCAGCCTCCTGAGCGGCTGCATCTGGCTCAGCAGCTGCCCCCCGGCCTGCTGCATGGCTTTGAGATGGCGCCCCGTCAGGGCCTGAACGAGGAAGAAGTTGATGAAGAGCCACAGAATGGGCAGCAACGGATTGACGAGGCTGTAGATGGCTGCGATGATGGCGGCGAGGAGTCCGGCGGCAAGGAGCCAGCTCACGACTTTCAAGACATTGCCGCCAAAGACCGCGGGGATGGCGACGCGCTGCAGATGGGGTAGGGAGGAGCGTATCGCGCCGGTGTCTATCTTCGCGTCCACACCGTTGGCGATGAAGCGCATACGCCAGGCTGTGGCATCGTCGCCCGTGGGGAGGACGGAGCTCTGTTCCCGGCTCTCATCGGTGAGGGGCAGCGTGCTCAGGTCGTGGGCTAAGCGGTCGGCTCCCAAGGTCGTCACCGTGCGGTTGATGCGTTGGTAGAGGGAGGCCGGGCCGAAGATGTCGAGGTCGTAGGTGAAAGGGTGGTGGACATCGATATAGCGGCTGCCGTCGTCGAAGGGTGTGAAGTCGGCGTTGAGGTAACCCTCCTCGTGGCTGTAGGCCTTGCGCAGGCGTTCGGTCTCGGCGATGCGGTGGCTGTTGCGCACGTCGCTGTTGCGGATGACGACATAGAGGGCGAACATCGCCACGGCAAGGAGCCCCTCGACAGTCTTCGCCGTGGGCGAGCTGCTCACCGTGATGAGGACGATGAAGAAGATGATGGCGAGAAAGGACGCTATCTCGCCGAGGACGAAGGCGCGTCCGCGGGCTTTCAAGCCGTTGATACGTTGCTCAAGGCGTGCGGACTCGCGGTGATAGTCGTCTCTAAGTTGTTGTTGTGTTACCATATTGTGCAAAGAGACCACCTTATTACAAACTTTCTTTGTGACATTCTTCCACCTCCCATTCGTCCACGGTATGCTTGTCGGCGTCGAAGCGGATGCCGACTTTCACCACCTTGCGGCCATCGGTGAGGTAAGGCTTGGCATAGCCGCGAGCCTCAATCTGCTCAAGGGCATGGCGGGCGGTGTCGCCAACCTTCAGCTCCATGACATAGATTGCGTTGGGCATGAAGACGACCAAATCGGTGCGGTCGTCCGCCACCTTCACTTGCGTGCGCACATAGACATTGAGCATGGAGAAGATGAGGTAGAAGGTGTATTCGTAGAATCCTTCCTTCGTCTTTGCCTCAGCGAGCTTCTGCTTGAATCCTTCTACGTAGGGGATACCAGCAAGATAGGCCTGCATGTGCTGCATGGCCAAGTCGATGTCGCCCTGCTTGAGCGCCTTCCAAAACTTTGCTGCAAAGCCCATCTGTACGTCCGCATTATTCAAACCTGTATAGATGGGGAGCAGACCGTTGACATATCCCACGCGTACCTCCTGGTTGGGGATGGATAGCTTATAAGCTTCAGTATCAGGATCGTAGTCTTTGATGGTAAGATAGCCGCTCTGATAGAGTAGCGGCAGAGCGTCCTTCATGTTCTCCGTGGGCTGGTCGAAGGCCGACTCGGGCACGTCGAGGGAGTCGAGGGACGTGATGTCAGTGTGAAAGTGCTGCATCTGCTTGATGAGAAAGGTTGGAGTGCCTGAAGCAAACCAGTAGTTCGATACCTTACGACGTACAAAGCAATTCAGCAGGCTGAACGGGTTATAAACTTCGGGGGCCTCTGCCGCAAAATGATAGCCGTCGTATTGCTGTTTAAGCTTGTCGTGCATCTGCTCAGGCGTCATCTTTAGGGCTAATGCCAAGCGCTCCACGTCGGGCCACAGCGTAGTGCACAGCTCCTCTTCGGTGAAGCCGCAGATGGTGGCAAAGGTCTCGTCCAAAGAGACATTCAACAGATTGTTGATTGTGGAGAAGATGCTCAGCTGTGAGAACTTCGTGATGCCGGTGATGAAACAAAATTTTATGAATGCCTCATTGGCCTTGAGGGGTACGTAGAACTCCTGCATAACTTTGCGCATGGCGTCGAGGGTAGCCTGACTATGGAGCACGTCGAGTAGCGGAGCGTCGTATTCGTCGATGATGACCGCCACCTGCTTGCCCGTTTTCTCTTTGGCACGATGGATAAGTCCGGTAAGCAACTTGCCAGGTGTAGTTTCATCATTCTCACGTCCATAGACATCTGTCAAAGGTTTCATCATCCACATTAGCGTCTCACGCAAACCTTCGGCATCTTCTTGTCCCTTAGCTACACTGAGGTCGAGATGGAGCACGGGATAGCGTGTCCACTCCTTTTCCAATGACATGATTTTCAAACCTTCAAACAACTCACGCTCGCCTTTGAAATAGGAATCCAAAGTTGACGTGAGCAGCGACTTGCCAAAACGGCGCGGGCGGCTCATAAATACGAATGTGGCGTAGTGCGCCATTTGCCATACAAGGTCGGTCTTGTCAACATAGATAAAGCCTTCCTTGATAATTCTTTCGAAGGTCTGTATGCCTACAGGATATCTTCTCATCATCTGCTCCATAACGCGGTCTTTCTGATTCACCTGCAAACTTACGAAATTTATTCGAGATTTCAGTCAAGCGCGTGATGATATCTTTCCCCAACCCCCGATTTTCCATCTGCTATCATGCCGAACAGCCATGTTGCCTGCTGACAGCGTTAAAACTACGCAAATATTACGCTTGCATGAATCAAACTGGTGTGATATCTTGTCTCTACTTGGTTTTCAATTCTGCTAAGATTACAATTTTCCTGCATGAATATTTCTCTGCGGGGAGAATTATGCGTAATTTTGTACTATCAAACGACACGTTATGAACCAACGCTTACATTTTCTGCCCTTTGTCCTCAGTCTGGCGCTGTTGTTGCTCCCATCTGTAGGGTTGCGGGCTCAGGAGACCTTCACGCTCGTCACCGATGCCTCGACGCTCTCGGCGGGCGACCGCATCGTTATTGCCAACACCGAGGCCGGAGTGGCCATGTCGGCCAAGCAAAATAAAAACAACCGTGCCTCCGTCCCTATCACCATCTCCGGTGACAATCTCACCGCAACCGCTGACGTGCAGGTCCTCACCATAGGCGGTACCGCCGATGCCTGGACTTTTGGCACCGGTGACGGCTATCTCTGCATGGCGGGGTCAAGCAATGGACTGAAGACGACCACCACTGTCGATGCCAGCGCCCAAGCCTCTATCGCCATCGTTGCGGGGGCTACCACCGTGACCTTTCAGGGTAGTGGCAGGAACACGTTGAGATACAACAGCAGTGCGAAGATCTTCTCCTGCTACAGTCCTACGGGCAGCGTGACGGGGGAGATTAATATCTACCGCAGCGGGAAAGGTACCGTCAACGCCGGGCGCGTGAAGTCGATAGCCGACTTCTGTGCCTTGGACGACGACAGCCAGGTGGAGCTTTATTTGGCTGACGACCTGCAGGCGCGTGTGGTCTATGCCTCCAACGACACGGTGATGCTGAAGGACAACACGGGCGTGGTGATGCTCGTGGGGGTGGCTACGAATCCGGCCATGACCTTCGGCGACCACGTGGCGGGGTATATCCGTGGTAAGAAGGCTACGGCGGAGGGCATTCCTGTCCTCGCTCCTACGACGCAGACGACCAGCGCCTTCCTCGTCATCGCCCACCCCGTTACAGAGAGCGACGTGAAGCCCGTAACGCCGACGGGTATCGACACCATCATCGCTCCCTCTGTCAGCGACGGCATCTTCTATGACCTCAACGGCCGCGGCTATGGCACGGACAGCAGCCGACTGCCACAGGGTATCTATATCAGAGACGGAAAGAAATGGATCATCAAGTAAGCACATCAGCTATGAAAAAGATATTCTTCGCGCTCATCGCCTCGGCAGTCGCCCTCGTCGCCCCTGCCCAGCGCAACGTGAAGGTGCAGTCGGTGCACCTCAAAGACGGAAAGGTCGTCACCTTTGACCCTGACGCCGTCGACAGCTCGCGGGTGGTGTTCACACCGGAAGGCGACTCCCTCGGCGTGAAAGTCTATGTTGGCGGAACGTCCAACGACTATCTCTATTCCCAGATAGACTTCGTCACCTTCTATCCTCAGCAGTCCACAGGTGTCAATGTCAACCGTAACACGGCGGCCGACCTGACGCGCAACCCGGAGTGCTGGCGCTTAGAGTTCCCACGGCTCTACCAGGGCACTGACGTCACCTTCGAGGTCACGCACAGCACACAGCAATACGGCATCACCTATTCCTTGGAGTGGGACGGCAACAAGCGCGCCAACCGTTGGACCTGCTATGAGTTCAGTGCCGCTACACCCGACAACGGCGTGAAACGAACGGATGCATGGTCGACGGATAGTTCTATTCCCGCTCAATATCAGACCGACGGCTCCGATTATTCTGGCAGTGGCTTCTCGCGGGGACACCTCTGTCCTTCTGGTGATAGGACAAGCAGTAAAGAGCAGAATCAGCAGACGTTCTATTATAGCAACATGCAGCCGCAATATCAGAACCACAATGGCGGACAGTGGAACAACTTAGAGGCGCAGGTGCGCTCCTGGGGCGAGGACCGCTCGTTCTGCGACACGCTCTATGTAGTGAAAGCGGCGACAATAGATGACGCGCAGGTCATCAAATACCTCAGAAGTGACAACACCGTGCCTGTACCGAAATACTTCTATATGTGCCTCCTCGCCGTGAAGGACGGGGCGTACAAGGCCATCGGCTTCTGGACGGAGCATGTCAACACCGCGGAGAAATATCCTTTCAGCCACTATGCCAAGAGCATTGACGAGATAGAGGCTCTCACGGGCATCGACTTCTTCTGCAACCTCCCCGACGATATCGAGCAGGAAGTGGAAGCAAGTTACAACATTAGCGAATGGTAGAAAAGAAAAACTTGCCTTTTTCCTTGGCGCGTATCGTTATTTTCCCTATCTTTGCCGTGAAGAATGAAAACGCTGAGAATTATCACGAGATTGTAGCATAACTGAAAACGAGAGGTAATCTGATAGTGGTACATTTGCAACGTGAATGTATTGCTATATACGCTGACTGATTATTAACTTTAAATACTTTTGTCTATGAACAAAATTTTACGCTTAACTTTTGTAACGTTGTTGGCGTTGGTCAGCAACATGATGCTGGCTAATGAGGCCTACAAAACGCTCACGTTCCCAGATGACAACAAGGCAGACAATAAAGTCAGTTCCTATGCGAAGACATGGACGGCTAAGATTGGTGATTTCTCTTGGGAGATTGCCAACTTCAACAACTACAATTGGAATAATTGGACTTACATCAAGTGTGGTAGCAAGAATGAAGCTTCTACTGCCAGTATTGCTACCAGTTCCGCGATGGACAAGGCTATCGGCATCGTACTTGTGACCATTGACAAAATAACTGCTGCCAATGTCAACAGTATCTCTTTGGAGGTCGCTTCGGATGCAGCTTTCTCTCATGTGAAGGAAACTGTGAAGGCTGCGAAACTGGAGAAGGGTGACATGCAGTTCAAAGTGAGTGCTCCCGCCGCAAATCTTTACTACAAGCTTGTTTTTGATTGTAGTAAAGGTTCTTCTAATGGCTTGGTTCAGGTTTCAAAGGTAGCATACTACGAGCAGGGTAAAACACCTACAACTGTGGACATCTCTAACACTCCTGAGACTGCTTACACTGTAGCAAAGGCTAAAGAGTTGATCGATGCCAACGAGGGTCTTGCTACAGACGTCTATGTCAAAGGTATTGTGTCAAAGGTAGATACTGCAAATGTATATAGATATCATAATATTGCCATCTACCTCAGTGATGATGGTACGGCAGAAAGCAAAAATTCTTTAGAGGCATATGGTTGCAACAACTTGGAGAATAAGACTTTCGAAACTTACGATGAGAGCATGGTGAAGGCAGGTGATGAAGTTATCATCTATGGTAGTCTTACGAAATATAATAACACCTATGAGCTTGCCAAGGGCTGCTATATCTATTCTATAAAGAAAGCTACAACTGGCATCAACAGTGTAAAGGTAGCTCCTAAGTCTTCAGAGCTCTACAACCTCTCCGGCCAGCGTGTCGACAGCTCTTACAAGGGTGTTGTGATTCGCAATGGTAAGAAGTTCGTGAACAAGTAATTGACAGCTGAGGACCTCAAAGAGAGGTTACACTCCCAATAACCCCGGGTCGTGGAACGAGCAGGACGGAAAGTCCTGCGAGGGAGCGACCCGGGGATTTTTGTGTCTGGAGGCGAAGACATCGTGAGGTCGCCATGTATGATATGGTGTGAGCACTGACCCCGGAGGGGTCACACCATGAATGACCCCAGGTCGTCTCGGGGACGGGAGGGCGAAGCGAAGCAAGTCCTCCCGGCACCGAGCGACCTGGGGGACAGAGCAGCGAGCGTGGAAAGACCTCGGAGAGGTCTCACGTGGACAGCAGGACATATATCGTAGCATGTTATAGAAGGAAAAGGAAAATTGTCATGTCCAGGCTTCCTGAGGAGCGAAAGGCTGTCCATGCCCATTTCCCAATAAACTCTCAGGCTAATACCGCTATACCTGCTGTCCACGTGAGACCTCTCCGAGGTCTTTCCACTCTCCTCGCTCTATACCC
>UQRP01000036.1 GCA_900543585.1 uncultured Prevotella sp.
TTCCGCAACGACCTCTCGTCGAGGATGGGTGTGGTGAGGGTTCACTTCCCTGACATCAACAGCTATATCTTCTCCAGCATCCGCTTCATGATTCCGAGCGTGTTCTTCACGCTGATTCTGATGGTGACGTTCATCTTCACCCTTGTGGTGGTGTTCCGCCAGAAGCGCTATACGGAGATAAAGAACGACTTCATCAATAACATGACCCACGAACTGAAGACACCTATCGCCAGCATCTCCCTTGCAGCACAGATGCTCAACGACGACAGCGTGCCTAAGAGTGACAAGATGATGAAGCATCTTGTGGGTGTCGTCTCCGATGAGACCAAGCGCCTGCGCTTCCTTGTGGAGAAAGTCTTGCAGATGTCGATGTTCGACCGGAAGAAGTCTTCTTTCAAGCGCAAGGAGCTCGACCTCAACGAGATGGTGGAGACCATTGCCAACAGCTTCTCACTGCGCGTGGAGCATACCGGAGGAAAGATAAACGTAGACATAGAGGCCGTAGACTCCACGATTTATGTCGATGAAGTCAACTTCCAGAATGTCATCTTCAATCTTTTGGACAATGCCGTGAAATACCGTCAGCCGGACAAGCCCCTCGACGTCTACCTTAAGACGTGGAACGACGACAAATGGCTCTACCTCTCAGTGCGTGACACCGGTAAGGGTATCAAGAAAGAGAGCTTGAAGAAGATCTTCGAGAAGTTCTACCGTGTCGGCACAGGCAATGTCCACGACGTCAAGGGCTTTGGCTTAGGCCTGGCCTATGTCAAGAAGGTCGTCGACCTTCACGGAGGCAAGATTACTGTTGACAGCGAATATGGCAAGGGTTCTACCTTCACCATCAAGCTGCCGGTTATCAAAGACGAATAAACAATTAATATATATAACTATGGAAGAAAAGACAAAGATTCTGCTTTGCGAGGACGACGAGAACCTCGGAACACTGCTGTGTGAATACCTCATCGCCAAGGGCTTCGACGCTGTCCTCTGCCCCGACGGAGAAGTCGGCTACAGAGAATTCCAGAAAGATAAGTTCGACATCTGTATTCTCGATGTCATGATGCCGAAGAAAGACGGCTTCACGCTGGCCAGTGAGATTCGCCAGATCAACTCTCAGGTGCCTATTGTCTTCCTCACTGCCCGTGTGCAGAAAGAGGATGTCTTAGAGGGCTTCGACAAGGGCGCCGACGATTACATCACCAAGCCGTTCTCTATGGAGGAGCTGGTGAAGCGCGTAGAGGCTATCCTGCGCCGTGTCCGTGGCAAGCGCAACCGTGAGAGCACGAAATATAAGATTGGACGCTACACCTTCGACACGCAGAAGCAGCTCCTCACCATCGGTGACAAGCAGACGAAGCTCACGACGAAGGAGAACGAGCTCCTCTCTCTGCTCTGCTCGCACGCCAATGAGATTCTCAAGCGTAACGATGCCCTGCGCACCATCTGGATTGACGACAACTACTTCAACGCCCGCTCTATGGACGTCTACATCACCAAGCTGCGTAAGCACCTCAAGGATGACGACCAGGTAGAGATTATCAACATCCACGGTCAGGGCTATAAGCTCATCATTCCGGAGGATGAGTAAAAGTTTTTAGACGACACACCAAGAGGGCAGGAGACTTTCTCCTGCCCTCTTTGCGTATTTGCCATCACCGTGTGTCCAGAATATCCGTGGGCGAAGTCTAAGAGCTTGTCCAGGTCGAAGCCGTCACAACCTATTCCGGCACCCTCTCTCGCAGCGTCGAAAGCATTGCATTCCATTGTCAGAATGTTTACGATATTGATACGACATTAGAAATGTTTAATCTGTCGTTAATCTTTTTTGCATTGTGTCTTTCCGCGGACATTTCATTATACCGTACCTTTGCAGCCGAAAAAAAATTGTATTCAGCTGTTAAAGCAAGGTTTTAATGGAAAGACAGGTTTTTCAGACCGACTCGCGCCGCAGGTGGAGCCGGTTTAAGTGGTCGATACGTTTTATTGCTACGATAATAGCATTGTTGCTCATTGTCTTTGTCACCATGTTTGCCATGGAAGGCAGTCCCAATATGCCCTTCCGCCATGACTATCGCAGTGCCATGACGGCTTCCAAGCCATTCATGAAAGATAACAAGGCCGCCACGACCTATCGTGCTACCCGTGACCGCTTCTTAGAGCGCCGGATGCACAATAGTTATATGGAGGACTACCGCCATGACCGCCGTTTTGTCGGTCATGGTGACAAGCTCACGCAGAAGTTCATCAATGAGTGGAGCGACCCGCGCATCGGGGTGCGTGCCGCCTGGTATGTCAACTGGGATGCCCGCTCACTGCGGTCGCTCAAGCATGGCATGAAGCAGTTGAACATGGTTCTCCCGGAGTGGTTCTTCATCAATCCCAAGACTTGTAAGTTGGAGGCCCGTGTCGACAAGAAAGCGTTGCGTGAGATGCGCAAGGCCGGTGTACCCATCATCCCCATGCTGACCAACAACTATGGCGGCGACTTCTCGCCAAAGGCCATCGGGCGCATCATGCGTGACGAGACCATGCGTCGGGAGTTCATCAACAGTCTGTTGCAGACCTACCATCGCTACCATTTTGCGGGTATCAATATCGACTTGGAGGAGTTGGACATCAACGACAATGCCTTGCTCACCAATTTCGTCGCCGACCTCTATCGTCTTTTCCATGACAACAATATGTATGTCACGCAGGACATAGCGCCGTTCAACGACGACTACGATGTACAGCAGTTGGCGCGTTACAACGACTATCTCTTCCTTATGGCCTATGACGAACATAACTCTTCGAGCCAGCCTGGTGACATTGCCTCCCAACATTGGGTGGAGCGTGCTACGGATTGGGCAGCGAAGAATATCCCCAATGACAAGCTTGTCTTGGGACTTGCCGCTTACGGCTACGACTGGCCTCAGGGTGACGAGGGACAGACGGTGTCCTACGACCAGACCATCGCCTCGGCGTTGGACGCAGGGGCAAAGATACAATTTGATGACGACTCCTACAACCTCTCTTTCTCCTATGTGGATGATGACAATCAGTTGCATCATGTGTTCTTTGACGATGCTGCCACATTATTCAATCTTATGCGCTTCGGTGTCACCTATCATCTTGCCGGCTTTGGCCTTTGGCGTTTGGGCACTGAGGACCACCGACTTTGGAATTTCTATGGCAAGGACCTGGCTTGGGAGCAGGTAAAGCGTTGGAATATGAACAAGGTCATGCACTTGAGCGGATACGACGATGTCAATTTTGTCGGATCGGGTGAGGTCTTAGATGTGGAGTCTGAGCCGAAAGAGGGTAAGGTGAGGCTGGCTATGGATGCTGACGACCAGCTTATCGCAGAGGAAAACTACCTCCGGCTCCCCTCGACCTATACTATTTCCAAGCTTGGACATTGTGGTTCGAAGGAACTGTTACTGACCTTCGATGACGGTCCCGATGCCCGGTGGACACCGCATGTGCTGCGGACGCTGAAGAAATATCATGTGCCAGGTGCCTTCTTCATGGTGGGCTTGCAGATGGAGAAGAATCTGCCTATCGTGAAGAAGGTCTATGATGCCGGTTACACTATTGGCAACCATACCTTCACCCACCATAACATGATAGAGAATTCTGAGGGTCGTACCTATGCTGAGCTGAAGCTCACACGTATGCTCATTGAGAGCATCACAGGTCACAGCACCATTCTCTTCCGGGCACCTTACAATGCTGATGCCGATCCCACCCAGCATGAGGAGATAGAGCCTATGATTCTTGCCAGCCACCGTAACTATCTCTTCGTAGGTGAGGAGGTGGACCCCAACGACTGGCAGCCCGGTGTCACAGCTGATGAGATATACCATCGCGTCATCGACGGTGTGCACCATGGCGATGGTCATATCATCCTTCTCCACGATGCCGGTGGTGTGACGCGCAAGCCTACGTTGGCGGCACTGCCGCGTATCATAGAGACCTTGCAGAAAGAAGGGTATCATTTCATCTCCTTGGAACAGTATCTCGGTATGCCGAGAACTCAGCTCATGCCGGCATTACCAAAGGGTGAGACTTACTATGCCATGCAGGCCAACCTGACCTTGGCGGAGATTATCTATCATGCCAGCGACTTCCTTACGGCACTCTTCGTCGTCTTCCTCGTACTTGGCTTCCTGCGCTTAGGCTTCATGTATTATCTCATGGTCAAGGAGAAGCGTTTGGAGCGCCGCCGCAACTATCCCGCTTTGACGAAGGATAATGCTCCGCACGTGTCCATCATCGTACCGGCATATAATGAGGAGGTGAACTGCGTACGCACGGTAAAGACGCTGCTGCGCGAGGACTACCCGTCGTTTGACATCATCTTCGTCGATGACGGCAGCAAGGACCATACCTTAGAGCGCATCCATCAGGCTTTCGACGGCAACAGCCGCGTGCGTATCCTTGGCAAGCCCAATGGCGGAAAGGCTTCGGCGCTGAACTATGGCATTGCCCATACCGATGCTGACTTCGTGGTGTGTATCGATGCCGATACGCAGCTACGCCCCGATGCCGTAAGCAAGCTGATGCAGCATTTCCTCCTCGACAAAGAGCACCGTATCGGAGCCGTGGCCGGAAATGTCAAGGTCGGCAATCAGCGCAATATGCTCACACGGTGGCAGGCTATAGAGTATACCACGAGTCAGAACTTCGACCGTATGGCCTATTCTTATATCAATGCCATCACCGTTGTGCCCGGTGCCATTGGCGCCTTCCGCAAGGAGGCTATCGTCAAGGCTGGTGGACTGACTACTGACACCTTGGCCGAGGACTGCGACCTCACCATGCGTATCAACGAGGCAGGATATGTCATCGAGAATGAGAACTATGCCGTGGCTATGACAGAAGCGCCGGAGAATGTGCGGCAGTTTGTCAAGCAGCGCGTGCGCTGGTGCTTTGGCGTCATGCAGACGTTCTGGAAGCACCGCTCCTCGCTCTTCAATCCCAAGAAGAAAGGTTTTGGCCTGTGGGCTATGCCCAACATGCTCATCTTCCAGTATATCATCCCAACCTTCTCGCCGTTGGCCGATGTGATGATGTTCATTGGTCTCTTCTCCGGCAATGCCTTGCAGATATTTCTCTACTATCTGCTCTTTCTGGCTGTCGATGCCAGTGTGAGCATTATGGCCTACATCTTCGAGCATGAGAGCCTGTGGGTGCTGTTGTGGATTATTCCGCAGCGGTTCTTCTATCGCTGGATCATGTATTATGTGCTCTTCAAGAGTTACCTCAAGGCTATCAAGGGCGAGCTGCAGTCCTGGGGTGTGTTGAAGCGTACGGGGCACGTGAAGATATAAAGGGTAACATGAAAATAAAAAAGAGGATAAACTGTGGTGCTTATCCTCTTTTTTGATACAATAAATATGTGATCGGCTCAGTCCGTGATATGCCCCTTTGTCACGGCAAATTTGCCGCCGCCAGTGAGACAGAGCACGGCAGCACCAAGGAGATAGAGCATGGGAAGCTCGATGGCCCAGCCGCCGGTATTGGCGTCAACGGTGAAGAGCACAGGCAGATGGGCCATGAGGATGGCGACAGCCATGTTACCCATCATGACGACAGCGGCCACACGTGTCCAGGCGCCTATCACAATCAGTATGGAGGCTATCAGCTCTGCGGCAACGGAGAAGTAGGCGATGAAGCCAGGCAGCCCCATGCCGGCTAACATGCCCTCGATGCCGGAGACGCCATAGAGCACTTTATGAACACCATGGAAGAGCATGAGCCCACCAACGGTGAGACGGAGAAGCAGAAGACCTAAGTCGTTGCTGCGGAGAAAGTCTTTGTCGAATGTCATAAGTTGATGTTTGATTTGTAAATAAATAATGTCATGTTAGAGTTCGCTGATAAGAGCGTCGGCCTCCTGCTGCAGGTGGGCTCTGTCCTCATCGGTGAGGACAAGCTTATTGCTGGTCCAGCACTCCGGCTGCAGGGCTATACCGGTCTGTACATCGAGGACGTCAGCCTTGATAAAAGCCAACAGGTCGGTGAGCTTCTTGCGGCACTGTGAGGTGGCAGCCTTGCCACCGGCTCCGCTGAGGGCTACCTTCTTGCCGTTGATGCAGGTCGGTGTGGCATAGTCACCGGGCGTGACAGGGCGTGAGAGCCAGTCGAAGAGGTTCTTGACCAGTCCGGGGTAGCTGAAGTTATATTCTGGGGTGAATACCCACAGGGCATCGGCCTCGCTGACAGCCTTGCGGACGCGTGCCACCTCAGCAAGTTCCGGGACTTCCTCGTCCTGGTTGACGAAAGGCAGTGAGGTGTAGTCGAGGTATGCTATCTCGGCCTTACCCTGTAACAGGGCCTCGGCCTCTTTAGCTAACTGTCGGTTGAAAGACTCCTTACGGAGAGAACCGACGACGAACAAAATCTTTTTCATAGTGATAATCTTTGAAGTGAATAATCTCTCTTTGCATCAGAAGGCATGGGGCCTGCTGATTGATGTTTGCAAATTTACGAAATGTCTTCGTAAATCTATGCTATTTCCTATAAAGAGTTTGTAAAAATTGCATTTTGACTACTTTCTTCCCGCTCCCTGTCCTATAACTCTCCTGTACCAGGACTCTTCTTCCGCGTCTGTAACAGCCTGATATTCTTTTAATATCCTGTCGATGCGGTCCACGTCGGCTGGAATGGGCTGTTTGGCCTTTGTTCTGGCCGCTAAGCTCTTCCTTATCTCATAGGCAGCGCGCGTGGGGTTGGAGAGCAGTAACAGCTCGGCTAAGCGGTGGCGGTAGCCGGCGCGGAAGATTTCGCGTGGGGTATTGAGGATAGCCAGGCACAGCAGCCGTGTCTTCTCCGTCTCGTCATTGGTGAGGGCGGCCAACTCGCCGTAGAGATAGCCATCGTGGTAGCGTTCTAAGAGACGGCGGTAGATGTTGATAGCCTGAGTCTTCAGCTTCACCCTGACATAGAGTTGTGCTAAATGCCGCAGGTTGTCCTTGTTGCTCGGGTTGATTTGCAGAGCTTTGCGGAAGAAAGGCATTACGGCTTTGATATACCTGTCGTTTCTGTTGGCAAGGTTGCCCATGAGCCGGTTGGTGATGCGCTGCCCCAAAGAGGGTATGATACGGCCTTCCCGACGCTCGCCCTCCCAGTCGCTGTCGGCTAACCGCATGGCGTAGGGCACGAAATAAGCAAGGTTGAAAGCAGGGATGACCTTGTCTAAGGCTAAGGCATCATGAAGGATGGCCTTGTTGGCGGCAAGGTCGTTGTCGGTGATGAGAGGGTAGATTTGCGTCATGCGGTACAGGCACCGCCGCGCTGTCAGCGTGTCCTTGAGGCGCAGGGCATCCTTGAAAGCATCGTTGAGGTTCCAGAATTCCTTTTCCATAATATCCCTTTTTGCAAAAGTAAGGAAAAAAAAGGAAACAGACTCGCCTCTTGACAAATATTTTTAGTACGATGCCGTGCAAGGTATTCCAGCCGCCTCTACCATGGCCTTGATGCGGTCGAGCTCAGCGTGGGAAGCCTTGAGGAGGTTCTTGTCGGGTGTCTCGCGGTCGATGGTGTAGACCATGACTTCGGCGGGCTTGATGTCCTTGACGGCCTGGAGCCAGGGCAGGACATATTCGTCGCCGGTGTTGTCGGTGCCGTCGCCCTTCATAAACATCGTCTGGATGATGACATGACCATGGAACCATTTCAGATTCTCTATGACCTGCTTGACATCGTAGGTGGGCTGTGTGGGGCGGTCTACGCGGCGGATATAGTCGGCGTTGACAGTGTCGAGCTTGAGGATGTTGTTGTCAACTTTCAGCAGAGCCTGGCGCACCTTCTCACGTCCGGCAAAGGTGGAGTTGCTCAGCACGCTGATTTTCGCATCGGGGCACCATTTGTCGCGCAGACGGATGGTGTCGTCGATAATCTCGGCAAAATGGGGGTTGCCCGTGGGCTCGCCATTACCGGCAAAGGTCAGCACGTCGGGGTGCTCACCGTCGTTGTGCATCTTGATGAGCTGGCGCTCCAAAGCCTCGGCTACCGTCTCACGAGTAGGGTAGGGGGTGTGGGTGCGGTGGTCGGCATTGAAACCGCATTCGCAATAGAGGCAGTCGAAAGTGCATATCTTACCGTCTGCCGGCATCAGGTTGATGCCCAGACTCAGGCCCAGCCGACGGCTGTGGACGGGACCGTAGATGGGAGAGGGATAGATGACAGTGCTCATAATGTTTGCTTTTTGCTATGCAAAAGTAATGCCTGAGAAGTCCTTTGTTACTCAAAGCCTTTTATTTTTTCATCTTTACAGTTAAGGCTTGTTAATCGTGCTTCCTTTCATGATTGTTTTTGTACTTTTGCAACAAATTTGCGTTATTATTGCCAAATCAGTAATGAAGAAGAAACATGTAAAGAGCACTGGCCGCTCAGGGCGCCTTCAGATGGTGACCTTATGCATCAGCACAGCGATGGTGCTTATCCTGCTTGGCCTGGTGGTATTTTCCACGTTGACGGGTCGTAACCTCTCTGCCTATGTCAAGGAGAATCTTGCCGTGACAATCATGCTCGACCAGGACATGAACGACAACGAGGCTCAAACCATCTGCCGCAGTGTGGCGCAGCGGCCTTATATCAAGAGCATAAAGTTCATCAGCAAGGAGTCGGCACTCCGTGATGCTGCCAAGGAGATGGGTGCTGACCCCGCCTCTTTCACTGATGGTGTCAATCCGTTCTCTTCTTCCATAG
Source organism: uncultured Prevotella sp. (assembly GCA_900543585.1). GTDB lineage: Bacteria > Bacteroidota > Bacteroidia > Bacteroidales > Bacteroidaceae > Prevotella. Next base: position 8,698 of record UQRP01000036.1, read on the forward strand.
AGCTGACGCTCAAGAGCGACTATGCCAACAATGACTCCCTGCAATGGATTTCTGCTGAGCTGAAGAAATATCATAAAGTTTCAGAAATCACGTATCAGAAAGATCTTATCGACGCTGTCAACCGCAACCTCACGAAGATAGGTGTGGCCTTGCTGGTCATCGCGGCGTTGCTCACCTTCGTCTCTTTCTCGCTTATCAACAACACCGTGCGCTTGGGTATCTATGCCCGTCGCTTCTCTATCCACACGATGAAGCTCGTGGGTGCGTCGTGGACGTTCATACGTCGGCCTTTCGTTTGGCAGGCTGTGGGCATCGGACTTATCGCCGCTTTGCTGGCCTGTCTGGTGCTGGCGGGAGGCATGTACGCCCTCTATCGCTACGAGCCGGAGATAGTGACCATTGTCACCTGGCGCGAGATGGCGATAACGGGTGGCTCGGTATTCCTCTTCGGTATCATCATCACGGCTATCTGCGCTAATATCTCAGTGAACAGATACCTCAAGATGAAGGCAGGAGAGCTCTACAAAATCTAAGGAAAATATTAATTTTTATATGGCCATAATGTCCGGTTGGCGAGTCTCCTTTATTCAGGCTCCGTCGGACTTAGGCACAACGACTATGGAAAACAGAAAGAATTATGCATTCGACCGCACCAACTTCATCCTGTTGGGCGTCGGTTTTGCTATCGTCGTCATCGGTTTCATACTCATGAGTGGGGCCAGTTCTACGGAACAGGCCTTCAACCCCGACATCTTCAGCTTCCGCCGCATCAAGGTGGCGCCGGTGGTGTGCTTCATAGGCTTCATCTCTATGATTTACGCCATCATCAGAAAGCCGAAGGACATTACCAATACTAACGCTAACTCAGAGACAAAGGAATAATGACGCTTCTCCAGACGATTATCATAGCTATCGTGGAGGGACTCACGGAGTTCCTGCCCGTGTCCTCTACAGGCCACATGCTCATTGCCGAGAACCTCCTCGGTGTTGAGAACTCAGCCTTTGTCAGAGCCTTCACGGTTATCATCCAGTTTGGTGCCATCCTCTCTGTAGTGGTGCTCTATTGGAACCGTTTCTTCCGTCTCGACCACACCCCCGCCCCCGCGGGCAGTAGTAAGTGGCAGCAGATCAAGCATAAATGGTATTTCTACTGGCTCCTCATCGTGGCCTTCATCCCTACGGGCGTGATAGGCTTCGTGGTGAAGAAGAGCGGTATGATAGACTTCATGCTCACGCCTGAGAATGCCATCTGGATAGTTCCGGTGATGCTCGTCATCGGTGGTATCTTCATGCTCTTCTGCGACAGGATTTTCAACAAGGGCCGTGAGGAGAATGCCATCACCGAGCGTCGTGCTTTCTGGATAGGTCTTATCCAGTGCTTCTCTATGATACCGGGCACGAGCCGCAGCATGGCCACCATCGTGGGTGGTATGTGCCAAAAGCTTACGCGCCGTCGTGCCGCTGAGTTCTCCTTCTTCCTCGCCGTCCCCACCATGGCGGCCGCAACGGGTCTCGACCTCTTGGAACTCTTCGTCGGCAGCAACGCTGTGGGCACCTCCTGGGCCACTACCGACAATATCATCATGCTCATCGTGGGTAGTGTCGTAGCCTTCATCGTGGCGCTCCTCGCCATGAAATGGTTTGTCGACTTCCTGTCGAAATACGGCTTCAAGTGGTTTGGTATCTACCGTATCATCGTGGGCGGCTTCATCCTCATCTGGATGCTGACGGGCCACAGCATGGTGATGTTCAGCTAATATGGATTTCATCAAAGGCGAGATTATCGCTATCGACAAGCCCTACCGCATGAGCAGCTTCGGAGCCCTGGCCCATGTCCGTTACCTGCTCTCGCAGCATGTGGGGCAGAAGGTCAAGGTGGGACATGCCGGCACCCTTGACCCGCTGGCCACGGGTGTCCTCATCCTCTGTACCGGGCGTTGCACGAAACAGATAGAGGAGCTCCAGGCTCACACCAAGGAGTATACGGCGACCTTGCAGCTTGGTGCCACTACCGACAGCTACGACCTGGAGCATAGCGTCAACCACACCTATCCCTGGCGCCATATCACGCGTGAGATGGCCGAGGCGACCTTGCAGCGTTTCGTTGGCGACATCGACCAGGTGCCGCCAACCTACAGCGCCGTGAAGGTGGACGGCAAACGGGCGTATAAATATCGACGCAATGGCGAGAGCGTGGTCTTGAAACCCAAGCGCATACATATCGAGGAGATAGAGCTCACCGACTTCGACAGCGACAACGGGCGCATGTCCATCAGGGTGGTCTGCGGCAAGGGCACCTATATCCGGGCCCTGGCGCGCGACATCGGTTTTGCCCTGAACAGCGGCGCTTATCTCACAGCGCTCAGACGCACACGCGTCGGCGACATAACAATTAAAGACTGTATAGATTTTGACCACTTCAGTGAGTGGCTTTTGAATATATGAAGTTATCACAATTTAAATTTGATTTGCCTCAGGAGCTTGTTGCTCTCTATCCGCACAGCATCGTGCGTGAGTTTACAAATGATGATGGTACCAAAGGCTCGTTCCGCGTCTACCGCCGTGATGAGTCGCGTCTGATGGTGCTTCACCGCAAATCTGGTGAGATAGAACTCTATAAGAAAGACGCCAAAGGCCATCCCATAGAAGGCGAGTATCTCGACTTCCGTAATGTCATCGACTATTTCGGTGAGGGCGACACCTTCGTCCTCAACGACACCAAGGTCTTCCCCGCACGTCTCTATGGCACGAAGGAGAAGACGGATGCGAAGATAGAGGTCTTCATCCTCCGCGAGCTGAACGAGGAGACGCATCTCTGGGATGTCCTCGTGGAGCCGGCACGTAAGATTCGTATCGGCAACAAGCTCTTCTTCGATGATGCCGGCGTCATGGTTGCCGAGGTCTATGACAACACCACCAGCCGTGGCCGCTCCCTTCGTTTTCTCTACGACTGTTCCCACGAGCAGTTCGTCCACGACCTCTTTGCCTTAGGCGAGGCTCCGCTGCCTGTCTATGTCCTCAATGGTCGCCCTGCTGAGCCGAAGATGGAGCTCATGCACGTCCACTCCCATGCCACCAAGGAGGACATGGAGAACTTCCAGACCATCTACGCTCGCCATACGGGTGCCGTCACGGCGCCTGCTACAGGCTTGCACTTTAGCCGTGAGTTGATGAAGCGCATGGAGATAAAGGGCATCAACACGGCCTTTATCACCCTGCACTGTAGTCTGAGCAACTTCTCACAGATAGAAGTCGAGGACCTCTCCAAGCATAAGATGGACTCAGAGGCCATGACGGTGACCAAGGAGGCTTGCGACATCGTCAATGCCACCAAGCGCGCCGGGCACCATATCTGCGCCGTCGGTTGCAGTACGGCAAAGGCTACGGAAACAGCCACGGGAACAGACGGATTCCTGAAAGAGTACGACGGATGGACTTCGAAGTTCATCTTCCCGCCTTACGACTATCAGCTTGCCGACAGCATGGTGGCTAACTTCTACCATCCTGAGTCGACACTCGTCATGTCTACGGCAGCCTTCGGTGGCTATGAGAACGTCATGGAGTGCTATAACTTAGCTGTGAAGCACGGCTATAAGTTCGGATGCTTCGGCGACAGCCTGCTCATCGTCGACTGATGGCTACTGTATACCTTTCTTTAGGGTCCAATTTAGGCAACCGCCGCCGCATTGTCAAGGATGCCATCCAGATGATAGGGCAGAAGGTGGGACCGGTGCTCAGGCAGTCGTCGCTCATAGAGACGGACCCCTGGGGCTTCGAGTCACCCAATAAGTTCATCAACGCCTGTGTCTGCTGCCATACCGTGCTCTCGCCCCGCGAGCTACTCCAAGCCACGCAACAGATAGAAAAGGTCATGGGACGCACGGGGAAGAGCACCAATGGCGAATACCATGACCGCATCATTGACATCGATATCCTTCTCTATAACGATGTCCATATCGATGAGCCGGACTTGAAGATTCCGCATCCGCTGATGAAGGAGCGTGACTTCGTCATGAAGCCGCTAAAGGAAATCTTGGAGTAGATTAATAGAAGTACTTCCGGGCTTCTTCTCTTCCGTACTCCCGCTCTTCCGTATGCATGGCATATGCCACAGACATCGCTGGCATTTGTCGTAGACTTCGCTGGCAAATACCACAGATATCGGTGGCATTTGCCGCGCATGTTGCGAAGCATTGCGCTGAGGAATCTCCTTATCCGCACTCAGGAAAGAGGCTGTTGGTAATGAGGCGTTTAGCTATAAACGAAAAAAAGGTAGAAAGACTTGCGTCTTTCTACCTTTTATAGTTTTTGTTTTACCTGATGCCTTATCCGTTAGGATAAATAGGAAGCACGCGGCAGATTACTTTCTCAGACCGAGGGCCTTGATGATGGCACGGTAGCGGTTGATGTCGCGCTCCTTGAGGTAGCTGAGCAGACGACGACGCTTACCTACGAGCTGTGTCAGGGCGCGTGTGGTCACGTAGTCCTTGTGGTTAGCCTTGACGTGCTCTGTCAGGTGTGCGATACGATAGGTGAACAGTGCAATCTGTGCCTCTGCTGAACCTGTGTCTGTGGTACCCTTGCCGTACTTGCCGAAGATCTCGGTCTTCTTCTCTTTGTCTAAATACATTTTTAAAGTGATTAATTGTTTGGTGCATCAACGACATCCTTCTCTCGCCGGGAAGCCTTAATCACAACCCCCTACGAAGTCGAATGCTCCGGTTTTTCCGGAAATGCGGTGCAAAGTTACTAAAAATATGGAACTTAACAATGCTTTACCATATTTTTTTCGTAATTTTGCACCAGAATTAGCAAATACATTCATAGGCAAGGGCAGAATTCTGTGCAAGCAGATGGTTTCTGCCTCTAATCTCAAAGTAAAAAGATGCAAGACATTCGTAACATTGCAGTGATTGCGCACGTCGACCATGGAAAGACTACCTTGGTTGACAAGATGCTTATCGCCGGCAAGTTGTTCCGTGACGGACACGACGACAGCGGCGAAGTGCTCGACTCCAACGATCTGGAGCGTGAGCGAGGGATAACAATTCTTTCAAAGAACGTTTCGATACATTGGAAAGGAGTCAAGATAAATATTCTCGATACCCCGGGTCACTCTGATTTCGGTGGTGAGGTGGAGCGTGTGCTCAACATGGCCGATGGCTGTCTTCTCCTCGTCGACGCCTTCGAGGGTCCTATGCCGCAGACACGCTTCGTGCTGCAAAAGGCCCTGCAGATAGGTCTGAAGCCTATCGTCGTCGTCAACAAGGTCGACAAGCCCAACTGCCGTCCTGAGCAGGTCTATGAGATGGTCTTCGACCTGATGTGCGACCTTAACGCCACTGAGGACCAGCTCGACTTCCCCGTCATCTATGGTTCTGCCAAGCAGGGCTGGATGGGTCCGGATTATAAGAAGCCGACGGACAACATCGACTATCTCCTCGACAAGATTGTGGAGGACATCCCCGCTCCTAAGCGTATCGAGGGTACACCGCAGCTGCTCATCACCTCTCTTGACTATAGCAACTACACGGGCCGTATCGCTGTGGGCCGTGTCCATCGTGGCACGCTCAAGGACGGTATGAACATCACCATCTGCCATCGCGACGGCAGTCAGGAAAAGACGAAGATTAAGGAGCTCCACACCTTCGAGGGTATCACCCACAAGCGTGTCGACGAGGTGAGCAGTGGCGACATCTGCGCTGTCATCGGTTTGGAGAACTTTGAGATTGGCGATACCATCGCCGACTTTGAGAATCCTGAGCCCCTGCCTCCTATCGCTGTCGATGAGCCTACGATGAGTATGCTCTTCACCATCAACGACTCTCCTTTCTTTGGCCGCGAGGGTAAGTTCTGCACCAGCCGTCAGATTAACGACCGCTTGCAGAAAGAGCTGGAGCGCAACATCGCCCTGCGTGTGGAGCCTGTCGAGGGCTATACCGACCGTTGGATTGTCAAGGGCCGTGGCGTCCTCCATCTCTCTGTCCTCATCGAGACCATGCGCCGTGAGGGCTACGAGCTTCAGGTGGGCCAGCCGCAGGTTATCTACAAGGAGATTGACGGTGTGAAGTGCGAGCCGATAGAGGAACTCGACATCAACGTCCCCCAGGAGTATTCTTCCAAGATGGTGGATATGGTGACCCGTCGTAAGGGTGACCTCACGGGTATGGACACCGAGGGCGACCGCGTCAACATCACCTTTGATATTCCGTCGCGTGGTATCATCGGCCTGCGCACCAATGTGCTCACCGCCAGCCAGGGTGAGGCTATCATGGCTCACCGCTATAAAGAGTATCAGCCTTTCAGAGGTGAGATCGTGCGCCGTACCAACGGTTCTATGGTCTCCATGGATACAGGCACAGCCTATGCTTATGCCATCGACAAACTTCAGGACCGTGGTAAGTTCTTCATCGACCCGGGTGAGGAGGTCTATGGTGGCGAGGTCGTCGGCGAGCATGTTCACGACAACGACCTTGTTGTCAACGTCTGCAAGGCTAAGCAGCTCACCAACGTCCGTGCTTCCGGTTCTGACGAGAAGGCACACATCGTGCCGAAGACGGTCATGAGCTTGGAGGAGTGCCTGGAGTATATCAAGGAGGATGAGTATGTGGAGGTTACTCCTAAGAGCATGCGCATGCGCAAGATTATCCTCGACCACCTGGAGAGAAAGCGCGCTAACAAAGACTAATGGATTATTCAATATAATGAGAAAGCATCGTGGAAGAGATTTCTGCGATGCTTTTTTTGTGTCTTCCTCTCCTGTAGTTAACTTGTTTATTTCTCTTGGAATCACTTGCTGTTCACGATAATTTTGTCTAACTTTGCGGTGAACAAAAATTTAGGGCTATGGTACGCTATCCGGTAGGAATACAGACATTTGAGAAAATCAGAAGTGGTAACTATTTGTACGTTGACAAGACAGCCGATTTGTTTCGGTTGATTCAGTCAGGAGAATATATTTTTCTGTCCCGTCCGCGCCGTTTTGGTAAATCTTTGCTTACAAGTACTCTTGAATGTTTTTTTCAAGGTAGGAAGGATCTTTTCCATGGGTTGGCCATAGAGCAGTTGGAGAAGGACTGGACGGAATATCCTGTGCTGCACTTCAGTCTTGCTACGGCCAAGCTCGGTTCTGTTGATGACTTGAATGTTCAGATTCGCATTCAACTGGAACGCAATGAGAAGCGTTACGGTATGCATACAGATATAACTAATGTCTCCGAACGATTCCAAAAGCTGATAACTTCACTCTTTGACAATACAGGCAAGCAGGTTGTTGTCCTCATTGACGAATATGACGCTCCACTGCTGACTGTTCTCCATGACCCTCAACGGTTAGAGCCCATGCGTACGGCTTTGCAGTCGTTCTATTCCCCGCTGAAGGATCTTGACCCTTACCTTCGCTTCGTCTTCATTACCGGTATCACCAAGTTCTCGCAGCTCAGCATCTTCTCGCAACTCAATAATCTGAGCAACATCTCCATGAATCCGAATTATTCCACGCTCGTCGGTTTCACGCAGGAGGAACTGGAGCGTGACTTCAAGGAAGGCATCCAGGGCATTGCCGACAACAATGGTCTGACTTATCAGAACGTATTGGAAAAACTCCGGACACGTTACGACGGTTACCATTTCTCACGCAACGCCGAAGGTGTCTATAACCCCTTCAGCGTGCTCCAGGCCATGAGAACGGGATACATGGATAATTATTGGTTTGCGACAGGCACTCCGAGCTTTTTGGTTCAGATGATGAAAAAGTTCAACACTTTCCTCCCCACTCTTGATGGCAGCCGTGCCAAGGCTACGGAGTTTGATGCGCCAACAGAAGACATGCATTCCATCCTGCCGTTGTTCTATCAAAGCGGGTATCTGACTATCCGTGGCTATATTCCGGAAGTGGATACTTACGAACTGGGATTCCCCAACGAGGAAGTAAAGACGGGTCTGCTCAATGCGCTGATTCCTTACTACGTCAGTCCCAATTATAACGCCACCACTAATACTTTGGACAGCATGTACCTTTCTATTTTAAAGGACGATATTGATGGCATGCTCTCTGTGGCCCGCAGCTTCTTCGCCTCCATTCCATATCAAGAGGGAACGCTGAAGGACGCACCGACGAGTGAGGGACATTTTACAGCCATGCTCTATATGATGTTCTCTCTCATGAGCAACTACTGCTATTCTCAGGTGCGCACTGCAGCGGGCAGGATGGATATACTCCTGAAGACCGGTACCAGCATTTATGTGATGGAGCTAAAGATGAACGGTAGCGTTGATGAGGCCCTTCAGCAGATTGATGACAAGGGCTATGCCATTCCTTACGAGTCCGACGGGCGGAAGGTCGTCAAAGTCGGTATCAACTTCAGTTCGAAGGAGCGCACCATCACGGAATGGAAAGTAAAACGCTGAATATCGGCCCCTGCCTTATTGCCGGGTCGATATTCAGCGCTTGAGAGAAAGTGATTCGCTAAACTTATGGCTGTTTGCCGATGTAGGCCAGAATGCCACCGTCGACATAGAGGATATGTCCGTTGACGAAGTCGGAGGCGTCGCTGCCGAACTTCATACCGATACAGAGCCCGATGATGGTGAAGATGACCGGCATCATAACCGAGGCACCGAACTGGATGATGTAATTGAAGATGTTCATATCCGTTTTGATGTTTTCTTTTTCTTATGATACGTTTCTGCCGTGGCCTTTACTTAGTCCTACATGAAACTATGTCTGCATAGTCAGGCTTAACGATAAGGGGATGCAACTCTTTCTTCCGTGAGATAGCCATGCCGAAAGTCAAAGAAGCAGGATAGACTATTAGGGGAATTACAACTGAGCTGGATAAAATACATGACAGTGTGGAGCAAGTGCAGTTAGTGGATAAGAGACCCTGAATAATATCTGGCCTATGGAAAATATCTATTGCACCGCAAAAGCCACTGTTGTGATTACGTAACACAGCGAATCGGTTCGTATTTATAGCAAAGGAAATATTAAATCATATAGCAATGTCAAAGATTGTAACACTCGGCGAGATTATGCTCCGCCTTTCTCCCGACGGCAACGACCGTTTCGTCCAGACCGACCACTTCCGTATCATCCCGGGTGGTGGTGAGGCCAATGTTGCTGTCAGCCTTGCCAACTATGGTCATGAGGCTTTCTTCGTCAGCAGGCTCCCTCAGCATGAGATAGGGCAGATTTCCGTCAACGCCCTGCGCCGTTATGGGGTTCACACCGATTATATCGTCCGTGGTGGCGATAGGGTAGGGCTGTATTATGCAGAAACGGGCGCTTCGATGCGTCCGAGTAAGGTCATCTACGACCGGGCGCACTCAGCCATGGCAGAGGCTTCTGCCGACGATTTCGACTTCGACGACATCATGGAGGGCGCCCAGTGGTTCCACTGGAGTGGCATCACACCGGCTATCAGCGACAGCGCTGCCGACATCACCCGGCGCGCCTGCGAGGCTGCCCACAGACATGGCGTCACCGTCAGCGTAGACCTCAACTTCCGTAAGGAACTGTGGACCTCGGAGAAGGCTATCTCTGTCATGCGCCCGCTGATGCAGTATGTCGATGTCTGTATCGGCAATGAGGAGGACGCCCAGCTCTGCCTTGGCTTCAAGCCTGATGCCGACGTCGAGGGCGGCAAGACCGATGCAGCCGGCTATCACAGAATCTTCGAGCTTATGACGAAGGAGTTTGGCTTCAAGTATGTCGTCTCTACGCTCCGGGAGTCATTCAGTGCTACCCACAACGGCTGGAAGGCTCTGATATATAATGGTGAGGAGTTCTATGAGAGCCGTCACTATGACATCGACCCTATTATCGACCGCGTCGGCGGCGGTGACTCCTTTGCCGGCGGACTCATCCACGGACTGCTCACCAAGAACACGCAGGGCGAGGCCTTAGAGTTTGCCGTGGCTGCCTCAGCGCTGAAGCACACCGTCAATGGCGACTTCAACCTTGTCTCTGAGGCTGAGGTGGAGAGTCTGGCGGCTGGCAATGCCAATGGCAGGGTGCAGCGATAGGCGGCAGAACGGCAAGAAAAACTGCATAGCAGACAATAATATTCAACTTAAATCGTTAACAATTTTAATGTAAGTCCTCATGCCCTTAGCGGGTGAGGCAACATTCTATGGCTAAGTTCAGCAAGATAGAAGTACTGCGTAAGATGGGCGAGACCGGTATGGTGCCCGTATATTATCATGAAGACCTTGAGACAGCAAAGCAGGTCATCAAGGCATGTTATGACGGTGGCGTGAGAGCCTTTGAGTTCACCAACCGTGGCGACTTCGCCCATGAGGTCTTTGGCGCTCTCGTGAAATGGGCTGACACCGCATGCCCGGAGCTGGCTCTTGGTGCCGGTACCGTTATCGACGCTCCCACAGCGGCCCTCTACCTCCAGCTCGGTGCCAACTTCATCAAAGACCTCATGGCTCCTCTGCGCTGGTCGAAGGTGATGGTCACCGGTGGCGTGGCACCGACACGCGACAACTTAGAGGGATGGTTCAAGGCTGGTGCCTATTGTGTGGGCATGGGCTCAAAGCTCTTCCCGAAAGATGTCGTGGCTGCCAAGGACTGGCAGTATATCACCGACAAATGCAGTGAGTGTTTAGAGATTATCAAAGAAATAAGAAAATAATGACAAGTGACAAATTCCAGGTTGTGCATCATCCTTTCACCATGCGTGAGGCCATTGACGAAGCCAAACGTTGTCTTCAGTGCAAGGTGCCTCAGTGCGAGAAAGGATGTCCCATCGGCAACCATATCAAGGAGTTCAACCATCAGCTGTCGAAGGGCAACCTCGGTGCTGCTATGGAGGCTATCAATGAGGTCTCCAACCTGCCGGCTATCTGTGGCCGTGTATGCCCCCATGAGAAGCAGTGCCAGGGCCATTGTGTGCTGGCCCGCAAGGGCAACCCCATTCAGATAGGTCGCATCGAGTCGTTTATCGCTGACTTCGACACGCAGATGCGGCTCTTCCGTGAGCCCGTGCCGCAGAAGACACGGGGCAGTGTGGCCGTCATCGGCTCCGGCCCTGCCGGACTGACCGTGGCCGGTGACTTGGCACGCAAAGGCTTTGCCGTGACCATCTATGAAGGTCAGTCAGAGCCTGGCGGCGTCCTGATGTGGGGAATTCCTGAATACAGGCTGCCGAAAGACGTGGTACGCTCGGAGATAAAGAAGATAGCAGAACTTGGCGTCAACTTTGTCAATAATACCCTTGTGGGCACCAACGGCCTTACCGTAGACAAGCTCTTTGCCGAGGGCTTCGATGCCATCTTCATGGGCACCGGCACGGCGATACCTCAGAATATGGACGATGTCCCCGGAGCCCGTCTGCGTGGCGTGAGCCAGTCCACCTACCTTCTCCATCAGGTCAATGCCTTCAATGAAGGAGCCATAGGCCGTGAGATGGTGCCTGTCAACAAAGGAGAGCGGGTTGGCGTCATCGGTGGTGGCAACGTAGCCATGGATGCCGCCCGCACGGCCATCCGCTTAGGCTGTGATGTCACCGTCATCTACCGTCGCGGCCAGGAGGATATGCCCGCCATCCAGGCGGAGTATGAGGAGGCTGTCAGGGAAGGCGTAAAGTTCTGGTGGCATTCCTCCGTCACGGAGTTCCTCGACAATGGTCGTGGCCGCTTGGGCAGCGTGCGCGTCAAGAATGGTGAGGAAGAGCGTATCGAGCCTTTCGACCGTATCTTCCTGGCTATCGGATCACGGCCCGCCAACCGCATCGTCTCTACGACAGACGGTATCGATGTCGACGAGAAAGGCTATGTCAAGGTTGTGGACCGCCCTTATGGCATGACGACACGCCGTGGCGTCTTTGCAGGAGGTGATGTCGTCCACAGACCGCAGACCGTGGTCTTAGCGATGAAGGCTGCCAAAGATGTAGCGCTCGGCATTGAGCAGTATGTCGATGCCGTCAAACTGCTCGAATATATTGACAAAGGAGTATAATAAAGGGGCACAGTGGATATTTTCCGTGGATCGTATATGAGTTTTCTTCTTTGGTCACAGATCTTTAGTTGGTTAGAGGCACCGTTACCAAACGGTAAATAGTTTTTAACCAAAACCAAGAAAACCTCTTTGTGTCAGTTTTCGAGCTCAAGCTGGATTCATCGGCAGAGGCCGCTATGCAGCAGATTGACCTAAAGAATTATCCATCGCGTTTTTCTCTTTCAGGCTATCCCGTCACCAAGGTTGCTGTCAACTTCGACAGCGGCACACGTACGGTCAAGGACTGGATAGTTGAATGAAAAGATTGCACCCCGGTGTATACTATCAAGTGGTACAACTTTGGCGGTAGGCCTACAAGGTCTCTCGCTAAACTTCGTTCATATTCCCAATGCCTCCACCCACTGGGCAAGCTCTTCATCTGATGGTGAGTTGAGCAACTTGCCCGCTTTCCACTTGATGTTGGGATATTGCTTCTTCAGCTGTGCTGCGCTATTGACGGTTCTGGGCGCAGGCGGCCAAGCATAACGACAGTGCCGCTGCAAACAATAATATGATTTTCTTCATGATGCTGATTTATTTTTCTGTTGCCAGCCTGCCGTAGTCCTCGTTGCTAACAGGTTCCAGCCATTCGTTCGACTTGTTCTCGCCGGGGGCATCGAAGGTCAAGTGGGCGAACCAACTGTCGGCGGCAGCACCATGCCATTGCTTCACGTTGGCAGGAATATGGATGACGGTGCCGAGATATTCCTCTCCGGCTGTCTGTACTATCTTGTTCTTTGTCATCATATTCTGGTAATTGTCCATAATGTATAAATGATAATGCTTACGGATGCAAAGTTACGGAGTTTCGCTAAAAGCTATGTTATATGAATCCCCGACAAACTTACCATTTTCGCTGAAAAGGGCCGGGACAGCACGAGACCACTATTTTCGGCGCCGCATCATCTCGTTGATTAGTTCGATTTTGGCGATTTCCTGCTGCGTGGTCTCATCAAGACGGGCTATATGAGTCCCACAATAATATCAAAATAATGTCCACCCGTAGCATGATCGTATCGATCGGCAATGTGGCGGTCGAACTTATACATAAGCTTATAAAGTTGAATGTAGCGTTTGTGCCAAGGCCCTTCAACGCTCCACCCATTCTCCTCGCGATAGGGAGCATTGAGTTCCGCCAAAGGAATCGGCTTTGCGGCTTCCTTTTGCAGCTCCTTTACAAATTGTTCACATTCAAGTTCCAATCCCTTGTGGATGAACTCACGGCAGAGCCGTTTGTCTTTCTTTGATAGTTCCATAATTCTGTATGTAAGATGTTTTCCCTGTCTATTAGCTAATTCCTTGCTTCCTTCTCATCTCCGATGGTGGCATGCCCATCACCTGCTTGAAGGCGCGGTTGAAGTTGGCGGGCGAGCTGAAGCCGGTGTCGTAGGCTATCTTCTTGATGGGCATCGTGTTGTCGGCCATCAGCTCCAATGAGCGGATGATGCGCTGATAGCCCAAGTAGTCGCTGAACGTGGTGCCGGCCTCACTGAAGAGGCGGCTGAGGGTCCTTGGTGAGACGAACCGGAAGTTGGCCATCGCCCACGGACAGACATAGTGTACGGAGAAAGCATCGTCAGCCACCTTGGCATCGCTCTCGGAGAGGAAATAGAAGATGCGGAGCGCAATGCGGCGGTTGTGGCTCGTCAGGGCGTGAACCGTGCCACGCGGAATCCAACACGCATTACCCTCGGGGACGAAATACTCCCGCTCGCCGACAGTGACGCGCAGGGTGCCGGTGACTGTTTCCACCAACTGTATGCAGTCGTGGCTGTGGGGAGCCAGGTCGATACCCTCACGCCCCGTGTCCTTGACCATCACCTTGTCCGGAGAACCATTGTCGACAAGCCGGATAAAGCTGCGTTGTTCTTCATTCATTCTTCTTATATTATTGACATCATGCTCTTGGCACGATATGAGAAGTCTTTGGCATTATTTGCAAATTCTGCACAAAGATAATATATTAATTTTGCAAACAAAAAGGAAATACCAACAATAATATTAAAAAGAAGAATATGAAAAGACTCTCATTGATAATAGTCCTCATGGCCATCGTCATCAGCGGCTATGCCAAGGGCCTGGCGCTCAAGGTTTACAATCCCGGAACCAATGCCATCTTCCCCGTGACCTCCACCATCGTCTATGGCAAGAAAGACGCGGCCCTCATCGACGCTCAGTTCCAGAAGCAATATGCCGAGAAACTCATCAAGCAGATCAAGGGACTGAAAAAGAACCTGAAGTACATCTTCGTGTCCTACCATGACCCTGACTATTACTTCGGTCTTGATGCTCTCCACAAGGCTTTCCCCGAGGCGCAGATTCTCTCTACGGCTCAGACCGCTTATCTCATCGAGGCTTCCAAGGACTTCAAGCTGAATGTATGGAAAGGTCAGTTGGGTGCTGGTGCTCCCGACACGCTCCTTGTTCCACAGCCTGTCGACTCCTTGCCTTCCATTGAGGGCAACGCTCTTCAAATCAAGTACAACAGCGACGACTCGGCCCATCCGTTCGTCTGGATTCCAAGTCTCCGCGCCATCGTTGGTGGCGGCAGCGTGACGGAAGGCTTTCATGTATGGATGGCCGACACCAAGGACGACCGAGGGTTGGCGCAGTGGCAGAAGGTCATCAGTGCTATGAAGCAGCTCAATCCCGCTACGGTTATCCCCGCTCATTATCTTAGCAGCAACTATAAGCCGACGGTGCTCGACTTCATGGACAAGTACCTCGCCGATTACCGCCAGGCTGCGGCAGAGAGCAAGGATGCCGCCGCACTGACCGCCGCCATGGAGAAAGCCTTCCCGGAGCTGCCCGGTAAAGAGAACTTAGGCTTTGGCGCCAAGGTCTTCAAGGGCGAGCAGGACTGGAATGTGTTCACTCCCTATCCACCCATCGGCCGCGCCATCAAGGTAGACTTCGGAGCCTTCGCCTTCCGCAACTCGTTCAAGGATGCCCACCACATGACCTTCCTTGGTCTCAACGGCGGCTACAAGGGTGTCACCGACAGCGTGCTGCCCACCGTGGTAGAGGTCTCGCCCAACGTCTTCATGGTCTATTGGTCGGAGCCCAACTCCACGAAGTCGAATGTGGTGCATGTGCAGAACTACAACACCGGCACCGTCTGGACCAATATTGCCGCTCCCGACGGTAAGTTCTATAACATGCAGGGTAAACTGAGTGTGGTAGAATAAGATTAAGATTATTAAAGAGCCGTGGCTCCGTTTCCTATCGGTCGAGCTACGGCTCTTTGCATTAAAAAGCAAGACAGATGAATACAATGCCTTCCGTCTTCTTAGGTCATGGCAGTCCGATGCTTGCCCTCGACGATAACCAACTCACGCATACGCTCTCCCGACTGGGACAGCAGATTCTCAATAATTACGGTCGTCCCAAGGCCATCCTTATGATTTCGGCCCACTGGTACACGAACCGCACCCTCATTCAGCGCACCGACCGTCCCCAGCAAATCTACGACATGTATGGTTTCCCCAAGGCGCTCTACGAAGTGAGATACCCTGTCCGTGGCTGTGCCGCGCTCAGCGATGCAGTGTTGGGCATCAAGGAGATAGGGGCTGAGGTGGACAACTCCTGGGGCATCGACCACGGCACGTGGACGCCCCTCGTCCATGTCTTCCCGATGCTGACATCCCTGTCGTACAACTCTCTGTCAACGGTGCGCTCACGCCACGGCAGTGCTATGAGATAGGACAACGGCTGGCACCTCTACGCAGCCAAGGCTATCTCATCATGGGCAGTGGCAATGTGGTACACAACCTGTGGCGTGTCAACTGGAGCAGCCAGCAGGGAAGTCCTGAGGCTGTCGCCTTCAACCGCTACATCACCGAGGCCGTGGAGCGCCGCGACGACGAGACCGTCATCGGCTACGCCAGCCACCCCGATGCCCGTTACGCCGTGCCTACCGCCGACCATTTCCTGCCCCTGCTCTATGTGTTGGGCTCAAACGACGGCCGCCACGTCACCATCTTCAACAATCATTTAGAGCTCGATGCCATGGCCATGACGGGATACTTGATTGAGAAATAAAGAAATTATTCCGTACTGAACAAACGACAAAGAAAAGAGACCTTTCGCCGCACAGCATTCGATGAAACGCTGACCGGCGAAAGGTCTTTTGTGCTTACAGGCTCCGTCTGAATATCCCGGCGACATCCTCACGGGTGAGGGTGTAGTAGCCGGTGGTGGTGGTGAAGGTGGCATCGCAGTATTTCTCGATGTCCTCCTCCTTGCCGCCACACTCGGTGATGGTCATGGCCAGTCCGAGCGAGCGCATCCACGCTTCCATCGTCTCCAGTCCCTCGATGGCCACGGCCTTGTCGTCCTTGCCCTCGGCATTGACATTCCACACGTTGACAGCCAGTCGCTTGAAGCGGGCCACGGCGTCGGCGCTCTTGTCGATGAGCAGACGATAGTAGGCGTCGGTGACGGCGGCGAGGGTGTGGCCGTGGGTGGCATTGGTCACGGCAGCCAGGCCCTGACCCAGCATGTGTACCTCCCAGTCGGTGCTCTTGCAGCTGATGCTTTGTTCATCGCTGGCAAAGTTACGCATTATTTTCCAAACGGCAACTACCAAGATTGCGGACGTTGCAACCCAATTTTGAGGGAGGGTATGAGCTTCCGTATTTGAGACCTGAGTTCGGGATAAGTTAAGTCTCTTGTATAGAAACGAATCTTACTTTCATG
>UQRP01000037.1 GCA_900543585.1 uncultured Prevotella sp.
AAGTAAGATTCGTTTCTATACAAGAGACTTAACTTATCCCGAACTCAGGTTTTGAAAGTGATTTCACCAATCCGGAGACTGACCGGGCTGTTGAGGAGCGTTTCTGCACGATGCTGGAGGACCGGTCGCTGGAAATCAAGTGTAACTGGCCAAAGGGCACGCCGATTACCGTTGTCTTCGATGTTGACAGTGAGGGTATTCTGAGCGTTCATGCCAATGTGGGTGATGAGGCTCTCGACTTCACTCTGCGCATACAAGGTGTGAAGTCGGGTGAAGAGCTCTCGAAGTCCATAGATACCATCAGTAAAGCCATGGTGGAATAGTCCTGTCATCTTAACACACGACAACAATGCTGGAAACGATATTCAAGATGCGCATCAAGAAGTGGGAGGACTTCATCGCTATCCTTGATGCCAATACCGACAACCTCCGCTCTGACGAGCAGGAAGCCATCAGTGCGCTGAAGAACCTTTGGCGCGCGGTGGCTTTCGGACCGTCGTGCACGCAGCGCGTGGAGCGTCTGGTGAAGGTGCTGAGCGATGCTGACAAGTTGCATGGCAACAACCGTGACATCATTCAGGCCAGCAAGGACTTCCGCGGTGTGGCGAAGGAAATGTACACAACTGATGCTGAGACTCTGGAGCAGTTTAAAAATGCCATGCAGCAGGCTATGGGCGGGCCGCGGCGTTCTTCCCAACAACAGCGACAGCATGAACAGCAGCGGCAGCAGCAACGGAGTCGAAGCGGACAGCAGAGACCTCAGGTCGCTCAACCGAGGTCCCGACAGCAGCCACAATCGGCTCAACCCACCCCCGGCTTCTGTTGGATCAGCATGGACGTAGCCTTTCCGGACGGGTCTCGCAGGGAGAGTCATCCGTCGCCATCAATTTGCACAAGGAAAAGGCAGACAGCGCGAGCGTATCTCATCAGCGGATTGTGCTCAGCACGTTGAAGGAAGACAAACCGTCCATCTTCTTCACATCTCTGGGTCCCTGTTGGGCGATTATCGGTCTGCTCGTTATCGCCTTCGCCATCTGCCTTGCAGGCATGCGGTTAGGCGTGAGGTCGGTGCGCGAGGCCGGACTGGTTGTCGTGCCACTCTGCTTGCTTGCTGTGGCAGCTATTGAGATATATTGGTATAGGCTCATGGGAGCGGGGGCTTTCTGGTGGTGCGACTATGACAGCTATGGTTTCTTTGGCACGCTGCTGCGTGTTATACCCTTCTTAATCGTGGTGGCCATGCAGCTGTTCTCCATCAAGTTGTACGAGCAACTGCTGTGTTGGGATGGTCCCGTCGATAGTGAGATACATGTCAAGCCCGCTGTGATAGGCATCCTGGTTAGCTTCCCGACATTGATTGTTTATGTTCTTGTAACACAATTGGGCTTCCATTGGAAAGGTGAGACGGCAGAAATGGTGGGTGTAGGCATTTTCCTGCTTATCATCCTTGTGGGCATCATCAGGACGTTCATGCTCAACATCCAAGAGTTTGGTGCCTTGAGGGGTAGCCTTATCTCGGCCTTCATACTGGTGTATGTCGTGAGCTGCATCGTTGCTGTAGCAGCGCTCATCTTCGTTATTGTGCGTATTCTTCTCGTAGTGTTAGCGGCACTGTTTGCTTTAGCCGTTTTGGGTGGTACAGGCGGTCGCACACTCTATCGTGACAAATATGGTAACCTTTATAGACGCGTTTAATCTATGGCCATCAAATTAATGACACAGCTTACCTCAAAATCTCTTGTCGGCAAAAGCCACTGGTGGGGTGCTCCCGACCTTCCTGAGAATGTGCCTTATCCTACTGTGGAGGTCAACGACGGTGACGAGGTGTATGAAGAACCTCTCACCTTTATCTGTCAGATTCGGTGCGAGGAGACAGCACCGTTTGATACCGACCATCTGCTGCCTACGGAAGGCATGCTATGGTTCTTTGCGCCTCTCGACTATTTTCTTGGCGACTTTGACAGTCCTCTTGACTACCATATGCAGCCAAGAGTCATCTACTCTCGCCAGACGAAGGATCTAAAGCCTTATGACCTGCACTGGGAGGGTACCGAGGAGAGTGTATTCCGTCCGGCAGAGAAGATTGTCTTCACAGTGGCAGAGAGCCCTTGTGCTGATGGTCTCATGATGCTTGGAACACCTTATCAGGACGAGGTGCGCTGTCAGCATGAGGGTGATGTGTGCCTTTTGCAGATAGACGAGGACGACCGTTGGGGTCTGCGCTTCTACGACTGTGGCATGTACTTTATCTTCGTTCCGTCGCGCGACCTATGTCGTTTGCGCTTGGAGAAGGCTACGGGAGAATTATTTTACTACTAAAACGTAAACGTATGGAAGAAAATATATCTATCAGAAAGGCATTCCATGAAGCGATAAGCTTATGTAAAGGAAAGCCGTTGGCCAGCGACGCTACTTCTCTGGAGAACTATTACGATGTGTGCTGTGGTTGTGTGCTGCTTGCGGAAGACGACCTAAAGGCGCAACGGCGGTGTTGGGAGATAGCCGGGCTGGCGGAGACTTTCCTGCATTATGCCAGTTATTTGGAGGGCTTTGATCATATGTTGAACAGAGTCTATCCTGCTGTCCGGCGGATGACAGACTGCGTGAACGAGCATAAGCGTCTGCGTCTGAAACTGATGGTGATACGACGTATTGAGGAGAGGGAAGGCCATGAACTCTCATTTGGAGAGGAGGTGGAGTCGGAAGTGAGGCGTTATGAAAGGAACATCATGTTGGCCGATGAGGGGCGCTATGACGAGATTGTCAATACCGGTCATCTGAAGCGGGACACCATTGAGTGGAGTCTGGCCTATGAGAATGCTATTGATGATGTGGAGCGTGAGACAGACGTCTTGCTGGCCACCTCGCCACACGGCATGGGTTTCTGCTTCGCTTATTGGCATGCCAAAGCCGTGACACTCAGATGTAATGGTGTGGAATGGAAGAGCCCGGGAGTGATGAATCCACACGTGATGTTTGACTGAAGCGTCTTTGCGCACCTTGTTTTTATTACACATTATTATATATAGACTATGAATGCTATACAACAACTCATCATCAGCTATCAGACACGTGATGCCTTTTGGACAGCAGCGGAGAATGTGGAGAACGACCGTCAGCACCAAGACTATTTCCTGCGCATCCTGCGTGCCCGTAACAACGTGGCGCTACTGATGGAAGATGAAAGCAGAATCCGGCAGTTGGCCGATGACGGTAATCCTTATATGCAGTATGCCTTGGCAAGACTTCACGACTGTCTGCAGTTTCAGCCAAATTCCAATGACCTCAAACAGCACTACTACGCTTCGGCTTATCTGACCGGTCGCATTGCCGATGCACGTGCTTTCCTTGCCTTGGCCTATCGAGACGGCGACTATGGTGAGGCTGACGTGGAGCTCTACCGTAAGGTGACCAGTAAGGCTGCTGGCGAAGGCAGTGAGAAGGCTTTGCAACAGGAGATAAGGGATATGATCTTTGGACAGTTTGGCAAGGAGGAGAATATCACGGAAGCCTATAGCCGGCTTGAGCAGATTGTGGAGCAGACGCGTCGGGAGAAACGAGATGTAGATCCCCAATACTATACCCTGATGGCGGATGCTGATATCAGAATGGGGCGGGTCGGCAATGCCCTTGACAACTATGAAAAGGCTGCCCGCCTGGGTCATAGTGCAGCATATTTCTGGCTGGCCTACTATAGCTGTTGTGATGACCAAGAATTTGTGGAAGACCGTGAGGATTTTATGAAGATTATGGAGAAAGCCCGTGACGCCTATGCCTCAGAAGGTTTTCTCGAATATGCTATGCTTGTAGATGCTGATTTCTATGAAGAGCTGTCGGACGAGGACAAAGCCACCGTACACGATGCGCTCTATGATGACCTTCGCGGAGCTTGTATGCTTGGTGAGAGCATGGGCGCACTCTATCTGGCAGGTTATTATGAGAATGGCACCTGCGGCTTTTCACAAGACTATGTGGAGGCGTGGCGGTGGTATTCGGCGGGAGCCAACCTCCGCGAGTCATCGTGCTATGCTGCTTTGGCCCGTATGGTGCTTAATGACCATACGGCACCAAAAGAGTATGACGAGGCTTATGCCTATGAGTGTGCCTACCGTGCACTGATGCTTGGCGGTGATACGCTTGCTACCGTTGTACAGGGGTATCATAGCGGCTTCTTGGGACAGCATGCCTCGGCGATAGAGCAGACCTATCTGCCACGCTATGAGCAGGAGATGAAAGAACAGTTAGAAAGAGAGCAGGAGATAGACGAGTATGATGACGACCACGAGTATTTAGGCGATGCCTATTGATGTGGGGCTTATCCGGCATCTTTCACGAGTTTCATCACGGAGTCCTTCTCTCCTACCACCCAGATGATGTTACCCTTGCTGAAACGGCGGTTGGGGTTGATGGTGGTCAGGTTTTCCTGTCCTTCCTCCACGCCGACGAGCATGCAGTTGTATTTCTCTCGGATGCCGCTGTCTTTCAGAGTGCTGCCAATGAATGGACAGCCCTCGGAGAGACGTATTTTCTGGAGCTTCATCTCGCGTTTCTCTATGTTGGGGTCTTCAGGCACGATGTCGGCTTTGGCAGCTTGGGCAAAAGTTTGCAGCTGCTCGTCGTTGCCAATGGCCTGGAGACGGTCGCCGGGGAAGATAATGGTGCTGCCTCCTGGGATGTTGATGCGCTGGTGTCCTCTCAAGATACTGCTTATATGGACACCGTAACGAGTGCTGATGCGTAGCTCCTTGAGAGTTTGCCCAGCCCATTCAGAGTCCTCGGGGATGTCGACATCAGAGATATGGATGTCGCGGTCGATGAGCTTGTTTTCGAAGAGAGGCTTACGCTTGCCCGTCACTTGTGCTGCGATATCCCTGGAGTTGAGGTTCTCTATGAATCGGCGTTCTATCCTCACCGACCGTTTCTTCAGTCGGCGCGACAATGCCATGAGGACGATGATGACAACGGCCAGCGTGATGACGACGGCGTTGGCAAAGCGGGCGAGATAGTTGCAGATATAGAAGAGGATGGCTGCTGCGATGGTAACTCTCACCAAGACGGTAAAGATGAGAGGCAGACGGTTGAGACGGCTCTCCGTCCACAGTGCTTTCGCTTCCTCGCTGTGGTTGTTTTTCATCACCAAAGCTCGCATAAAGGGTGCTATGCAGACAAGGGTGAGGAATCCTGTGGCCCCATTGGCCCACCAGTGGGGGAGCAGATGTCGGAAGAACTGCAAAACGAAAGTGAGCATGACAGCGGTGACGGCGACGCAGAGAATGGTGTAGATGAGGGTGTTGATACTCATCTTCTTCAGCAGCTTTCGCCATAAGCCTTCCTCGGCTGCCGTTGTCTGATGCCCGGTGCCGAGATGGTTAAGACGGCGGACCCATCGCTTGGGCAGAACGTGCTCGATAGCGGTGTAGGCGGGCGAGGCAGCGCGTATCATATAAGGTGTGAGGAAGGTGGTGACGACACTCACCGCCACGATGACGGGATAGATGAAGTCACTGATGACATGCAGCGAGAGGCCTAAAGAGGCGATGATGAATGCAAATTCGCCAACCTGTGCCATGGAGAAACCGCAGCGCATGGCTGACTTCATGGGTTGGCCGCTGAGCATGTAGCTCAGAGTGCCGAAGATGGCCTGTCCGAAGAGAATGGCCAGGACGAGCGCCAGAATCGGCCAGGCGTAGCTGACGAGGATGGCAGGGTCGACGAGCATACCGACAGAGACGAAGAAAATGGCACCGAAGAGGTTCTTTACCGGACCAACAACGCGCTCTATGCGCTCGACCTCCACAGTCTCGGCTAAAATACTGCCCATGACGAAAGCACCGAAGGCAGAGGAGAAGCCTACAGCCGTACTAATCCATGCCATGGCGCAACACAATCCTAAGGCTACGATGACGAGTGTCTCGTCGGTCATCAGCTTGCGGGTTAAGCGCAGAAAGGTGGGAACGATATAGAGTCCCACGACGAACCACAACACCAGGAAGAAACCTATCTTCAGCAGAGAGCCTATCATCTGGGCACCATCGGGATTGCTGCCTTGCGCGATGGCCGACAGCATCACCATCATCACGATGGCTAAGATATCCTCCAGGATGAGGACGCTCATGACGAGCTTGGCAAAGGACTGCTGCATGAGTCCCATGTCATCGAAAGCCTTGTAGATGATGGTGGTGGACGACATGGCCAGCATACCGCCGAGGAAGATGCAGTCCATCTGTCCCCAGCCGAAGGCATGCCCCACAGCCATACCTATCATAGCCATGAAGAAGACGGTGCTTACAGCTGCTATGATAGGAGCTATGCCCATTTTCAGAATCTTCTTGAAAGAGAAGTCCAGACCTAAGGCGAAGAGCAGGAACATTACACCGATGTCGGCCCACGTCTGGATGTCGGCCTTGTCGATGACCGACATCGTGAGTGGCATGTGGGGAGAGACGATGAATCCCGCCACTATGTAACCTAACACTAAGGGCTGCTTGAGCCGCTTGAAGATGAGTGTGACAATGCCTGCCACAATAAGGATGAGTGCCAGGTCTTTGATGAGTGACGGGATTTCAGACATTAGCTGTTATATTCTTCTGTTATTTGGCAAATTTTTACGATAACTTCTACGGCTTTCTGCATGACCTGTATGGAGACGAACTCGTAGGGACCATGGAAGTTGACGCCGCCCGCGAAGATGTTGGGGCAGGGGAGACCGCGGAAAGAGAGCTGTGCGCCGTCGGTGCCGCCACGGATAGGCTCTACCTTCGGTGTGACACCACTTTCCTGCATGGCCTTGAGCACGATGTCGATGACATACATGTTGGGGTCTATCTTCTCCTTCATGTTATAGTACTGGTCGCTGATCTCTATCGTTACAGTACCCTCGCCATATTTGTCGTTCATCTCCTTTGCGATGTCCTCCATGAAGTCTTTGCGTTGCTCGAACTTCTTGCGGTCGTGGTCGCGGATGATATAAGAGAGTTTGGCCTCCTCGCAATGGCTGTTGATAGAGAGCAGGTGATAGAAGCCCTGGTAACCTTCTGTCGTCTCGGGAATATCGGTCTCGGGAATGTGGCTGTTGAACTCGCAGGCCAGGCGTGAGGCATTGACCATCTTACCTTTAGCGTAGCCGGTATGCACGCTGACACCTTTGATGGTGACTTTGGCGGCTGCAGCGTTGAAGTTCTCGTATTCCAAATCACCGATATCGCCGCCGTCCATGGTGTAAGCCCACTGGCAACCGAACTTCTCCACGTCGAAGTGGTGGGCGCCCTTGCCTATCTCCTCATCGGGGTTGAAGCCCACACGGATGTCGCCATGCTTAATCTCGGGGTGGTCGCGGAGATAGCACATGGCTTGAACGATCTCTGCTACGCCAGCTTTGTCGTCGGCGCCGAGGAGGGTGGTGCCATCAGTGACAATGAGGTCCTCACCCTTGTGCTGAAGCAGTTCTGGAAATTTCTTTGGTGAAGAGATGATACCCGGCGAGAGCTCGATGTCGCCACCATCGTAGTCCTTTACGATACGGGCCTTGATATTGGCGCCGCTGGCGTCAAGGGCGGTGTCGTAGTGAGAGATGAAGCCAATGGTGGGAGCGTCCTTCTTGGTGTTGCCCGGCAGGGTGGCGTAGATATATCCCATGTCGTCCATCTCCACGTCATCAAGGCCTTCTTTCTCTAACTCTTCTTTGAGATATTTGGCGAAGACAAGTTGCTTGGCTGTACTCGGCACTGTTGTGGAGTCTTCAGCCGACTGTGTGTCAAACTTGGTGTAATTGATAAACCGTTCTGCTAAATCCATATTTTGAATTATATTTTATTTGTGGTATTCTTATTGGTCGTCGTTGCGCACATAGCCTTGGTATTTCGGTGTCAATGCGCTCATGACGGCATTATAGCTTTCTTCTTTAAGAGTCTCAATGTTCTCACGCCCTTGCCCTTGAGGGTAGATGGGCTTGTGGATGGTGAGCTTCAGAGGGTGCCAGTTGACCCAGTGCCAGTCTTTTGTGCGTGGCATGATGTCGAAAGAACCGTTGATAGTCAGCGGGCATACGGGTAGTTGGAGCTCGTCGGCAAGCATGAAAGGCCCGCGGCGGAAAAAGCCCATATGTCCCGTAAAGGTGCGGGCGCCTTCCGGAAAGACGACGACGGACATGCCTTCGCGGAGAATCTCTCGTGCGTCATCATAGGTCTTGCGAACCTTTGAGGCGCCACGCTTGTCTACTATAATCTGATGAGATTGCTTACAAGCTGTGCCGATGATGGGGATGGAGAGAAGCCCACGCTTCATCATCCATTTGAAGTTGCGGTTGAGGAAACCGTAGATAAGGAATATGTCAAAGGCTCCTTGGTGGTTAGCCACAAAGACATAGCTCTGCCCTTTCTTCAGATTTTCACGTCCCTCTACTTTTACGGGCAGGAGAAGTAGCTTGACTGTCAGCCAGGACCAGATATGTCCGGGCCAGTAGCCCCAGAAATGTCCGTTGCCAAGCGCACATCCCAAAGCACACGCTAAACCACAGAGAATGGTGTGGACGAGAAAGATGGGCATCACAATGCAAAGCTCGTATAATCGGTAGAGGTATTTCATAATTGCAAAGTTAATGAGATTGGGCGTAAACAGCAAAGGATTATAAGTAAATTTATCGTTTGCAATGCAGGGTTATCACCGTTATCTCGTTTGGCATGTTGAGTCGGAAGGGGACGAGCCCTCCTATTCCTGCCGAGACATAGAGGTATCTGCCATACGATTCATACAGTCCGAGGTCGTATTTGTCGTATCCTTCCGTGGGACGCCATCCTAAAATCTGCATCTGCCCTCCGTGGGTGTGTCCGCTCAGTGTCAGTTGTACCTTTGACTGTGGCAGAATATGCCGTTGCCATGCTGAGGGGTCGTGCTGTAGGAGTATGACAAAGGCGCCGTCGGGGATGCCTTTCAGTGTCTTGTTTAGATTGGCACGAGCGGGGAAAGGTGGTAGTCCGTCATTCTCTTCGCCGGCGAGCCAGATGGTGCTCTTGCCACGTCGTATGGGTATATTCGTATTGCACAGAGGTCGGCCGAGGCGATGTTCTAACATTAGAAGCTTGGCACGCATGCGCTTCTCAAGACCTGGCGTGTTGCGGACATAGTTGGCATAGTCGTGGTTGCCTAAAATAAAATAGGTGTAGGGGAGACGTCTGAGTGTGGGCATCATCTTCTCCACTTCTTCCGGTCGCATGTTCTGCAGATCGCCTGTGAAGCAAACGGCATCAATGTTTTTTTGTGCACGGATGCTGTCGACAATATCTTCCAAAATATATTGTCTCCAGCCATCGTAGGTACCAGCGTGGAGGTCGGAGATGTGGAGAATGCGGAAACCGTCGAAATCCTTGGGGAGGTCGATGAAGGCAAGGTCAACGTGGTCTACTCTGATACGTCCGATGCCTAAGGTAAGGCCATAGACATAGACCATGACCGCTAAGGTGCCCAAGGCAAGGCCTACACGGTGACCATAGTTATAACGTGTGTGGAAGAGAACGCGTATGCCAGAGCCAATCGCCGAGGTGAGCGCAAAGATAGCTTTTGGTTCAACGAAGAGGCCAAAGAGAAGCAGGTAGAGGTTGAGCCATGTAAGGGCGGTAGGTGCGAAATTCTGGATGGAGGCCAGGGCCAGGGTATAGATGGACATACCGAAACTCGGCACCCACCATAATGCACGCACCAAGGGATGGTGCAGATAGCGGGTGCGGTAGTAGTGCAGCCAGATATAGATATCAGGCAGCACTAAAGCCAATATCATCCAACCATAGATACGATGTATCACTGTAGTCTGTAAGCTAAGAATTTGCGCATTACCTCCAATGGCAGTCCTCGCCGTCGAGCATAGTCCCGCAACTGGTCTTCACCAATCTTTCCTAAGTCGAAATATTTAGCTTTGGGATGAGCGAACATGAGTCCTGAGACGGAAGCATGCGGCTGCATCATGCCGCTTGGTGTGAGTCGTATGCCTATACCCTTCATGTCGATGAGTTGGTCGAGGAGAAAGTTCATACTTGTATCTGGCATTGATGGATAGCCAACGGCCGGGCGTATGCCTTGATAATGCTCGGCATGGATGTCGGCCATAGAGAGTTCTTCATCGGGTGCATACCCCCAGTATTTACGGCGTACTTGACTGTGCATCAACTCCGCTGTTCCTTCAGCGAGACGGTCGGCGAGCACTTGCGACAGCATCTTGTTATAGACATCATCGTCATAGCCTTTCGTCAGTCCGAAGTCAACGGAAGTGGCGAAAGCGCCAATCCTGTCCTTGATACCTGAGGACAGCGGGCGGATAAAGTCGGCGAGACAGTAATTGGGCGCTCCCTGATGATTGGGCTTCTGCTGTCTGAGCATCGGCAGACGTATGCGGTTGTCAACGATGATGTCGTCTCCGTCGCTGTTGGCGTCAAAGATGTCGAAGACGGCATGACTATGCCAGCGTCCCTGCCAGGAGTCGAGCATGGCATTGGCATCGGCGTGGAGACGGTCGCGCTCCTCGCCTTGCTTACCATTCATGCTCCATGCGTAGTCAAAATATATCCAGTTGATGAATGGTCTGATGTCGGAAATATCGTAAGTCAGTATCATTTTCTAAATGTCAGGGCTTCTCCTCGGTAGCCGTCGTCGAAGTTGCCATCGTGGTATACTGTGTGTCCGTTGCAGATGGTGCGTACTACACGCCATCTGAACTGTGAGCCGGTGAGAGGGCTCCATTGGCATTTGCTCTGGATTAGGTTCTCCGTCAGCGTCCATGGTGTTCCTCGCTTGACGATGGTAATGTCTGCCTTATATTTAGGTCTGAGAAAGCCACGTCCTGTGACGGCGAAGAGTCGTGCAGGATTGTGACACATCAACCAAACGAGACGCTCTATGGTCAACACGCCTTCATCAACGAGTTGTAGCATTGATACCAAGGAGAACTGTACCATTGGCATGCCTGAGGCGGCTCGTGCACAGCCTCCCTGCTTGTCTTTGAGTTCATGAGGAGCGTGGTCTGTGCCTATGGTGGTAACATATCCACTGGTCAAAGCCATCCGCAAGGCCTCCCGGTCGAAAGTCGTCTTTACGGCAGGGTTGCATTTTATAAGCGCTCCCTTCTCCGTGTAGTCTTTATCGGTGAAGAGAAGATGAGCTAATACAGCCTCGCAGGTAATGAGCGGCATGGCTCCGAGATGATCAACATTATTGTTGGCCTCAATAAGTTCGAGCTCTTTAGCTGTGGAGATATGGGCGATATGCAAGCGGGTGTCATGTTTACGGGCCAGGGCTACGGCTAATGTTGAACTGTTGAGGCATGCTTCCTCTGACCTTATCAGCGGATGGAAATGAATGTCGGGATCCTCACCGTACTTAGCTTTAGCTTTTCTCATGTTCTCATTGATGACAGTTGTGTCTTCACAATGTGTCATCAGCGGCAGATTCAGACGTGTGCATTCGCTAAAAATCTTGTCAAGGACATCCTGACGGTCAACAAGCATGTTGCCTGTTGATGCTCCCATGAAGAGCTTGATACCAGGGAAAGTGGTGGGGTCGAGGTCATGGAAGGTATCAGTGTTGTCATTGGTAGCGCCATAGAAGAAGGCGTAATTGACATGGCTCTTTGCAGCAGCAAGGCTCATCTTATCCTCCCACGACTCTAATGTGGTGGTCTGTGGAACTGTATTTGGCATCTCGAAATAGGATGTCACGCCTCCCCATGCGGCAGCTTTTGACTCGCTGTCTATATCTGCTTTTCGTGTCAGCCCAGGCTCACGGAAATGAACATGCTCGTCAATAATGCCGGGGAGAACGAGACACCCCGTGGCATCTACGCGATTGTCGTAGTTGTCACGGGGCGTTGTCTCTCCGACAATCACTTGTTCGATGCGGTCTTCGTTGACAACGATGGAACCGATAAAACTCTTACCCTCATTAACGATGGTGCCGTTTTCAATGATTGTCCTCATGATGCTATTTAATTTTGTTCATCACCCTCTTTGGTGGGGTTTGCCATCTCATTAGGTGTCGGACCATCCTGCGGTGGCATCGTCTGCTGTGGGGCTTGCTGTGGCGGAGCCTGTTGCATGTTGACGGGAGTCTTGGTGCCATTCATAATGTCTTGATTCTCCTGTGCTGCCTCATAGTATTCTTTAACCTGTGGGTCGTTTTTGAACTTATCCGTGGCTTTGCTCCAGATGTCTTCGACCCAGGCGTCCAACATAGGAACCTGATAACGATTCATGCAGACGTTGAGGAAAACGTACGGCCCAAGAACGTTGTCAAAGTTCTCTGTGACAAAATTGGTTACAAGCTTGTCAATCTTTTCATTGATTTCGGCGTCTTTAGCAGCCAACCGGGTGTTGACGACAGCCATATTCTTACCATTCATGATGGCTTGGTCATGCTGGTGGACAAGGTCGGCGCTCTGGTTGAGAAGTTGAGTGAAACGAACACGAAATTTAGACAACTTGTCATTGAGCGGAGTGCCGGTTACCGTCTCTTGGGTATTATCAATCTTTACCTGTATGTCTCCGCTTTCAAGCACGACAGGCAGACTGCTGTTATCGCTGAGCACGATATTAGCAACCCGAACGGAATCGGTAGACCCTGCGAATTGGAACTGACCATGTACAACATCGCAGGAGTCAACATTTTTCAGTGTGGTGTCCTTCAATACTTTCAGGTAGAGTTTCTGCCCGTCAAGCGTGCTTACACTCGTAGTGCCAGAGATATGGAAGGAGTTGGCACAAGAAGTAAAGGCTAAGACACTGACTATTGCGTATAAGACTTTATTCATAAATGTTTCTATCTTCTAAAGCAAAGATAATATCTATTCGTGAGGATATAAAAGAATTTTATGCAATTTAAAGGTCCCCGCTACTCTTTTATATTTTTTTTTGAAAGTTCGTGGTCGATACGATGGGCAGTGTAGACTTCTAAAATGGCGGCGACAAGCAGGAGAATGACCCATTTATTATAAAGGTATGTAATATAAGTCTCCTGATTTGTGAAGAACGCTTTGAAGAAGCTGTGCCCTTCGTTGGCATACATCGTATCGGCTAACAGAATGCCGGCCAGAATGAAAAGCAGGTCGGAGAGGTTCTGGATGCGCTTAAGACGACGGACGGTAATATCATGGCCCTCATAAGTCTGCATAACTTGCAGTGTGGCAAAAACTACAGCTCCTAAGAGAAAGACCCAGCAAAAGATGAGCGGCTCCACTTGTAGAACGCTGCAGCCTACGCCGATTACCATAAAGGCGCAACCAGAAAGAAAAAGTATACTTTGTATTTTATTTAGTTGTTTCATCGTTACCAATTTTGTCATTGTTGGAGTTGGCAGGCTTGTCGGTGCTCAAGACAAAGATATCCTCATCGTCCGTCTTCATGAAATATCTCTCACGTGCTATCTTTTCGATGGCGCGTGGATTATGCTTGATGGAGTTCAGCTCTTTGTTGTCGGTCTGGTTCTCCTCGTTGTATTTCTGTATCTCATCCTTGAGCTGACTTATCTGTATATCGTATTTTATGCGTTGCATAAAACTGTTGTCATCGAAAAAACCTACGTAGGCAACGCCCACCACAATAGTGATGAGATACTTATAGTGGCCCAGGAAGGCGATGATGGTAGAGAGTCGTTTGCTCATGGCTGTTTGGAAATTAGCTGCAAAGATAAGCCATTTTATGCTAACGTGCAAAAGAAAACTTGATAATTGTTTTGCCTTTCATTTTTTTTGGTTTACTTTTGCAAAAGAAACCATTAAAACTCTATGGACAACTATATAGTATCGGCAAGAAAGTACCGTCCGATGACGTTCTCTTCTGTAGTGGGTCAGGAAGCCCTCACCACAACACTGAAGAATGCTGTCAAGACCGGACGCCTTGCCCACGCCTACCTCTTTTGCGGGCCTCGTGGAGTGGGTAAGACGACGTGTGCCAGAATTTTTGCAAAAGCAATCAACTGTGAGAATCCTACTCCTGATGGTGAGGCTTGTAATGAGTGTGAGAGCTGTAAGGCTTTCAACGAAAAACGTTCGATGAACATCTTCGAACTTGATGCGGCAAGCAACAACTCTGTGGAGAACATCAAGTCATTGATGGACCAAACACTTATCCCGCCACAGACGGGAAAGTATAAGGTGTTTATTATTGATGAGGTACATATGCTTACGACCTCTGCTTTCAATGCCTTTCTGAAGACCTTAGAGGAACCGCCACAGTATGTCATCTTCATCCTTGCAACAACGGAGAAGAACAAAATTCTGCCTACCATCCTCTCGCGTTGCCAGATTTATGACTTTGAGCGTATGACGGTGCCTGAGATCATCCGGCATCTTGAAATGGTGGCAGGAAAAGAGGGTATTACCTATGAGGAAGAAGCCCTCAATGTCATAGCCGAGAAGGCTGATGGTGGTATGCGTGATGCCTTGTCTATCTTTGACCAGGTAGCAAGCTTCAGTCAGGGCAATATTACTTTTGAGAAAGTATTGCAGGACCTTAATGTCCTTGACGCCGACAACTACTTCAAGATTGTAGACTTGTCGTTGGACAATAAGGTCGGTGACATTATGCTGCTTCTTGATGGCATCATTGCCCGTGGCTTTGACGGAGGGAATGTTGTCAATGGACTTGCCTCCCATATCCGTAATGTAATGATGGCGAAAGATGAGCAGACACTACCTTTGTTGGAGGTGAGCCAGAGTCAGCGTCAGAAATATCAGCAGCAGGCGCAGAAATGCCCTCTGCCTTTCCTATATAAGGCATTGCGAATCCTTAACGAATGTGATGTACAGTATCGTCAGAGTAGCAACAAGCGCTTGCTTGTTGAGCTCACCCTCATTCGTGTGGCGCAGATAACGCAGCCTGAGGATGCCGATATTCCTGGTGCGGGGCGTAGCCCTATGAGACTTAAATCCCTGTTTAAGAAAAATAATGTGGTGCAGCCTAAACCGGCTATGCAGGTGACCGGGGCTGCCAAACGCATTGGCCGTACTACTGTGTCGGCTCAGAAGAATGAAAGCAGTGATACGAGTAAAACTCTCGCTGCTCCGCAAGTTACCTCCGTTCCCCCTTCTCCACGACCTTTGTCGACAGGTAAAGTGGGAACTGTGCATCTTAATTTCCGGGGAGTAGGCATGACTTTCGCCGAACTGCGTCGTGGTCCCAAACAGCAAGATTATGTTGATGCTGTGAAGGTGGATGAGTCACAAGTAGCTAAGGAAAAGGTTGAAAAACCTGAGGAGAAGTTCACCGAGGAAGACATCGTAAGGGAATGGACGGCTATGTGTAACCGTATGCCTCAGAAGTACGTTGGATTGGCTGCACGGCTTAAGAATATAGTCCCCGTTGTCACGGATTATCCTAATATGGAGGTCGTGGTGGACAATCAATTGCTTCTTGACCAAATATCGCAGATCCGTCGCAATATCAGAGCAACGATGCGTATTGGACTCCATAACAGTAAGATAGAATTCAGTGTCAGACTTGCCGAACAGGATGAGAATGCCAGGGCAATGACAAAATTGGAAGTCTTTGATGAATTGCGTAAGGCTAACCCGTCAATAGAGAAGCTCAGGCAGGTGTTAGGATTGGAATTGTCGTAGCGCTTGTTATCATTGTGTCATGCTTTCTGTCAATTTGCTTTTAGATTCAAATATTTGCTAACGTATTGTGAAAATATTCTGTAAAAAGCTTGCGGTTTAATAATATTTCCGTAACTTTGCCCTCAGATTAACAACGATACAATAAAAGATATATTCTAAACGCGAAGAATCTATGAGCAAATTGATAAAGCCGGAAGGCTATAGGGCTCTGCTTGACCGTCGTCAGACAGAGCAAGGCATCAAGCAGATAAAGGAGTTTTTTCAGCAGAATCTAAGTACAGAGCTTCGGCTAAGTCGTGCCACTGCGCCCCTTTTCGTTCTGAAAGGATTGGGTATCAATGACGACCTTAATGGCGTTGAGCGGCCTGTAACCTTCCCTATCAAGGATATGGGGGAGGCCAAGGCTGAGGTCGTACATTCTTTGGCAAAATGGAAGCGTCTTACATTGGCAAAGTTCGGCATTGAGCCGGGCTATGGCATCTATACCGATATGAATGCTATAAGAGCCGATGAGGAACTTGACAACTTGCACTCATTATATGTAGACCAGTGGGACTGGGAAGCGGTGATAACAAAGGAAGACCGTACGATAGCTTTTCTGGAAGACGTCGTCCGCAGAATCTACAGTGCTGTTCTTCGTACTGAGTTCTTGGCTTGTGAATGCTATCCCCAGCTGAAGCCTTTCTTGCCGCGTGAGATTCATTTCATTCATTCTCAGGACTTGTTGGATATGTATCCTGATAAGACCCCGCATGAGCGTGAGGATGCTATCTGTAAGAAGTATGGTGCCGTCTTTGTGGAAGGCATTGGTGGTCGTCTGTCTGATGGCAACAAGCATGACGGGCGTGCCGCTGACTATGACGACTGGTCGACAATCGCAGAGAATGGCAAGGCGGGACTCAATGGTGACATTCTTATCTGGTATCCGGTTCTAAACCGTTCTTTTGAGCTTAGCTCTATGGGTATTCGCGTCGACAAAGAGGCACTGTTACGCCAGCTGAAGATAGAACATCAGGAGGAGCGTGAGAAGTTGTATTTCCATCAGCAGCTTCTCAATGACAAGCTTCCTCTGAGTATCGGTGGCGGTATTGGTCAGAGCCGTTTGTGCATGGTCATGCTTCACAAGGCGCATATCGGCGAGATACAGGCAAGTATATGGCCGGAAGAGATGCGTCAGGAGTGTGAAAAATTGGGTATGCCGTTGATTTAAGGATTTTTTTAGACGAAGACATTCTCTTTTCAGAATCTTTTTATTAACTTTGCATCTGTTTCCAACTGGCTCCGTAGCTCAGTTGAATAGAGCATCAGATTCCGGTTCTGAGTGTCTTGGGTTTGAGTCCCAACGGAGTCACAAAATAAATCCCATAGCCTTTTCGGTTATGGGATTTTTTTATGCAGTAGAGAAAATTCCGGTTTGAGGAGCCTGTGGCTCAACAGAGATTATTCTTCAAAAAGTTTGTGCATATTGAGAAATCGTTGCAGGCTGTCGTCACCAAACTTTGCAATGCTCTTTTTAGCTTTCTCGAATGACTTCTCCCGTTCCGGATGCGTCTTGGAATAGAATTTATCGGCATAGCAGATAAGCTTCTCTTCAAGTGTTTCAGGCAGGAAGTCCTGATGGGGCAGGGGGAGATTTTGCCGTATTATCTCTTCTTTTGTCAATCCTGCTCCAGTGTGCCGTTCGCAGACGCGTGCGTGACGGGGAAAGCCTTCGGTGCGCATGATCTCAGCACCGATAACGCCATGACGGATATAAGGTTCTGTACCGTAGCAGTAGATGCCGGCAGCGTCACAGCGGAAGATGCCAATGTCGTGGAGCATAGCAGCCTCTTCAATAAAACGTCTGTCCATTGCAAGTCCAGGGTGGGCATCACAGATTTTCAGTGCCCGCTGCATGACAAGGCGGCTGTGAGTAATCAAAATATCCCGAAGCCGGTTGGCTTCGGGATAGTATTTGTCTATTATCTGTTGATAATTCATTATTTCTCCCGCTGAATATAGGCAATGACATTGCCCTTCTGCACTTTGGAGCCCTGCTTGGCATTGATTTCCACGAGTTTTCCTCCAAGGTCGGCCTTGACCTCAACAAACTCGCCCCAAGGAGCCTGGATATAACAGAAGGTGTCGCCTTCCTTGTATTCCTTACCGATATAGGGTTCAACGGCAGGTGCGCACTCACCATCCCCTTGGAAATCCCAGAAGAGTTGTCCGCGGACAGGAGCCACGATAGCGTCGGCCTGAGCATGCTTAAAGGCAGCAGCCTCTTCAGGTGAGACTTTGGCACCGAGTTTTGCGTCTTTTGCCTTTTGCAGGTCAGCAAGGAAGTTTTTCTTGGCCTGACCACTTCTATAGTTGCGATACTGCTCAGGGTGCATAGCAAGTTCGAAGAGCTCTTCGTCATCCTGTCCGTAGTCCCAACCATTCTCGTCCATCTCCTTACGGAAGTCGTCGAGAGCGGGTTTGAGAAGCGTGTGAGGGTCTACATCCGTAAACTCACGGCCCTGCTTCTTGGCGAGCTCTACGAGTTCTGGATCTATCTTGCCAGGCACCTTACCGCTCTTGCCGAGAATCATGCCCCACATATTGTCGTCCATCATTACAAAACGACCCTTGCCCTGCTCCATAGTAAGAAGGTTCATCAATGCGATGTTCTTTGTATACTGAGAGAATGGTGTCACGAGAGGTGGATAGCCCACACGTGGCCAAACGTAGGCAACCTCGTCAAAGAGCTTGATGAGCAAGTCGTCCATGCTGTATTCGGGCTCGCCCTTCTTCTGACGCAGGTGGTTGATGGTCTCGCGCATACCGCCTAAGTCAGCCATCATAGAACCCATCATGCCTCCAGGCAGACCGCAGGTGAGCAGCAGTGATGACATTACTTTATTGCCGGGGTTGATGAAGTATCCGAGCCATTCGTCAATGAAGTCCTGTGTCATGGCGCGTGCTTTCATATATGCGCCCATATTGATGTCTGGCACATCGAAGCCCGCATGCTTCAGCATGCTCTGCACGGAAATAACATCTGGGTGCACCTTGCCCCAGGCCAAAGGCTCAATGGCTGTATCAATGATGTCAGCACCATTCTCGCAGACTTCCAAAATAGAAGCCATAGATAAGCCTGGGCCGGAGTGGCCATGATATTCGATGACGATATCAGGGTGCTTGGTCTTGATGCGCTTAGTGAGCTCACCGAGGAAAGCAGGCTGGCCAATACCGGCCATGTCCTTGAGGCAGATCTCCTCAGCGCCTGCTGCAATCTCCTCGTCAGCGAGTTTCTCGTAATAGTCAAGGGTATGAACGGGGGATGTGGTGATACAGAGTGTGCCCTGTGGCGTCATGCCACCCTCCTTGGCCCATTTGATGGAAGGAGCTATATTACGAATATCATTGAGACCGTCGAAGATACGTGTGATGTCAGTGCCCTGTGCGTGTTTTACGCGATACATCATCTTGCGGACATCGTCTGGGACCGGGTACATACGCAGTGCGTTGAGGCCACGGTCAAGCATATGAGTCTTGATGCCGGCAGCGTGCAGAGGAGCTGTGAAGGCACGGACTGCTTTGTTAGGATTCTCTCCTGCAAGGAGCTGTACCTGCTCAAAAGCACCGCCATTGGTCTCTACACGGGCGAAGCACCCCATCTCCACAAACACAGGAGCTATCTTGGCAAGCTGGTCGGCACGCGGCTGGAATTTGCCGCTGCTCTGCCACATGTCACGATAGACAAGACTGAACTGAATCTTTTTCTTCATTCTATTTCTTTATTTGCTTATGTTCATAATCCAAACGGAAGAAAATTCCGTCTTTGTCGATAACTAATACCTTTTTCGACGTGCAAAATTAGATAAAAATACTCAAAATGGCGATACGACAACTCATTTTTTATCATTTATAACTAACTTTGTAGCCAGAAAGTAGTTATAACAGAACAATGAACACGAAAACAGGCTTAGCGCTTCTATTTTTTACGATATTATTGACCTTTGCCTCGTGCAATACCAAACAGCTCAAGGACGAGGAGGCTCCTGTTTATACCCAGCGCCTGAAAGGCGACAAGGGTATCTATGGTCTTGCCTGTGATGGGTGCAACGACTCCGTAACGGTACTGTTGCCGGAGAATGGGGGTGATCCTGTCACCTATAATTCCTTCGAAGCCCATAGGCGAGGCCGGGTGCTGGGGAAAATACAGATTGGGGACCGCATCTGTGTCATCCCTAACGCAAAAGACAGAACCATGGTTGATGCCGTCATTGACATTGATAAGCTTCAAGGCATTTGGTGCTATATTGTAATGCCTAAGATGCGTGACTATCAGTCTATGAGCAAGAAACTGCAAGAACGGTTGATGAACAATATGAGCGATTCTCTCAAGGCTACATTTCTCATTCCCCGTGAATATGGTTTTGGACTTCGTCGGGACTGGGTAGCTCTAAGTGTTGGTTATGTTGACGACAGCAACAGTCTTGCTGACGAGAGTCCTGTAGTCTATCCGCCACTGGGCTATTTCACTGCCTGGCATCTTTGGAATGGCAATCTCGTTATTGTCAGTGGTACACCGACAATAGGTAAGGATGGGCAGTTCAGGGTCGTCAACGAGAGAAATGATACATGCTCCATTGATTTCCTTGGTGCCGATTCACTTGTTCTCTCCAGTGACGGCATCTCGCGGAGTTATTACCGAAAAGAGAATATCGGTGAAATCAATGCCAAAGCCCGTGCCATTGCTGATATGCGCAGGAGACAGGCCTTGGAAGAGACAAAACAGTAATGCTGAATGCATTACTGTCTTGTCAGTCTTTCGTGTGTAGTTGTGGTATAGGATAGTTATTCGTGCGTGGCAAACCTGGTCTCAGCAAGTTGCTCGTACTTGGTGCCGGGACGGCCATAGTTGGCGTAGGGATAGATGCTTATGCCACCACGGGGCGTAAACAGTCCTGTCACCTCTATGTATTTGGGATCCATGAGCTTTATCAGGTCTTTCATGATGATATTGACGCAGTCCTCGTGGAAATCACCATGGTTGCGGAAACTGAAAAGATAAAGTTTCAAACTCTTGCTCTCTACCATTTTCACGTCGGGAATGTAGCTGATGCGTATTTCGGCAAAGTCTGGCTGTCCGGTAATGGGACAGAGTGAGGTAAACTCCGGACAGTTGAAACGCACCCAATAATCATTGCCCTGATGTTTGTTGATAAATGTCTCCAATACCTCCGGTGCATAATCCGTAAGGTATTTAGTCTTAGTACCGAGAGCTTTCAAGCCCTCTTCTTTTCTGTTTGTCATAAATTAAAAACTTTCAAGATGTTGTAGCTGATACCGTCGTCGTAGGCGTCCTCTCCCTCATGCTTTTTCAGATAACCGACAACTCTTATAGTCAAGGGCAGTGCAATAATCTCGTAGAAAGTCTTGAGAAAGACCTGCCAGAGCATCAGTGCAGGGAGCGCCGACAATGGTACGTTGGTGCCGATAAAGGCCAGGGGAAAGAAAATCAGTGAGTCGCAGGTCTCACCGGCTACCGTACTGAGGATGGCCCGTGCTGAGAAATGCTTGCCTTTGTCATGAATCTTCATCCGGCTCATGACATATGCATTCATAAAACTTCCTACCACAAATGCTGAGAAAGACGCTAAGGCGATACGTGGCGCCAGACCAAAAATGGCGTGGAAGCCTTCGTCGTTGTGCCAGAAGGGGGCACCCGGTATCCAGTCGCAGAGAGCTCCCATGGCAACAAAGAAGAAGTTCATGGCAAAACCGGTCCATATGAGTAGCCGTGCCTTGCGGTAACCCCAAACCTCACACACGCAGTCATTGATGATGTATGATACCGGGAAAACGAGAAAACCGCCGGTGAGATTGATGGGGCCGACGGCTATCTGCTTTGTTTCAAGAATGTTGGCCAAAATGAGGCAAACACAGAAGAGTATGCTGAAAAGCATGAACAACACACTCACCATTTGGCGCTGGCTGGCGCCGGAAGGGTTTTTCTTTTCCATTTCTTGTTTTGTTAAAGGGGGTTGAGCAAGTACCCCTATGCTAAATATTGTAGTTTGCTGTATGTTGTCGGTCTGCTTACGCGTTCACCACCAGCCACGAGATATATCCGATGAATATAGCAGCCAGCAGGACACCTTCCCATCTTTCAATACGGTATTTTGTGAAGGAGAAGAGCCAAAGTAGAATCATGGAGATGACCATCATGGAGAGGTCGACGATGGTAATGCCACTGATAATCATAGGGGTGATGAGACCGGTGACACCTAATATCATAAGAATATTAAAGACATTGGACCCTAATACGTTGCCGATGGCAATGCCGCTGTTGCCTTTCTTTGCTGCCACCACGCTCGTCGCCAGTTCGGGGAGGGAGGTGCCGCCGGCTACAATGGTCAAGCCGATGACGGCATCACTAATACCCATGGCGTGGGCTATAGCGGTAGCGTTGTCCACAAAAACGTCAGAACCGAAGATAAGGCAGGCGAGACCGACAAAGACCAGAATGACGGCTTTGAGCACAGGCATCGGCTTCTTCTCCTCTTCCTGACCGGCACCTTCTTCTGTCTTGGCACCGCGCAAGGTTATCCAGAGATAAGCAAGGAAGATGACAAAGAGTATTGCGGCGTCAATTCTCGAAATCTGACCGTCAAGTGTCATGCCCATGAGAAGCAGTGAGGCAAAGACGGCGACGGGAATGTCTTTCTTCACAGTGGTGCGCTGTATGGCGATAGGCGCTACCATGGCTGCGCAACCTACGATAAGCAGGGCATTGAAGATATTGCTGCCTACGATATTGCCTACCGCGAGGTCGGGAGTACCGTTGATGGCCGACAGCAGAGATACGAAGAACTCAGGCATGGAGGTACCCATGGCCACGATAGTCAGACCAATGATGATTTGCGGCACACCAATACGCTCGGCCATGCCAACGGCGCCGGAGGTGAGCCAGTCGGCACCCTTGATGACGACTATGATACCTATCACCAACAACAGCACCTGCAACCAAGTCTGGGTCGGTGCAAAGGAAAATAATGTCATCTGTTCTATCATCGTTCTTGTCTGATTTGCTATTAATAATGTGCAAAGGTACTAAAAAAGCCCGGGATATTACTATATCTCGGGCTTTTAAAAGCTTTATTAATATCAATCTTAACCTATCTCAATGCTTCTTGAGACTTTTGCCTCTTCTTTGCCGATCTTTGGCAGTTCTACGGTGAGCACGCCGTCGGCAACGCGGGCCTGTATCTTCTCCCTGTCTACATCATCGGGCAGTGTGAAAGCCTGCTCATATTTGGCAAAGTCCCATTCGCGGCGCAGGTAGCGGCCGTTCTGCTCGTTGCTGTCTGTGTGTTTCTCCATCTTCACGCTGAGGTTGCCCTCGCTGGTGAGACTCACGTGAAAGTCATCCTTTGTCAGACCCGGAGCTGCTATCTTCACCGTGTAGCCCTTCTCAGTCTCTATGACATTTACGGCAGGTGCCGTAGCGGAACGGTGGGTGGGGTATTCTGTGTTGAAGAAGTCGTTGAAGACTTCGGGAAGCCAGTTGTAACGTGTATTCATAATCAAATCTCCTATTTACGTTTTTGTTCTTTATGTTTACACCTTTATCTTTACAACTGCTGTGCCGGGTGATGAAATCTGACAGGATGTCTGTTGGTGATGACAATCTGTCTTTCTATTCTTCGTCGTCGTCCCAACCGAACATGATGGGCTCGTTGAAGGCGTCGAGCTGGCGGCGCTCTTTCTTTGTGGGGCGGCCGGTACCACGCTGGCGGTCTACGAAACCGCTGATACGGCTCATCTCAAGTTTCTCATATTCATCGGCACTTGTGATATTCTCATATACCTGAGGGATGAGCTTGGCCCCAACACGGCTCTCTATGGGAGCCAGCACCTTGAAAGAATAGGTGATGGGTGGCTTCCTCACGCTGACCGTCTCACCGGCCTTTATTGTGCGGCTGGGCTTGACATCGCTGCCATCAATAGTGACACGCCCGTTCTTGATGGCATCCACGGCTATGGAACGGGTCTTATAGATTCTGGCAGCCCACAGCCATTTGTCGATGCGGGCTGTCTCGCCATATTTCGGCATCTTAGGAACGGTGTTCATGATGAAATATATTTTTTGAAAGAGGTAACGGAGCTACTTTGCGGGATGTTTTCCTAACTTGTTGTACTGGTTCATCGTCTCGTCGATACCTTGCAGCACGAAACTCTTGATGATGTCTACCGACATATCCAGTGTGGGCTGCAGCACCTTCATGTCTTCCTCGGAATAATGTCCAAGCACCCAGTCTATCTGTCCCCCGCGGGGATAGTCGTTGCCGATACCAATCCGCAGGCGGGAGAAGTTCTGTCCTTGATTCAGTTTGGCATCTGCACGGGCTTTCAGTATATCTCCGACCAGATTGTTGTAAGCTTCCTTATTTACTTGTGCGTCTGCCAGTAACTTTTCGAATAGTTGCATGGCAGCCGGCATATTCTCATTCAGACCGGAAAGAACCACGTAGGTGCGTTCGTTGCCCGGAGAAACGTAGAAAGTACACGCCAGACGATAGAACTCGCTCTTCAGTTCTTCCGGTGTCATGTCGGAAGTGCCCAGATATTCAAGGTAGTCGAAAGCCGTTCCCAATGCCTTGTCGTTGTTGTTACCCATATCGAATACGTAGATCAGTTGGAAGGGATCGTTGGTAGTATTCTGCTTATAGAGTACCGGAATATCGGATTTCGCTGTCAGCTGGCTCATATCTTTCTTGAAGTCGAGGAATACAGGTTCGATGGGCTTCACTGCATTCTCCTGTATGGAGGTAAGGAATGGACTTGCCACATCCCGGTTGGATACGATGGGAGTAATCTCCGGTTTTGTCATCTTCTTCTCGTTCGGGTCCTTGCCTTGTTTCTTGTAGACAACGGCATAATTATCCTCCTTCAGATATTTATCGGCAAAGGCCACGATATCCTCTTT
>UQRP01000038.1 GCA_900543585.1 uncultured Prevotella sp.
GCCCGCCGGCGCGAAGCTCACCATCAGCTACCTCGGCATGAAGCCGCAGACAGTGGCTGCCAAGGACAACATGAAGATTGTGCTGAAGTCAGACCAGCACAATATCGATGAGGTTGTGGTGACTGGTTATGGTAACTTCAAGAAATCATCCTTCACCGGTTCAGCCTCCAACCTCAATACTCAGAAGCTTGAGGATGTGCCGGTTGTCTCCGTCACCGACAAGCTTGCCGGTGGTGTGGCCGGTCTTACCGTGACCTCCCTGTCAAGCTCTCCAGGTGCAGCCTCCAGCATCCGCATCCGTGGTATGGGATCTATCAATGCATCCAATAACCCCCTGATTGTCATCGACGGTACGCCTGTTACTTCCGGCAACTTCAGTGAGTTTACTTACAGTGATGCTGGTACTGACGTGCTCGCTACCCTGAACAGTAATGATATTGAGAACATCACCGTCATCAAGGATGCAGCCGCCGCCTCACTCTATGGCTCTCGTGCTGCCAATGGTGTGATTGTCATTACCACCAAGAGCGGTGCCAAGGGAAAGACCAAGGTCGACTTCCGCAGCGACTGGGGCTTCTCCAACATGGCTATAGACTACCGTCCACAGCTCAGTGGTCCCGACCGCCGTGCCGTGCTGCAGGAAGGCCTGAAAAACTACTACATCTACGACCAGGGGCTGGATGCTAACGCAGCAGCAACTCAGGCAGCTACAGACGTTGATGATTTTGCAGCAGAGCCATCAACAGGATGGACCAACTGGAAAGACCTTCTTTTCAAGACCGGTCATCATCAGAACTATGAGGCCAGCGTATCAGGCGGCAGCGAGAACACTAAGTTCTATACCTCTTTAGCTTATACAAATCAGGATGGTATTGTTGCTAACGAAGGTCTGAAGCGTTACACCGGAAACCTAAATGTGACGCATACCTTTGGACGTTTCACGCTGAATGTTACATCCCAGTTGACCAAGATGAAACAGAGTCTGGCTGATGAAGCTACATCTTATGATGGTGCCCTCGCCAACTATGCTTTCTTCCAGAGTCCGTCATCACAGGCTTACGACGAGAATGGCAACTATGCCTTTGGTCAAGGCTACGTGGGTGTGAACCCCCTGTATGAGTATGAGCACTCCAGCGACATCAACACCATTCATCGCACATTCGACACAGCCAAGCTGTCTTGGAATATTTGGGATGGCCTGACGCTGAGCGAGAAAATCGCCTATGACTATACCGACGGTACAGAGAATGTGCTTTGGGACCGCGAGTCCAACAATGGTAAGGGCAGCAATGGTATATATCAGCGCATCAAGAACAGCAATGAGCAAATCAACACCCAGACGCAGCTCTCTTACCTCAAATCGTTTGGCAAGAACAATATCGACGCTCTCGTAGGCTTCGAGACGGAGGACAACCGTTATTCCTACACCTATGTCAGCGCAGAGGGATTCCCCGGTGATCTTTACGAGATTGGCAACTCCAGCAAGCAGCGCGGTGACGGTCAGCACAACGGCAGCCGTCTTGTCTCTTACCTCGGCCGTGTGAACTATAACTATGACAACCGTTATTACTTGGGAGCCAGCCTACGTACAGACGGCAGCTCTCGTCTGGCTCGCGACAGCCGTTGGGGCACCTTCTGGTCTGCCTCTGGCTCATGGCGCTTCACTGAGGAGAAATTCTTGGCTTCCATCAAGAACATCCTCACCGATGGCAAGCTTCGTGTTTCCTACGGTGTCAATGGTACACAGCCGACATCACTGTATGGCTATATGAACCTCTACAAATACGGGCAGTACTACAATGGTCAGAATGGTTTCGGCATTGTCGGTATCGGTAACCCGGATTTGAAGTGGGAGAAAAACAAAGCCTTCGATATTGGTCTTGACCTTACGTTCTTGAATAAGTACTCGTTGACTTTCGACTACTACAACCGCAAGACCTCTGACCTGATTATGGATATGCCCGTATCAGCTATCCCAGGTTATTACGATGGCAGTTCTCCATATTCACCTACCGTCCCCAAAAACATGGGCTCCATGCGCAACTCCGGTATTGAGTTGGAGATTTCAGCCAACTGGATTCAGAATAAGGACTTCAGCTGGACTTCCTCACTGAACCTCTCTCACAACAGTAACAAGGTGCTGTCGCTGAATGGTCAGGATCTGATTATGGATGACTCATATTCGCGCGTACTGGCTCATAAGGTTGGAGAGCCTTACAACTCCTACTATGGCTATGAGTATGCTGGCGTAGACCCCGAGGCAGGTCTGGAGAGCTACTATATCAACGATGGTACTGAGAACGCACGCAAAACAACTACAGATGTCAACAAGGCACAGCGTGTCATCCTCGGCAGCAGCCAAGCTGACATCCAGGGTGGTATCTCTAACAACCTGCGTTGGAAGTTCATCGACTTCGGCTTCACCTTCACCTATCAGATTGGTGGCGATGCCTACGACTATCCTCGCTGGCAGCA
Organism: uncultured Prevotella sp.; assembly: GCA_900543585.1. Lineage (GTDB taxonomy): Bacteria > Bacteroidota > Bacteroidia > Bacteroidales > Bacteroidaceae > Prevotella. Next base: position 2,476 of record UQRP01000038.1, read on the forward strand.
TACCAATGGCGGCAGCGCACTCTATTATGGTGCTGTTCCTTCCTACTACAAGCTGTCTGATATGTGGACAGGTCCCGGTGACACATCAGCCAAGCTGCCTAAGTTCCAGTACGGAAGTACTTTCGCTTACTCCTCACGCTGGATGATGCCCCTCGACTACCTGCGTCTGAAGAGTTTGACCTTAGGTTTCTCTGTTCCTCAGATGTATCTCAACCGTGTGGGTATCTCCAAGGCCCGCTTCTATGTATCGGCCTCCAACCTGTTCACCATCAAATCGAAAGATTTGTATGTGGACCCTGAGGTTCCGACCAACGGCATCAGCATGTTTGAGACGCCGGCCTATCGCACGGTTACATTCGGTATTGAGTTAGGTTTCTAATAGCGTAATATTAAAGAACATAATTTATGAGATATTCAAAATATATTGCAGGTCTAGCCTTCTGCGCCATGGGTATGGCCACGATGAGCTCCTGCAGCAACGACTGGATAGACCAGAGCCCTTCCAACGGCATAGATGCCGAAAAGGCTATCAAAACGACAGAAGACTTGAATACTGCACGTATCGGTATGTATGCAGCTCTCAAGGGCAACAGCAGCATGACCGATTACTATGGCCGCAACTTCCTCCAGTACGGAGAGGTGCGTGGTGAAGACGTGCAGTATAACTACAAGTATGGTTCGAGTCGCGGTGAGTTCTACTACTACATGCAGTACACTAACCCCTCCGACTTCACACAGGACAATGCCATCTGGCAGTCTCCGCTCATCGCCATAGGCCGTGCCAACCGCATCATAGAGGCTTCCAACATCTCTGATGCCGAGGCGAATGCTTCTACCATTGCTGACTACAAGGCAGAGGCTCGTGTAGCCCGTGCGCTGTGCACCTTTGACCTTACACGCGTCTATGGAAAGCCTTACCTGCAGGACAATGGTGCGTCTTGGGGCGCTCCGATTGACACTACTTCATTGGAATACAATGCCCAGATGTTGCGTTCTTCTGTCGCCGACTGCTATACGCAGATTATCAAAGATCTGACCAATGCCCTCAACTCGGGAGCATTGAGCAAGGGAGCTTCCTCTTCCGATGCAGCTTACTTCAACTATTGGTTTGCTGAGGGCTTACTAAGCCGTGTCTACCTCACGAAGGGTGACTATGCCAATGCTCTGAAGTATGCCGAGGATGTCATCAGCAACTCGCCTTATAAGCTGTGGACCCGCGACCAGTATGTCAACGCTTGGTACAACGACGGCACAGCTCGCTACAACGAGATCATGTTTGAGTTCGCTGTCACCAACACTTCTGACTGGGTCGACCGTGAGGGCTATGCCTACGGACTCTGTGAGAACTCTGACGCAGATGGCGCATCCTCTGGTTACGGTGACATTGTCATCACAAAGACGCTCTCTGACTCGCTGCTCTCCGACCCGAAGGATATCCGCAACGATGTTGTGGTGAAGGCTACGGCTTCGGCTGAGGTCAAGAATAGCCTGTATGGTGGCCGTGCTGTTTATATCCACAAGTTCCCGGGTGTTAGCACCGCTACACCTGTGGATGCCCGCTACGCCAACATTCCTCTGATGCGTCTCTCTGAGATGTATCTCAATGCTGCCGAGGCTGCCTTCGACCTGGGCGAGAAAGAGACGGCTGCGAAATATCTCAATGCCATCATCTCCAACCGTACCACAGACGAAAGCAAACTGGTGACAGCCTCCAATATCACAGCCAAGCGTATCTATATGGAGCGCCGTAAGGAACTCTTCGGTGAGGGTCACCGCTACTTCGATGCACTGCGCCGTGGCGAGAAGATTGTACGCTATACCTCTTCGGCTAATCGTGGATGGCATGGAATCCTCAGCAGCGATGCACAGGTCATCGACACGTGGAACTCCAAGAAGGAGTTGCCGCTGATTCCTGAGTATGAGGTGGACGCTAACCCGAACATTCAGCAGAATCCTCTGTATTAATCCAACAGACATATAATATTAATCGCCGGGCAGAAGTTCTTCTGCCCGGCGATTTTGTTTTATTGGATGTTAAGGTATCAATTCTTTATCTCCTCGTACTTCACCAGTGATAGCCCTTTATCTGTATCACGACGGGGTGCTGCTGTGTGCCGGTCATAAGATAGGATGCACTCGGGAATAGAAAATAAAGCTTGCTTTATTTTCGTATTCCTCTCGTTTTCACTATCTTTGCAAGCAGATAGGCGAATTACTCAGTGCTCTGAGTAATTTTACTCAATGCATTGAGTAATTTTACGCATTGCATTGAGTAAAGCTTGTGAGATATAACTAAAATGTTGAGTTGCTGCTTATTATGGTTAGCATTCAAAAAGCAATAATACTTCTGAATACCAAAAACTATGTATGCAAGAAAGGAATATACGTTGCTAAAACAGCGGTTGGAGGAGCCCCGTCACTTCATTCAGGTGTTGATGGGCCCCCGTCAGATAGGCAAATCAACACTGGTAAAGCAAGTGTTGAAGGACTTACCAGTTCCTCACCTGTTTTATGCAGCAGATGATGTACCCACGAGCCGGAGCAGATGGATTAGCGATTGTTGGACACAAGCCCGGTTGATGGTGAAGGCACAGGGTATCAATGAACTGGTGCTCGTCATCGATGAGATACAGAAGCTATCAGGATGGAGTGAGACAGTAAAGAAGGAGTGGGATGCCGACACATACAATGATGTGCCTATCAAAGTATTACTTCTCGGTTCCTCTCGTGTGTTGCTTGAGCGCGGACTTGCCGACTCCATGGCTGGGCGCTATGAAGAGATACGTATGAGCCACTGGAGTTATACTGAGATGCGTGATGCGTTCGGATGGACTTTTGAGCAATATGCCTTCTACGGCGGCTACCCTGGGGGTGCCTATCTGATAAACGATGAACTTCGCTGGCGCGACTATATCCTCTCTTCAATCGTTGACGCAACCATCAACAAGGATATTCTTCAGGATACGGTCATCAGCAAGCCTGCGCTTTTGCGACAGACCTTTGAGTTGTGCGCCGCTTATTCGGGCGAGACCGTTTCTCTTACCAAATTATTAGGTCAATTGCAAGATGCCGGCAACACCACTACTTTGGCGGGATATATCAACTTGTTGGCACAGAGTGGACTGGTCGGTGGCTTGCAGAAATATGCCATGGACAAAGCCCGAAAGCGGGCAAGCGTGCCGAAGTATCAAGTTTACAACAATGCCTTGAAAGATATCTATGTGGACAAAAGTTTCCAGGATGCGCAAATGGACAGAAAATTATGGGGAAGGATATTTGAGTCTGCTGTAGGTTGCTGGCTGATGAATGAAGCTTTCCGTCATCGTTGGGCGCTGTATTACTGGCGTGATGGCGCTGATGAAGTGGATTTCGTACTGCGGAGATTGGACAAGACGGTTGCCATTGAAGTAAAAAGCAATAACGAGTCGGACACACGTGGCCTGCATGTGTTCCAAGAGAAGTTTCATCCTGTGCAGTCAGTGATTGTTGGACAGAGCGGAATCCCTGCCGAGATATTTCTAAGCATGGACCTTCAAGAGCTGTTTACTTAGTCCTTACCTTGCCACCACGCCTTTAAATTCCTTCTCAGATATTTCATTGATGGTCTCCTGCAACCTTTCCTCTAATAGGAATATTTCTATGGTATCATCTGCCTTACCTCTTCCTCAAAGGAGCCATGCATCTGGCTGAAGCGAGCGTCGAGGCTCATTTATCTATAGACAGTGAAAACGAGTGGAACAGGAAAGATATAAACGAAAAAATCCGGCAATGACCGAAGTCATTAACCGGATTCGAATGAAAGGAGGAAGTGGTGCCTCTTGGAGTTGAACCAAGGACACATGGATTTTCAGTCCATTGCTCTACCACCTGAGCTAAGGCACCATTGACTTAAAGAACTTTTAAGCGCTTGAAGAATCTCAGCAGGATTGCTTTGTTTCTCTTTTGCGAGTGCAAAGGTACTACTTTTTTCTTACACCACAAACTTTTTCTTGTTTTTTTTTAATCAAGATAAAAAAAGTTACATCCATGCACATTATAAAGGAAAATGTTGTATCTTTGCATCCACAAACGCTAAAGGCTGTTTATACCGCTTTTTGAAGTTATGCTATCGGGATGTAGCGCAGTTGGTAGCGCACTACGTTCGGGACGTAGGGGTCGCCAGTTCGAGTCCGGTCATCCCGACAAGAAGCCCGCTAAGGATGATTCCTTAGCGGGCTTTCTTTTATCAGTGCTTCTATGGCATTCTATCTTAGCGGTATGATGATTAGTCGTCCACCATTCCTATGATGGCTGCCACATCCTCAGCGTTGATGGTTCCCGTGATGAGGATACCCATACAGGTGTTGTCGCTCGATGTCGTGGCCACTATCTCACTGATGGTATCACCTTTCTCCTTCACCAAGACTGTCATGCCGGTGTACTTATCCTTCTTCATGCCGGTAAACTCGCTGTAACCGTTCTTTGAGAGTTCAGCTACCTTCTTCACAAACTTCTTGCGTGTACTCTTGGAGCAGTCACTGAGGGTCAAAACACAGGCCTCATCAACCTCTTTCAGAAGGGCCGCCACATTGCCATCCTTGACCTTGGCAGCTGCCACCGTCATCAGAAGTTTAGGAACTGTGACATATTCAGCATGTTTCTTGTCACGAAAGTTATTAAAGACAGAACTTGCCGACTGGCAGAAAGCTAACTGGCAAGTCAAAAGAAGCAATAATGCTATTACAATTCTTTTCATTGTTCACTATCGTTTATATTCTAAGATTTCTTGGATTAATACTCTAAATAATGTTTTAAGCGCTCCATGTCATCCGGTGTAAAGTCTTTAGTCAGTTTCAAGTCCTCGATGCTATGCAGCGGCCCTCGCATACGGCGATAGTCAAGGATGTCACGGGCCTGAAGATAGTTGATGTACGGGTGACGCTTCAGTTCCTGTAGCGTAGCCTTGTTGGCATTGATTTTCTTCACAGCCCTGGTGTCAACATAGAAGTAATTGAGAGCATCCTTCGGGAAATCATCAATCTCCATGAGCTGGTCTTCAGAATAGAATCCGCCTAACCATTTACGGCGATTTTCTATCTGTCGCGCGAAGTACTTGCCTATTCCCGGCACTCTGACAAGCAATGCCGAGTCAGCACTGTTCAGTTCTATCTTCTCCCCGGCCTTCAACTTTACAGGATATTTCTTTGCCAAACTGTCATGAGTTGCATGATGCTCAAAGTCGGGCCTATGAGCAGGGACATAAGGCTGATAATCCTCTCCTATAGTGATATACGGTTCCAACTCCCGATACTGGCCTTTGGTGAGACCATAGACACGGCCAAAGTCCTCTTTACATCTATACACACCACCCTTGGCCCGGTATTTATAGATGTTGCGAACCTGCCAGGGACTGAGGCCAAGCGCTAAAAGATCGGTAGAGTCAGCGGTGTTGGGGTCAAATGGAAACAGATGAACCGTCCGCTCCTGCGTGTTGTAATAGAACGTCTGCGACTTTCCGCCCTCACCATAGCGGTAGCCGCGACCATCCTTGCGATAGCCGCCATCGTGACCCGCTTTGACAAAGGCTTTGTCAGCTGCATCATCACCACCGACCTTATCCGTGATGAGAAAGATGGCGAGAACCCCGACGAGCAGTACTAAGAGGAACCACAGCACGCGACGGTCGGACCGGCGGATATACCAGAATTCTTTGAACCGCATAAACCAAAAGTTAGATACATATAGGTTTTAGAAAGGCACTACAGCACTCCCATCTGATGAAGGAAGACCACAGCGATGCACACCGGCGAGATGAATCTGATGAAGAAGAGCCAGACAGCGTAGAATCCTCGCGACACCGTGCCCCAGTTGGTGAACTCGTCCTTGACAATCTGACGAGGCGCAATCCAACCCACAAGGATGCAGGTGAAGAAGGAGCCGAGAGGCAGCAGGATGTTCGACGTGAGGAAGTCGCAGAAGTTGAGGAAGCTCTTGCCAAAGACCGTGATATCAACGGCACCACACGACAGCGAGCACAGCACACCGATGATGATGGCTATCACTGTCTCTATCGCAGCACCCCTCGGCCGAGAGATGTGCAGTTCTTCGAAGAACAGCGACGTACCTATCTCGTGCATGGAGATGGTCGACGTCAAGGCAGCCAAGGCTAAGAGTGCATAGAAGAGAATTCCTATGATATATCCCAAGACGGGCGAGAAGGCTTGCTGGAAGACATTCGGCAGGGTTATAAAGATAAGCTGCGGCCCACTGTCAGGATTCACGCCCACTGAGAAAGCAGCAGGGAAGATCATCAAGCCCGCAAGAATAGCCACAAGGGTATCAATGCCGGCAATCTGGGCCGAGGACTTCAGAAGATTCGTCTGCTTGGTGAAGTAAGAAGCATAGGTGCACAGGCAAGCCGTTCCCAAAGACAAGGAGAAGAAGGCCTGGCCCAGTCCATCAAGGAATACGCTTTTGGTAACCTTGGAGAAGTCCGGTTTGAAGAGGAACGTGATACCCTTACCGGCATCAGGCAAGAGGCAGGACACCACGACGATGACGAGGAGCAGGACGAACAGCGCCGGCATGAGGATATTGCTCATCTTCTCGATTCCTTTTCTTACACCACGCACCACAACGAGATGTGTCATCACAAGAAAGGCAATGGTCCAAAACAAGGGTTCAAAAGGATCAGAAGAGAATTTTGTGAAGTAGTCCTTGACATACGTGGCATCGCCATTGAGATTTCCCATGATGGAGGCAAAGAGATACTGCAAGCACCAGCCGGCGATAACGGAATAGAATCCTAAGATGATGAGAGAGGTCAGCATGCCGATGACTCCCAAGGCCGCCCAACCTTTGCCACCGCCCATACGAGCATAGGCTGTGGCAGCATTGGCAGCGCCATGACGTCCTACGACAAACTCTGATATCATCCCCGGAATGCCGAGGATGAGCACACAGACGAGATAGATGATGATGAAAGCCGCACCGCCATCTTGTCCCGTCATATAAGGGAAGCGCCAGATATTGCCCAAGCCCACGGCAGAGCCCGCAGTAGCGAGGATGACGCCTATCTTTGTTCCGAAGTTACCACGTTCCATTTGCTGATTAGATAATACCAAACTGATGCATGAAGATTCCGAGAATAGCCAACGGCGCTATGAAGCGCACAAGGAAGAGATAGACACCAAAGAAAGGCTGTGACACCGTGCCCCAGTTGGTGAACTCTTCCTTAACAAGCTTCTTGGGAACGCACCAGCCTAAGAAGATACATGTCAGGAATCCGCCGATGGGCAGGAAAATCTGTCCCGTAACGAAATCGAAGATGTCGAAAAGCGGCTTGCCACCTATCTCCAGTCCACTCCAGGCTCCCAACGACAGCGAGCAGACGGCACCGATGATTGTGCAGGAGATTGTGACTATCATCGCGCCCTTCTTCCGCGAGATATGCAGCTCCTCGTAGAAGAAAGCTGTGCTGACCTCATGGAGCGACATCAGCGACGTGATGGCAGCAATAGACAGAAGGAGATAGAAAAGCAGAGAGATAATCCATCCCAAAACGGGCAGCCCGTTGAAAGCCTCATTGAAGACATTGGGCAGCGTGATGAAAATCAGCGAGGGGCCACTGTCAGGATTGATACCCACCGAGAAAGCGGCGGGAAAGATCATCAGTCCGGCAAGAATGGCCACAAGGGTGTCTATGGAGCATATCTGAACGGCAGAGTTGAGCAGATTTGTCTGCTTGGTGTAGTAAGAGGCATAGGTGCAGATACATCCCATCGCAATACTCAGCGAGTAGAACGACTGGCCGAGGGCACCGAGAAATACGCTGCTGTCAACCTTGGAGAAGTCGGGCTTGAAAAGGAAAGCAACACCTTTGGAAGCATTGGGGAGCATACAGGAGGCCACGACGATGACGAGGAGCAATATAAATAATGTGGGCATCATCATCTTCGACGCCTTCTCTATGCCTCCGCGGATACCATGGATGATGACGACATGCGTTGCCACCATGATGACGACAAGCCAAAAGATAGGCTCTATGGCATTGGTAGAGAAGTTGGAGAAGTATTCCTTTACAAACTCAGGGTTGCCATGAAGCTGTCCCATGATGGAAGCGTAGACATATTGCAGGCACCATCCCGCCACAACAGCGTAATATCCCGTGATGAGGAACCCAGTGATGACACCAAGAAGTCCCACGTACTTCCATGCCGAGCCATTGGCCACATGCGAATAAGCACGATAGGTGTTGGCGGCACCATGTCGGCCGATGATAAACTCGGAGACCATACACGGGATGCCCAGCAACAGCACACAACCGATATAGATGATGATAAATGCGGCACCACCATTCTGGCCCGTCATGTAAGGGAAACGCCAGATGTTTCCCAATCCTACAGCACCGCCGGCAGTGGCTAATATCATGCCTATCTTACTGCCGAAACTTGCTCTTTCTTCTGACATAAAATTGCTTTGAAGTTAACCCGGCCCGCCCTCAAGGCAGCCGTATTTCTATTATCATTACGTTATGACTTGCAAAATTAGAAAATTTTATCTACTTTTGCACGCATAATGAAAGTTTTTATGCAGAAATCATTCAAATTTATAAGGCACTATCCCCTTTCTTGCCTTACCATCGTCGCAATCTGGGTTCTCTGTCTCATTCCCCTGCCAGAGACGCCCCTCGACAATGTCCGTTTCATCGATAAATGGACGCACTTCATTTTCTATGGTGGACTGTGCACTGTACTATGGGGAGAATACGGACGCCGCCATTCGTCGATAGACAAATGGCGGACGCTGGTATGGATAGTGATAGCCCCCGTGATAATGGGAGGCTTGATAGAAATCGTGCAAGCCACCTGCACCAATGGCGTGCGCAACGGCGATGTCACCGACTGGATAGCCGACAATATCGGCGTGGTGATAGGTCAGCTCATCGGTATTCCTCTGGCACTATATCTTTCCAGGCGGAATAAGGCTCGGTGAGCATGTGGGAGTTGTAGAAATGGCTGTCACCGGTGACCTCAGGGCCAATGAAGTCAGGCTTCTCGAAAGGCTCCGTCTCACTGGCCAGCTCCACCTCGGCCATCACGAGCCCGTCGTTGTCGCCATGAAACTCGTCCACCTCAAAGATGTGGTCACCACTCTTGACGAGCCAGCGGTGCTTGTCGATGACACCACCCCTGCAGAGCTTCAACAGGTTGTCAGCCTCGTCAAGAGTTATCTCTTTCTCAAACTCATAACGCGTCATCCCACCGTCATAACTCTTGCCTTTGATGGTAAGATAGGCCTTATCGTCACGGATTCTGACGCGCACCGTAGCGCCCTCGGCGGGGATATATCCTTGTCGGATATGACTGACAGAAGCGGCGGCACGCTTATACGCGCCGCCGTGCTTGACAAGGAACTTACGTTCTATTTCAAGTCCGCTCATTTCCGTGTCTCCTATGACAACATGAAGAACGACCAAATCATGTAGACAACAGCCAAGACCACAAGGATACCAAAGATCCATTTCACAATCTTCTCGCCCTGGTCTTTCTGCTTTTCCTGGTGTTCGACACGTTTCTTCTGTGTGGCAACATTGTTCACTTCCTTAGCCGGAATGTGCTTTGCCTGTTCCTTTTTATTGTTTCCCATAGTTTTTATGATTTATTTCAGTTTTCAAGGCAGTTTACGTCAGTTTTCCTGCTCAGAGTCTCTCTCGGCGAACTCCATCAGATAGGCCTTGATGAATCCGTCGATTTTACCGTCCATGACACCATCGACATCAGAAGTCTGATAGCCGGTGCGGTGGTCCTTGACGCGGCGGTCGTCAAAGACATAGCTTCTTATCTGACTACCCCACTCTATCTTCTTCTTGCCAGCCTCTATCTTAGCCTTCTCAGCCTGTTGCTTCTTCAGCGCTCTGTCGTAGAGTTGGCTCTTCAAGAGCTGCATGGCCTTGGCACGGTTCTTCGGCTGGTCACGGGTTTCGGTATTCTCAATGAGAATCTCTTCCTTCTCACCGGTGTCAGGGTCCTCATACTGATAGCGCAGACGCACACCCGACTCCACCTTGTTGACGTTCTGACCACCGGCTCCACTGGACCGGAAGGTATCCCAGCTGACTTTGGCGGGATCTACATAGACCTCGATGGTGTCGTCGACGAGCGGTGTCACGAAGACGCTGGCGAAACTCGTCATACGCTTGCCCTGGGCATTATATGGTGAGACACGTACGAGACGGTGGACACCATTCTCGCTCTTCAGGAATCCGTAAGCATATTCGCCGCCCTCAATGGTCATCGTCATGCTCTTCACGCCCACTTCCTCACCCGGCTGCAAGTCGGTGATGGTTGTCTTATAGCCATGGGCATCGCACCAGCGCATGTACATACGCATCAGCATCTGCGCCCAGTCCTGGGCCTCGGTGCCACCGGCGCCGGCGTTAATCTTCAGTACGGCATCCATCGAGTCTTCCTCCTGGCGCAGCATATTCTTCAGCTCCAGGTCCTCAATGGCCTTGACAGCCTTTTCATAGTCGGCGTCGACCTCCTCTTCGGTGACAAGGTCTTCCTTATAATACTCGAAGGCGAGTTGCAGCTCGTCGGCATACTGCCGGCACTCCTTATATCCGGTGAGCCATTTCTCAATGCCTTTCACCTTCTTCATCTGTTCCTGGGCCCGCTTGGGGTCATCCCAGAAATCAGGAGCCTGGGTGCGGAGCTGCTCTTCCTCAAACTCTACTTTCTTTTGGTCAATATTCAGATAGTGATGGAGCTTGTCTGTACGGTCCATCACATCTTTCAGTTGGTCTGCTGTTATCATTGTTTATTTCGTTATCACACCATCCGACTGCGTATTCTCATACATTTTATCGATGATGTCCTTATAATTCTTGTAGATTACCGGGCGCCGCATCTTCAGCGTGTCGGTCATCTCACCGTTCTTCATAGAGAAGTGGTGTGGCAGGAGCGTGAAGCGCTTGATCTGCTCATAGTGAGCCAGGCTCTGCTGCAAGGTCTCAATACGCTCAGCCATCATTGCCCTCACCTCTTTATTCTTGCAGAGCTCTTCCCTGTCAGCAAAAGCAATGCCGTGTTCCTTAGCCCATGCCTCAAGAACACTATACTCTGGTACCACAAGGGCGGAGACAAACTTGCGCTGGTCGGCGATGACGGCCACCTGGTCGACGAACTTATCAACGAGGAGCATCGACTCCACCATCTGCGGGGCGATATACTTGCCATTGCTGGTCTTGAAGAGGTCTTTGATACGCTCTGTGAGGAACAACTCGCCGTCCTTCAGGTATCCGGCGTCACCCGTATGGAAATATCCGTCCTCGGTGAAGGTCTGGGCATTGAGGGCCGGACGGTTGTAGTAGCCTTTTGTTATCGTGGGACCTTTCAGGAGAATCTCGTTGTTGTCACCAATCTTGACATCGACGCCTGTGAGTGGCCGGCCTACCGAACCGATGGTGAAAGGCTTGCCCTTGTGGTCACAAGAGACCGTGGCGAGGCTCTCCGTGAGACCATAGCCCACTATCATGCAGATGCCAATGGAATGGACGAACTCCTCTACCTCCGGTGAGACATAAGCGCCGGCTGTCGGGAAGATATTGGGATGGTCAAGACCCAACTGCTCCCTCACGCGGCTCAGCACCACCTTATCGGCCAGTTTATATTTCAAAGCCAACGTCAGGGGCGGGCGCTTACCCTTGGAAAGGTAATCGATGTTGTATTTCTTACCTATCGCCCATGCCTTATAGAAGAGTTTCTGCTCTATAGCCCCGGACCGGTCTATCTTTGCCTTGACAGCCTGGTAGACTTTTTCCCAGAAGCGCGGCACACTCGACATAGAGGTTGGGCGCGTCTCCTTCATCGACTGTTGTATCTTATGTGGGTCGGTGTTGACAATCAGCAGCGCACCCTCCGAGAGCGCCAGATAAGCCCAGCCACGCTCAAAGATGTGCGTAAAAGGCAGGAAGTCGATGACACGGTCGTTCTCACCGACAGGAACACAGTTGTCATTAGCCTTCAAGGCTGCCGCATACTGCTTGTAGCTCAGCATCACACCCTTGCTGTCACCCGTGGTGCCACTCGTGTAAAGGATGTCGCACAAGTCGTCTTCATTAGCCTGCTGCCAGCGTTCCTCCACTTCCTTCTCATGGGGAAGACCCTCACCGAGCTTGAGGAAGTCGTCGAAATACATGGCCTTGGGGTCGTGCATGCTCAACCGCACATGGCGGTCAAAGACGATGATACGCTCTAAGGATGGCGACAACGCCTGCACGCGATGGGTCTTGTCATACTGTTCCTGCTCGCCACAGAAGACAAGGCGCACCTTGGCGTCATTAATCATATACTGCACCTGCTGGCTCGACGTAGTGGCATAGAAAGGTATTGTGACCACACGGATGCCGTAAGCACCGAAGTTGGTATAAAGATACTCAGCACAGTTCTGTGAGAACACCGCTATCTTGTCCTGAGGCTGTAGGCCGAGACTCAAGAGAGCATTGCTGACTTTCTTGACATTGTCCGAGAATTCTGTCCAAGAGACCTTCTTCCATTCTGTTCCGCCAAAGTCCTGACGTAAGAGGGCTGTACGCGAACCGTACTTCTTTGCCTGGGAGTGGATGAGTACGGAGAGATGTGACCTGTTCTGCATATGCGTAGGTTTTTATTTCTGCAAAGATAATAAAAAAGTGAAAAGTCGGAAAGCGTTATGCGGAAAAAAATATAATTTTGTGCATAATCACTAAGACTATGCGACAACAAGACTATCTTAACGACGCTGTGGAACTTCTGCAGCACCTCATCTCTACTCCTTCCATCAGCCGGAATGAAAAGGCCGCTGCCGACATCATGCAGCAGCAGATGGAAAGCTACGGCCTTGCGCCACGGCGTGAAGCCAACAATCTATGGGTGCTCTCTCCCGACTGGGACGCTACCAAGCCCACCTTGCTTCTCAATGCCCATATCGACACGGTGAAGCCAGCGGCTTCCTACACCCGTGACCCTTATGCACCGACCCTTGAAGACGGATGCCTCTATGGCTTAGGCAGCAACGACTGCGGCGGCGGTCTGACAACACTGTTGCAGGCTTTCCGCTGGCTGACGCTGCGCCCCCAGCCTTACAACCTCATCTATTTGGCTTCTGCCGAGGAAGAGGTCTCAGGCAAAGACGGCATCTCGCGCGTGCTGCCACTCTTGCCAAAGATTGACGTGGCCATTGTCGGTGAGCCGACCGGTATGCAGCCCGCCATTGCAGAGAAAGGACTCATGGTCCTCGATGTCATCGCCCATGGCAAGAGCGGGCACGCCGCACGCAACGAAGGCGTGAACGCCATCTACGAGGCCCTCGACGATATGAAATGGATAAGGGACTATAAATTTCAGAAGGTGAGTCCATTCCTTGGCCCTACGAAGATGACCCTGACGGTCATCAACGCCGGCACACAGCACAATGTCATTCCGGACACCTGCACGATGCTTGTAGACATTCGCACCAATGAGTACTATACCAATGAGGAGGTCTACGAGTTTGTCAAGGAGCATCTCAAGAGTGAGGTCCATGCCCACTCCTTCCGCCTGCACTCCTCACATATCGCCCCTGAACACCCCCTTATAAAGAAATGTGTCAGCATGGGTATGACGCCTTACGGGTCGCCCACGCTCTCAGACCAGGCGCTGATGTCCTTCCCGTCATTCAAGCTCGGCCCCGGAGAGTCGGCACGGTCACATTCCGCCGATGAGTTTATCAGAATCGACGAGATGCGCCATGCCTTCGAGACTTATCAAGAACTCCTTGACGGCACAACTATCAGCTGTTGAGCTGACACTATCTCCCGAGCCAGGCTTCCGGGTTCAGCTTGGCCCGCTCCTTACGCAGTTGGAACTGTAGAATGTGGTCAGGTCCCACCGTGCCGAGAATCTGTCGGGTGGAGACATGCTGTCCACGGCTCACGCAGGCAGAGCGGAGGTTGGCATAGACAGAGATGTAGGCGCCATGGCGAAGCATGACGACGACACTGCCAGCATAGGAGAGCACGGCGCTGACCTCACCATCGTAGATGGCACGGGCCTGGCAGCCGTTGCCGCCCATGATATTGATACCCTTGTTGTCGAGGGTCACCCCTTTCAGTCCGGCAACATTATATTGTCCGAAATGGCTCACGATGCGGTAGCCGCCAGTAATAGGCATCGGCAGGCGGCCCCTATTGGCTTCGAAGCCATTGTTCATCATTCTGTCCACTGAGGAGAAGCGCTGTACCTCCTGCGCATTCTCCTGGGCATCAGCTATCTCTTTCTTCGCTCTTGCCGCATCAGCCGCCTGCTTCCGCTCGGCAGCGACACGTGCGGCCTCAGCCTCCCGCGCCGCCTGCTCAGCAGCAGCCTTCTGCGCTGCGGCAGCCTTAGAAGCCGCCTCAGCACGACGCTTGGCCTCAGCAGCGGCAGCCTCATTGGCTTGCTTCTTGGCAGCGGCAATCTGTGCCTCAGCCTTCCTACGGGCCTCGGCAGCAGCCTGCTCACGAGCCTTACGGGCAGCCTCGGCAGCGGCAGCGGCCTTCTTAGCGGCAGCCTCAGCAGCGGCCTCACGGGCTTTCGCCTCGGCGATACGGCGGGCATTCTCACGGGCAGCGGCCTCAGCGGCGGCTTTCTTACGGGCAATCTCTGCCTCGCGGCGAGCTTTGGCAGCAGCGGCAGCAGCAGCCTGGCGACGAGCCTCGGCCTCAGCACGGGCACGCACCTTGGCGACCTCTATCTCAACCTGACGGTCAATCTCGGCATTAAGAGCAGCATCTTTCTTACGCTGGTCAGCGATGATGGACTGGATGGTCTTCTGCTGTTTCTGTAAGCCGTTGACTATCTCCTGTTGCTGACTTTTGTTAGCCTCTAACTTGACATGTTCCTGCTTGCCTTTATAGAGAAGGTTGTTCTTCTGCCCTTTGACATGCTGCAACTGTCGGTGCTTGTTGTTGACCTGTGCCTGTTTAGCCTTCACAGCATCGCCCTGCGCTTTCTGATACTGGGCATACTCCCTCACGAAGCGCAGACGACGGTACATCTGATAGAAGTTCTTGGCTGAGAAGATGAACATCAGCTTGTCCTGCACCGAGCGGTGGCGCGCCATGTAGCGCATCGACTTGATATATTTAGCCTGTCTATCCCGAAGCTGCTGGTTGAGCGTCTTGAGCTGCGACTTCAGAATACCAATGTTGCCATTGATATGATTGATATCCTTCTCAATACCTGCAATGTTCTTCTGGTTGTTGTCTATCTCGCCATTGATAAGCAGCAACTCATTGAGTTTCTTGCTGACTTCCGCTTTATTCTCCTTGAGGGCCTTCTCCTGCTCCCGAATCTTCCGCTGAACAGCGGCGCGCTGGTTCTGCAACTTCTTGATGGAGGCATTGGTGTAGGTCGTCGTATTCTTCTTAGAGCTCTTCGCATTGCGGGCTTTCCGCTTGCTGGTCTGGGCACTGCGTGTCGTCTTACGTACAGACTTCTTCCGCGTCTGTGCAGTAGAAGGCAGCACAAGTGCCAACATCATTAATATATAGACTATCCGCTTCATTTACATATTAAATAATTTCCCAAAGACATCAGTCGCCTCCACCTTCTTATATTTATCCGACAGCTGTGTGTCGAGGCTCCATTTCGACGAGGTGTCGATGCCATCCATATCGAGGACCACCTTCACACTCTTGGCGCTCTTCGTGGCCGTGGTATTGAACGTGAACTCCTGGTAAGCAGGAAACATCTTTGCCCCTACGCTCTTGAAGTTAGCGTACTTCCACGTCAGCGAGGAGTTGCCATGGGCTGCCGACGAATATTTGGCAGCGGCATCACTGATAAGTCCCGACGTGCTGTTGGCCTTCCAGGAGTAGGCAATGTCGCCACGCGTGAGGGCAACGTTAATCACAGCCCCAGCCAAAGCGGCCTTGAACTTCGACAAGTCCGTCTCGGAGACAGAGGTCTCACCAGGCAGAAAGAGCTGATTCCAGAACAGCGCTTGGAGAGAGTAGAAGTTGAGACCATTGGCACGGAGGAAGTCAAGTTTGGTGTAGTCTTCCTTGATATACTGCTTATGGAGTCGATCAACGACAAGGACATAGTCGGGTGTGAACTCCAAGCGACCCACCTCGGTATGGAGTATAGGCACAAAGAGCTGCAAGCGTATCATCTTGTCGCGACGCATGTGGAGGCTGCCCGGAACCGAGACATCCTTGCTGCCCATCGTGGCCGAGAAAGTCATATCGGCGACGATATTGTCGGCAACAACTTTGGTGTCGTTGACCTTCTGAGCAAGGGCAAAACTGCTATGGCTGTCCGTCCCGGTAGCAGTCTTGGCTCCCTGCTGGAGGGTCTGTATCTCTTTGGTCACAGCATTGTCCTGCATGGCTGCCTTCTTGGTGCCACAAGCGCCCAGGAGCAGAGGCAGGCAGAAAATGGCTAACTGTATCTTTCTCATTATTTTATCTTCTTACGGTATTCCTTTATCTTCCTCTCCATGGCCTTGGCATCGCCCCCATGGCTGACAGCCTGCTGACAGAAGCCAACCGCCGACCGATAATCGCCCAAGGCGGCATAGATTTCGGCAGCGTGGACATAGAGCGTGCCATCACTCGTGGAGTCAGTACTGAACTTCAAAGTCTGGTCGATATATATCTTAGCGTCAGCATAACGACCCATACGGTAGAGCACCCAGGCGTAGGTGTCGAGATAAGTGGCATTCTTCGGCTCGGCAGCGATGGCCTTGGCACTCATCCGCTCGGCCTTGTCCAAGTCCTTGCCTTCAAGACTGAGGAAGTAGGCATAGTTGTTGAGCGTGGGAACATTGTCAGGCTTATACTGCAAACAACTGTCGAAGGCGGCAAAGGCCTCGCCCATCTGATTCTTGCTCTGGTATATCTCGCCCATGATGGAATAGAGGTCGGAGACGAGGTCTGGATTCGACTGGTCGTTGATGACCGACGTACCGCGCTTCAGGGCGTCGAGAGCCCCGTCGTCGTCTTTAAGATAATAGCGTGACAGCCCGGTGAAGAAATAGAACGCCATCTCGTTGGGGTTGTAGAGCATACCCGGCTCGCTGAGCTTGGCTATCTCTGCCCAGTTTTGTGAGCCCCATTTATCCTGTATGAGCTGCACCCTGGCTCCGGCATTGTCAGGCTGTATGTCAAGGAGCTGTACCAACGCACTGTCAACTTTTGCTGTAGGCAACTTCTTCAGCGTATAATAAGCCGCCTTGACCTGTGCCACCATAGAGTCGCGGGGCACAATCTGCTGTATTCTGTCAATAAGATTGATGATGACCGTAGAGTCGCCGTCGACGGCCTCGTTATGCTGTATGGCATTGCTGAGGAACTGAATCCGCGTCTGTGCCGGTGTCTCTTTGCCGAGCAAGATTCTGTTCATCATGCCCTCGGCCAAAGAGTCCTGGTCGGTGGCGTTGTAGTAATCGTACATAGCGCTCTGGGCCATGGCATTGTCAGGTTCCGTCTTCAGCACCGACTGATAGATATCGTAAGCCTCAGCGGTGCGCTTGTGCTGCATGAGCCAGTTGCCGAGCATGAGCTTGAAATTGGCATCATTGGGATGGCTGTCAGCAAGACCCTTGAGCGTATTGTAAGCCCCTTTCTCATCGCCAGAGAGCTCATAAGCATTCATCTTCATCATCGAGAGCTGGTCGCTCTCACCGTCAATCTGCTCCAGCTTCTCGATGGCGCCGAGCATACGGTCGTAGCGGCGCTGCTGGCGATAGAGCTGGATGAGGATCCCCAGCACATCGTCGCGGTCGCGGTGGTTGGCAAAGAGTTTCTCATAAGCCTCTGTGGCCTTGGCGTAGTTGCCAATGCCGATATAGCTCTGTGCCACACGCTCCTGGTAAGTGCTGTTTGACGGTTCCAGCTTTGCCGCAGCCTCAAAATCCTGCAGGGCCAGCGAATCTTTACCGTTGTCGGAATAGTATTCGGCGCGCATGAAATGTGCCACTGCCGAGTTGGGATTCATCGTGAGGCAGGAGTCTATGTACATGAGCGCCGAGTCTGCCTTGCCGGCCTGGCGCAGCTGCATGGCAGTGAGAAATTTCTCACCAAAGAGGCTGTCACGCACATAAGCAGCACTGTCAGTAGCTGCACTGTCGGCTGAAGACGAACGGTAAGAAGCCTCTACGGCAGTGAAGCCGAAGACAGCAGCAACGGCCAGTATATATAAAAATTGCTTTCTCATTATTGTCTAAATGCTATTTGACGCCATTGTCTAAATGCTATTTGACACCGGTATGGCCATAGCCACCCTCGCCACGTTCTGTCTCGTCGAGTTTCTCCACTGTCTCCCATTGCGCCACCTCATGGCGTGCAATGACAAGCTGAGCGATACGCTCACCGGGTTTGATAACGAAGTCCTCGCGGGAGAGATTGACGAGCAACACCTTCAGCTCCCCGCGATAGTCGGCGTCGATGGTACCGGGAGAGTTGAGGACGGTGACGCCGTGCTTCAAGGCCAGACCACTGCGGGGGCGCACCTGAGCCTCAAAACCGGCGGGCAAGGCGATGCGCAAACCCGTGGGAACCAACTGGCGGTCCATAGGACTGAGCGTGATGGCTTCCTGAATATCGGCACGGAGGTCCATGCCTGCACTCTGACTTGTGGCATAAGCCGGCAATGGCTGGTTTCCGGCATTTACAACTTTGATTTTCACCATAATAGTGCAAAATTACTGCTTTTCGCTCACAATGCGCAATAATAAAACACTATTTAGCTAAATTAGGCGAAAAAGCAACCCACCCGTACAGCCGTCCAGTGCCACTGCCGAACCGTCTCCCGGCATAGTAGTAGGTCATACAAGGCATATGCCAACGATATCCGTGGCATTTGCCAGCGAAGTCCGTGGCATTTGCCAATGAAGTCTGT
Source organism: uncultured Prevotella sp. (assembly GCA_900543585.1). Lineage (GTDB taxonomy): Bacteria > Bacteroidota > Bacteroidia > Bacteroidales > Bacteroidaceae > Prevotella. The sequence continues at coordinate 21,360 of UQRP01000038.1, forward strand.
GGCATTTGCCACGAATCAGCTTACCAGGCGGATAATTCGTCAGCAACCTCCGGCATCTTGCTCTTGTCGAAAGTAGGGCTCTTCACGCCCGACCGCTTCTGACGGACGTAGTCCCGAAGCAGAAAAACGGCCTGCGGATGGAGCTTAACAATGGCAAAGAGGTTGCAGATAGTGATACAGCCCATGAACAGGTCGCCAAGGCTCCATACCAAATCGAGACTTGCCAGGGCACCAAACATTACCATGACAATGCCGTTCATCACCCGGACAAAGACGAGCCAACGACGCTTGGACGTCAGAAACTTCACGTTCATCTCACCATAGGTGTAGTTGCCGATGATGGAAGAGAAAGCGAACATAAAGATAGCGATGGCGATGAAGGTGGGACCTGCCGACCCTATCTCTCCCTGCAAAGCGCTCTGCGTGAGCTGGATGCCATTGAGACTGCTGTCGGTATAGACGCCACTGAGAAGGATGATAAACGCCGTGCAACTACAGATGAGCAGGGTGTCGGTGAAGACGCTCAAGGCCTGGACAAGTCCCTGCTTGACAGGATGGCTGACATCGGCGATGCTCGCCGCACAAGCCGCCGAGCCCTCACCGGCTTCGTTGGAGAAGAGGCCACGCTTGATGCCGGTCATCATCATGGCGCCAAAGGTGCCACCGGCAAACTGCCGGAAGCCAAAGGCATGCTCAAAGATGATGACAAACATGCTGGGGACGAGGCGGATATTGATGACTATGATGACGATGGCTAACACGACATAGAGCACGGCCATGACGGGGACGAAGATGCTGCTGACGCGGGCAATGCGGTTGATGCCGCCAAAGACGCACAGCGTGGAGAGGACGACGAGGATGACGCCCATCAGCCAGGGCTCGATGCCAAAGGCCTGCTGCATGGCTCCACAGATGGTGTTGCTCTGGATGGAGATATAAGCCATACAGAACGTCACGGTGATGAGCACGGCATAGAGTCGTGCCATCCAGGGCTTGTGGAGGCCGAACATCATGTAGTAGGCAGGGCCACCGATATAGCTTCCTTCCGTCTTGCGCTTATAAAGTTGTGCCAACGTAGACTCCACGAAAGCTGTGGCAGAGCCTAAGAGAGCGATAACCCACATCCAGAACACGGCGCCGGGTCCGCCGATAGCGATAGCGCCGGCAACA
>UQRP01000039.1 GCA_900543585.1 uncultured Prevotella sp.
CCTGCCACTCTTAGGATGGGAGAAAGAAGTAGAGTTGAAGTCGAGCTTGAGGTGGCGCTCCTTGGCCCACTGCATCCAGCTCTCGAAATGTTCAGGACCACAGGCGTCACGGTCGACAAACTGTCCACCGAAGTCGCCATAGGTCTCATGGAGGTTCAGACGGAAGGTGCCACCAAGCAGCGACTGCACCTTCTCGATGTCCTGACGCAGTTCGTCGATGTTGCGTGCCCGACCGGGGAAGTTGCCGGTGGTCATGATGCCACCCGAGGCTGCCTCGCCACGCTCGAAACCAACAACGTCGTCGGCCTGCCAGCAATGGAGGGAGATGGGGGTTGCGGCAAGGAGCTCAAGGGCCTTGTCGGTGTCTACGCCAAGTTCTGCATAGCGAGCCTTGGCAACAGCGTAGTTTTTCTCAATGATTTCAGATTTCATGGGTTCTATTTTTGATTGGTGATTGTCAGATATTTCTCGTAAGCCTCATCGTAAGCGGCTTTGTCCTGCGGATGGTATTTCTTTGTCGCTATGCTGTCGGCGATGACGCGTCGCATGGCCCAGATGTCGCCAACCTCACCGGCGGCCTTGGCCTGGAGCATGATATTGCCCAAAGCAGTGCCCTCGGAAGGACCTGCCACCACATCAACGCCACAACTGTTGGCTGTCTCCTGGTTGAGGGCGTCATTCTGGGCGCCCCCACCGATGATATGCAGGGTATGGATGTCGAAGTCGGCAAACTCCTTCAGCCAGCCAAAGACCTGACGGTAGCGCAGGGCCAAGGAGTCGAAGATGCAGCGACAGTATTCTCCCTTATTGCGCGGCTGTGGCTGACGGGTACGCTGGCAGTAGGCATTGATAGCCTCCACCATGCGCTCGGGATTGGCAAAAGAGGCATCATCAGGATTGATAAGGGTGCGGAACGGCAGGGCGGCAGCAGCGGCAGCCATCAGCTCTCCATGTGCGGTGCCCTGTCCCCATTCCTTGCGGCAACGCTCGTAAATCCACATGCCACAGATATTCTTCAGAAAACGTGTCGTCCCCTCGATGCCACCCTCGTTGGTGAAGTTGCACGCATAGCTGCGCGCGCTGATGACAGGCGTCTTCGTCTCTATGCCCATCAGGCTCCACGTGCCGCTGCTCAGGTAGGCGAAGTGCTCGTCACGGGCGGGTACGGCGGCAACAGCCGAGGCGGTGTCGTGACCGGCGACAGCCACGACGGGCACGGGGCCGAGCCCTGTCAGCCGCTGTACGTCGTCGCTGAGCGGTCCGATGACGGCGCCCGGAGCTATCATCTTTCCAAATTGGGAGCGCATGAGACCGACACTCGACAGGAGGTCGGCATCAAGGTCGTGGGTGGCGGGGTTGAGGAGTTGTGAGGTCGAGGCAACGGTATATTCACAGACCTTTCTTCCAGTGAGCAGATAGCTCAGAGCGTCGGGGATGAAGAGAATGGTGTCGGCAGCAGCAAGTGCGGCATTACCGTCGTGGCGCATCTTGAAGAGTTGGAAGAGGCTGTTGAAATTCATGAACTGTATACCGGTCTTGGCATAGACCGCTTCCTTGCTGACGGCTTGGGCGAAATAGCGCTCCATGGCACCTGAGGTGTGAGGGTCGCGATAAGAGAACGGTGCTGAGAGCAGCTGTCCGTCGCGGCCGACAAGGCAGAAGTCGCAGCCCCAGGTATCGATGCCGATGCTCTGAAGGGTGATGCCACGCTCCGCCGTCAGCTGTAAGGCCTTGATGACGGCATGATACAGCGACAGCAGGTCCCAATAGTCATGACCGGCGGCATGGATGATGGGGTTATCGAAGCGTGTCAGCTCTTCTAAGGAGACACGACTTTCAGAAAAGGTACCGAGGATGGTGCGGCCACTCGTGGCGCCAAGGTCTACGGCAAGATAATATTTGTTGACTTTCATCTGGGCTTGTTTTTAGTGTTCTAATTCTGCTGCAAAATTAGAACAAACCCACAAGCCCGGCCGTAGATATTTGATAAAAGAACTTTGAAATTTGAGAAGCCTCTTATTTCACTTGCAAGATGTCAGTCCACCTTGTAGTGTAGTTAGGGCTTTTCAGGTCGCGCTTCACCGCGTCGGCGAAGTGTGCCGCCTTGCCTTTGCCATTCTTCGCCGTATACTGCTGTGACCCGAGTACAATGGTCTCCGTACCGTTGCGCTTGTTGATTTTGTCGACAGCAGCATCTATCTTCTGCATCTTACTATAGCGTTCGGGGTTGAAGTCGACGAGATTGGTCTGCACGGCATTGGCAGGACTCAGGTCCATGAGCAGCACACCGGCCCGTTTGTACTGATAGCCTTGTACAAAGGCTGCTTTGAGGCAGTTCAGCGCTGCCTCCACGATGACCTGTGTGCTGTTGGATGGTGTCAGGAGAGCAGCCGTGCGGAACATGCCGTATTGCGGCAGATCGTCGCGGAAATGGTTAGTGTCGATGAAAACGCCGACGATGCCAGCCACACTCTTCTGCTGCCGCAGTTTCTGCGCACAGCGGGCAGCATAGTTGGCCACATGGGTGCGGATCTCCTCCAAGGCGGTGAGCATATTGGGGAAAGAACGGGAGGTGCACACGCTCTTCTTTGTCACCATCTCCATGTCGTCGATGGGTATACAGTCGATGCCGTTGAGCTCCATCCATGTGCGCTCGGCCACGACATTAAAGGTGGACCGCACGAAGGTACGGCTCAGGCGGGCAAAGTCCAGGGCTGTGGTCACCTGGAGCTGTGCCAGCCGCTCCCGCCATCGGCGGCCGATGCCCCAGACATCGCCCAAAGGGAAGAGGCTGAGGGCTTTCTCACGCTTCTCGTCGGTGTCTATCATGCAACAATGGTGGTAGCCGGGATAGCGTTTGGCAAACTTGCTGGCCATCTTGGCCAACGTCTTCGTCCGCGCGATGCCGATGCTCACTGGCATGCCTAAGCCGCGCAGGATGGTCTTATGAAGGTCTTCGCCCCAAGCCTTGAGGTCGAACTGTGACATGCCGTCGAGGACGCAGAAGCCCTCGTCGATAGAATAGCGGTGAAACTCCGGACAGCTGTTGCGGACAATATTCATCAGCCGTCGCGTCATGTCGGCATAGAGTTCATAGTTGGAGGAGAAAGCATAGATCTCCTTGCCGGGGAAGAGCTCGGCGAGCTTGAAAAACGGCGTACCGGCCTCGATGCCCATGGCCTTAGCCTCATTGCTGCGAGCCACGACACAGCCGTCGTTGTTGGACAGCACCACACAGGCCTTGCCGTTGAGGTCGGGACGGAACGACCGCTCGCAACTGACATAGCAGTTGTCGACATCGACCAAAGCCCAGTATCTGTCTCTCGCCTCCATAGACTCAATTTCTTTAGTGGTGCATATTCTTGATGGAATACTGCACCACGCCCCACACCATAAAGTCATCGTTTGGGGTGACCTTGATGCGCGGATATTTGGTGTTGCCGGGCACGAGCTCGATATATCCGTCAGCCTTATGGCTGTCATCGTAATATTTCAAGGTGTACTCTCTGTTGAGGAACGCTAAGACGACATCACCGTTCTTTGGCTCTAAGGAGCGGTCGATGACGACGATGTCACCGTCGAAGATGCCGGCTCCCGTCATGGAGTCGCCGTTGACATGGGCATAGAAGGTGGTGTCGGGGTGGCTGATGAGGTCTTTGTTGAAGTCTAACGACTCCACCTCATAAGCCTCCGCCGGCGAGGGGAACCCGGCCTTGATGGCAGGGGCGAAGCCAAGCCGCAGCTTGCTCATAAACTCGCTGTGGAGAAGGGTGACGTTGTTGTATGTCTTGCTGTCCATAATCTTTCCTTTCTTTATCCCCGCTCGATGGTCTCTATGCGGAGCCGGATAATGCCCACGGGAACGGAGACATTGACCACCTCGCCGACCTTATGGTTCATCAGCGCCTGAGCGATGGGCGATTTGACAGATATCTTCAGCTCCTTGGCATTGGCCTCATGGGGGCTCACGATGGTATAGGTCATCTTCTTATTGGTAGACAGGTTGGTCAAGGCCACCTTGGTGAGCAGTCGCACCCGGTCCAAGGGTTGCTCGCTGTCGGGCATGACACGGGCATGCGACAGCACACGCTGCAAGAAGCGGATACGCCCCAGCAGCCGTGACTGCTCGCGGCGCGCAGCACGGTATTCGAAATTCTCACTGAGGTCGCCCTTGTCACGTGCCTCTGAGATAGCATCGATGGCCTCAGGGAGACGCTCCTTGATAAGTTCGTTCAGTTCGGAGGAGAGCTTCTCGTAGCCCTCACGCGACATATACTCCATATCCTATACCTATTATAATAATGTGATAATTCGTCTGCAAAATTACGAAGAAATAAAATAAAAAGCTATAACTTTGCCGAAGAATATGAGCGCACAGGAAAAGCGCAGAAAAAACAAAAAAGTTGCCGCCGACAAGCAAGATTGCCGCAAAGCCTGCATTTCACTACTGTAAACAACTAAAAAATAATATCAAAGGGAAAAATGAAAAAGTTTAAACTCCTGACACTGTTCTTCGCTGCCTTTGCAGCCCTGACTCTGACGTCATGCCTCAACGACGACGATGACAACACCGGTCTGACAGCCGAGCAGATCCAGATGGCCTACAACGCCACAAGGGGCTTGCACAGCGGAAAGATTATCTACACCACGGGCTTCGACAAAGACGGTAAGGACGTCAAGGACTCTGCCAACGTTTCTTGGGACATCACCTCCGACACCGTGATGTACATCAACAACGTGCCCTCCAAAGTCCTCGCCTCAGTCATTGCCGACGACGACATCCGCGCGGCCGTAGAGACGCGGGGCCCGCAGAGAATCAAATGCTACATCAACTACATAGAATACAGAAACGACAAACCCATCCGGTGCCTCTGGCTCGTCAACCCCGTCAGCATCTGCTTCGACAACTTAGAGTACAACGGCGCCAAACATAAGGTCACCATCGCCTTCTTTGCCAACAGCAACTACTCCATCGGACAGCTGATAACTTCTGTCACCCCCAACATTCAGATGATGCAGTTCATCGCCGGAGCACTCTATGTCGACGACAAGATTAACAGCGAAGGCATCAACTACCTCAAAGACCCAACCAAGGCAAGCTCTTGGAACTCACGCATGAGATACCTTGTGCTGAAAGAGATTCTATAATACAGAAATCCTATACAAACTGAAATCCCCGGTCCTGACATCGTCACGACCGGGGATTTCGTATTTTTAAGCGTCTGCTACTTACTCAGGAAGGCTGATAGCCTCGTTGGGGCAGACAGAAGCGCATGTGCCGCACTCTGTGCACTCGTCGGGGTTGATATGATAGATATCACCAGCAGAGATTGCTCCTACCGGGCACTCGTCGATACATGTTCCACATGCTACACAATCGTTACCAATAACGTAAGCCATAATTCTATACTTTTAGAAATTTATAATGTTTTTGTATAATCTTTAAAAGGTGCCGTACGGCTCGCAAGCTGGCTGCCCTTCTTTCATTGCAAAGGTAACAAGTTATCTCGAAATACCTACAAATAATGAAAGAAAATATTGAAATTTAACATATACCTACCTGCTTATGAGGAGCAATATAATAATAATGTGTAACTTTGCGTTATCATTTTATGAGGAAGAGAATCATCATCATATTGCTCCTGCTGCCCCTTCTCTGCGTCCGCGCTCAGGAGGCTGTGCAGAACAGACCCTACACCGACCTGCGGCCGTTCCACTTCGGCATCCTCGTCGGTGCGCACTTGCAGGACTTGGAGTTCAACAACATCGGGCCGCAGACCGTCACCTTAGCCGACGGCACGCAGCAGACTTATACCATCACTACCGACCAGGACCGGTGGGACAACGGCTTCAATGTCGGCGTGCTCGGCGAGGCCAGGCTCAGCGACTATTTCGCCCTGCGCATCGCCCCGGCACTGTATTTCGGTAACAGACATCTGACCTTCCACAACCTTGATGCCAGCGCACCCGACTCCCTCAAGGACAAGACGCAGAACATCAAGACAGTGTATATCTCCTGCGCCTTCGACATCATCTTCGCCTCCAAGCGCGACGGCAACCACCGCCCCTACATCATGACCGGCATCAACCCCGTCATCAACCTCACGGGCAAGAGCGACGACATCATCAAGCTCAAGCGGCACGACATCTTCCTCGAAGCCGGCGTGGGCTGCGACTTCTACCTACCGTTCTTCAAGCTCAGGCCCGAGCTGAAGTTCATGTACGGACTCACCAACAGCCTCGACGCGGGACATGCCGACAGACTCCGCGACGCATCGCTCAAACCCTTCGCCAACAGTGTGGACAAGGCGCACTCTAAGATGATTGTCCTCACGTTCTACTTCGAATAGCAACTGCTTGACGACACATATTTATATTAGCTTTCACCAAAGTAAGAAAACATATTTTCCATGACAACATCAAACACCCTCAAGCCCCTTGTCCTCACCCTCGGCGTGGCCCTGCTCGCAGCCTGCCACACACCGTACCACATGACGGACATCTCACGCTCCCGAATTCTCATCGACAGCCGCTATGACAAGACACCCGACGCAGCGGCAGCCGCCTTCATCGCTCCCTACCAGCACCAGGTAGACTCCATCATGACACCCGTCGTGGGACGTACCTCCCACCCCATGCAGGCACGCAAGCCGGAGAGCGACCTCAGCAACCTCCTCGCCGACATCCTCGTCTGGGGCGGCAACGAGTTTCAGGAGACTCCTGACTTCGGTGTCTATAACATGGGCGGCATCCGCGCCGCACTGCCTGAGGGCAATATCACCTATGGCGACATCCTCAACGTGGCACCCTTCGAGAACCATGTCTGCTTCCTCTCCCTCTCCGGTGAGAAGGTGCTGCAACTCTTCAGCGAGATGGCGGCAAGAGGCGGCGAGGGCGTGAGCCACAGCGTGAAGCTCGTCATCACCAAAGACGGCAAACTGACCTCGGCAACCATCAACGGCAAGGCCATAGACCCGGCCAAGACCTACCGCGTGGCTACCATCGACTATTTAGCGCAAGGCAACGACGGTCTCACGGCTTTCAAGGACAAGACCGATGTCGTCGCACCCGACGACGAGCCCCACGACGTCAGGTACATCATCGTCGCCTACTTCAAAGCGCAGGCTGCTAAAGGCCAGTCCGTCGACGCTAACGTAGAGGGCCGCATCACCATCGAATAACGCCACATATCACCATACAATAAAGAAAACATCATGATTTCCACATATCTTCCTTCCCATTCGTTCGCAGGGTTCCGTAGGCTGCTGCTTTGCAGCAGCGTTCTCATCGCGCTCATCTGCTCGTTCCCTGTCTCAGCCGGACGTCCAGTCAAGACACTCACCATCCTCCATACCAACGACACCCACAGCTGCATTATGCCACTCTCGCCCAACCTCGCCGACACCCTCCAGGCCGGACGTGGCGGTTTTCTCCGGCGCATCGCCATGCTCAAGGAGGAGCGTGCCAAGACGCCAGGACTCCTTCTCTTCGACAGCGGCGACTTCTCGCAGGGTTCTCCCTACTACACGCTCTTCAAAGGCGACGTGGAGACAGGACTGATGAACAGCATGCACTATGACGCCGGAACCATCGGCAACCACGAGTTCGACTTCGGACTTGAGAACATGGCCCGCATTTTCAAACGCCTCAACTTCCCCATCGTCTGCGCCAACTACCGCTTCCATGAATGCGGCCTCGACAAGATTGTCAAGCCCTATGTCATCATCAAGCGCAACGGACTGAGAATCGGGGTCTTCGGACTGGCGCCCCAGCTCGACGGACTCGTAGATAAGAAGAACTACCGAGAGACGGAATACCTCGACCCCGTGGCTACGGCGCAGCAGATGGCCGACATCCTGAGAAGGAAGAAGTGCGACCTCGTCATCTGCATCTCACACCTCGGATGGGAAGAGCAGGGCATGGGCGACCAGGAGCTCATCAGCCACACCAAGGGCATCGACCTCGTCCTCGGCGGACACAGCCACACCTACTTCAAAGCCCTCAGATATGTCAACAATGCCGACGGCAAACCCGTCCCCGACGACCAGAACGGCAAGAGTGGCATCTATATCGGCAAGATGGTGGTCACTTTAGAGCAATAAAATGTTAAAAAACAGAGAAAAAACCGCGTGAGCTTTCCCAGTCGGCTAAAAATCAGTAACTTTGCACCCGCTTTCCGGCCTGACCGCTGGTTGAGGGAAGAGTCCTCAGGCTATGTCAGGTGGGAACGACAAACAAATTTAATTATCAAATCAAAATGGATTTAATTAAAGTTGCTGAGGAAGCATTTGCAACCGGCAAGAAAATTCCTGCATTCAAGGCAGGTGACACTATCACTGTCGCTTACAAAATCGTCGAGGGTTCTAAGGAGCGTATCCAGCTCTATCGTGGTGTCGTTATCAAGATCAGCGGCCACGGTGACAAGAAGCGCTTCACAGTGCGCAAGATGTCTGGAACAGTAGGTGTGGAGCGTATCTTCCCCGCTGAGTCTCCTGCTATCGACCACATCGAGGTCAACAAGCACGGTAAGGTGCGTCGCGCTAAGCTCTACTATCTGCGCAAGCTCACTGGTAAGGCTGCACGCATTCAGGAGAGGCGAGTTGTCACAGGCGAGTAAAAAAGAAATAAAAAAGGTTTGGCCCTGCGGTCAAACCTTTTTTATTTGCTCTTATTTGTAGTTGATACTGGCATCGGTATCGCCGTGGATGGCAGCCTCCAAGTCGGACCAGCTTTGGAAGCCGGCAAAGAGTGCCAAGCGGTTCTTCGTGGCCACCGACAGCTTGCGCTTGCCCGTGACGAGCTCCCACAGCTTCTTCAGTGAGGACGCACTCAGATTGATGTGATGATGATGTAACTTTGCAGACAGTTGGTCGAAATCAGAGGCATGTTTCCGCTCCTCGGCTTCCACCATTTCCTTGGTCTTCTTTCCTGCCTGTTCAATAAGCAGTTTTAAATCCCTTTTCATTTTTCTTAATCTTTTCTAACGCACTGCAAAGTTAGCAATAATTGCAATGATATAGTCATCCCGCCACCACTTTTCTCACTTTTTTAACGCTGACATCAAACTTCTGTTGCTGTCACATTACTGGGATGCAGGCCTACGGCTTCTCTACGAAGATGACCGAGTCGGAGTGTGTCGCCAAACTCTTTGAGATGTATGCGAGAATGATTCAAAAATAGCTATTCGATTATTTGCGAATTCCAATAATAATGCTTAACTTTGCGACAAAGACTATAAAACATGTTAGTTACTTTTGAAGAGCAATACTTGGAAGACCTTTATACAAAGGGCAAGGCTCAGGGGAAAAAATACCGCTACCAACCTCAGATTGTCAGAGGTTACCAGAAAGCGGTAAAGTTCCTGATTTCAGCCAAGCGAATAGAAGATTTATTTCCGATAAAGTCTTTGCATTTTGAAGCTCTTCATGGCAACAAAGAGGGACGATTCTCTATCAAGGCCAACGACCAGTATAGAGTTGAGTTCACTGTCACAAATGCAGAGGATGACATTCTCGTCTCCATCTGCAACATTTTAGAGTTGTCTAATCATTATAAATAAATGATCATGGGAAAAGAGAAATATGCCAACAATATGATGTCTTCTATTCTTATTCATCCTGGAGAGATGCTTAAGGACGAAATAGAAGCACGCCACATCATGCAAAAAGATTTGGCCAAGAGAATGGGTGTCTCCTACACGGTCTTCAACGAGATTCTCAATGGCAAGCGCCCGATAACTACAGAATATGCCTTGCTCTTGGAGGCTGCCTTGGGCATTGATGCCGGTATATGGCTCCGCCTTCAGGCTGATTATAATATGCAAAAGGCAAAGAGCGACAAAACGTTCATCGCTCGGCTGGAACATATAAGAAAATGTGCGGCAGTATTATAATAGAACGGCTGTGGATAATGAACAACCTTTATACATCAGAATTTCTGAACCGAGATTACACCTCCATCCTGCGCGGACTGTGTATGATTGCGATTGTGTTTTCTCACACCGCCAATGAATTTTCCGCCTTATTGGCAGAATACCACATTGCCGGATTATTGATATGCGGAAGATTAGCTACTGGAATATTCTTCTTCCTGAGCGGATATGGATTGACGCTGTCCATACAGCGAAATAGCATCGACCGTTCCTACGTTGTCAGGCATCTGCGACATCTTCTACTGCCTTATCTCATATTTTGGATATTCTATATCGTTGTGGGATTGCTTACGCGGACACTACCAACAGACATCTCTTTCTACACAGCGTTCTTCTTTTTGCGAATGCCATACGTGGATGCTTGGTTCTTCAAAACGATAATAGGCATTTATATTGTTTATTTCTTCCTTGCGAGATTCGTGAAAGCCCATGCCGGAATATGTATTTCTATTATCATTATCGTCTATGCCATGCTCCTTTCCACCACAGATGTATCAAGCTTTTGGTGGAATACAATCATGTGTTTCCCTTTAGGAATCCTATGCGCTAATCATATCGACCACTTCAAGAGAATGGTCTCATGGAAGGCGATTATCTTCTTGCTCTGCCTGGCTATTGCCTTCTACAAACTGTCCTTTCCTGTCTTTCTTGGGGAGGCGTTTCCTCCTTTGGCCATCAGCCTGTTTTGCGCTTTCCTCTCTATGAAGTTGAAAACAGCCCCGGGAAAGACCGTCATAGCCTTCATTGGGCAAAACAGCCTGTATATGTACCTCATGGAGGAAATACCGATAGACTTCATCTCCTCTGCACAGACAGGATTTCTCGTTTATGTCGTCGGAGGAATAATTATGACCATCCTGCTGTCTTATACAGGCAAAAAGACAGAGACCCTCATAATGAGAATCTGCACCCCGCGGTCCGGGCAACAGAATTCATGACAGCACCAGCAGCTACGGCGTGGCTGCCCTCTTTTTCTTTGAGCGCGTGAGGAAAAATCAAGAAAATCCCCGCTTCTTTCTTGACTGTTTCCATGAAAAGCCTTATATTTGCACGTGGTAAAAGCACTCTCCACTATGAGCAACGATTACAAGCTAATTCCCTATGGCATCTCCGATCTCGACGATGCCTTCGACGATGCCGCCCTTCACGGTGACTGGAAGCCGCTCGTCTCGTTCATCTGCCAGGCTTACCACGACACCACGGCCGTGCGCCAGCTCATCGAGGGCGGGCGCAACCTGCAGGGCTTCATGAATGCTTATCTCACGCTGACCAACTACTATCTCGTGGCGCCAGAGATGGAGTTCTCGCACGGCTTCTGCGACTTTTTCCTACTGCCCAACTACGCAGTCTACCCAATGGTCAAGCACAGCTACATCCTTGAGCTGAAATACCTCAAGACCGACGCCACCGAGGCGGAGGCCGAGAAGCAGTGGGCTGAGGCGGTGGCGCAGATCAAGACCTACTCCGCTGACAAGAAGCTTCGCTCGATGCTCCACGGCACGCAGCTCCACCCCATCATCGTGCAGATGAAGGGCTATGACCTGGTGAGGTTTGAGGAGCAGTTGTAGCTGTTCAAGTAATGTGCAGTAGTATTTGCAGACTACCGGGAACGGGAGACAAAAAACCGAGTCACACAAGTTTGTGTGACACAAACTTGTGTGACTTTGGTTCTTTTATATCTCTCGCCAAGACGCTAAGGGTGCAAAGAGGAAGTATGGAAGCTTATGAGTGGACGCTCTTTTTCACGCATAGCCGTGGAAGGCACAGATACGAATACTGAGAGGAAATCAAGGCTACACTATTAGGCTCCCTATGGAAGGTTTATCGCCAACCACTTGTTGCGCACTTTAATCATCATTATTTCACTTTTCTAAGAACTAGAACAGAAATAATTGATGCTATAACTGCTAAACTCTTCTTGATAAAGCCTTCGACTTTAGCTGGCTTAATTTTCTTTTTGTCTTTCATAATAGATAAACTTTATTGATTACTGAACTCTAAGAACCGATCTGTTGACATACTGATGTCAAGATTAAAAGTCTTATTGAAACTCGGAATAAGTTTTTCCTTTATATCATTTGTATAAGAGAATATGTTGTCTCGTATATCGTGATAGTCTGTCATATCACCTCCTGTAAGGTAGTCCACTTTCTTTTCCATGTCTTCATTAAGGACACGTAAACAGAAAGACTCTATACTCTTGTGATTGTTTGCTATTACATCAGCATTTGCTCCTCTTTCAAGAAGAATAATATCTGACAGTTTTAGCATATTATAATATTTATATAGGCCATAGACCAAGCTATTATATGCCTGTTCTTTCTTGTCTGCAATATTATCCATAGGGTTAGTTATTGCAGCCAGGAAATTATTCCATGCATTGTCTGGTGCATTTTGAAGAACTCTAGCCAGAGTGTCCAATTCAAAATGGACTTGACACAACCCTTGACGCATAGTGCGATAAACGTTGAAAGATGCATTCCTTCTCTCCGTTTCACTTTCAAATGTCGGATATGCTAGCACATAGGCCTGGAAACCTCCGATTATAGAACCTAATCTATCTGTCCGTTGCCCTTCCAACAAAATCTTCTGATTTTCTTTAATTTCATTTAGTTGCCCAGAGATTTTCTGGAGCATTCCATACATGGATATATTAGATAAAACATCAGAAACCGCTTTGGGGTCAACATTTTCTTTTAAATACAGTTGTCCGACAGCACCTCTGTGACCACTTTCATATATAGTTGTCGTGAAGCAGCCTTCAGCCTTACTCCCAAGATGCGCTATGCCTTTTCTCAGTTTTTCTTGAAATTCGGCAGGTATTTGTACTTCCAAGTGCTTTGATTGTAGCTTACTCAAAACGCTTCCAAACATATTCAGGTCACAAAACCTATTGAAGAAACTAAAAGTTTTTTCTTTTACTAATGGATGTATCAAAGTTGGCAGGGAAAAGTCTGTAAAGACATCGTCTTGACTCTTTCTTGCAACATCTGTGGATACTTTTAATATGTTATTTTTCATAGTTTACGTTTGACTATAAAAGCAGGATTATTTAAAGGCATAGGGACGTACCAATAATGCCCTTAACTCATATCTTTCCCGATTTAAGAAATGACCTTGCGATTTCAAACACATAATCATATTTATTCTTGATACTGATATGAGCACTTGGATGAACTGAATAGACTATCAGCGTCCCAGTTTGGGGGGAATAGCGCAGGTTTTGCTCATTGCCAATTTTGACAAGTCCAGCACTAAGATAGGATTGATTTATCATGAAATCATAATTTTCACTTCCAGCACATACTATTATGTTTGGATTGATCATCTTGACTTCTTGTTGAATCAAATCACCATAACCCCACGGTTCTTTCTGTGTTGGAATGTGAAGGTGATACTTCAATGCCTTGGGATCTGTTTCACCACCGCCAGGGGTTTTCTTGGCTTCCATTACTGCAAATGGCTGTGTGCGGACAAAAAGCTTAACTTCTTCTATATGTTTCTCTACTTCTTCAAACCACCAATCGTTATTTGCATCGATCTTTGACAGGCTCCATAAGAAGTAAGCAAGATATTTCGTAATGGGATACTTAAGTTCTCTGTTTTCTTTGCATCGAGTTGTATCACCGGAGAACCAAATCCTAATATTCTGACTTTCACGTTCATCCTTATTATTACTTTGATTTTGCTCCTTAAGTAGAAAGAGAACTCTTCTTTTAGACTTATTCCAAAAGGGAGTCAATTCGTCATCGGATAGGTCATTATACATGAGTCCGTCTTCCGTGAAGAGTTCTTCTCCGTCCCGGTCAACGAGTCTTTGTCTCCATGTGGGGAAGAGCCGATGGTTTAACTCAGAGTTTATGTTATTCATGTTATTTTCGCTAATTAATTAGTAAAAGCTGGCATAAAACCGAAGTAATAGTTGTCCTTTTCCTTCTGTAAGTTTAGTTTTCAAGAATTTGATAACAAAATACAGAAAAGAGAATCTAATATCTCATGTCTTTAAGGTATTGCAGCAACAACAGAGTGATGTTGAAGTGCAATGACCAATGTTTTATTAGTTAATTGTATTTGTCTTTCGTGGGGGGTGCTGGATTATAATCTTCACAGATGAATTTAAAATCTGACCAAAAATCAGCTGTTTTATATGCGGAAGCACATCCCGATGGGACATGAAGAGTGGCCGTAGCGTACGTAACGTTCTCAAATGGGGGATCAGAAGCTTCAATTTCATCATCAATATACATAGCAGGTTCTTTACCAACATAGATTTCCGACAATAATTTACATCCGTAGAACGCATCTTCTCCGATGGATGTTAACGCAGGTAAACTGACACTTGTCAAGGCATCACAACCACCAAACGCACCGTTTCCAATAGATTCTGTAGCAGGTAAACTGACGTTTGTCAAGGCATCGCAACCGACAAACGCGCCGTCTCCAATAGATTTTACTACTGGCAAACTGATACTCGTCAAGGCTTCACAACCTCTAAAAGCTTCATCCCCAATGAATGTCGTCGCAGGCAAGCTGACACTTGCAAGAGCTGTGCAATTTTGAAAAACATTATCCACAATAGAGTCTGCCGCAGGTATGCTTACACTTGCCAAGGCTTCACAATTTTGAAACGCACCATATCCAATAGATGTTGCTACTGGCAAGTTGACACTTGTCAAAGTTCTGCAATTTTGGAAAGCTCTTTCTCCAATGGAAGTTACCTTGGGCATATTTACCTGTTTTAGATGATCACATGACCAGAAAGCACCCAATTCATTACTTTCTATATAGGTAATCCAAGGCATATCTACTGATATCAAATGATCATGATCTTGAAAAGCTTCTTCCCCAATGCCTGTTATTCGGAATGTCCTTTTATTAAACACCACGGTTGACGGAATTGAAATAACTTCCCTATCAGGACTAGAAACGACCTTGACGGTTAGATCTGCGGCTGAGGTAATCGCATATCCGAATCCATCAACTGTAAAATCAGCATTCGTTGCATTAGCATGAATAGCAATGAATGCAAATAAACACGTTAAGATAAAAGATCTTAAATACTTCATATCTTATTATTTTTAATATCCTTCAAGTTTACTTTTACTGAATCTATTTTTGCTGGTTGTCAGTGTACGATTACAGTCATTCAACCTCTCCTAAACATTGCCAGACGTGACGTCGCTGCGTAATGCCTCCCCACTGATCTTCTGTATATCGATTGGGGCAAAGGGTTTCTTCTGGCATAGTAGTCGAAGTGACTACAGTACCACAATACGGACATTGCCAGTTCTTTTCAACAGTTGTAGGACCGACTTCTTCTTCAGATATAGGTTTTCCGTCAAAGTCATAGACATACTTCACTTTTGACTTTCCCATCGCAAATTCCATATAGCCCGTAAAAGTTTTAGCAGCTTCGTTAGCAAATGCATCCAGGAAGCTCCCTTCAATATTTTTAAACTTCAAAGTTTTTAAATTATAGAACCAAAAACTATACCAAGTTATGTAGCCATCGTAATCTTCCCCATCATTGACCAGAAATGCAATGTTGTTTTTTCCAAGATAGATGCCGCAGACGTGTTGTTCTTTATCAAGTTTCGGCTTTATTGTTTCTTCCGTCATATCATCAAGATTATGCCGTATCAGAAGCGTATCGCTCTTATCCTTGTAATAGACATAATGATCAACGTCATTGATTTGCTCATACACAACTACATATGACTCTGGTAGCCGTCTTTCGAACTCTGTAGCCAACTTGTTATAGTCCTTCTTGCACGAGCACACCAATGTCAAGCAAGCAATGAGCATTAATAAGATTGGCGTTAATCTCATTATTCTTAGATCTATTGTTTTTCGCATAGTACTTGTCTTTCTGATTTTAAAACTTTAGAAGCAGGTTATAGATTACTGATGTTTTCGTGGCTTATACAATTCTCTTAAAGTCTGGTATGCTTGTTCATCTCTTACCACTTGTTCGCCTTCTTCTCCCACGTCTTTCCTCCATTCTTTGACGCATAGACGCCCTGGTCGGAGATAGAGAGGATCTCGTCGCCAACGACTTCGAGGTGGCGAGGGTTGACAATCTGAGGCCACATGCTTGCCACTTGTTCCCAAGTCTGGCAACCATTCTTGGAAGCATAGATGCCGTGAGTGGTGAAAGCAAGGAGTACGTCCTTCCACTGCAAGACATCATAGACCTCTGATGGGCTGTTCACGACACCCGGGAACCAACGCCACGACTTCTCGTACCATGTCGTGCCATTGTTGTCCGACCATTCCAGTTTACTGTCGCTGAATCGGACAAGCGTTTTTCCATAGTTGTAGATGTTTTTTTGCATACGTTTGGTATTTGGTTTCTTTTTAGCTGGCAATGCTTTGTACTGCATGCCACATGCATTGGCAAACGTGGTCTCCGTCAACGAGGCGGCTGTTAGGAGTAGCAATATGCCGACAAACAGGTTCAAGAATGCCATCGGTTTCATATTTTTTCCAGTTTTTATGCGAGCCATAAAAAAGCCGGTGTGAACTCCTGCTGTTCACACTTCCCGAAAAGTAGGCTCTGGAAAAACCTTTAGAAATAGGAAACCTGAAAGAGGAATCCACACCGTATACACGGCGTGAACCCGTTCAGACTTTTCCTGCTCTATTCCTAAAGATAAATTTTTCCAGAATTCACTTTTCAGAACAGTATGATCTGCACGAGGACACAACTTTATTCGTGACCCAAGGATCGTAATGTTGATGGAATTTCTCCCATGCTATTATAATCCAATGGCAAAAATAAGTAAAGATTTTCATTCTGCCAACAAAATCACGAACTTTTTTGTGGATTCCTCTATATTTTTTACTTCTTATTTAGAAATGGCTGGCTATATGTCTTCTCCTAAGCTTCCGTCATTACTTTCGTCAGACGATACAGACGGGTCAATTTCTCCGTCATCATAAGCATCGTTGGTGGAGGCTTCATCGCCGGTATCTTCATCGTCGATGACATCAGAACTGCTGAAGATACTCCTTGATGGCTCCGTACTTGGTCGGTAAATGCTCTTGATGTCGGTTTCGGTCTTATGCAGGCTTATCTTTTCATCCGTGTTTGACACGAAGCTCATGTTGTCGCCATCCACCTGCAGGTCTGTGAAAGGTACGTTCTTGTCATACAGCACAGAGTACTCCGTGTGGAGGTTTGAGAAGATGTCTTGCTCTATCTCCTTATAATTGGGGCTGACCACCACCTTCAAGGTGTTCAGGTCTGGTTTCATCGCTAATTCTCCGTTCTCCGTTATTGCCCATATTCCTTCCACGTAGGACGTATAGGTGATGTTGGTGTTGTCGCCTGCCGGAGTCTCATAGCCTTCTACCTTCACGTCGCGCACCTCGATGTATGTGCCGCCCTCTTTTCCCGACTTCTCGTTATAGTCAAACTTGAAGTAGATATTCCGATGTTCCTTGCTTTGGTCGTCATTCGTGACCAACGACTTGCCGGTCCAGGTGCCGCTCATTTGCTTGGCCACACTGTTCAGCTCACAGGAAGTCAGTGAGAATGCTGCCACGACGGATACAAAGAGCATGATTACATTTGCTAATCTTTTCATAACAGACAGTATTTTAAGTTTTACATGTCACCAGTGTTTACGGATATACCGCACACATAATATAAAAACGAAAAGTTTTGCTATGATAGCGGGAATCATTGCCCACAGGGGCATGTTCCAGATGAGGAATTTTTCCATCGTCTTTGTCGGTTTTGTTGAAAAGAGATGTTAGAACTTCACCTCGGGATGTCTTTTCAGAAAGGCATGGAAGGGGCTGACGACCCGCTCAAAAGTTTTCCACAGCGCACCGTAGCTGGGATGGTAGGACCGGATAACCACCACGTTATCATCAGGATAGTACCACAGACAACACCGCTGCCCGATGAGTTTGCGTCCGCTTTCATCGGTATAGTCATACTCTATGACCTGCGCCTCCTTGTCACCAAAGTATCGCCGTGTGATGAAGTTGAACTGTGAGTTGTAGCGGTCGAAGCAAACGATGATGTTAGGCCGGAGAATGCCGAGTTCCTGCTTCAGATATTCGCAGTCTCTCTCCATCGCCTCACTCATCTCTCTATGCGATAC
Source organism: uncultured Prevotella sp. (assembly GCA_900543585.1). GTDB lineage: Bacteria > Bacteroidota > Bacteroidia > Bacteroidales > Bacteroidaceae > Prevotella. The sequence continues at coordinate 18,046 of UQRP01000039.1, forward strand.
CGTCTTGCCCCCGGCCAGCTTCTTCGCCTCAATGAAGGCGAAAGGAGCCGTGTTGATAAAGTTGTCGGCAACATTCTGCCGCAAAGCGCCATGGATCTTGTTATAGCAGAGTTTCAGTCGGCTGTCCTCTGTGGCATCCAAGTGAAGCAACGCATAGAGGATCTCGGCTAAGGTGGTCAGAAAGCGGTTGCCGAGAATGTCAGCGTTCTTCGCGTCTTGCAGCCACAGCCGCGTGTCGTTGCCCCATCCGTCGGGGTTGTCCTTGAGGATGAAAGCGACACGCCGCTGAGCTTTTCTCCACAGGTCGTTGACATCAATACTCTTATCGGCCTTGAGCATTAGTCCATCCTGACAGAAGAGATTGCGCTGGTCTTCCGGATAGCTCTCCATCCACGTTTTGAAGAGCTCATCGAGTTGCTGGTTGAAATTGTTTACATCCATAATTATTTGTTTTATAATTACAGATGCAAAGTTAGAATAGGGGTGTGCCGAGTTGAAGCACACCTTTGAACAAATTTTTCTGCTTAGTATTTTTTAACCATTATACCGCTTGTCGAGCAGTTGCGCCCGCCAAGCTATCTCGTTGGCTAATTCCTTGGGTTCTTGAACAATGACGTATGGCGTGTAAGATAGAATCTTCATAACGAAGTCGTAGGTGACTCTTGGCAGCGTATATCCGAAGACAATGAAGCCATCCCCTTTCTTAACCACTTTCTGCGACGGATGCAACGGCTGGGTGCGGATATAGTTCTGCTGGTTGGCCTCGGCATAGAGCAGCACCTTCACGTTTGTCATGCCGTCTGTCTCCAGTCCGCTGGTCTTGGCATAGTGGCGATGAGGCTCTATGGTATACCCATATTTGTCTTTAGGCAGAACAAAGGACTTGTCAGGTTGTTCCTCCACATCATCTATCCTGTCGATGCAGAAGTCAGACAACTCTCCCTCGCCGGTACCGACACGATGGCCTATGACATACCACCGTTGGTTGGAGAGTTCCACCCAGTAAGGTTCCAAGTCAAAGATCTCTGTCTCCTTCTTCCAAATGTCAGAATACTTGACCTTTACGGTTTTGTTTCTCTCCATCGCCGTCAGAATGGTCTCCAATTGCTCATGGCCTGTTGGCTTGTCGGTAAGCAGAACCCTGTCACGCAAACCATGGAGCATGCTACCCAGCGATATGGTGTCCATCATCCATGTAGCGACCTCATCGTTACCTATGTCGTCCATATCAATGTGGTAACGATAAGGGCTTTTATTCTCATTCTCAATATAAATGTTGAAAACCTCTTTGATGGCTGTGATCCAATTGTGCAGCGTCTTCTTGGAGAGGTCTGAGCCGTCGTCGAAATCCTCCGAGATCTCTCGCCACTTGTCATTCAGCTCTTCATAAGACAACCCTTTGGAATTTTCGTGCAACTCTCTTATCAGCCATACATACTTGCGGATCTGGTTGATGCTGCGCTGGCGTTTGGGCTTTCCTTCCTTGTTGTTTTGGGTAACGGTCATAACGATGGATGTTTTAGTAACGGACAACAGAATCACTCTTCCGGCAGCTCTTTAGCCTCAGCATTCTCTATCTTGCTACCTTAGCCACGCTGCCACCATCCTTCGCCACACGCTTCTGCTGTACGAAACCTTTAGGGTCACGTTGCTTGGAAAGCTCAGTAGCAGAAGCCTCAGCGAGAATATTGAAAGCCATTTCGAGATTCGTCATGTTGTCACGAAGATTCTTTCTTCAAGCTTTTGTGCTGCTTATACTGCTTGGTGATCATGCCGCTCCACTCCTTAGTGATGATGTCAGTGAGAAACGCATATTCCACACCTTCCTTCACCCCAGTCATAGTCTTTCTGTTGTTCCACCACCCGTATAGGACGTTGCTGTTGCCTTCATCGTCGCAAATTTACGAAAAAAGAATTAGATGGTTGCTAATGGGATAAAAAAAATCATTAACTTTGTAGGCAAGATTACTAAAGTCTCAAAAAATGAAAGAATACGCTCTTAAGTACGGTTGTAATCCCAACCAGAAACCCGCACGTATCTACATGGAGCACGGCGACCTTCCCGTGGAAGTCATCAACGGCCGTGCCGGTTACATCAACTTCCTCGATGCCCTCAACAGCTGGCAGCTTGTCAAAGAGCTGAAGGCTGCCACCGGCCTGCCCGCCGCTGCCAGCTTCAAGCATGTCAGCCCCGCCGGTGCTGCCGTCGGTCTGCCACTGAGCGACACGCTGAAGAAGATATACTTTGTCGACGACATCGACTTTGAGCTCACACCCCTTGCCAACGCCTATGCCCGTGCACGTGGTGCCGACCGCATGTGCTCCTACGGAGACTTCTGCGCCCTCAGCGACACCTGCGACGAGGCTACAGCACGACTCATCAAGCGCGAGGTCAGCGACGGCGTCATCGCACCCGACTACACTCCCGAGGCTCTGAAAATCCTCAAGGAGAAGCGCAAGGGTACCTACTGCGTCATCAAGATAGACCCCAACTACATCCCCGAGCCCATCGAGCACAAGCAGGTATTCGGCATCACCTTTGAGCAGGGCCGCAACAACGTCGACCTCGCCGACCCCAAGCTATTCGAGGACGTGCCCACCAAGAACAAGACCTTCACACCGGAAGCTATCCGCGACCTGCAGATAGCACTTATCACACTGAAATACACCCAGTCTAACTCCGTATGCTATGTCAAGGACGGTCAGGCCATCGGCATCGGTGCCGGTCAGCAGAGCCGTATCCACTGCACACGCCTGGCTGGCAGCAAGGCCGACGAATGGTGGATGCGCCAGAGTCCGAAGGTTCTCAGCCTCCCCTTCAAAGACCATATCCGCCGCGCCGACCGCGACAACTGCATCAACGTCTACCTCTCTGAGGAATACGACGACGTGCTCCGCGACGGTGCCTGGCAGCAGTACTTCACTGAGCAGCCCGAGCCGTTCACACGTCCTGAGCAGAAGGAGTGGATTGCCAAGAACACCAATGTGGCTCTCGGCTCCGACGCCTTCTTCCCCTTCGGCGACAACATCGAGCGCGCGCACAAGAGTGGCGTGAAATACATCGCCCAGGCTGGCGGCTCCATCCGCGACGACAATGTCATCGAGACCTGCGATAAATACGACATCGCGATGGCCATGACACACGTCAGACTCTTCCACCACTAAACGAAGGCGGAACAACCATCACACTCTGATATATCCTCAGGGGTGGACGCCTGTCGCCCACCCCTGTTTTTTCCTACTATATTCACCACATCAATCACAATATCATGGACGATTTCGAGAACATGCTCATCAATGGCGTTACCTTCAAGGGCTCTTCCAACGGGCCGAAGAAAGACGAGGGTAAGGTCAAGACAAAGGCCAAGAAGAAGAAATATATCACCGGCGCCCATGGCTCCGGGTCGGCAAAGCAGAAAGCCAAATACCGCGAACAGCGGGCGAACAGAAAGTCGCAGAAAAAATAACCCAAGAAAATAACCAACTTTACAACCATGAAAAAACTATTATCCGTTTTTGCAAGCCTGCTCATTGCCACCACGGCCTACTGTCAGAATCAGCCATTCTGGTTAGGTGCCGACATCAGTGGAACGACAGAACTGGAGGCTCGGGGCGAGAAGCTCTATAATGCCAAAGGAGAGATACGGGAGAACACTGCCCTGATGCACGAGTTAGGGCTCAACGCCGTCCGCCTGCGCGTTTGGGTCAATCCCCGTGGGGGATGGAGCGGTGCCCAGGATGTCTTAGAGATGGCCAAGCGCGCACGCTACTATGGCATGGCTGTGATGATAGACTTCCACTACAGCGACTGGTGGGCAGACCCCGGCAAGCAGCCCATTCCCGCCCTCTGGCAGTATCTCGCCTTAGGAGAGGTGAAGCAGAAGCTCTGGGAACATACCCATGACGTGCTGCAACTGCTGAAAGACAACCACATCGACTTTGCGGGCGGCATCCGCAAAGCCATCCACGGCGCCCGCGAATACCTCCGGGCCAAGGGCAAGGATATTCCCATCGAGTGCGAAGTGCGCTCGCTGGAGGACATCGACGAAGTATTCGCCGCGGGCGGCGTCGACCGCATCATGTTCG
>UQRP01000040.1 GCA_900543585.1 uncultured Prevotella sp.
GCAAAGATACGCACTTCTTATTTTGACTACAATACGCAATCGTGGAGACGCTTACGCTCCTGCGGTGAGAGCTGTGCGTGGGCGAGTTGGCGCAGCTGTTTGAGTCGCCGCTCGTCGTCCTGCCAGTCATCGCCGTCGTGCAGTTCGTCGGTGTAGAGGCGGAGGATGCGCTCGCGGTTGCTCTTGTCGCGCAACCGCTTTAGACAGCGGTTGCGTACAGCCACTATCAGGTAGCCTTCGGCTGAGGCGGGCAGCAGTTCGGTGTCGCTCTCTAACAGTTGGGCGAAAACCTCGCTCACCACGTCCTCGCTCTCCTGCCCGTCATAGAGCAGGGAGCAGGCCACACTGTACATGCGGCGGTAGTGCTGGCGGAAAAGCTGTTCAACATGCTGTCTGTCCATCGTCTGTCTCGTGTCTTTTTATTATCAATACCCCTAAGCAAAGAGAATGTTAACCTCTCAAGCAAGATTTCTCCATTCTACTTGGTAAGTATATTTACAAAGATACACTTTTTCGAGGATAAAAAAGGCCGAGCCCTACACTTTTTCGAGGGTTCGGCGAAAGAATGTCCACACTTTTTCGAGGGTTCAATCAATAGAAGCTCGCACTTTTCCGACGGCTCGCCTCGATTTCTACACTTTTTCGAGGGTTCGCTAAGTTTCAGACTTCCTTTTCCATGATGTAATCGTTCATAAAGTATCCGTTGCCGATGTCGTAGTCTCCCTGCTTGCTAATCTTCATTCCGAGATGTTCGTAGAACGTTTTGGCCTTATTGTAGCGGTTGACGTGGAGGAAGATGCGGCAGGGCTCGGGGTGAAGCCGCTTAACCAGGCTGACGGCAGCGTCGAAGAGCGTGCGACCCAAGTGGCGGCCTTGAAAGCGGGGCAGCACATAAATCTTCTGCAGTTCGTAGACATCCGCCTCAATGGGTTGTACGGACACGTAGCCGGCCGGGTCGCCGTTGACGGCTAACAACTGATAGATGTGGCCTTCCTCCGTCATTTGCCGCCGCAGACTTGTCTCGGAATACATCATGTCCATCATGTAGTCGCACTGTTCAGACGTAATGATATGCTGGTAAGTCTTAGGAAACACTTGTTCCGCCATCTCACGGATGAGTGGAATGTCTTCAATCGTTGCAATTCTAATCGTGTTCATCTATCTAATTGTTAAATGTCATATAACGAAAGAAGTGGTACTGGACAGTCGAGGCAATGTACCCCGTCTTATCCAGTGCCACTTGCTTATGATGCCCTCCGATGGTTGAGCTGGTGCAAAGTTAGGACTTTTTCGTTTAATAAGCAAGACACTTGCTTAATTTTTATGATTTGCCAGCCATTCAGCGAGAACTACCACCGAGTGTAGAAAAAAAAGCAATGCCTCACAGCGCTTGGCTATGCGGGCATGGTCCGCCGGGAAGCTTGTACTTCTCGGAAAAGTGTAGTTTTGGGAGGCCTAAAATGACGGAAAAGTGTAGTTTTGAGCGGCCCAAAATGACGGAAAAGTGTAGTGATGCGAGCTAAAATATCGGAAAAGTGTAGTTTTGAGCGGTCCAAAATGACGGAAAAGTGTGGTAGTAGTAATTAATATGCCGGAAAAGTGCAGTTGTAGCTTGCGTATTTCATAGGAAAAGTGTATTTTTGCAAATCACAGTCTGCGGCATGCCGCTCCTACTCACACATTATATTATATATAGAAAAGATGCTGAAATCAATCATACAACTGATGCGCCCCGAACAGTGGATGAAGAACCTGTTCGTTTTCCTTCCCGTCTTCTTCGACGGCAAGTTGCTTGTCGATGGCTATTGGCAGCACACGTTAGTAGCTTTTTTCTCGTTCTGCTTTGTGGCCAGCGCCATCTATTGCCTGAACGACATCCAGGATGTGGAGCGTGACCGCCAGCATCCGCGCAAGTGCCACCGCCCCATTGCCTCGGGCGCCATCAGCAAGGGTGGCGCCTGGATAGTCATGGTGTGCTGTCTCTGTGTGTCGGTAGCCATCGCCTATGTCAGCGGTCTCAGTCTCTTGGGCATCATCATCGGCTATTTCTTGTTGAACATCGCTTACAGTCTGAAGCTGAAGCATTATGCCATCATCGACGTCTTCATCATCGCTGTGGGCTTTGTGCTCCGCGTCTTCGCCGGTGGCTGTGCCACGTCCATCTATCCCACTCCCTGGCTCGTCCTCATGACCTTCCTCTTGGCACTCTTCTTAGCCTTTGCCAAGCGGCGCGATGATGTCGTCATCTACACCAAGACCGGCGAGGAGCCGCGCAAGGGCATCAACCGGTATAATATTCCTTTCATGAACGAGGTGATAGGCTTGCTCTCGGCTGTGACCATCGTCTGCTACATCATGTATACCCTCACCGAAGGCGTCATGCAGCGCTTCCATTCCCAGTATGTCTATCTCACTTCTTTCTGGGTCTTAGCGGCTATCATCAAGTATTTGCAGATAACGATTGTCGATGTGAAGAGCGGTAGTCCGACAAAGGTGTTGCTCAAGAACCGCTTCATCCAGATGTGTATCCTTGGTTGGATAGCCTCATTCTTCTTCCTCATCTACATCGCCTGAATCAACCTCCTAACCCTTCAGGTCCTTGTCCGTCATCGCCGCCACGCAGGAGTCCGACCACACGTTCTCGGCTGTCTCCACCATGTCGATGATGGTGTAGATAGGCAGGATGATGCCCATGATGCCCACGGGGGCGCCCTGGCCGGTCATCAGCGAGAGGGTGAGGAAGTAGCATCCCATTGGCACTCCGGCGTTGCCGATGGCGGCCTGCCCGCCGCTGACCATCTGCGCTGGCAGGTTGCCCGGTCAGATGAGGAGGAAGAACACGAGCCCTACTTCCGCTGCGGCGAAGGTGGTGAGCAGCGTGTAGGTCACGGCATGCCGGAAGATGCGCCCCGTGTCTTTCTGGTCACCGATGGAGGCCAGTGTGGTGATGACGGCCAGCACGATGGTGGGCACGGCGAGGAACTGGAACAGCCGCGTGTAGACGGTGGCGATGAAGTTCATCAGTGTGTCGAGCCAGCCCCAGCCCAACACGCCGAGGACGGCACCCACGGCGAGGGCCCCTATCCACAGCACGAGCTGCCTGCGGTTCTTCACGATATTCTGTTTGGCTTGCGTGTTATCTTGGCTTGTGTTATTCATGGAGAAAGCCTTTTTATGTTATAACGCAAAGGAGTGAGAAATATTTTAGTTGAGGCTCATGAATCCAATTCCACCTCCCATTCGTCCACGGTATGCTTGTCGGCATCGAAGCGGATGCCGACCTTTACGACTTTGCGGCCGTCGGCGAGATAGGGTTTGGCGTAGCCGCGGGCGTTGATTTGGTCGAGGGCATGACGAGCTGTATCGCCCACCTTCAGCTCCATGACGTAGATGGCATCGGGCATGAAGATGACCATGTCGGTGCGGCCACCCGCCACCTTTACCTGCGTACGCACATAGACGTTGAGCATGGAGAAAATGAGGTAAAAGGTGTATTCGTAGAATCCCTCCTTTGTTTTTGCCTCAGCGAGCTTCTCCTTGAAGCCTTCCACGTAGGGGATACCGGCAAGATAAGCTTGCATGTGCTGCATGGCTAAGTCGATGTCACCCTGCTTCAAGGCTTTCCAAAACTTCGCAGCAAAACCCATCTGTACGTCGGCATTATTCAGACCAGTATAGATGGGGAGCAGACCGTTGACATAGCCTATGCGCACCTCCTGATTGGGGATGGATAGTTCATAGGCTTCAGTATCCGGATCGTAGTCTTTGATGGTAAGATAACCGCTCTGATAGAGCAGCGGCAGTGCGTCCTTCATGTTCTCCGTGGGTTGGTCAAAGGCTGACTCGGGCACGTCGAGGGAGTCAAGGGAGGTGATGTCAGTGTGGAAGTGCTGCATCTGCTTGATGAGGAACGTTGGAGTGCCTGAGGCAAACCAGTAGTTGTTTAGCCTACGGTGCAGAAAACAATTCAGCAGGCTGAATGGGTTATAGACCTCGGAGGCATCCGCCGCAAAATGATAGCCATCGTACCGCTGCTTCAGCTTCTCGTGCATCTCCTCGGGTGTCATCTTGTAAGCGGTGGCAAGCCGCTCCACATCGGGCCAAAGGGTTGTACACAACTCTTCTTCCGTGAAACCGCAGATGGTGGCGAAGGCCTTCTCCAGAGAGACATTCGCCAGATTGTTGATGGTGGAGAAAATGCTCAGCTGCGAGAACTTCGTGATACCGGTGATGAAACAGAATTTTATGAATGCCTCATTGGCCTTGAGGGGTACGTAGAACTCCTGCATGACCTTGCGCATGTCGTCGAGCGTTTCCTGGTTGTGAAGCACGTCGAGCAGGGGCGCGTCGTATTCGTCGATGATGACCGCCACCTGCCGTCCCGTCTTCTCATAAAGCCTCCTGATGAGCGCGTCGAGTTTTTCTCCCGGTGTCACTTCTTCAGCATGGTCCTCATACACGTCCAGCCGCCTCAACAAGAAAATCAGCGCCCGCTGGAGTTCTTGTGCTGAGGACTTCCCTTTGCAAATGCTCAAGTCGAGATGGATGACAGGATAAGGTGTCCATTCCTTTTCCAACGACATGATTTTCAGTCCCTCGAACAGCTCACGGTCACCCTTGAAATACGATTCCAATGTCGATGTGAGCAGCGACTTGCCGAAGCGACGCGGACGGTTCATAAAAGCAAATTTCGCATAGTTTGCCAATTGCCATATAAGTTCGGTCTTATCGACATAGATAAATCCATCCTTGATCATCCTTTCGAAGGTCTGTATACCCACCGGATATTTTCTCATCGTCTGCTCCATAGTGCGTTCATCTTGTTTCTTTTGCAAACTTACGCAATTATTTTGTAATGTACGACTTTTGTGAGAAAATTCGTCCGGGAGGTGGCGAACCGGTAATAAAAAAGCGAATATCGGAATGTCTCCCGTTATTCGCTTTTTAATGTAATACAAGTTGTATCGCAGGGACTGTTTGGCTTTAGAAGAATCCTTTGTCGTTGTCCTTGTTGTTGAGCTTCTTCTCGGCGTTGTTCTGCTTGCCGGAGAAGAGGTTGTAGCTCAGGGTGATGCAGAATGTACGTTTCTGGCTGGTGACGCGGTTCCAGCCATGCTTGTCAAGGACGTCGTTGTCGAGGATGCTGCTGTCGTATTTGGCGGCGGCGAAGGGGAAAATGCACACCAGACCTACCATGAGTTGTTTCTTTTGGTAGTAGACCATGAGATTCTGTGTGTTCTCGGCCGAGTTGATAAAGCTGCCGCTGAGCATCTTATACGGTATGCACTGGTAGTACTCAGCTCCCCAGCAGCCCTCGCGGACGTCCACGGTCCAGGACAGCGGCACGTAATGGTGGCGGTGGGTGCCGATGATGTCGCTCTTCTCCTTCTGCCACCGGTAGCCGCTCTCGAGCTCTATCGACAGCAGGTCGTTGCTGAAAGGTCGGAGGGCTAACAAGCCCGTGAAGCCATAGTTGAGCAGGTAGTCGCAGTTCTCGTCGCGTCCCACGATGACGCGTTCGTTATTAACCGTCTGCCACTGGTAGTAGGTGCTGAAGTCATCGTCAATCTTCCTGACATCAGCGGTCAGGTCCATGTTGAGCCAGGGCAGGTTGAGCGAGTAGGTGAGGCTGAGGTTCTTGTCGAGTGCGCTCTTCAGCCAGGGGTTGCCCGAGTAGATGAGTCCGGGTATGGTCATGGTGCTGTTGTTGCTCAGACTGGAGATGTTGGGCGTGATGGTCGACATCTTGCCGTGCAGACGCAGCGCGCCGTTCTTCACGTTGTAGGTGAGCAGGGCTTCGGGCGTGAAGTAGAGCTTGTGGTAGTGGGTGTCGTCGTTGCTCGTGTTGATGTATGTGGCTCCGAGGCTCACGCGGTAGCCTATCTTTGCGATGCTGCCGTTGAGCTGAGCGTAAGCGTAGTGTCTGTCGTCGGTGGCGTGGTATTTGTATTCCTCGTAGTCGGAGAGCATGTTGCTGATGCGGTAGTCCGACTTTGCCAGCGTGGCTTTGTATCCGAGAGCGAGCTGCGTGCGGCCCCAGTCTTTGGTATAGGCAGCCTCACCGATGAGCGAGTATTTGTTGTTGTGCTGCCGCATGTCGTCATCGAGTGTCTGCTCCGTCCTGGCGTTCTGGATGTTGTGTACGTGTTGGCTGTTGTGGAAAAGGGTGCCCACGGCGTTGAGTGTGATTTCGTGGCCCCCGGGCAACTTGCGGTCGAAGTAGAGGTCGAGGGACGGCGAGAAGCTATTCTGCCGCTGCCGCTTGTCCTGTGTGCCGTTGTGCCACAGCGGGTTGCCTTCGGCGTTGACGGCCATGTTGCTGTTCCAGAACCACGTGAAGATTGTCGGTGTGAACTTCGCCTGGAAGTTGAGGCTGTCGCCACGGGTGTAGAGGTACTTCAGGTTGAAGTCGTGGTTGGCATAGCCGAAGTGGTAGGTACCGCTGTAGTCGTAGGTGGCCCGTTTGTCGCCGTCTTTGAAGGTGTAGACATCCTGCTCGTCGCAGTTCGGCGCGTTGCGCAGTTCGAGTCGGTAGTCGAGAGAGAACTGATGCGGGCCGTGGTTGTACTTGGCATAGACGTTTGTGTTATTGAATCCCGCCTTCGTACCCTGCATCACGTCGAAGCCGGCGGCATAGCCGTTCTCGGCGGCACGGGTGTGGATGTCGAGTACGGTGCCGGCATCGGCGTAGCGGGCCGGGGGCACCACATAGTAGTCGACGTTGCGGATGTCCTTCGACTGCAGGGCCTTGAGATCGTTGTCGCTGGCCTCAATGCCGTTGATGAGAATCGTCAGTGACTTGCCCGAGAGGGTGGCGAGGTTGCCGCTGAGGACATCGACACGCAGTCCGGGGAGCGTGGCGACCAGCTGCTGACCCTGGCGTGCGGCCTTGACCTGCTCTTCGGAGAAGGTGTAGACATTGCGGTCCTCGCGCTCCATCTTTCGGCGGCCTTTCACGGTCACCGTCTTCAGGCTGTAGGCATCGGGTCGCATCGTCAGCACGCCGACCTGCGCTGTGCTGACGTGGCGCACCACTCGGCGGTAGCCGATACAGGTGAGGCTGACGAGCACGTCGGTGGGTCGGCAGGGGATGACGAATTCGCCCGACGCCGTCGTCACACCGCCATTGATGAATGCCGAGTCGCGCGGACTGAGCACGGCGACATTGACAAACTCCATGGGTCGGCCTTTCTCATCGACGACGCGCCCTGTGAGTTTGCGGTCTTCCTTCTGTGTGCACTCCACGAAAATCATGTCGGGCAGCGCGTGCCCCTTGTCGTCCTTTCCACCGCTGACCACCTTCATGCCGATGGGGTAGAAGCCGATGAGCTGGTGGATGGCGTCGGGCACGCTCTGGCCACGCACGTCGGTGGTGACCTTGAAGTCCTCAAGGTCGTTGTAGGCAAAGTTGATGACGTAATGCTTGGAGACAGTGCTCAGATAGCGCAGGGCGTCGGACATGGACGTACTGTGGAAAGAGTGGGAGATGGTCTGTGCGCTGAGCCTTGCAGCCATCAGGATGAGTGCAGCAAGAAATAAGAACTTGTTTTTCATTAGTCGGTCCCTCCTGCTGCTTCTAAGACGAGGACATCGCCGTCGAGGGTGACGTGGATGTGCTCGAACTGGTTCAGTTGCTCTACCACCTGCGTGGCATCATACTGCTTGTTCCAATTGAAATAGAGGCGGACACGGGCAGCCTCGGTGCTGCGCACTTCTGCCTTCAGCCCATAGTAGGCCGCCATCTCGTTGAGGATATTGCCTACGGGGGCATTGACAAACTGCTTCACGCCGTCTGCCGTTTGGGGCTGACTTTTGATGGTGTCGCGGGTGGCTGTAATGGGCTTAGTCTGAGCAGCAGATCTTGCCGGCTTTACCACCATTTCTTTCCGTGCTGTGTGGCGGTGGTGCCTGACAAGGGCGACGGTGGCAAAGGCCAGTCCCGACACGAAGACGAGTCCGATAAACACGGCGGCTACCTGCTGCCACAGCGTGAGGTGACGGCTTGCGGGCATATAGCGTTGTTGGAAACGCTGTAGCGCTGCTTCCGTCTCGGTTCCGTCAGGGCGTTGGCTCGCCGTAGGAGCGTCGTGGAGTGCGGCAGCGGTGTCGCACATCAGCCGGTAGTAATCCCGGCAGTCTTTGTCGGCCAGCACGTCCTGCCATTCCTCTTGCGAATAGCGGTCGGGCCGGTCCATCATCTGGATGAGTCGTTCAATCTTGTCCATATTCCTTATTTTGTTAGTTTCTCTTTGAGTGAGTCCAGGGCTTTGCGGATGCGCTTGTAGACGGCAGTCTCGCTGATGCCCTCCTTCTTGGCAATCTCGGCGTAGGAGAGCTGTTGGTCGTAGCGCTGAGTGAGCACGTGGCGGCTGGTGTCGTCGAGCTCTGTGTCAAGGATGCGCCTCACGTTGTGGATGTGCTCTTCTATGTCGTCAGCGTTGTCGGACATCTGGCTGTCGAGGAGGTAGAGGCCCTGGAGACGTTCTTGGATGGTGCGGTTGCGCAGCACGTTGAGGCAGTGGTTGCGCAGGGCTGTCAGCAGATAGGTGCGTGCTGTGGAACCCGTCGGAAGGATGTCCTTGCTCATAAGGTTGGCAAAGACTTCCGATACGGCGTCCTCGCTCTCCGCGTCGTCGTGGAGGAGCAGTCGGGCCAGCTGCTTCATGTCGGGATAGTGCTGGCGGAACAGTTGTACGATGGTCTCGTTGTTCTTCATACACTATATATACACTTTGGCTGTGAGAAACCTAACCTGAAAAGGAAAAGAAATAAAGACAGGGCAAAGTGGCACAAGTTTTTGCCTGCAAATGTAATAGTATTTAAGGAATTCCCGTCTCTTTTGAAAAAAAATATGGCATGATGGGCATTGTTCTCGTTTTTTTTCTTAGGTTTGCCACAAAAAGGAATGATATGGACGACGACAAGTATATTCGTTTTGATTGGGCCGCCAAGCGCATGCTACGCGACAAAGCCAACTTTGGCGTTTTTGAGGGGCTGATAACAGTGCTCCTTAACGAACCAGTTCATATCGTCGAGATTTTGGAGAGTGAGAGCAATCAAAATGATGCCGACGATAAGTTTAATCGTGTGGATATTAAAGCGCGTGCAGCAAGGATGAAATCATTCTTGTGGAAATACAGCAGGCTCGAGAACTTTATTATTTGGAGAGGGTGCTCTATGGTGTTGCAAAAACCATTACGGAACACATTTCTTTAGGCGATAAGTACGATAAGGTGAAGAAGGTCTATTCCATCAGCATTCTGTATTTCGATTTAGGGCAGGGAGCCGACTATCTGTACCATGGACAGACTTCGCTTGTTGGGGTGCATACTAAGGATACGCTGAAAATCAACACGCGTGATAAAGGCATTATAAAAATTAAGACACCCGAGGAAATTTTTCCGGAATACTTTATTATTCGTGTCAACGAGTTCAACGAAGTTGCCAAAACCCCACTTGAGGAATGGATAGATTACCTCAAGAGTGGTCATATCAAGGATGATACCACTGCCCCAGGCCTACAGGAAGCTCGCCAGAAGCTTCAATACATGAAGATGGATAAGGCAGAGCGCAAAGCCTACGACCGCCATATTGACAATATCATGGTGCAGAATGATGTGCTTGATACTGCTAAGATGGAGGGACGTGCAGAGGGACGTGCAGAGGGTCGAGCAGAGGGTCGAGCAGAGGGACTCGAAGATGGCAAGAAAACTGTTGCTCGGAATCTAAAGGCTATGGGGATGGATATAGAGGCTATCGCAAAGGCGACAGGCCTTCATAAAGAGGAAATCGCCAGTTTGTAAGGGCACAGTGGATATTTTCCGTGGGTCGAATATGAGTCTTTCTGGCGCAATGAATATTTCCCGTGGCACGGATAGGCACATCGGAGCAACCTTTTTTGGGAGTAGAGAGCTCATGAACACGATCCTTTTACAAAAACAAGCAAAAAACTTGCTGTGATTCAAGGGCTGTGCCTTTGGGCTCCATGATGAGTCATTCGTAGACCACCAGGTTCCTTGGCAAGGTGATGACCTTCAGACGACGAAACCAGCGGCGTGGAGAGGCGGGGTCGATGCGCTCCGACTGGCTGCCAATGATGTAGTAGCTGGCAGAATAGTCGTCCATGAGGGCTGTGAAGGCAGACTTGATGCGCGAGCACTTCTCGTTGATGGCATTGTCTAAGGGATTGGTCAGCCTGTCTACGGTCTCCCGCATTTTGACTTTATCACCGTCGGGGCAGATGCCATTATAGATACTCAGTAGTTCATTGCAATATTCACTGAGGCGCTTGAACTCGATGCCCTCTTCGTGACGCAGAAATAATAGGTAAACGGCGCGATGGACAGGCGACAGTTGCACCTCGACGGTAGGCTTGCCTGTTGCAGGACTTCCCTCTAAGAGGATGCCAAGGTCATCATCCTTGCCACAGGCATCGATAACCGATTTATGCCTCAGGAGACACACGAGGATAAAGATGAGGATTATTATAACCAGATCATCGCCAGACTCTATCGTGAGCCCTTACTTTCGCAGGCTGCCGCTGCGAAGAAGAAACAGGTGAAAGTCGAAGAAGATAATGCTAAAACTGCTGGACAGACAGAACAGGCTGCGAGCCCCGAGTTTGAGGAAAATAAGCCTGGAGAGAAAGAAACAAAAGTGAACCAGACGGAAGAACAGACATCCCCTATCTCTTTCAATGTGCCTGACGACAAGCCGGATAATGCGGAGCCTCTAAACGCCACCCTGACACCTGATGGACAGAAAGCACAGCCTGAGGGGCGGGAAGAGCGCGAGACCTCATCTACAGAAGACACCCCTCGCCCCAAGGCGCCGTCCTTCCTTGATAAACTCAAGCAGCATCTGAAGAAGGGCCTCACCGATTTCACAAGAGATTTCGACGAATAAGGCCCGGAGAAACAGCAAGGAATAGCGAGATAATCATATGAACAATCTATGACGGACAAGAGACCACACTTCATTCCCGGCACCGGATGGCGCTACGACTCAGAGCACTCCATGCGCCATCGCCTTGAAGGACACGACTACAAAGGTCGTAGCATCTATCAGATCACCATCACCTTAGATGACCGTAGCAAGCCACGGCTGGGCAGCCTGAGATGGACAGAGGAGGGGAAGGCCGTCGTCGACCTCACGCCGCTTGGCGAGCGTGTAAGAAGCTGCTGGCAGCAGATTTCGCAGCGCCATCCAGGTGTTAGTTCCATTGTGCTTCAAATCATGCCGGAGCATCTTCACGGCGTGCTCTTCGTCACGCTTGCGCAGAAAGTCCATTTAGGGAAGATCATCGCTGGCTTCAAAACCGGCTGCAGCCATGCGTGGTGGGAGATAGAGCCCGAGGTCTGTGGGGCGTCGCCGTCTAGTGCGCCGTCTAGTGCGCCGTCTTGTGCGCCGTCTTGTGCGCCGAATTATAATTCGGCGAACCCAACAGCGAACCCAACGGCGAACCCAACCGCGAACCCAACAGCGAACCCAACAGCGAACCCAACGGCGCTGTCTCTCCCTCGCAGCAAGGGCGCTAAGGGTCCCTCGCTCTTCTCTCCGGGCTATCAGGACTCGGTGCTCATAGGCAAGGGACAGCTGAAGAATATGATAAACTATGTGCTCGACAACCCACGACGAGCCTTGATAAAACGTGACAACCCCGACCTCTTCCGCGTCGTCAGTAATCTGAGCATTGGCGGCCGCACCTTCGCTGCTATCGGCAATCAATGGCTCCTCGACAAACCCATGCGGATGCAGGTGAGATGCCACAACAACACCTCAGAGCAAAACCTCAGACTCATCGCCCTGCAAAAGGCTTACTTTCTCGAAATGGGAAAGATGGGGGCGGTGGTGGTGAGTCCCTGTATATCACCTGGCGAGAAGGAGATAGCACGTGCCGTCCTTGCTGCCGGGCAACCTCTGATTGTCATCTTGGAAAATGGCTTTCCACCGCTCTATAAACCTCCAGGCCGCTACTTCGAGGCCTGTGCTGAGGGCTTGTTGCTCATGCTCGCTCCGTGGCCCTATCATGCTGACCGCCGCACGATAACCCGCCAGCAATGTTTGGCGCTGAATGAGATGGCTGCCTCTATCTGTACAGACCTCTGGACCCCGGAAATGGAATGGCAACTGCTCAATGAGCCGCCCATGGCAGAATGAGGGTAGAGATAGCGACTGTTGATAAATAAATCCGCAAGAACTTTGCGCTTTGCGGTTAATGTGCTATATTTGCAGTTGAAATTGCAAAACTTATAGTAGCCAATTACCTATGCCAACCCAGATACCCCAGGAGTGGACGAAGTTCATCCTTAAAGATGTCACCTTCGTCAATATCATGATGCGCCGCATCTACAATGTTCTCATTGTCGCCAACCCCTACGATGCCTTCATGCTCGAAGACGACGGGCGCGTGGAAGAGAAGATCTACGACGAATACATGGCCTTAGGCCTCCGCTACCCGCCCACCTTCACGCAGGTCTCTACTACGGAAGAGGCCGAGAAGGTGCTGGCTACCACACAGATAGACCTCGTCATCTGCATGCCGGGCAATGCCGACAACGACGCCTTCACCGTGGCGCGCGCTGTGAAGACGGCGTTCCCGAAGATTCACTGTGTTGTCCTCACTCCTTTCTCCCACGGCATCACACGACGGATGGAGAATGAGGACCTCAGCATCTTCGACTATGTCTTCTGCTGGCTCGGCAACACCAACCTCATCCTCTCCATTATCAAGCTCATCGAGGACAAGATGAACCTGGAGCATGACATCCAGGAGGCTGGCGTGCAGATGATTCTCCTCGTCGAGGACTCCATCCGCTTCTATTCCTCCATTCTCCCCAATCTCTACAGCTATATCCTTCAGCAGAGTCTCAACTTCTCCACCGAGGCCCTCAACCCCCATGCTGCCACCCTGCGCATGCGCGGACGGCCTAAGGTGGTGCTGGCCCGTACCTATGACGAGGCCATGGAGCTGTATATGAAATACAAGGACAACTGCTTGGGCGTCATCAGCGATGTGCGCTTCCCTCTCCATGCCCATCCCAAGCATCAGGGAGCCATGGGAGGCAGCAAGGAGGACAAGGACCCGGAGGCTGGCTTCAAACTCTTGAAGGCAATCCGGCAGCAGGACGAATACCTGCCCCTCATCATGGAGAGCTCGGAGACGGCCAACGGCATACGCGCCGCCAAGGAGCACTTCCATTTCGTGGACAAGAACTCCAAGATGCTCTCTGTGGAGCTCCGCCACCTCTTGGAGGAGCACATGGGCTTCGGTGACTTCATCTTCCGCGACCCTAAGACCCATCAGGAGATAGGGCGTGTGAGCACGCTGAAGCAGTTGCAGGACAATATCTTCAAGATTCCCTCCGACTCCATGCTCTACCATGTCTCCCGCAACCATATCAGCCGCTGGCTCTGTGCCCGTGCCATCTTCCCTGTGAGCAAATTCCTCAAGCAGGTGACATGGCACAAGCTCCAGGATGTCGACGCCCACCGCCAGATTATCTTCGACGCCATCGTGCAGTACCGGCATATGAAGAACATCGGCGTCGTGGCCGTCTTCGACCGCGGAAAGTTCGACCGCTATGCGCATTTCGCTCGCATCGGCGATGGCTCCCTCGGTGGCAAAGGGCGCGGTCTGGCTTTCCTCGACAACATCATCAAGATGCATCCGGAGTTCAACCTCTTCCCTGGTGTCACCGTGCGCATACCGAAGACCGTCGTGCTCTGCACCGATGTCTTCGACCAGTTCATGGAGCACAACAACCTCTATCCCATCGCCTTGAGCAATGCCCCCGACGAGGACATCCTCGCCCGCTTCCTCCAGGCCCAGCTCCCCGACAGCTATATCGCCGACTTCTTCACCTTCTTCGAGGCTACGACGGGACCTATCGCCATCCGCTCCAGCTCGCTGCTCGAAGACAGCCACTACCAGCCTTTCGCTGGTATCTACTCCACATATATGATTCCGCGCCTTGACGATAAGCAGGAGATGCTCCACATGCTCGCCGCCGCTATCAAGAGCGTCTATGCCTCCGTCTTCTACCATGACTCCAAAGCGTATATGACGGCCACGTCTAACGTCATCGACCAGGAGAAGATGGCTGTCATCTTGCAGGAGGTCGTGGGAAAGGACTATGGCAGTCGTTATTATCCCACCATCTCGGGTGTGCTGCGCTCCCTCAACTACTATCCCATCGGGGAGGAGAAGGCGGAGGACGGTATTGCCTCGTTGGCCCTGGGGCTGGGGAAGTATATCGTCGACGGTGGGCAGACACTGCGCGTCTCTCCCTACCATCCCGACCAGGTGTTGCAGATGTCGGACATGGAGATAGCGCTCCGCGACACCCAGACACGCTTCTATGCCCTCGACATGAAGCATGTGGGTACCGACTTCAAGGTCGACGACGGCTTCAACATCATGAAGCTGAGGGTCAAAGAGGCTTACAGCGACGGAGCCCTTAACTACATCGCCTCCACCTACGACCCCGACGACCAGATCATCCGGGAGGGTCTCTACGACTACGGACGGAAGATTATCTCTTTCGACGGGGTGCTCAAACAGGGCGTCTTCCCCTTGCCCGAGCTCATGCAGATGTCGATGAAATATGGCAGTCATGCCATGCGGCGCCCTGTGGAGATAGAGTTTGCCTGCAATGTCAACGCCGACCGCACCGGTGACTTCTGTCTGTTGCAGATACGGCCTATCGTCGACACCAAGCAGGAGCTCGTAGAGGATGTGGCGGCAGTTCCCGACAGCGAATGTCTGCTCAGAAGCCACAACTCCTTAGGTCACGGCATCTACGACGACGTCACCGATGTCGTCTACGTCAAGTTCGACGACAACTTCTCTGCTGTCAACAATCCGCAGATAGCCACCGACATCGAGAAGATCAACCGCAGCTTCCTCGACAGCGGGCGACAGTATATCCTCGTCGGGCCCGGGCGCTGGGGGTCCAGCGACTACTGGCTTGGTGTGCCTGTGAAGTGGCCGGCCATCTCAGCGGCGAGGGTCATCGTGGAGGTGGCCTTGCCTGGCTATCGTGTCGACCCCAGTCAAGGTACTCATTTCTTCCAGAATCTAACGTCTTTCGGTGTGGGCTATTTCACCATCACGCTGAAAGACGGTGTAGCTGCTGGTCATGGCACTGACGGCATGCTGCGTAAGGACATCCTTGATGCCATGCCTGCCGTCAGTGAGACACCGTATGTCCGCCACGTCCGCTTCCCCCATCCGCTAAAGATCATGATGGATGGCAGAAAGCAGGAAGGAGCGGTGATGAGGAATAATGTGTAGTGTGTAATGTGTAATGTATAATGGGTAATGTATAGTGTATAATGTATAATGGGTAATGTATAGTGGATAGTGTATAATGTATAGTGGATAGTGTATAATGTATAATGTATAATGTATAGTGGATAATGTATAGTGGATAAATGTTAGTTCGTGGTTTAAGTGCACATGAATATCGTGCATCTTTACACTACCCATTACACACTACCCATTACACACTACCCATTACACACTACCCATTATACATTACCCATTACCCACTACACATTATACATTACCCATTACCCATTACCCATTATTATAGATTTCCGCGACGGCTTTGTACACTATCTTGCCGTTGACGATATTCAGGCCCTTGTTCAGCGCCTCATCATCCTTGCAAGCCTGTTGCCAGCCCTTATCGGCCAGCGCCACGGCATAGCGGAGGGTGGCGTTGGTGAGGGCCGTTGTCGAGGTGTTGGGCACGGCACCCGGGATATTAGCCACACAGTAGTGCACGATGCCGTCGACAGTGTAGACGGGGTCGGCATGTGTGGTGGGGTGGGAGGTCTCGAAACATCCGCCTTGGTCGATGGCCACGTCGACGAGGACACTGCCCGGCTGCATGAGTCTCAGCATGTCGCGGGTGATGAGGTGCGGGGTCTTGTCGCCGGGCACGAGGACGGAACCGATGACGATGTCCGTGGTGGGCAGTTCGCTGATGATGTTATGGGCTGAAGAGTAGAGGGTGTGGACATTGGCCGGTGTCTGCAGGTCCAGGTCACGGAGCCGTGGCAGTGAGATGTCGGCGATGGTGACGTCGGCACCCATACCGGCTGCCATTCGCGCCGCAGCCTCGCCTACGGTACCGCCGCCAAGGACGAGGACCTTGGCGGGCTTCACGCCAGGGACACCGGAGATGAGCTTGCCGTTGCCGCCATGACTCTTCTGCAGGTAGTAGGCACCGTTGAGAGCCGCCATATGTCCCGCCACCTCACTCATCGGCACAAGGAGAGGAAGGCGACCGTCAGCAGTCTGCACCGTCTCATAAGCCAGGCAGACGGCACCACTCTTTATCATGGCCTCGGTGAGGGCGCGGTCGGAGGCAAAGTGGAAATAGGTGAAGAGCAGCTGCCCGGGACGGCAGAGCGGATACTCCGGGGCGATGGGCTCTTTAACCTTGATAATCATGTCGGCAGTCTGGTAGACGTTGGCGATGTCGGGCAGGATGGTGGCACCGGCTTTGACATAGGCCTCGTCGGGGAAGGCACTGCCCTCACCGGCGGTATGCTGTACGTAGACATTGTGGCCATGGCGCACAAGCTCGGCCACACCGGCGGGAGTCATGCCAACGCGATTCTCGCCCTGCTTGATTTCCTTTGGGATTCCGATTTTCATAGACTTACTGGTTTTAAAGGTTTTGTGTTTTGATGCCTCAAAGATAGTAAAAAGAATGATACGATGGTGCGACGGGCCCGTATTTTTTGGAAAAATTATGACGCACGTTTCCGGCATAGCCCATGGGGTCCCCGTTTTTGAAACTTTAGGTACCCCATTTTTCGCATTGCTTTGGCTATATAGCAAAAAGATATTCTTTTAAGGAATTTTAGCCACAAAATCTTTTGTGCATCAGTAAATATCCACTATATTTGCAGCGTCAATACGACACAATGTAAGCCGGTGGGTCTCCCGCCGGATTAACCTTTAAGACTAAAAATTTACTACTATGGAAGTCGAACAAGTTCTTAACGGCCTGATGTGGAAACACTCCGGCGAGCCTGAGTTCCTGCAGGCAGTGAAAGAAGTACTCATCTCTATTGAAGATGTGTACAACCAGCATCCTGAATTTGAGAAAGCAAAGATAATAGAGCGGCTTGTGGAGCCGGAGCGTGTGCACATGTTCCGGGTGCCATGGGTCGACGACAAGGGCGAGGTGCATGTCAACACGGGTTACCGCGTACAGTTCAACAGCGCCATCGGTCCTTACAAGGGTGGTCTGCGTTTCCACCCATCGGTAAACCTGAGCATCATGAAGTTCCTCGGCTTCGAGCAGACCTTCAAGAACGCCCTTACCACGCTGCCCATGGGCGGTGCCAAGGGTGGTGCCGACTTCTCGCTGCGCGGCAAGTCGTCGAATGAGGTCATGCGCTTCTGCCAGGCCTTCATGCAGGAGCTCTACAAATACATCGGTCCCGACGAGGACGTGCCGGCCGGTGACATCGGTGTCGGCGGTCGTGAGATCGGCTATCTCTTCGGCGAGTACAAGAAGCTCACCCATCAGTTCCAGGGCGTCCTCACCGGCAAGGGCATGGAGTGGGGCGGCAGCATCCTGCGGCCGGAGGCTACGGGCTTCGGAGCCCTGTATTTCGTCAACCAGATGCTTCAGACCCACGACATCG
Organism: uncultured Prevotella sp.; assembly: GCA_900543585.1. GTDB lineage: Bacteria > Bacteroidota > Bacteroidia > Bacteroidales > Bacteroidaceae > Prevotella. The sequence continues at coordinate 17,671 of UQRP01000040.1, forward strand.
ACATCAAGGGCAAGACCATCGCTGTGTCTGGCTTCGGTAATGTGGCATGGGGCGCTGTGAAGAAAGCCACGGAGCTCGGCGCCAAGGTCATCACCATCAGCGGGCCTGACGGATATATCTACGATCCGGAGGGTATCAGCGGCGAGAAGAACGAATACATGCTCGAGCTGCGCGACAGCGGCAACGACGTCTGCCAGCCTTATGCAGAGGAGTTCAGCGGTGCCACCTTCTATCCCGGTAAGAAGCCTTGGGAGCAGAAGGCGGACATCTACCTCACCTGCGCTACCCAGAACGAGCTCGACGGCAACGATGCCGACCGCATCTTGGCCAACAAGCCATTGTGTGTGGCTGAGGTCAGCAACATGGGTTGCACGGCGGAGGCTGTGGAGAAGTTCGTTCAGGCCCACCAGCTCTTCGCACCTGGCAAGGCCGTCAACGCCGGTGGCGTGGCTACGTCAGGCTTGGAGATGACACAGAACTCCATGCGACTGCATTGGAGCGCTAAGGAGGTTGACGAGAAGCTGCACTATATCATGCACTCTATCCACGAGCAGTGCGTGAAATACGGTCAGCAGCCCGACGGATATATCGACTACGTCCGTGGTGCCAATGTTGCCGGATTCATGAAGGTTGCCAATGCCATGATGGCACAGGGTATCGTGTAAAGACAGCAGAGAAGAATAGTCCATAAAAAGTCTGCCACGCAAGAAAGCTTTGTGTGGCAGACTTTTTTGTTGGGAGGCTTGTTAGATTATCCGCAAATGGAAAACTTATGCCAAATTACATGTTCTTACGGTTCTTCTGTCTTAAGAACTTGAGGTCTTTCCGTCTTAAAGTCTTTCTATCTGTGCTGAATTTCAGATTTTTTTCTTAATTTTGCCGTATGAAGCATCCGTATCTACATTATCTACTATTTGTCCTGGCGCTGCTGTTCTCTTTTTCCGTCCAGGCGCAGCGCACGACGCGTCGTGGCAAGGCTTCTTTCTATTCGAAGAAAGCCACGGGTGCCCGCACGTCGAGTGGCGAGCGTCTTCATCATGACAGCCTGACCTGCGCTCACCGCTCCCTGCCCTTTGGCACACGACTGAAGGTCACCAACCTGCGCAATGGCAAGAGTGTCATCGTCAGGGTCACGGATAGGGGACCGCACCACCGCAACCGCATCATAGACTTGAGCTATGGCGCGGCCCGTGAGCTCGGCATGCTCTCACAAGGTATTGCCATGGTGGAGGTGGAGCGCGTGGAAAAAGTGAAGGTTCCTTACCGCGAGGACGCTGTGGAGACGGGACTCCCCGAGTTTGAGTTCGATATGGCTGAAGTGGTGCCCAAGTTCATCAAGCAGAACCCTATCATCATCCCGAAACGCCCCGCCACCGTGCGGCCGGAGAAGGTGAAACCGGTGAGGAATAGAAAGGAAGACAGTCAGGAAGGACAGAAGTCAAGAAGTGCAGAATAGAAGTTCGGAGCTCCGGACTTCTATTCTGCACTTTTTTTATACTTTTTTCCTTCTTTCCCCTATCATCATCTCTCTTCCGCCGTGCGCTTGACGGTTGGGATGTTGAACTCAGAAATCTTACTGATGGATTTTCCTCCCTGCACGACGCTGACGCAGATCTTTGCCGAGCCGTCTTTGATTCTGTTGTCACCTAAGACGAGAGCAGTATAGCGGATACCCTGTCCGGGCGCCAGCTTCTCCACATGCATACTCGGTGAGATGAGGATATGCTTGTTGCCCGAAGCCTCCACGACAGTGGGCACGATGTCATAGAGCGTCGTCTGGCTGCGGTTGAAGATTTCGAAGATGACCTTGCTCATCTCCCCACGTTCTATCTTTCCGTCCTGGTTGTCGTCGAGGAACCGGGCGTTCTTAATCTCTATGCTCGGCGAGTACTTCAGATTCCTGGTCAGGTCCTCGACGCTGGAGTGCATCGGCATCGTCGTCTGCGGCTGTTGGGTGGTCACCGAACC
>UQRP01000041.1 GCA_900543585.1 uncultured Prevotella sp.
AAAGGGGGTGGTGGTGAAGTGCCGGGGCAGGCTGCGAGCTTGCTCGCAAAGACTGCTCCGGCACTTCAACACCACTGCTCCCTAAGGAGCGGAAGTCTGTCCAGGCCCATTTTCCAATAATCTCTACAGTGGAATTAGAGACAAAAACAGATAAAACCAGTATGTTTATCAGATGGATAGCAATCAGCCTCAGGACTTAACGTGAGCACTGACCCCGGAGGGGTCATCGCTCCACCTAACCGGGATATCATGTGGATAAGAAAGTGTGATAATGTGATTTGTTAGGATATTCCAAACTCTGAGTCTAAGACGAGCAAAATAGGGAAAATAAAAATAGGTAAAAAAGGAGCACTGCAATGCCTTCCTTTTTACCTATTATTCGTTTACCAGAAGTAATCTGTTATGCGTTTACCAGAAGTAATCTGTTATGCGTTTATCAGAAGCAATCTGATATTCTTCTATCAGAAGTTCACCTCTTTCAGGATTCTGTCAGTTGCACCGGCCAGACTCTCCACATAGGCGGCAGCGGCAGCGCTGCAACTGTGTAGATAAGCGTCATCGGTGTCGAAGCGCTTCATGAGCTTGGCAAAGGCGTCGTGGTCTTTTATCTCAAAACCACCACCCGCCTTGATCAGTCCCTGCGCCTCCTGGAAGTTCTTGTTATTGGGTCCGAAGATGACGGGCTTGGCCCATACGGCAGCCTCAAGGACGTTATGGATGCCCACCCCGAAGCCGCCGCCGATATAGGTCACGTCAGCATAATGGTAGATGCTCGACAGCAACCCGAAGCAGTCGATGATGAGGCACTCGGCCCCGGCGACAGTCTCAGGCGTGGCCTGGGTATAGCGCACGGCCTTGCGCTCAAGCTTCGAGAGTATCTGCTTGAGATGGTCCTTACCGATGACATGCGGCGCGATGATGAGCTTCCAGTCGCGGTGCTCATTGAAATACTTGATGAAGATATCCTCGTCAGGTGGCCACGAGCTACCCGCGATGAAGACCTTCGGCTTCTCCCCTACTCCATTGCCAGCGATAAAGCTCTCCACGATGGGCAGATGCTTCCCAGCGTCACGAATCTGCAACACACGGTCGAAGCGCGTGTCACCCGTCACGCTCACCCCATCGATACCAATGGAGTGAAGAAGCTGGCGGCTCTGCTCATTCTGTACGAAGAAATGAGAGAAGCAGTTGAGCACACGACCATAGCCACGTCCATACCAGCGGAAGAAGATCTGTCCCGGGCGGAAGATGCTCGACACGCTGTAGAGCGGAATGTTGCGGTGCTTGAGGATATGCAGGTAGTTGGACCAGAACTCATACTTCACGAAGAAGGCCATGACCGGGCGCACGGTGCGCAGGAAGCGTCGGGCGTTGCCGATGGTGTCGATGGGCAGATAGCAGATGATGTCAGCACCCTCGTAGTTCTTGCGTACCTCATAGCCCGAGGGCGAGAAGAAGGTGAGCAAGAGCTTGTACTCCGGATGTTCGCGGCGGATACGCTCCATGATGGGGCGTCCCTGCTCGAACTCACCAAGCGAGGCCGCGTGAAACCAGATGTACTTTGCCGCAGGGTCCACCTTCTCGTCCAGGATGCGCCAAGTGTCGTGCTCACCCTCCCACATCGTCTTCACCTTCTTGCTGAAGAAAGTAGCGACCCATACCCCTATATTATATAGGAATATAAAGAAATTATACATATCTGCGGTGGCCTACCCTAACGTCTCTATGGCTTTTTTCAGCCGCTTGATGGTCTCTTCCTTGCCTAAGAAGGCCGAGATGTCGAACATGCCGGGGCCCTTGCCGATGCCTACGAGTGCCAGGCGCCAGGCGTTCATCACGTCGCCCATCTTATAGCCTTTGTCGGCAATCCACTTCTCCACCACGGGCTCCTGACCCTCTACGGAGAAGTCATCGATGCCCTCTAAGACGTCGATGAGCTCGCGCATCTGCTGCGCGCTGTATTCCTTCCAGCGCTTCTTCGCCGTCTTCTCGTCGTAGGAAGTCGGGGCAATGAAGAAGAAGGCGCACAGCGGCCACAGCTCCTTGACAAAGCTGACACGGTCTTTCATCATGTGCACCACCTGCAGGATGCGGTCGAAGCTCTCGTCGACACCGTTGTTGGCAACGATGGGCGCGAAGAGCTCAGCTATCTCCTCATCGCTCTTGCGGAGGATATACTCATGGTTGAACCAGATGCCCTTCTGATAGTCGAACTTGGCGCCGCTCTTCGAGCACTTGGTGATGTCGAAGACCTTGACGAGCTCGTCGAGGGAGAATATCTCCTGGTCGGTGCCGGGATTCCAGCCTAAGAGAGCTAAGAAGTTGACGACAGCCTCTGGGAAATAGCCACTCTCGCGGTATCCGCTGGAGACCTCGCCGGTCTTGGGGTCGTGCCACTCCAAGGGGAACACGGGGAAGCCGAGACGGTCGCCGTCACGCTTCGACAGCTTGCCCTTGCCCTCGGGTTTGAGGAGCAGCGGCAGATGGGCGAAGCGCGGCATGGTGTCTTCCCAACCGAACGCTTTGTAGAGCAGCACATGGAGCGGAGCACTGGGCAGCCACTCCTCGCCACGGATGACATGAGTGATTTCCATGAGATGGTCGTCGACGATGTTGGCCAAATGGTAGGTTGGCAGCTCGTCGGCACTCTTGTAGAGGACTTTGTCGTCGAGGATGTCGCTCTTGACACACACGTCGCCACGAATCATATCGTTGACGTGAATCTCCTCACCGGGCTCCACCTTGAAGCGGACAGTGTACTGTGCGTCCTCGGCAAGGAGCTTGTCCACCTCCTCCTTGGGGAGCGTCAGGGAGTTGCGCATCTGCATGCGCGTGTGGGCGTCATACTGGAAGTTGCTCACCTCCTGACGCTTCTTCTCCAGCTCCTCGGGCGTGTCAAAGGCGATATAAGCCTTGCCATTGTCCAGAAGCTGCTGCACATATTTCTTATAAATCTTCCGGCGCTCGCTCTGCCGGTAAGGACCATGGTCGCCACCAAAGGAGACACCCTCGTCAAACTTGATGCCGAGCCATTTGAACGACTGCAATATATATTCCTCAGCACCAGGGACAAACCTGTGGCTGTCGGTATCCTCAATACGGAAGACGAGATCGCCGCCATGCTGACGGGCAAAGAGATAATTGTACAAAGCCGTGCGTACGCCGCCGATATGCAAAGGGCCAGTAGGGCTGGGCGCAAAGCGCACCCTCACTTTTCTTTCTGACATAACTCTATCTTATTAAACTTTTGCAAAATTAATACTTTTTTTCTGCTTTAACGGTTTTTTTTCGTATTTTCGCACCAAATATAGAACACATCCCATCAGACATGAGCATTTTCAGCAGAATCAACACCCATACAGAGCATTTCTGGCGCGACTTAGGCCTGTACATCGGCCTTGTCCTGCTCACCACCCTCGTCATCGTGTGGTTCCTGCCACGCAACGAGGGTAAGCCCTTTGCCTACGAGGTCGGCGAGCCATGGCACTACGGTACCATCATCGCCCGCTACGACTTCCCTATCTACAAGACCGACGAGGCGCTGAAGAAGGAGAAGGACTCGCTGCTCAAGACGTTCCAACCCTACTACAACTATAGTCCCAACGTGGAGATAGCGCAGCTTACGGACCTCCGCAGCGACCTGGCCAAGAGCAAGGTGCCGCTGCCTTCGGGCTTCGCCGATATCATCATCGAGCGCCTCCACCGCTTCTACCAGTCGGGAATCATGGACACGCCCAACTACAACTCCCTGCACAGCGACACCACAGCCCAGGTGAGGGTCATCTTCGGCAAGGACGCCGAGAGCGTGAAGATAGGCTACCTCTACTCCACGATGTCGGCCTATGAGCAGCTGCTCAACGACGACCGCCTCGTCCAGGAGCGCCCGCTGCTGCAGAAGCTCAACCTCAACAACTATATTGTTCCCAACATCATCTACGACCGCGCACGCACAGAGTCGGCCCGCAACGACCTCCTCTCCGGCATATCACCGGCCAGCGGTATGGTCATGGCCGGACAGAAAGTCATTGAGCAGGGCGAGATGGTCGACGACTACAACTACCGCGTGCTCAACTCCATGGAGAAGGAGATGCAGCGGCGACAGACGGGTTCCAAACAGATTACCAACCACTTTGTCGGTAACGCCATCTATGTCTTCATCCTCGTCGTTCTCTTCACTTTCTACCTAACGATGTTCCGCCGCGACTATCTCAGCAAGCCGCGATGCGTAGCCATGCTCTATACCTTCATCACCATCTTCCCTATCGCGGTGTCGCTGATGATGGAGCATACCTATTTCAACTTCTCCGTCTATATCCTGCCCTTCGCCCTGGTGCCTGTCTTCGTGCGCATCTTCCTCGACTCGCGCACGGCGTTTATGACCCATGTCACGATGGTGCTCATCTGCGCTGCGGCCTTGAGATACCAGTTTGACTTCATCGTCGTGCAGATTGTCGCTGGTCTCGTCTCCATCTACTCTCTGCGCGAGATGTCGGCAAGGTCGCAGGTCTTTGTCACCGCCGTCCTCGTATTCTTTGCCACTTGTATCACCTTCTTCGCGCTGAAGCTCATGGAGAGCGGTGAGGATTTCAACCCCGACTTGAGCATGTACTACCACTTCCTCATCAACGGAGTGCTCATGCTCCTGGCCTACCCGCTGATGTTCATCGTGGAGAAGACCTTCGGCTTCGTCTCCGTCATCACGCTCATCGAGCTCTCGGATACCAATAAGGGCTTGCTCCGCAAACTCTCGGAGGTGGCGCCCGGCACTTTCCAGCACTCTATCACGGTGGGTAACCTGGCCTCGGAGATAGCCAACAAGATTGGCGCCAAGGCTACGCTGGTGCGTACCGGTGCCCTCTACCACGACATCGGCAAGATGAAGAACCCGGCGTTCTTCACCGAGAACCAACAGGGCGGCATCAACCCACACGACAACCTCACCGAGAAGGAGAGTGCCAGAATCATCATCGCACATGTCACCGACGGCGTGAAGATAGCGGAAGAGAACAACCTGCCCGTCATCATCCGTGACTTCATCCTTACACACCACGGACACGGCATGTCGAAGTATTTCTACATCAAATATCAGAATGAGCACCCCAACGAAGTCGTGGACAAGTCCATCTTCACCTATCCCGGTCCGAATCCCTCCACGCGCGAGCAGGCTATTCTGATGATGGCCGATACCTGCGAGGCGGCCTCCCACTCCCTGAAGGAATATACCGAGGAGAGCATCTCCAACATGGTCAACAAACTCGTCGACCAGCAGGTGAAAGATGGCTTCTTCACTGAGTGCCGCATCACCTTCTACGACATCGCCGTGGCCAAGCAGGTGCTCATCGAGCGGTTGCGCGCCATCTACCATACGCGCATACAGTATCCCTCCCGACTGAAGAAATAACGCCGGGATGTCTCATCTATAAGAAGGCTATGGAACCAAAATTCATTCTTACCCTTGACGGATACGTGCGTATCGGCTATGTCAGGATGCACAAAGACTTGTTGCTGCCGGGCGACACCTGCATTGGCGGCGGTTTCTGGGAGGTGGACACCATCTCCCAACGGCTGTTGCTGTCGGGGAAATCCTACGACTACGGCAAGCCGAAATGGACTTTTGTTACCGGGAAGCTCTTCGTGCCCGAAGCTTACCGGGGACTGAGAATAACCTATGAAGGAGACAGTCCCATGGACGACACCAATGTCTCTGACATCTTTGATGTGGAATATTATCTTACCTGAGAAGACGTTGAATTTTGAAGGTCAACCTTTTCTAAGGTAAAACAGATACCAATTGAAGAGCCGTATATGGTGAGTAGTTGCGAGACTATATAGAACGCTGTGGAGGTATAGTATACGAAAAGGGCGTTCAATACACAGGTTTCACTACTTCTACCCTCATGCCAAGGGCGCCAATAATCCTATAAAAGGCTCCGACACTGGGCGTGATGATACCATTCTCTATTTTAGAGATATACGATTTGGTCGTGTGAGTGCGTTTTGCAAGTTCGGCCTGAGTCACATTGGCCTCTTTCCGTGCATCGTGGAGTATCTGACCCGAGTAGAAAGAGTAAGCTTTCTCCTCTGCCCGTGCTCGCTCGGGAGTGCCCTCCTTCCCAAATTTTTTATCAAGAACTAAATCGTAATCAACGATTTTGTGATTGTTTGTCTGCATAGTATGCTTCCTTAATTTTAATTGCCTTTTCTATTTCTATATTTGGCGTTTTCTGAGTCTTCTTTTGGAAACCGTTGAAAAGAACCACAATCCTTCCTTCGTCGAAGATAAAGAATACACGGAATATATTGCTGTTGAATTCCGTCCTCAACTCATAGATGCCTTCCCTTATTAGTTTCACGAACTTCTTGGGCAATCGGTCTTGGGTCTTTAAGAGAAGTAATCCATACTGAATTTTCTCCTGCTCTTTGTCCGTCAGCGTTTCCATGAAAGCCTCAAAATAGCCACCATACGTAACTATCTTTCTTTCCATATCGCAAAGATAGGGAAAGTTTCAATATTAGACAACTTATCCTTATACTATTTCTTGGTAAAAGATGTTAAAACGTATCACGGTTTAGGTCATTCAATGACAAAGTGGGAATATACGCTAATACCCACGGACTCTACTTTTAGGAAAGTGGAATCCGTGGGTATTTTATGATATATACTATGATATGATTAGCAAGATTACATATCTAACTCAATGCTTGCACCGAAGACATCGTTTTTACGCGTGTAGTCGGCCTGATAGTCAAAGCCGGTATTTTCAGAAATATTATTGGTCTTCTTTGTCTGGTAGAAAGTGTGGAAGTACGCCACATTGACACGTGTCTTCTTGCTGACATGAATCATGAAGCCACCGCCGAGGCTATGGGAGCTCGTCACAAACGACTTGTCGTCCATATAGGCGTCGGTGATGCCATAGCTGGTGCGCTGGTAGCCGGCCGAGACGGTGAGCCACTTCACTGGGTCGCCCTCCACACCGAGACTGTACTCTATGGTACCGCGGTCGAGTTTGTCCTCCCGATGTTTGTAGGCTGTGGCCTGCTTGTCGAAATAATAGTGGAATCCGGCATTGACACGAATCGGGTCTATCGGCGTATAGCCCACACCCACCGACAGGATACCGGGCAGGTCGGCAGCAATCTTACGACCGTCGGCATACTCGCCTGTAGCCTCCTCGATGCCAGCGTCAAACTTTGTCTTCAGAGCTGACATGGTCTGCGTCACCTTGGTATCCGTCAGGGTAGCGGTGGCAATCGTCTGCGCCTGCTCGGCCGTCATGCCGGCAGACTGAAGGTTGGAGACGAGGGCTGTGGCAAGGTTGCTGCTGAGGTTACCGATAGAGGGGAACTGGTTCACACCCTCGTTCTTCAGACGCATCTTTGTCTTGAACTCATAGCGAGCTGCGAAATTCCAACGACCCAGCTTATAGTCGATACCCAAGATAGGAGTAACGCCAAAGCCGTGCTGGTCGGTGTTCAGCTCGATGTCGGCGGCATTGGTCTTTGAAGGGTCCAGGACCTGGTAGAGTGGCATGTTGCCAACAGTGATATTCCGCACATAACCGTAGTAGTTGCAGGAAGCGTAGACGCCACGGGCACCGGCAAAGATGCCGAGGTTGTCGGTCAGCTTATAAGCCACACCGAGCTGCACACCATAGTAATACTGGCGGCCGCGCATGAAACTCGTCTCGCTGTAAGCACCTGTCTTACCAAAATATTTATCACTTGAGAAGCCATTGGCACCGAGTGCGGCAACAGCCGATGCCGGTACACCTGCATTCGTCAATGTGGAAGCCAGCGAGGCGTCAACAGTTTGTGCCAGGCCCGAGGCAGCCATTGCCGTCTCGGAGACGATCTTCTCGAAAGAGCCCAGACCATCGTCGAAGATACACTTACCGCCGCCAGCACCGACACCGGCAGCAGCCTGGAAAGAGAACTTCTTCCAGTTGTAGGCCAACTGGAAAGACGGGAAGAAAGGCGCCAGGGCATGACCCTTGAAATGACGGGTTGATGTCGGGTTGTTCTTATTGTTGTTGAAGAGCGGATAATAGATGTTGTCGATATATCTCTTCTGTGTGATGAGCTGATAGTTGAAGGCCATGTGCCATCCGGGCGACATGAAGACGACACCGGCGGGATTGAAATAGACACCGTCGATAGCTATCACAGCATCACGGGAGAGAGAGCGGTCGAAAGCCACACTCATATTGGTGTTGGTATTGATACCGCCGGCATGGGCAGTAGTACTCGTGGCCAGCGCCATCGCGGCAGCGGCCAGCAGACGTGTAGCTTTGCACTTCGTGCTTGTAGCTTTTCCTGTCATTTTCGTTGAGAATATAAAGTATCTTTATTAAATTTTGGCCGCAAAGTTACTTAGATTATTCTCTATTTCCACAATCTTGTCACGGAATTGTGATTGATTAACGAAAATACTTATCCTATATCAAGTCAGAGTAATAGAATTTTGGTGATAAATCAGACAAAATATTGGAGAAAACAAACATTTTATGCCGCCTATACTACCCTCTGAAGGCTCAACATGCCCGGTGGCAACGACTACCTATTCTGGCTCGGCATCTGGAAGCAACCCACTCAGGATATGCAAAAAAAGGCAGTGATAATCCATATTACAGCTTCAGAATACTTACTTAAATAAAAAAATTCTAAGTTCTAAACCTTTGAACGTTAGGTTTATATGAGTTTTATATATTTACTATTCCGACTTACTTCACCCTATAAGTTCAAAGGATGTTTAATAACTTTGTAATGAAAACTAATATAAAGAAATCCGTATTGACGGAGAAAACAAACCAATCAACATTTATAACTATATGAAAGGTATAATAGCTACTTGTGCTTTGCTTGCCTGTACAGGCGCTGCAATGGCACAGACTCCGAAACTCAATGCCAACAACATCGATGAGGTCATCAAAGCCATGACCCTCCAGGAGAAAATCGAGCTGTGTGTAGGTACCCACCGTGCTTCTGACACCAGTCAGGGCGGCAAATACGCCGATATCGTCGCTGGTGTTGCCGGTGCCACCATCGGCATCCCCCGTTGAGGGATTCCCTACGCGCTCCTTGCCGATGGTCCTGCCGGACTGCGCATCAACCCTACGCGCCCGTATGACAGTAATACTTATTATTGCACCCACTTCCCGATAGGCACCTGCCTGTCCAGTTCATGGAATACCGACCTCGTGACAAGTGTCGGATCGGCCATCGGCGACGAGGTCCACCGCTATGGTGTCGACGTGCTCCTTGCCCCCGGTGTCTGCATCCATCGTAACCCGCTCTGCGGTCGCAACTTCGAATACTATTCCGAGGACCCGGTACTCTCCGGAAACATCGCCGCGGCCTATATCAACGGTGTACAGAGCCAGGGTGTAGGAACCTCCATCAAGCACTTCGCCTTCAACAACCAGGAGACGCAGCGCCTCGGCAACGATGCCATCGTCAGCCAGCGCGCTGCAAGGGAAATCTATCTGAAAAACTTCGAGATAGCTATCAAGAAGGCCCAGCCCTGGACGGTGATGTCGTCTTACAACCTCGTCAACGGCAAGATGACGAGTGAGCGCCGCGACCTTCTGACCACTATCCTCCGCGATGAGTGGGGCTATAAAGGTATTGTGATGACAGACTGGGGCGGTGGCCGCGACCCTATCCGTCGCCCGCACCCTGGAAACGTAGGACTCTCCGCCTTCAATGGTATCCCTGACAGAGCGGCCAACATGTATGCTGGCAACGACCTCATCGAGCCAGGTGGCGAGGATGATATTGAAGATATTGAGAAGGCCGTGAAGAGTGGCAAGCTCGACATCAAATATATCGACGAAAACGTCAAACGCATACTCCAGTATATCGTTAAGACACCTCATTTCAAAGGCTATCAGTATAAGAACGACCCCGATCTCAAGGCCCACGCCCTCGTCACACGCAATGCTGCCGCAGAGGGTACTGTGCTCCTTGAGAATAAAGGTGTGCTGCCACTGAGCCCGAACATCAAGACTGTGGCCCTCTATGGTGTGGCTGCTTACAAGCCTATCGCAGGCGGTACCGGTTCGGGCGACGTCAACCGCCGTTACACCGTATCGCTCGTGGAGGGTATGCGCAATGCAGGATATACGGTCGACAACTCCATGATAGACACTTACACCAAGCAACTCAGCGACCATGATGCAGCAGTGGCTAAGATGAACATTCCTTGGTGGATGCCGAAGCCGCTGGCTTCAGAGGTTGTACCCTCCGATGAGAACATCCAGAAGGCAGCGCAGAATGATGATGTGGCTATCGTCACGCTCCAGCGTCTCTCCGGCGAGGGTAGCGACCGCACAGCTAAGGACTTCAATCTGAACGAGACCGAGCTGCAACTGCTCAACAAGGTGACCGAGGCATTCCACGCCCAGGGCAAGAAAGTCGTCGTCGTGCTGAACATCGGTGGCGTCATCGAGTCCGCTTCCTGGAAGAATATTCCCGATGCCATCCTGCTGCCTTGGCAGTGTGGCCAGGAGTTCGGTAACTCTGTAGCTGAGCTGCTCTCCGGCAAGCTCACCCCGTCGGGCAAGCTGCCGATGACATGGCCCATCGCCTATCAGGATGCCGCTTCTTCAAAGAACTTCCCCTCTGACGGCAAGGGCTCAGATATCATGGGCGATATGTCTAAGTGGAAAGATGTGAAGAACGTGGGCTACACCCTCTACGATGAGGATATCTACGTTGGCTACCGCTATTTCGATACTTTCGACAAGACCGTCTCCTACCCCTTCGGCTATGGTCTGAGCTATACGACCTTCAGCTATAATGATGTCAAAGCCGCTGACAATGGCAGCAACATCTCCGTCAGCGTCACCGTCACCAACACCGGCAAGCGTCCGGGTAAGGAAGTAGCCGAGGTCTATGTCACAGCGCCCAAGGGTGCCATCGAGAAGCCAGCACAAGAGCTGAAGGCCTTCGCCAAGACCCGCACCCTGCAGCCCGGCGAGAGCCAGACCCTGACGATGAACATTGACAAGGGCGACCTGGCTTCTTTCAATACCAAGCAGAGTGCATGGGTGGCCGATGGAGGCACCTATACCTTCAAGGTAGGAGCGTCAAGCCGTGACATCAAGGGCACCGCCACCCTCAACATCAAGGGCAGCAAGCAGAAGGTCCACAACGTCCTCAAGCCCACGATGAAGCTCGACCTGCTCACTCAGAAATAAAAGATGTAAAAGAAATACTGCATATCCTGACAGCGCCATGAATTCATGGCGCTGTTTTTGTGTGATCAGTTAGCAACTCCATCCACGGCATTTACCGTGAATCATCATTCAGAATGAATGGAGACTTCGACGGTAAGACTTTCAAATGCGATGATGCTCCAGACGTGGCCAAATTCCTTGACTATGGCAAGGACCACTATGCCACGGTGACCGTATCTCCATGACAAACCTCGTCTTCCCCACAAAGCCTTACAACAACCTCCGCTTCTACAGCGAGGGTGGCAACGCTACCTTCAAAAATGTGAAGGTGTACAAGTTGGGAATGTAATGTAAAAAAGTCCGGAAGGACAGAATTTAGAAGTCCGGACTTCTAAATTCTGACCTTCCGGACTTCAAAATTCTATCTTCCGGACTTCAAATTAGAAGAAATACGCTACTCCCACCTGCCAGGAGTTGGTGCGGCCGTTCTTCACCACAGCCTGGCTGGTCTTCTCAACAGTATTCCGAACCGTAGCATCGCCAGTCTTGCCACAGGCGATATTGTAGTTAGCCGTGAGCTGGAGGTGGCTCAGGAGCGTGACGCCAGCACCGACATTGACGCTCAGTGTCGACTTCTTCAGCTGAAAGGTGTTCTCATAGCTGCTTGTGCTATTCCACTTAAACTCCTTGTCGCCGACATTGAAGGCAAACTGCGGACCGGCAAATAAGAAGATGTTGGCGGCATCGCCTAAGCCCACACCATAGCGCACGTTGACAGGGATGTCAATAGCCTGCTGCTTGATGGTCTTGGAACCATTATTGTCGTCGCTGACCTTTGTCGACTTCTGATCGTAGAGTGCCGACACATCGAAGCTAAGGCCTACGATAGGCACCGTGAGCTTCAAGGTAGGACCAATGAACCATCCGGCACGGTTGTCTGCATCCAAGACATCAGAGCTGACGCTCATCTTTGACACGTTAAGACCGCCCTTGACACCAAGCTTCACCTGGGCAGAGGCGGGGATAGTGGCCATTGCCATCAAGGCAAGAGCCACTGCGGTATAAATTCTCCTCATGATATTTTAATTGCGGCTCATCATCTCTCTCTCCGACAAGCCCGTTATAATCCTAATGTCTCTGGCGGCGTACCGTCACACGAGCAGCACCGTCCGAAGCGAACGACGTCGTGGTGCGGGGCCCGCGGCGACGCACCGTCTTGGTCTTTGTCGCACCCGTGCGGCGGCTGTTCTTACGCATGGCACGAAGCGCCTTTGGGTCGAGTTTAGCGATAGAGTCCAACGAGTCCTTGACAGCCGGGTCGCCCCAGATATTCTTCTCAAAAGCCTCTATCTCGTCGTCGATACGCTTCTGCTCCTTGGTGAGCTTCGTGGTATCGCCCCCGACAACCTGCGCCAGCGTCTTACCCAAGAGGTTGTTGGTTTTGTAAATCTTACCCTTGTAGGAGTTTGTCGTGAAATAGTCGTCAACGCTCATCGTAGCCGCGTTGTTGACATTACTCGTCATGATGAACTGCTTCGACAGGTAAGGCGCCAAGTCGCTGTAGCGCACCCAGAAAAGGGGATATTTGGTGACACCATCGCCGAAGTCATCCTCTCGAAACATGACCGGGCACAGAGCCAGAACCTTGGTATGGAAGGTCGCCGTCGTCTGGTCGAAATAGCTGCTCTCCTTGATGAAATAAGCCTTGACCTCGGCCGAGGGGATGTCGCTGTCGTCGATATGCACCCCGCGGTCGCTGCGCTCGTAGAAGATATGGTAGTCGTCGAGGAATTTCAGCGGCTTTATCCGCAGCGACTCATCGAATCGCTCGCTGCCACTGTTGACATCGTAGCTGTAGGCGGCCACACCACCATGGTTGGGTCCTGCCATGACAAGCTTGAAGATGAGCGTGAAAAGACTCATCTGCGAGCCCAACGGCTCCGTAGGATAGTAGAGGGCGGCATTGGCATCGTCGGTGAGGTCTATCTCTCGGTAGACATCGCGGCGCCACACCACATCCTCATTCATCGTCTGCTCGGTAGGAAACGAAATCTGCGCCCGCAACGTCATGTTGTTGCGGTTCGACTTCTGCTGCTCCTGCTGTTGCTGCCGTCTGGCCTGCGGCTGAGCGTTGACACTTAACGTAGCGAACAAAACTATCGCCAATATGAATAATGTCCATCTCATAAGAACTCTGATGCTTTGTAATTGATTAATCTGCTTATCTCACCTTCACCTCCATGGCACCCGGCAGTGTGCGGCTGATGCCGTCGGGTCCCACGGCATGAATCTCCGTGATATAGAACCTTCGGCCGCGCGAGAGATGTCGGAACTGCTCACGCATGCGGTCGGTGAACGAGGCGCCCTGAGAGGCCATCTGCACGGCATTGCCCATGTTGTCATAGAAGACAGCTGAGAAGCCGGTGACCCGGAACTGAATGTCTAAGATGCCGTCGTCGATGGCAGCGCTGAGGTGGTCGGCGCCCATGAGTCCGGCCTTGCTGAGGTTGCCACCTTTATAGCGGTCGGAGCCCAAGGCGATATACGCTGTCGGGTCGGGGAGTTTCCTAACCTTGAAGACGAAGGGTGGGAACGACCGCATCATCTTGCCGTCGCGGGCTGAGACGCGGAAGGTCACATCCTGGCCCACGGCGGAGGGCACAGCGACATAATGTCCGGCTCCCTTGGCGATGAGCCTTCCGCCCGTCATCGAGAGCGTGACGCCATTCTGTGGCACGCCAGGGACACTGACGCTGATGGGGTTGTTATATCCTGCATAGAGGACGTTCATAAGCTCGGCGGCAACAGTAGCGCCACCGGGCACGGGGATGACATTGTATTTCTGCAGGAAGTTGCGGCGCAGGACGTCGCCACGGGCATTGCGCATGAGGATGTAGCCGCCAAACTGGTGCTCGCCCACCCCACCGGCTGTAAAACTGTACTGCCCATTGCGGGTAGCGACGCGGGAGCCGTTGACATAGATCTCCGGCTGCTGCGTGGTGTCGACAGCGGCCATGACGATGTTGGCCATGAAACGCTCATCGGGGTAGAGGGTTGTCTTCTCAGGCACGACAAAAGCCTGCAACTTGTTCACGCGGATGTCCTTCAGGTCGATGTTGGAGACCAAGGTATGGAGAACCTCGCCCTCGGCATAGCGCACGTCGTTCTGGAGTTTGGAGAGCAGGGTGACGGCGGCAGCGACCGGCATGTCCTCAAACATGTATTCCTGCCAGTTCTTACCGAGGTTGTTCTTGCCGCGTGGCACCTTTGTGGAGAGGTTGCTCTCGATGATGGCGCGCTGGCGCGGATCGGTGACATAAGCCAAGATACGGTTGCGGTAGCTGTTGATGGCATTATAGAGCTTCTTACCTTTTCCCGTGAAGGGAGCGAGCATGACGGTGCCGGCAGCGTCGATATTGTCGGTGTTGTCGATATTGTGGATGTCGCCGTCAGGGCCGTCAGCCTCCTTGACGATGGCCACCTTCAGCGCCTCGGCAAAGTTGTAGAGGGAGTCGCTCATGTCCTTCACCTCCGTGGCTCTCTCAAACCATTGGCGCACCTTCTCGGGGTTCGACGCCATCTGGTCTTTGAAACTGCCATAGATTTCCTCGTTGGCCTTCGACGCGTTGCCGGTGGTGCGGTCCAGGCTCTCCTGCACGACAGCAAATCCATGGAGCACTTCCGTAGACACGTTAAGGGCCAGCATCGCCAGAAGAACGATATACATGAGGTTGATCATCTTCTGACGCGGCGAGACCGGTCGTTTCTTGATAGCCATTTATTCGTTACTGTTTATTGAAGACCCAGGAGCGGCAGCGCGCATGTTAACGGTCATGGCCTCTATCATGCGGGCGTAAATCTTGTTCAGCTGGTCTATCTGCTCAGCCATCTTGCGGGTCTGGGCATTGATTTCATCGATTGTACCTATCTGCTTGCTGGCACCCTTGAGCTGCATCTCATAAATCTTGCTGATGCCCGTGAGGGTGCGGTTGAGATTCTCCATCTCCTCACTGTCGCGGGTGAGTCGAGAGCTCTGGTCGTTGACTTTCTTCAGCGTCTCCACCAGGGTCTTCAGCTCTTCCACATAGTCGCCCTGAGCCTGGTTCATGGCCTCGGCTTCCTCCTTCGACATCTGCGGCACATAAGCGGGCTGAGGAGCTACGGTAGCGGCAGCGGGCTGAGGATTGACAACAGCGGCGGACGTGGACGGAGCAGCGGCAGGCTCTGACGATGCAGAAGGCTGAGGATTGACAACAGCAGCGGGCTGAGGATTGACCGATGCACCGGAGTAAGCGGCCTGATGCTGTGCGGCAGCCTCTTCGTTAGAAGTATAGTTCACCTGCCCGGTCTCAAGAAACTCCTCGGTGAGACGCGTAGGCATCACACGACCGTCGGCAGTCTTGTCAAACGGACGGTCGAAGGCCGAGATGAAGAAGACGAAGACTTCGGTGCCCATACCGATGAAGAGCATGATATTGGCACCAGGGAGATGGGTCAGTTTAAACAGCGCTCCAAGGATGACGATGGACGCACCCCAACTGTAAGCATAATTGAGGAATGTCTGGCCTGCCACGGTATCCATCCATTTCTGCAGGCGGTAGACGAGATTATATTTACTGTATGCTGTCATAATAGTTTATCTTTTCTTCTGTTTGCCTGTTGTGCTGTTGGCCAGCGACCTGACGCATCGGAAGCCGATATAGCTTCTAGGCTGGTTCTGATATTCCCATGAGCGCCATGCCGAGCGGATGAAGCTCTCCGGATCTTTCCACGAGCCACCTCTCACACTCTTCTTCTTCAACCGGTAGGGGTCGGCGGCATCGGCGTTGTAGCTCAGCTGCGGGTTGAGGTCGTTCATGGCGTCAACACCGGCCTCGGTATACACCGTGCTCGTCCATTCCGCCACATTTCCGGCCATATCGTAGAGGCCATTGCTGTTGGCCGAATAGCTACCCACTTTAGCTGTTATCAGATTGCCGTCCTTGGTATAGTTACCTCTGTCGGGCTTGAAATTGGCGTAGAAGCAGCCATTGCCGTTGGCGACATCCTTGTTATTCCACGGAAACTCCGTCTGGTCCTTGCCACGGGCGGCATACTCCCATTCAGCCTCTGTGGGCAGACGGTAGCGCTGCACATAGCGGGCCTCCGGACCAAGACCTCTGAGCAGGTAGTCGGTGCGCCAAGCGCAGAAGGCATTGGCCTGCTCCCAGGTCACACCGACAACGGGATAGTCGTTGTAAGCGGGGTTGGAGAAATAATTGCGCAGGTAGACTTCATTGTCTGAATTGCGGAAGTCGTTGACCCAGCAGGTCGTGTCGGGATAGATGTTGACGATATACGTATTGAGGAAGTCCCACGGCCCTGACAGCGGCCGGTTGATGGTCTGGCGCACGATATTGCCCTCGTCGTCGACATAGGCCGTATCCTTGCTGATCATCACCACGGCGTTAGGGTCTATGACGTCATCGGTGTTCAGATCACGCTCTGAGGGGTTGAGACGGTTGCGGCGCAGCGCGGCAGCCGTATAGTCGTAGACCTCATAGCGGTAGTTCATCTGCTTATAGTCTAAGAGCTTCTCGCCCGTGACAGGGTTGGTGACATAGAGGCTCTCGATGGCCCGCTGCTCATCCTCATTGGGCTTGCGCGGCAACCGCTTCTTCCAGTTGATATGCGGGGTGACAGGGTCGCCATTCTTATCCTCGGTAATCATATAGGTCTCGTCGCCACCATAGGAGGGGTCGGCAAGGCGCGTGCGGAGGATGGAGTCGCGCACCCACATCACAAACTGCTTGTACTGGGAGTTGGTGATCTCGGTCTGGTCCATCCAGAAACCGTCAACAGAGATGTCCTTGACGGGCGTCTTCTTGCCCCAAAGGCTGTCGGTCTTGCTGTCGCCCATCTTTAGGTAGCCACGGTTGACACGTACCATACCATAAGGCGTCGGCTCGTTGAAAGCACGACCGCCGACACCGACGACCTCACCGCCTCGACCCGACATGGAGGCCGTCTTGGCGCTGAAGCAGCCCGAGAGAGAAAGTGCTACGAGAAGCACTGCGAACGATGAAAATATTTTGCGCATCTATATATAGCTGTTTTTATTTCTTGGAATATCCGTCTATAGGATTCTGACACTCTTATGCTTGTTTCTACCCTTTTTCACTAAGTTGATGTCATGCTGGTAGCCGATGAAGAGCTCATGGCTGCCATTGCCGGGGTTGATGGCGGAAGTGAATATCTCATAGCTGTAGCCCAAGACTACGCCATGGAAACTGCCGCCAACCATGACTGTCGCCGAGATGGTGGGGCTGTAGCCGGCTCCGACGTATAGCATCCGCGAACCATGGGTATAGACCAGTCGCCCGGTGATGTCGCCTCTCCAGCTCACACCGTCGGTGCGGACGAGAAAGGACGGCTTCACACATAAAAACGGATTTCTAGAAGGTATATTGCCTCCACCGGTCAAATAATACGTGCGGTCTATCTTCAACTCTTTGTTATCGCCCAAGGAGACGAGAGGAGCTGTGAGATGTTGCACCGAGAAACCCGCATACCAATACTTCTGACTATAGTAAAGTCCTAAAGCTAAATCAAAGGTGTTTCCCGAGAGCGAAGAGGTGCTCAAGGCCGGGTCGTTGGACTCCTCGACATCGACCTTGCTGCCGTCGAAATTCTCGCTGATGAAACCGGCCTGCAAACCGACCGCCATCTTCCCACCCAACAGCTTGAAGCGATAGGCATATTGCGCGTCAAGCATGGTATGCGTGAAGAGACCGATCTTGTCGTTCATAAACCGAAGGCCGACGCCATGATACGATTTCATGAAATAGAAAGGCATGTCGGCCGATGCATAAGCCGTCTGTGGATTATGTTCAAAGCCGGCCATATCGAGCGCATAGGCAGCCACGACATTCAACTTAGTATCCTTGCCCGCTGAGGCAGGATTGAACGACGTCTCCATGTCATAATAATGACTGAAAGACGGGTCGTATTGCGCATGGACCTTAACAGCCGAGCACATCAGGAGAATGACGAGGATATATATTCTGCTTCTAAACACGATATGATAACGCAGAAAAAAGATAAATATTGTATAATTAACCGCTCCAAAGAGAAATAAAAATAATGGCTGCGCAACCTTGCACAGCCATTATTCAACCTTTGTGGACTAATATTCATCCTCATTCCAAAGGAAGTCTTCCTTGGAAGGATAATCGGGCCACAAATCTTCTATACTTTCATAAACATCGCCCTCATCCTCTATCTCCTCAAGGTTCTGAACAACCTCATCAGGAGCACCAGAACGAACGGCGTAATCTATCAACTCATCTTTAGTAGCTGGCCAAGGAGCATCTTCAAGCTTGGAGGCCAATTCAAGAGTCCAATACATAGTCTATAGCATTAAAAGGTTACTATTCTGTCATTAACTTTTACTTGTATCATCGAATATACAAAATGTGGCGCAAAAATAAACAAATAAATTTAATTTGCAACATTTTACCTCAGATATTTACAAAATAAAAGGATAATAATTGCTAAATGACTAAAGAAGTATTACTTTATAACTGTTTTTATACATATTTCTTACGCAAAAGGCTACTCCACAGTCGAAAACATCAAAACTCACTGTCACGGCTTCGTCTTTACAGAGCGATGTCCACTGATGGCAATTATCGTCACAACAATGAATACCCTCCACGACATAAACACGCTCTATCTCGTCATGCTTCCCAACAAATTCCGACAACCGATGATAGAACTTATTCAAACGCCGCTTCGTATGGGAGCTATAAACAAAAGCTGTCTTTGGCCTTACAAACTCAATCTTAGAGTTGTCAACGATATCCGTCAGCATTAGATCCTCAGCATCATCACCACTCCTCCTGACGACCTCAGTGATAAAGTCGAAGGCAAAAGGCGACTGCACACCAAAGCCATGAGAGCGAGGTGCCCTCATAATAGAAGCCAGAAATCGACGAAAACTATAAACGACATAATCACAGTTCATCAATCTATTCATTGTAAATTAAAAAAGCCTCGGGAATCTAATGACTCTCGAGGCTTCATTTAAAAGGAGGCGGCTACCTACTCTCCCGCATTGCATTGCAGTACCATCGGCGCA
>UQRP01000042.1 GCA_900543585.1 uncultured Prevotella sp.
CACCGAGCGACCTGGGGATACGAGCAGCGAGCGTGGAAAGACCTCGGAGAGGTCTCACGTGGATAGCATTTGGGCAGCACGTGGATAACACGGCATACCATTAACACCTACCACCTACCACCTACCACCTACTTCCCGCCTATCGCCTTTTCTATCATCTCATCGAGTTTACCCTCGTTCTCCTCATCGACCTTGCAGATGATATTCCCCTGCTTATCAATCAGGTATTTGGTAGGCAGGAAATGAATGGCATACTTATCAGAGATATCACTCGTGTGATCATATCGCTCGACACTGCCCTTGCTTCTGTCGACCTTCAGCCCCCGCAGGACATGATGATAACCTTCTCCTGTTAGCAGGTCTTTCTCTACTGCCTTCCGCCATTTGTCCGGACTGCTGTCATCGTCAGCTACATACACCACATCGAATCCCAGCTGATGGTATTTATCGTAGAGCGCACGGACATGCGGATTACTCTTTCTACATGGCACGCACCAGCTGGCCCAGAAATCGAGCAGCACCACCTTACCTTTGAGCTGTGACAGAGAAAACTTCTTCCCGTTAATGTCCGTAGCCGTAAAGTCAGGCGCCGGACATCCCGGGCGCACCTTTCCCAACACATCAAGCTCCGCCTTTACCTCCTTAGCCGGTCCACAGGCACGAACGGCAGGCGTCCAGGCTTCATAAATTTTCTTGATGTCCGCATATTTCATCCCACTCATATACATCCGCAACTGTTCGGCGGAGATATAAGCATCGGGATGGGTGGAGATATAGAACTCCGTAGCAGCCTTGGCAAACTTCTGATACGGCTCCATAGCCAGGCGGATAGAGTCACGCTGAGCAGCACTCTTTGCAGAATAGTAAGCCTCACTGCATTTCATAAGCATCTGGGATGCCGGTTTCAACAGCTCCGTCAGCTCATTTGCCTCCGTCTGTGTCTTGCCACCCTTCATCACGACTGTCTCCTCATGAGGATAGTCAACCGTCAGCTCTGATGTTACGCCCGGCTCGAGATAGGGACGTAGCATGAAGTTGTCTGGTCTGTAAGGATCATACTTGCCGATAATCAGCGTGGCAGGCGTATAATCAGATTCTATTTTACCATGGAAGGAGAAGCTGCCGTCTTTAATGACAGCGCTGTCTTTCGGCTCCATAGATTCACCGTAGTAGAGCTTAACAGACTTCCCTTCAGCATTCTTTACATAACCATTAAGCGTGAAGGTGCCCTGCGCCTTCACACCCAGAGCAAGCAGGGAAGCGAAGGCAACGAACATTACTTTCTTCATCAGTTTATTTATTATTATTACTTGTCAAGTTTTCATTCTTTGCTCTTGCGGAGTTCGGGAAGGGGAACACCCACAGATTGGAGTTAGGAGCCAAGGTGTAGGTGGTGCCGCTGATAGTGCGTGTCAGCGTCGCACTCCAGCCTTCCTCGCTATTCCACCGCTTACGCTGGATGAAGTTCCAGCCCGTCCACAGGTTCTCAGCAAAGGAAGTAGCCTTGAGTTTTTCCTTGGCAGCCTCCATGCTCGTCACAATACCCTTGAAAGGCTGGAAGCCATCAGCGGGGAGGCGCTTGGCGCGGAGCACATCGAGGTACCCCATAGCCGCATCAACATGGCCGGCGCGCAGTTCACACTCCGCACAATAGAGATACATCATCGGAGCACAGAGCCCGGAGGTATTGATATAGTGCTCAGTGTCAAAGCCAGCCTGCCAGCCGGAGATTCCCAATATGGCTCCATAATCTTCATAAGCCCCTCCTGCAAAACCTTTATATAATTTCGTAAAAGTTGGCATGAGGTCACGAGTGGCATAGCCTGTCTCTATGGCATTCCATGAAGCTGGCTGCACCCAATTGTACATCACGAAGTCAGGCAGTGCTAAATAACTCTCAGGACTATACCTGCTGTCAACGGTAGCAGTCAGATAAGGCTGTCCACCATAGCTGTTTACCGTAGTGGCATGAGCCCAATAGTCATACAGATCTCCCTGCACCGCAATGGCCTCTTTGGCCGCCGCTTCGGCATTGGCATAATCGCGCATAGCCATACAGATATGTGCCTTAACAGCGTAGGCAGCAGCCTTATTGAACCGTGTTTTGGCAGCAGCCTCTACAGGCAAGGCGTTGAGATCGATGGCGGCATTGATATCCTTCAAAGCCAGTTCGTAAGCCTCCCCAACCGTCTTCTTCGGCTGAGGCGTAGCAATATCGACATCCTCTGTCATATATACAATGGCAGGGTCAGTAGCCGCTGTTGCAGGATTATAAGCCTTAGCATACTTCTGCAAGAGCATGAAATGGCTGTAAGCACGCAAGGTGAGCGCCTCAGCACGCAGGGCATTTTTGGCTGCATCAGATCCACTGGCTGTATTCAACTGCTGCAAGACAGGGTTGGCAATGCGGCCGATATAACTATAGAAATTGGTATAATAACTGTCTGAGGTCGTCAGAAGCTCCAACCTCTTTATATCAGCATCTGTGTCCTTCCAACCGATTAAGTAGGCAGAGCGGGAAGGATTGTCTACCGACAGCATGGCAGGAATGCTACTGTAAGCGTAAAGAACATCTCCGCCAACGTCATTCATATCGGTCATACTGGCTGACATCTCATTATTAAAGAGCAAGTCCAAGTCTGTAGTGGAAGAGAGCAGATTCTTACCTTTGGGTTTAATATCGGTGAAATCAGAGCATGCCGTGAACAGCAGAACAGCCCCGAGAAAGGCACACAACGTCCGTCCCCACCCACAGCGGACGGGGGCGGGGCTGGCAGAAGGTTCTATATTGTTAATGAGTTTCTTCATATTATATGTTTTCGAAAAGCGATGATTGAGTACATCTGTTAGAGATTAACATTGAGAGTGAAGACATAGCTTGCAGGCAGGCTGACACCTCGGTTGCTATAGAGTGTCTCAGGATCTACCTTCACTTTATTTGCTCTCCAGAGGAAGCAAGGGTTGTTGATCTGAAACTCCAGGCTGACCCGGCGAATACCGATGGGACTGAGCCATTCTTGCGGGAAGGTATATCCCAGCACGATATTACGAATCTTAATAAAGTCAGCCTTGCGCACAGAGATGTCGCTGTAAGAAGGCTCCCTTCCTATCGATGTGGAGCTGTACTGCCCCCATCCTGGCGTACTGGTGTGATTGTCCGGTGTCCAGGAATTGAGGAAATAGCTGGCTATGGGTCCGTAAGTGCCCGCAAAAGTCTCCGTCTCCGGCAATGCCCGCATCTTATGGCCACCATAGTAAGCCAACATCACAGAAAGTGTGAAGCCATAGAAGCGAAGCCGGTTGTCCAAACCCATGACAATCTTCGGGTCTGTCTGGCCACTATAGACCAGTACATCAGGACTGGAGGAAGCAACTCCGTGCATGATGGTGTTAGCATTGCCGTACCAAAGTGTAGTACCGGCAGCCCCATAAGTGCCGTCGTCGATACCGGCAAAGCGATAGCTCCATATTGCCGAAGCCGGATAACCTTTCTTGAATGGTGTCTCAATGAGTTCGTAGGCCCGAGTGGCGGGATTGTCTACGTCGGTGACCTTATTACTGTTGTGCGAGAGGGTCAGACTGGTCTCCCAGCCCAGTGCTTTCTTATCATTGGCGCGCAGCCACTCACCCGTCAACTGCAGTTCAATACCATTGTTGGTCATTGACGCAGCATTAACAAACATAGAGGTAAAGCCCGTCGTTGGATCAAGACTCTTGTTGGAGAATACATCCTCAGAGCGCTTATGGTAATAGTCTAAACTACCACGGATACGGTTGTCCCAGAAAGAATAGTCAATACCGATATTGGTGGAATAGGTCTTCTCCCAACTCAGATTGGGATTGGCTGGGGAAGTGATGATTGCATAAGGCAAGCTGGAGTAATAGTTAAGCATTCCGGTGGTAGCCGTGAGATAGCTGGTGGCACCCTGATAGATGTTACCCGTAGCACCATAGCTGAAGCGCAACTTGAAATAGTTGACCCACGTTAAGGACTTCATAAAATTCTCACGATCCATATTCCAGGCACCGCCAACAGACCACAGCGGACGTCCACGGTATTTGGCATTCAAACCATAAACATCTGCATAGTCTTTACGGAAAGAGGCAAATGCATTATAACGGTCGTCGTAGGTATAGGTCACATTGGCATAACCGGAGGCATAGCGATGGCGTACCTCCGTGATGGGATTCATACCAGCATCGATATAGGGTTCGAAAGCAAACTGATTGGCATAGAATTGTCCATTCATGAAATAAGAGGAAGAACGGATATTACGTAGCGTACCGAAGTTGACAGTATTGGTGGTAGCTGTCTGAAGTTGGTCGTCATAGCCCAACATAAGCGCATTGGTACCCGTCGTCTTCGTCTCGCGGAACTCCAGTCCGGCAATGGCATTAACGGCATGACGCCCGAAGGTCTTGTCATAGTTGGCTTGTGCACGTGCAGTCCAATAATTACCATCGGTATTAAGCGTCTGCTTGATACCGCCTGTTTCCATGACGGGATAAGTCACCTTACCTGATGCAGCATCGTAAGTGGCATAAGCATCCTTGATAACACGCGCCGGATGCGAATCAGGGGTATAGAGATGGTCGGCAGTGATGTGGTCATTCTCATAAACCATCATCGTGTTTACCGAAAATCCGTCGAAGAGACGGAAGACAAGTTCACCATGGAAACGGGTGTGCAGGCGATGAGTAGTGACCACATTATTATAATGCTCATCAATGGCGTTGCTACCAAGCGGTGAGATACCCTTCTGCCAGCTATAATAGTCGTTACCATCATACCCTCCATATTGTGTCTTGACACTTCCGTCCTCATTATAAAAGTCCTCGTATGCAGGGCGATTCCAAGGTGAGTCGTTCATGGAACTGTAATCTGCGCCCATCTGTTTGTTCTTGTTGAACACGGCATTCACACCGACATTGGCAGTCAGCCATTTGGCCAGTTCGAAAGAACCTTTGTAGTTTGCGGTGAGGCGTCGTGAGAGCGTGTTGATGACGCCCTGGTTGTCGGTCTGCATATTCAGCGTGAGGTTGTTCTGAGTCTTGTCTCCGCGCGCACGCAGAGAGAGGTTATACTCCTGCATGACTTGACGGCGGTAGACGGCATCGGCATAATCCTTGGCAAAGTTGTTCTGCGACAAACGAGTCTTCACCTGCGCAAGCTGATCCTTCGTAATCTCACCTTTGGCCAACTGATAGTAAGCATATTTGAGAGAAGAAATCGCCGATGTACCCTGCTGGAGAGCCGATTCAAAATCGCCAATAGGGTCAGCGGAACCTCCACCAAAGAACAGGTAGTCAAAATATTTGGATTCTTTCTCCACCTGCTGGGCTGCGTTCATATAGAAGTTGTCGTTGTAATTCATGTTCCGTTTGTTGTAAACGGTGAGGTTGGCGGTGAAGTCGATGTCCACCTTCCCCTTCTTTTTGGCATTCTTCGTCGTGATGACGATAACACCATTCGAGGCACGGGCACCATAGATAGCTGTGGCAGCAGCATCTTTGAGCACGTTGATAGACTGGATGTCGTACTGGTTGAGATCCGCAATTCGTCCCTCCATAGGCAGACCATCGACGACGAGCAGCGGCGTGGTCTCGGCATAAAGGGAGCTGGTGCCACGAATCTTCAGCGTGCCGCCATAGGTGGACAAGCCAGCCACACGCCCTTCAAGATTGCTGACAAGGTTGGAGGTATACCTGTCGTCGAGCTTGTCGGCCGTCAGCGTGGTGACAGAGCCCGTCATCTTAGGCTTGGAAATTTCCTGATAACCCGTGACGACGACCTCAGTAAGGGAGTTGTCGCCCTTCATCCGCACATTGCAACGCTCGGGGCCATTACCAGCGGCTAAGCGCTGCACGCTCTTCTCCATGCCGAGATAGGAGAAGATAAGGTTGCACTGCTTGGCAGGCACCTTCAGCGTGAAGAAACCCTGGGAGTCGGTGATGGTACACACCTTGCTGTCGTCGATGCAGATGCTGACACCCGTCAGAGGTTCACCTTGGTCATCGGTGACAATACCGGAGACCATCCTCACGCGAGCCCCGGCTATCTTTCGTGTGATGGTGACAAGGTTGCCCTCCAGATCATAGGTACAGTTGATTTCGCCCATGATCAGGTCCAGGACGCGACGGGGGCTCACGCCACGCACACTGATAGACACCTTCGGCCAGGTCTTGGCTAAATCGGTACTATAGATGAAATTGAGTCCCGTTTGTTTCTTCAGCTGGTCGAGAACAGTCTTCACCGGCACAGCCTTGAGGCTCATGCTCACCGGCGCTTTCTGACTTTGCGCCTGCGCTGTCGGCTCCCACGCTGTAAGCATAAAGGCAGACATCAATGTGAGCAACAAATGAGGTAATCGTCTCGCTTTGTCTATCATAATCTCTCTTTGTTAAATTAGCTATTTTGTTTTTATCAAAATGAAATCTCCACGTCTTTTGTTGCCGGCATTAGGCAAGCATTGGCATTGCACGCCTGATAGCTCACCGTGACTTTCATCTTTCCATGTTCCTGTGCCTTGAACTTCTGACGAAGCGCCACTGTACCCTCATAGATGAGCGAGCCATTGCTGTCTAACTTCATGCCGATGGGCTTTTGCATAGCGCCCTCAAGGGTAAAACCTTCGCCCGCAAACGTGTAGGTTGTGGGGATGTAGGGATCTTTGTCACTGACAACATTATAGATATGGTAGCCAGGGAAAATAGTGACATAGATTGTCAATTCGCAGTCGTTACCTGAGCGTTCCAGCGTAGAGGAGAGGGCAACGGGATCAGCAGCTGAAACCTGTGCTCCATCATGAGAAGAAGACATGGAAACCGAATCTTCGCTGAGCAACACACTATAGTCATTGCCCGGAATACCAGGTGTGAGGTCATTGACGAGCCATTTCCAACAACCGCTCTCAGAGAAGAAAAGCTTCTTGGCGTATTTCTTCAACCACTCCCGGAACGGCTTCGGATTGTCGTAGCGCAACAGCGTATAGCGGTAGAGAATGCGCTTGGCCTTTTCCACATCTTTCCCATTCTCCCACAACGACAGGGCTTTGTAGAGGAGTTGCAGGTCGTTGTTGGCAATACCCAGGCTTTGCGCATCGGTGTCGAGAATAGGAGCATAGCTGTGCAGGTCGCCGTAGAAATAAGGTTTATTGGCGCGATAGTATGCTTCATACTTGCTGGCATCGGTCCCGAACTGGCCGTAGAGTTCGCCAAAGGTCTGTTGGAGATATTGCTCGTAGGTAGGGACAGGCTGGAGCTGGTCGGCGGTAATACCCAAGTAGAAACTCATGGAACTTTCTATCTTACCACCTGCCGCCTTCACCTTTTGCAAGGAGTCAGCAACATGCAACATCTGCTTGTTTGACTCGGTAATAAAAGCGGCATAATCATCGTAGGTCTGACGCTTGGTCTGACATATCATCTGATCAACCGAAAAACGTGTATTAATATTCTCATTCAACTTACGGGCAATGATATGATGGCCTCTGAACTTGGACATGTACACTACCGCATTGGCAAAAACATTCTTGGCCTCTTCAGTCATGTCTGCCGGTGACCCAGCAAAGCCCCAGCTCAGGAAGTTGGCATGGCGACCGATTGCCACTGCATCATAGCTCTTGGCACTCTTTCCACCGGAGATAATCTCAGCGTCAGGGGAATCGGTATATCCCCATTCACGCGAAACCATACCGACCTTGTGATTCGGAGTGTTGAGATAGTCATGATAGTGAACGGTCCACATTGGCGTCGTGGCTGGTAACTTGTCACCCATCATTTTGGCGAAATCCTTAGCACCATCGGGCGTAGGCTCGTCATGCAAGGTAATCTTTACGGGATAAGGTCCCTTGAAAATAGGGTTGTTACGCTGAAGATTGAATGCCTTGCCCGTCAAGCAGAGACAATACCAGTCGTTTTTGGAGCCCAAGGCCCTACCCACTGTTTCACCCACTTCGGCAATGGTGATAACGGGGAGGTCGAAAGCTTCAGGAAAATATTTTGCCGACTTTATTTCTGTTAGCCTGCCGTTACGATAATAGTTCTTTTGAGGGATCAACGGTTGGGGAGTACCATCGATAATTGTCACATCATAGTCGTATGACAACTTGTAATTATACTCCGCCCCTTGAATAGCCTTCACCGTAGTAAAATACTGTTCGAGATAAGTTTTCCATGCTAAGGTGCGTGTCACAATACCCTTCTGATGGGCTGTGGTGTCGTAGGGATTGCCAAAAGTCTCAATATCAGAATGACCTCCTACATAGAGAACCCTCAACTTTGTTTTCTCTACTGCTGCCAGCGTAAGGGTTACGCTCAGCAGTGCCAAAATACACAATATTTTCCTCATAACGTTTGATATTTGTTTTTCTCTTACTTGATAACGACTCTCTTACCCTCGATCTCTATATTCTGACCAGTGATGGTACTGATGGCATGGAGTGTGGGCTTCGGTGACTCATACTTGTCAAGACTTCCTGTAAAACGTATCTTCCGCGCCGACTCATTGACGAAGTCTACGTCTACACCATACCATTTCGCTACTACGGCCATCAACTGCTCCAAAGTGGAGCCGTCGAAATAATACTGTCCGGTATTCCATGCCTGATAAGGCGCCACATCGGCTTTGCTCAACTGTGCCGACTTTCCTGCCTCAAAGACAGCCTTGGTGCCTACAGCCATCATCGTCTCACTGCCACCGCGGGGGCTGACACCCACCTTTCCTTTCACCAAGACCACCTGTGTGCGACCATGGGGTGTTGTAGAGACGTCAAACTCAGTGCCATAGTCAGTGACGACACCGCCTGGTGTCTCTACAATGAACTTGCGCTTGCTGTCGTGAGCCACAAAGAAATATGCTTCGCCATGCAACCTCACCCGGCGCTCCTTGCCATCGAAATGCAATGGATAGGTGAGCGAACTGCTATAATTAAGATGTACGCGCGTACCATCTTCCAATGTCATCCAAAACTCCTTCGCGTGGGAAGTTGACAATGTCAGAGCTTCGTCATCCTCATTGGTTTGCTTGCTTTCTGCAAAGGATTTGGCTAAGGCATGGACGGTGCTGTCGGTGGTCACCGAGACAGCCTTACTCCCTGAAATAGTAAGCATGGCCTCACTCTGCCCACTATGCTGAGATCGGTTGATAGCTTGCTCAACAGCTTGAGAAAGCACAGGGGGTTCAGGATGGTGGGCCTGCAAAATCGTAGAAAGTACAAAAACAAGTGCGGCAGCTGCGGCGATACCAACAACGGTCTTCGCTACCATACGAACCACACGCTGACGTTGAACGCTACGGCGATGAGCAAAATAAGCCCGCTTTGCGCCTTCCTTGTCTACCGACGCCCATTCGGTATAACGCTGTGAGAAATCACGACGACGAAGCAATTGCTGATAGCGCTTGCAAAGCTCTGGGTCCTGCTGCATACGACTCTCCAATTCTTCAAGCTCTGGGGCGTCAATAGTCCCCAAAATGGCCTTACTGATTAAAGTATTTATGTCCATATTGCCGTCTTTTTTTATCTGTAATACGCCAAGAGATGTGAAAAGAGGTACACAAAAAATAGAAAAAAGATAAAAAAACGGGGAAATGCATGTCAATCTCTACTTTTCAGCACAAAAATTGAAACAATTTGTGATTTGTGAGGATTTCTGAATAAAAATAATTATTTTTGCATATCCAAAAGGAACACTTCAGTTGATAAATCTGACAGTAACATACACAACAATGGAAAAACAGGAAATGAGCATCGAGTCAATCTGTCTATGGAATGATGATTCCATAGCATGGATTTATGACGCTTTCTTTTCCTCCCTCGTCGTCACTTCCACACAGATTACCAATGACATAGAGGTTGCTTATGATATAGTACAAGATTTTTTTACTAATCTGCTTGAACAACAGCCACTGTTTGCGAACATGTCCCACCTTAAGGCTTATTTTTATAATAGCGTGAGAAATAGGTCGGTGAGCTGGATGCGCCACGAGAAAGTCATCAACGCACATACTGAACAGATAATTCACGATATGCGCTACCAGCTTGACAGCAATGATGAGGATTGCTTTTATACGGAGGAAATATATCGTCAGCTGTTCATCGCCGTTGACAAATTGCCCGAGCGCCAACGTGAGGTCTTTCTCCTTGTCATGCAAGGAAAAAGCAACAGCGCGATAGCCCAGGAGTTGAATATATCAGTGGAAACCGTTAAGACGCTCAAGAAGCGGGGAAAACAGAAGCTGCGCAATACTATATCACCGCAGGCGATATTGCTGCTTACAATAATATGTATGGAGTTCTAAAAGGAATACATTGTTTATCCCCATATCTGATAAACAAAATAGAGCGGGATACGGGAATCGAACCCGCCTCCCAGGCTTGGGAAGCCCGTGCACTACCGATGTGCTAATCCCGCATAAAAAGAAAGGGGAAAGACTTTTCCCCTCAGAGCCGATACCCGGACTCGAACCGGGGACCCACGCATTACGAATGCGTTGCTCTACCAACTGAGCCATATCGGCGAATGCGAATGCAAAGGTAGAAAGAATTTTTGTAATCGCAAAGAGTTCCAAGATTTTTTTATAAAAATCTATATCGAGGGGCGGAAATGGGTGGTAGGTGTTAGGTGGTGGGTGGTAGGTGTTAGGTGATGGGTGTTAGGTGATGGGTGTTAGGTGATAGGTGTTAATGGTATACCCGGTTCCCCCGTAGGGGCGGCCTTTATGGCCGCCCTAACCCTGCAGGTTACCGGCAAGCACTGATCCAGAAGGGTCACACTGCGAGCAACATATCGTTATTTGTATTTGTCAATGAGTTTCTCGGCGCGGGCGTCGCCCATCTCCTGGGCTTTGCGCAGGTCGGTGAGACCCTCGGCGGTCTGCTTCGACTCACAGCGTGCGATGCCACGGATGATGTAGAGGTCGCTGAGCTGGTCGGCTCCCGGCACCTCGAAGGCCATGTCGCAGGTGGCGATGGCATCGGACAACCGGTTGACACGGAGCTGGAGACTCGCCATCTCGGCATAGTAAACGGGCTCGGCGCGGTTCAGGACAATGGCATGGGCGATGTCGTTGAGGGCTACCTGATACTGGCGCAGCTTCATCTCACAACGGTATTTGGTGTAGTAGAAGTCTGCCGTGCCACGGTTGTTGACGAGGGAGTCGTAGGTCATATAGTCGAGGAAGGCCTTGCGGTAGTCGCCGTCGGCATCATACTGCTGTCCGCGGGCCAGGACATAGGGTGCGCGGGCCTGCCCCTGCTGCACGTTGACGGCACTGTCGAGGAGCGCCATGATTTCCGGTTTCGGGGCCTTGAGCATCGTCTTGCAGCGGGCAGCCTCGTAGTAGACCTCCCCGTTCTTGCCCAGCTCCGTCTGCTGCAAAGCCGTGAAGAGGTTGAGGGCATCCTGATAGCGGCCCATGGCAAAGAGAATCTGTGCCTGCTGGTGGCGGTAGTTGGGCTGCGGCTTCACCTTGTCAGCCTCGCGGGCCAGCTCCAGGGCCTTGTCGAGCGACCACTTCGTGAACGTGGTGTCGACACGGTAGACACTGGCTCGATAGACGATGTCGGCATAGTTGCTGTAGGCGACATCCTTCTCGGCGGCTTTCTTCAGCTCCAGTTGCAGCATGTCGTCGGCCTGCTGAAGACGGCGCTGCGCCATGAGACTGTTGGCGCGCGTGTTGTAACCCGCCGTGGCCGTGGGGAAGAGGCGGATGTAGTCGTCGATATACGCCTCATACTTCGTGCTGTCGACACTGCCCGCAGCCATGAGGAGCATGACGGTGGCGTCCTTCTCGTCGGCGGGGAGGGCGGTGCGGATGCCTGTGGCGCGGAGTGTGGCGTCGTTGATGGAGAAGGCCGTGAGCTTGAAGGTCGTGGTGACGCGTGTGTCGGCGGCAAAGGCCTGGCCGCCCGTCTCTGGGCGCTGCATGATGCCCAAGAGCTCACCGGAGGCGTTGACGACAGGGCAGCCGAGCTGGGCGGCCGAGACGTCGGCATCGTTGAAGACATAATAGTTGTAAGACGTCATGAACTTCTCGGTGCGCTCGGGTGTGAGGCTCCTGATGTCCGGCTTCTTCAGGTCGTAGCCCACGATATAGACGGGTGAGGCGGCAGCGTCGGAGGCTGTCAGGGGCAGCGCCGGGGCTGCCGACGTGCCCTTGATGCGGAAGCGGCAGAGGTCGTAGTTCTCGGAGACGCCGAGCATGACGTCGACATCATACTGTCGGCCACGGGCGTCGATGACGACGGCACGGGCAGCGCCCTTGAAGGGGTTCCACATGGCCACGCCCTCACCGGCAGCGCCCGTGAAGACGCCATGAGAGGTGGCGAGGATGGTGCCGTCGGCATTGTAGGTGGTGAGAGTGAACACGCTCTGAGCCGCTTTCTTCACACCGGCAGGCTGGGCTGCGGCGAAGAGGGGCAGGAAGAGCAGAAGGAAGGAAAGAAGGGGGTGGATGAAAGACTTGCGAGTCATTATCTGATAGGATTATTAGCGTTATGCAATAGTGTCTTGGCATTGTCGATGGCAGCCTGGGAGACGTCGCTGCCCGAGAGCATCTGAGCCAGCTCGGTGACACGCTCCTCGGGCTTGAGGAGGCGCATGTGGCTCACCGTGCCCTCGGGAGTCTCCTCCTTGCTGACCTTGTAGTGGGTGGAGCCCATGGCGGCAATCTGCGGCAGATGGGTGATGGAGATGACCTGCCGGTGGTTGTCGCCCATCTCGCGCATGATCTGCGCCATCTTCTCGGCCACACGCCCGCTGACGCCGGTGTCGATCTCGTCGAAGATGATAGTGGGGAGCTTGACAGCTCCGCTGATCATGGCCTTCAGGGAGAGCATGACACGGGCAATCTCACCACCGGAGGCAACCTGTGCCACGGGCTGGAGAGCAGTGCTGCTGTTGGCACTGAAGAGGAACTGCACCTTGTCGATGCCCGATGGAGAGCACTCCCGGCTGTCGAAATGGATGGCGAACTGCACCTTGGGGATACCTAAGGGCACGAGGCGCCGCTTCATCTCTTCCTCGACCTTCATGGCGGCCTTGTGGCGCACGCTGCTGAGCTTCCGGGCGATGTCCAGACACTGGCTGTAGGCAGCCTTGGCGGCTTCGTCGAGGGCCTGGAGCTGCTCCTCGCCACCGTCGATATGCTGTAGCTGACTGCCGATGCGGTCGCGCTCGGCGATGAGCTCGTCGGTGGAGGCGGCATGGAACTTCTGCTCTAAAGAGTAGAGGAGGTCGAGGCGCGCGTTGACATCCTCTAACTCCTGGGGGTTGAAGTCGACCCGCTCAAGCTTGGCGTCGATTTCCTGGGAGATGTCCTTGACGTCGATGAAGGCAGAGTCGAGGCGCTGGACAAGGTCCTTGACGTCGGGGTAGACGTCCTCGATGTCCTGAAGCCGTGAGAAAGCCTGTCGAAGCTCGGTGACGCAGCCGTTGTCCTCACCGGAGAGGAGCGAGGAAGCCTCGTAGAGGGCGCTCTTGATGTCCTCGGTGTGGCTCATGGTCTGCGACCGCTGCTCCAGCTCCGTCTCCTCGCCGGAGACGAGGCGCGCCTTGTCGAGCTCGGCAAACTGGAAGCGGAGGAACTCCTCATTCTCCTTGCTGCGACGGCATTCCTCCTGATAGTCCTCGAAGGCTTTCTTGGCCGCTATCCACGCCCCGTAGGCTTTCTGATAGTCGCCTCGCAGGGCGCTGTCGTCGGCGATGATGTCGACGACATTGAGCTGGAAGTCCTCCTTCTGCAAGAGGAGGTTCTGATGCTGGCTGTGGATGTCGATGAGCTGGTCGCCAAGGTCGCGGAGGACATTGAGCGAGACGGGGGTATCGTTGATGAAGGCACGGCTCTTGCCGCTGCTGCTGACCTCGCGACGGAGGATGCAGTCGGAGCGGTCATAGTCAATCTCATTGCGCGTGAAGAAGTCCTCCATATTATAATGTGAGAGGTCGAAATGCGCCTCTATGATGCACTTCTTCCGCCCGGCCTTGATCTGCTTGGAGTCGGCGCGCTGGCCTAAGAGGAGGTGGAGAGCGCCGAGGATGATGCTCTTGCCCGCTCCCGTCTCACCGGTGATGACGGAGAAGCCGGGGAAGAGGGGGATGTCGAGCTCGTCGATGAGGGTGAAGTCCTTGATATAAAGTTGCTTGAGCATAGTATGGTTATTGCTTAATCTTTTCCCACGCGTTGTTCTGTGAGGCGTTGATGGAGAAGAGGATGTCGTAGACGATCTCCTTCTCTTTCTGCGTGCCATGACCCTTGTAGATATTGGCCAGCTCGTCGCGCTTGTAGTCGGTCCATATCTGGGGCCACGCACTCTGCGGCCGGTCGTCATGGCATTTCTTCAGGTCGTTCTCGATGGCCGTCGTGACCTCGTTGCGGCCACGGTCGGCATTTTCGGCCATCTCGTCGAGGCCCTTGCGGTAGTAGTCGTACTGCAACTGCCGGAAGGGCTGCATGGCACCGTCGAGGTAGTCGTTGATGATGGCGAAGCGGTTGCGGTCGCTGTCGAAGGACTTCCAGCCGGTGTAGTTGAGGTTCTGGGCACCATTGGTGAGGTTCATGCAGCGCTCTAAGACATCACTGCCGCCCATGGGGGCGAAGGTGTCGAGGTTGATGCCGATGATGAGGTAGGCATAGTAGGCTAAGAGCGCCGTGAGCTGGTTGTCGATGGCGTCGTCGTTGAACTCGAGCTGGTCGAACTGCGCGAAGGTGAAGTTGAAGTCGTTGTCGGTGTTGTTGAAGATGGTGGTGGTGTAGGAGGCGTTGTAGACGGGCCGGTTGGCCTGGATGACGGCCTTGCAGGTGAAGAGGTCCGTCGACTTGTCGTATTTGGTCACCGTGATGTTGAAGTTGCAGGCGATGCGCTCGTTGTTTCGGAATTGCAGACTCGTCCACTGCCGGTCGTTGATGAACTGGGTGAGCGTCTGCTGGAGGTTGTCGAAGACAGAGGCGTCGGTGCCGCTGATCTGGTTGTGGTTGATGGTGACCTTGGCCGAGAGCTCCTGAGCCCCGGCAGTGTGGGGCACCGTCAGCAAGGCAGCGAGGGCGGTGCACCCTATGGCACGGCGCAGCAGGCACCAGCGATAGCCGTGGTGCCCTGCCCTACCCTTCTGCATACGTATTCTCACCATGGGCCCGTCGTCAACCGTTCAACTTGGCCTCACGGAGGCGGATGCGCGTGAGCACCTGCTTGGTGTTGAGGGTGAAGTCAGCACCCAGCATCCAACTGTAATAGCCTGGGTCGCGGCGCAGGACGTCGGCTACGGCCCAGCCACGGTATTTGCCAAAGTTGAAGACCTCCTGGCGGCGTGGCTTGCCGTCGGCGTCGAGAATGGGCTTGCCGTCACCGTCTTTCATGTCGGCCCACACCATGCGTCCGGCAAAGTCGACGTTGTCGTTCTGCCGCGACTCCTCGGCCATGACATCCATGTCGTTGGGCAGGGCCATGGCAGGGTCCTCGACTTTTCCGGGCTCATATTTGTCGAGCTCGCCCTGAAGGACGCGGTAGGTAGCCTCGGTGTCCTGGTCGGCGCGGTGGGCCTGGAAGTCGTCCTCCATCTTGCGACCCGTGAAGAAGCGGTAGGCAGCGGCAAGGTTGCGGGGCTCATGGCGGAAGAAGATGGTCTGGGCGTCGATGAGCCGGCATTTGGAGAAGTCGAAGTCGACACCGGCGCGGAGAAACTCCTCGGCGAGCATGGGGACATCGAAGTGGTTGGAGTTGTAGCCGGCGAAGTCGCAGCCCGTGAAGGTGTCGGCTAAGGTCTTGGCAATCTGCTTGAACTCCGGGGCGTCCTTGACGGCGTCGTCGGTGATGCCCGTGAGCTGCTGCACAACGGCGGGGATGGGCTTGCCAGGATTGACGAAGAGGCTCTTGCGCTCTTCCTCGCCCTCGGCATCGCCGGGTTTGACCTTTATATAGGAAATCTGAATGATACGGTCATTGACCAAATCAAGCCCCGTAGCCTCCAGGTCGAAGACTATCAAGGGCTTTGTGAGTTTCAAACGCATTTGAAAAGTTCTTTTAAAATACGGTTGTATCAGTCGGTGAGAAGGAGGGGCATGATGAGCATGAGGATGTCCTCGTTCTCAGGCTGTGAGGTGGGCACGATGATGCCGGCGCGGCTGGGGTCTCCGAGGAAGATCTTGATGTCGTCGGTGGAGATGGCATTGAGAATCTCGGTGAAGAAGTCGCCGCGGAAGCCTATCTGCATGGGCTGTCCGTTGTACTGGCAGACGAGGTTCTCCTTTGCCGAGGTGGCGAAGTCGAGGTCCTCGGAGCTGAGCTCGAGGTTGCCGTTCTCGACCTTGAAGCGTATGAGCTGGCTGCTCATGCTGGCGAAGGGGAGGACGCGGCGGATGGCGCTGAGCAGGGACTTGCGGTCGATGACGACCTCGTTGGGGTTGTCGGCGGGGATGGCGGCGTTGTAGTTAGGGAAGACGCCCTCGATGAGTCGGCAGTAGAGCTTGCCGCTCTTGAAGCGGAACTCGGCGGCGTTGCCGTTGAAGCGGATGATGACGTCGTCGTCGCTCTTGTCGAGGACGGCGCGGAGGAGCTGTGCGGGCTTCTTGGGCAGGATGAAGGAGGCAGGGGTCTCGCTCTTGATGTCGGAGTAGCGGCAGCGCACGAGCTTATGTCCGTCGGAGGCTACGAAGGCCAGGCACTCGGGGGTGAGGTCGACATAGATACCGTTCATCACGGGGCGGATCTCGTTGTTGTCGGTGGCGAAGATGGTGCGGGCGATGTTGTCGGCGAGCATGGACCCCTTGAGGGTGATGGTGTGGGCGTCGTCGCCGATGGCCTGCGTCATGGGATATTCGTCGGCACCCTGGGCGGTGAACTGATACTCACCGTTCTGATAGCCGATGGTGACCTCGTAGGTGTCGAGGTTGATGTCGAAGGTCAGGGGCTGCTCGGGGAGCTCCTTGACGGCGTCGAGGATGGTATGGCTGGGGATGGTGAAGTCGCCGTCGGTATCAAACTCGTCGAGGGGGAGGCTGGTGTCCATGACATTCTCGCTGTCGGAAGCGGTGATGTCAATCTGACCATTGTGGACCCTGAAAAGGAAGCTCTCCAAGATAGAGAGCGAGTTCTTGCTGCTGATGACTTTGGCAAGTGTCTGAAGGCGGCTGTTGAGAGCTGTACTTGATAGGGTAAATCTCATGATATGTTTTGTTTATTGTTTTCCTTACATTTTACAAAGATACATATATTATATAAGACGGCGGCATGTTTGCGGGTCAAAATCTATGTTTTTTCATTTTTTAAGACCAAAATGTTTGCCTATGCGCGTAATTTTTCTTAATTTCGCAAAACTAAAGCATAACAAACAACAACATTCATATACTAACAGTTTATTTCTATGGCATTACAAGGAATAGAGGTTGAGGGTGTCATCATCAAGGAATACCCGGCTAAGGAGGGCGTATCCAAGACATCCGGCAACGCTTGGAAGTCTCAGGAGTTTGTCATCCAGACCAAGGACCAGTATCCTCGTGCCTGCGTGTTCCGCGTCTTTGGCGCTGACCGCATCGCGCAGTTCAACATCCATCAGGGCGACACCGTCCACGTATGGTTGGATATCAATGCGCGCCCTTGGCAGGACAGATATTTCAACGACATCAACTGCTACCAGGTTGACCATATCGACCCGAACGCTGTGCCCACAGGTCAGGCTCCGTCGGCAGCCTCGCAGCTTGGCGCTGCTCCCCAGCCCGCTCAGCCTGCTCAGCCCACCGCACAGCAACCGGCTCAGCCCACTCAGCCTACTGCCGACCCATTAGGTGGTGGTGACAACTCTGACGACCTGCCGTTCTAAGGGTAAGCTCACCCTGGCATTTGACTAACAGAAAGCCTGGCTCTCTCCGAGCCAGGCTTCTTTGATTTTTGTGCTGACCCGTCGCTATGCAGGATGTAGGCAAACGCTGACCCCGTCACAATGCAGGATGTCGGTAAGTACAGACCCCGGAGGGGTCACACCATGAATGACCCCAGGTCGTCTCGGAGGCGGGAGGGCGAAGCGAAGCGAGACCTCACGGCACCGAGCGACCTGGGGAAACGAGCAGCGAGCGTGGAAAGACCTCGAAGAGGTCTCACGTGGACAGCACGGCACATCACCACCTGTCACCCAGCACCCTTCGGTTGTAGCACTGACCCCGGAGGGGTCACACCATGAATGACCCCAGGTCGTCTCGGGGGTGGGAGGTCGACGCGTAGCGAGACCTCACGGCACCGAGCGACCTGGGGATACGAGCAGCGAGCGTGGAAAGACCTCGGAGAGGTCT
>UQRP01000043.1 GCA_900543585.1 uncultured Prevotella sp.
TGCATATATGCAAGGAAACGTTCTCTTTTTTTATTTCTATGAATAATTCAGGTTAAAGTTTAGCAGATAGATATTTTGTAGTTTATCAAAGTTGTAGCCTTTATCTCTCTGAAGATATGTTGTCAACGATTGCCCAAGATAACGGTGCCCACTTATATCTGAACTTGTAAGCTGAGGAATCATAACATTTGGATCCCATGTTATAATTTCTATCAAGTCTTGATATTTGTCGATGTTGAAGAATATCTCTCCAACATCCAAAGCGTCAGAAACCATTTTGTGATAAATGGTATTTCCATCTACACCATTCTCTGCTACAATACGGAAAGCGTTCTTCACAAGGTCAATCCTTGCAAAAGGAGAAGGTATAGATGTTATCTCTTTGCTGGCAGCAGCACCATTGGGGTCTTGTATGCTGTCTCTATTTAACTGATTATATGGAAAGGCGTTGCTGTCCTGCCAATCTTGGCTGTTATTGGGGCCAAGTGTTCCTAATCTGAAAATCTGTGGCATCTTGGATGGTTTAGAAGTTTAACTTTCCTTTTATCATTTCGTTGGTAGCAATGCTGTAAAGCTCGAATAGTCTGTCCTCTTGTGCACTACTCTTAACCTTGCTGCATGCGTCATTGACGAAATCGTATAGCAAATTATAGTTTCTCTTTAAGCTCCTATAGCGTTTAGCTTTTATGCCGGTCAGGATATCGAATGGCTTATCTCCTGCGTCTAAGTTGAAAATATCAAAAGAACGGACATTACCTTTCATTTCTCTCAACCAAGATTGGTATGCCTCAAGAAATTCCTTGACGTTATCAACGAATGTCGAGTTATAAAAATCTTCAGAAATTCCTAACCGTTTATTTGCATTTAGCTCCGAAGACTTTATGTAGCTGAAATGCTGTGAGAATGCGTTTGCCATAAGCAGCAATTGTGTCATTGGCTTGAATATGACTTCCTTAGTTCTGCTGAAAAAGGAATCCAATGTTAAAGCTGCTCCTGCCTGCTTAGCGCCATACTCCATATTGAGAGTAGTGCCAGGGATGAAATTTGGATCGGTTCTTGCAACAATCCCACGTTTTGTAAAGTCGACAATAGCCGAGGCTGCCAATAGTTCTATAAAGTGCGCATCATTTTGTTGATCAGACTTACCTTGATGATTATCGTATGCATTGTTTTGATTATCACCTAGATAATATAGTGCGTCTATGTCTGCATTGTTAATAATATTACGCTCATAATATGCCAGAGCAGACTTTGCCTTTGAGATAAACGTAGAAGAATCTATCTCGCTAGTATTATCTTGCTTTACCCTAAAATAAGGAAGAACGGTAACGGCGCCAATTGTAGCCTTATTAATGGCTGAGTAGTTTGGTATGTCTTTATTTGTACGCAGAGTCTTCAACAATAGAGGAAAACCAGCTGCACCAGTACCACCAAAAATAGAGCTTATGATAAAGATCTTATCACCTGCTTGAAATGAGTTCGCAAGATTTATAAATTCACCAGAACCTGATATTTGGTTTAAGACTACGCTTCCAACATTAGGATTACCCTTAAAACCTTCGTCCATAGATGACTGCAAGTTGCGTTCAGAGAACAACATTTCCATCATTGCCTTATTTTCGCGTGACATTGCAGGCAGGTTGATAAAATTTCTGAATTTCTTATCCTCTGTATCGTGTATAGGCAATACAAAGTTGGGCAATACGCGGTTTATTTTAGTCTTGAAAAAGTTGTTATTGTTCTCCTTTGGAAAACTGAGCTTACTTTGAA
Organism: uncultured Prevotella sp.; assembly: GCA_900543585.1. Lineage (GTDB taxonomy): Bacteria > Bacteroidota > Bacteroidia > Bacteroidales > Bacteroidaceae > Prevotella. Next base: position 1,771 of record UQRP01000043.1, read on the forward strand.
TGCTTATATAGTTGTTCATCAAACTGACAGTCCTGGTCAAGTCGCCATTCTGTCTGTCTGGATCTATTATGACAGGCACTACCTCGCTTATACCATTTTCAAGTTGTACGCCTGAGGCAAACAACATTGTCAATGAGCGAAGCACACGGGAGCCTGTACCGCCAATAGCAAAAATATAAAGTTTTGACATGTTCTTTAGAATTATTTCTTATTTAGAAAGGTGCATGACTGACGCTCTTGCTCTTCCATTTAATAATCATGGAGATGATGAAAAATATTACGATTGAGAGTATCGCGTTTGTAACTCCAAAGCATATACAGTCAGAAGATGTAATATTCATATCTACCCATTGATTTGTCTTTGGATCTAGTTGTACCATCTTCCCTGCATAAAGATCAGTGAGAGTCCATTCCAAACCAACAATAAAGTTGATTATTGCATTTATGCCGGTAAAGATAAGCCATCCCCACCAGTTGTTCAATTTTGGATGGTCGATGACATAATAGAAGATGATGGCCACAGCTAGTGAGATGCCAAGAAGCCATAGCCCGATGCCTATATATAGGTTTGTGCCAGACTGAGAAGTCTGTCCCCATAGATAGTTGGCAAGATCGAGGCCAAAGAAGTTTTCGAATAGAGAAGTGTATAAACTTCCGAAGAATTCTCCCATAGATTTATTTATTAAAGTTTTTATTCGCTGATAGTAAACTTAACGTTTGCTTTTTCTTTACAATTGGAGTATGCGTCTGAGACTCCACCAATAATATATTTGATACCTGATGTCTTTGATAAGTTTTGCATTATATTGCGACCTGTATCATCATTGCTATCTGTTACCCACTTGGGTAAATCATTATTGGATATAGCTATAGACTCTGCAAATGATTTCCCTGAAGATATGTGGAGTGTTATCAAGTGAGGATAATCTTTATCGTCTACAGTCTCTGCCTTTTCTACTTTCACATAAGGAGTAAGTGGTTTATACGTAGACACGCCAGCAATGCTCTTGTCATCAAGCAGTGTAGAATATAAATTTGCTTTTATAAGCAGTGTATATCCATCGCGACCTGGTCTCAAATCCAATGCTCTGCCTTTGTCAATCGGTCTTTTATCTGTTACAGAGAATTGATTGTACAAATCATAGCTTATCTCGGATTGTGTTGAGAAAGATGCGCAATGATTATATCCATGCTGAATCTTGCTAAGTTTTACTTGAGAGTTGAGGTAAGCTATTTTATTCTTGTCTCCCATTATCCAAATATAATAAGGACGTTCTTGACCTGAAAGCTTGGTTGTTCCGTCTGTACCATAATAGTTGCCTACGAACTTAGAGTTGAGTTGTATGATTTCTACTGCAAAGTTGTTATCCCTTCCCACTTTGCTTAAAACGACATTTTTAATATCAGTTTGAGTCATTCTAAAAAACTGTGTGGCATTGCCATTAGGAACATCTAATATGCAATCTGAAACGAATACAGAAATAGTATTCTTATCCATGCCATTAGTTATAGTTTCGAGCATCTGCCCAATGACTGAATTGGCATGAGAACCGGCTACGTTGGCAAAGGTCTGTGGTGTAAGATCCCAAATAAAATTATGGATAGACCCACCATAAGGAACTATCTGAGAATTGATATAATAGAGTAGGGTCTGTTTTGAATAGCTCTTTAGCGAACTCACATAATCGTATACTGCATCTTTGAGTTCTGATCCATTGCACATATACCCATCCATGCTGCCAGAATTTTCGATATATACTTTCAGCGTGGGGGTCGCTTTGCTTATCGTTGCATTATGTTTGTCCCACCTTACTTTAATGCTACCACCGCACGACAAAAGAATAAGTGTGAACATACATAAAACAATATAGGTCTTTGGTTTCATTCTTTTCTAATGTTCAGAACTAACTCCCTGCGTTCCTATGTTATTAAATTGACACCATATAGTTATACGAAAAAAGCGTGGGAGTCCATACCGTTACCCGTCCCACATCTGAAGGCCTTCGCATTGCCCAATCCAGTTGAACGAGCAACGCAGAAGCCCACGCCTGTATGTATAACGCACCTTCGGTATACCTTTAAAAACAAGGTATACCTCCGGCTGGTGAATACACACCCATGGACATCTACTGTTGCTTCATTCTTGACTGGATTGAAAGTTTGCGAAGTTTTCAGATGTCAAGAACCAAGCGTCAAGTAAACGCCTTAATCATATATATGTTCCCCACAATCAAGCTACTTCTCATAAGCAACTCTGACCCCTCCTCTGCGGGCTTCTGCATTGCGGACGGCCACGAGGGCCACACCCTGCATCAGCCGATAAGGTTTCGGACGTGGTTCACAAGGGCAAATTTACAAAGAATTATTGAAAGAACTAAAAAATGAGAAAGATTTTTTGAAGATTGTGGAGAAAAAGATGTTTTGCTTAACTCTATGCTTAAAACCGAAGCATGCCGCACGCCAATAGGAATGAAGAGGGGAGTATGTTCGGGAAATACACGGGTATCAGGGAACACGGCATGAGCGTGTGGGTAGTTGAAAAGGTGAAGGTCAGGCTTGATGAGCTGAAGTGCCGCTCACGCAACAAGATCGGATGCCGCACCTTCACCAACGCCGCCCTAGAGGTCTGTCCTTAAGAAGTGCGACGTCGAGATTGTTAAGGCGTTCAAAAACCGATAGTGTGATTACTCACACACTAACATTATAGATTGTGTTAGTGTGTGAGTCTTACAATATCAACGGAAAAGAGCATCTATTGTAATCACCTGTTGAAAGTCTCCACTATACTCATTATGAGTTAAGCCAAAAGTCGTTATAAGCGTACTGTGTATAGCCTTTCTGCGGGCTATCATGCCGGAAAGAACGTTCTGTCTGTGTACAAGAACAGAATGGTACTGTTTGTTGACAGTGAATTCCTCATTATAGAATTTCATCTCGCACATGTTCACGACATTATCATTTCTGTCTATCAGCATGTCTATCTGTGTACCGTCAATAATGTCGTCACCTTTTAGCGACCATGATGATTGCGATGTAACGACTCCGGAAATGCCAAGAGCTTGTTTTATTTGTGGAATGTGACGGAAGCATACACGCTCGAATGCAAAACCCCGCCAACTGTTGATGGCTGAGGATGTAACATTATTATTATTTTAAAATCTCGTCGACAAGAAAATTCTTTCCAACACGGCGCCCTCCATAGATAGCCACGAACTCAGCTTTGCCGCTATCTTACAAATGCCTAAATTCCTCTATCTCCTTTTCTCTTCCAATCATAGCCATAAATGTAGTTTTATTTTTCGGCAAGTATAATAAAAATATTGTTCACCGAAAAATAAAACGATGTTTTTTATATTTGTGTACGTATACTATCGGGGTCAACGCCTTCACCTAACAGAAATGAAAATACGAGCCAACCATGTGAATAGGGAGAAGCCAACTCGGCCATAATTGTTTCAAGTGGAGATATTATAGGAATGATAACCTCAGAACCACTTTCCAAATGATCTTTCGTCTTGTGACGGAAGAATCGCAACGCTTTATGTTCAGACACATCATAGTAATCATCATAGCGTAGCAAAGCGAGATCATAAAGGTTGCAGCCATTGCACAAATACTGACATAATAGCATACCAAGACTTTGCCGTGTGAGTTCTGGTGTCAGAAGCGGCAAGTCCAACATTTTCCCACTTCCTTATTTGGCTAATCAAACATTTTTATGTAAGTTTGCAAGCGAGATGGTCACCTAAAAGATAAAACTGATGAGGAAGCACGAAGAAGCACGGATTTTTAGAGACTTTTGCAATAGAGGCAGACGGATGTCTCATCTTGCAAGAGATAGGTATATATCGCCGACACTATGCCTTTGTCTGGGCATGCTCTGCGCCTTGCTGTCGTCGTGCAGTAAGGACGAAGCCAAATACCATATAGGCTTCTCACAGTGCGTGGGCGGCGCTTGGCGCGAGAAAGTGAATATAGAGATGCTCTCAGCGCAACACCTCTACAATAACGTGGTGGATGTGGACATCAAGAATGCCGACAACATCTCTGAGCGACAGATAGCGCAGATAGACAGCTTCGTCAACGCCGGTGTCGACATCCTCGTTGTGGCTCCTAACGACTATCGGTCAGTAGCCCCCGCCATCGTGCGGGCACGAAAGCATGGCATCCCTGTTGTTCTCTTCGACCGCAAGGCCAACACCAATGACTATACCGCATATATCGGTGGTGACAACATCGCCGCCGGCCGGGCCATGGGCAACTATGCACTGTCGCTACTCAGTGAAAGACTCCAAGGACAGAAGGGGCATATTCTGGAGCTTACGGGAGGGACATCCTCCTCACCAGCAATCGACCGTCACCGCGGGTTCATGTCTGTCATGAAAGGCAACAAGCATGCCGACTATCGATTTATCAATACAGACTGGACACCAGAGAATACCTACCAAGTGATGAAAACCTACTTGAAAACGCATCCTGCGCCCGATGTTGTTTTCTGTCATAGTGACCTTGCCGCGCTCAACGCCCGTCAGGCCGCTGAGGATATAGGGCAAGCAGATAAAATACGCTTTCTCGGCATCGACGGACTACCCGGTAAAGGCGAGGGAATAGAATGTGTCGACAAGGGAATCTTGGCAGGCACCTACACCTATCCCACCAATGGGGAACAGATTGTGAAACTGTGCCTGAACATTTTGCAGAAGCAACCTTATAAGCGCGACAACATCATGCAGGGTGTCATCGTCACGCCCGACAATGCCTCGGTACTCCTCCAAACGGGTAAGGAGATGGAGCAGCGCAGCCACGACCTGCTGACACTCCAGGACAAGATAGAGAGTCTCTTCGGGCAGTACCATACCCAGCGCATGCTCATCATCATCAGCGCCATCGCCATTGTCCTGCTTATCACGGCATTGCTGCTCATCTACCGACTCGTCGTCATCATGCGCCGCATCAATCGCAAAGAGAAACAACTCAACCGCGAGCAGACGCTCTTCTATACCAATGCCCGCCACCAGTTGCGCACGCCTTTGACGCTCATCGCCGGACCGCTCTCGGAACTGTCGGCAAGCAAGGACCTGCAGGAACATGACAGAACACTGGTGGACATCCTGCAACGAAATGTAGACCAACTTTCAAAGATTGTCTACGATGTCCTCAACTTCCGCAACGACACACCCCCCGCCATCGATGACAGCAACGCGGCCAGGAAGATGGAGGAAGAATATACCAACACAACTACCGAAAAGAAGCCATCGCAAAAACCCAATAATGCCGTCACCGATGACAGCAATCTGCCCACCGTCCTCGTCGTAGACGACAACGAAGATATGCGCCGATACATTCGCACCCTTCTTACCGACAAATATTATGTTACCGAGGCTGTAGACGGCGAGAATGGCTTGCAGGTGGCCCACGAGACCATTCCCGACATCATCGTCAGCGACGTGATGATGCCCGTTATGGACGGTTTGGAGTTCTGCCGCAGGATAAAGGCCGATACTATGACCTCCCACATCCCCGTCATCCTGCTCACAGCCCGCAGCACGGAGGAGCAACAGCTCGAAGGCTTAGGCAGTGGCGCCGACGACTACATGACCAAGCCCTTCAGCGCCCAGCTGCTCTTGGCACGTATCGACAACCTCCTGAAGTCACGCCAGAAGTTGCGCCACCTCTTCAACGGCAAAGTGAAGAGCGAGCCGGAAGTGAAAGAGGCCGAGGAAAAACTCAGTCCTGTTGATCGGAAATTCATCGACCGACTGAAAGCAGCCATGGAAAAGCACCTTCCCGAGAGCGACGTCAAGGTCGATGACATCGGTTCCGACATCGGCTTGAGCCGCGTACAGCTCTACCGAAAGCTCAAAGCCATCACAGGGCTCTCCCCTGCCGAGCTTCTACGTCAGATGCGCCTGCAAAAGGCCCACGACCTGATTATGCACTCCGACCTGCCCATCTCTGCCATTGCCTACGACACAGGCTTCAGCTCACCCGGATACTTCTCCAAGTGTTTCCGCGACGAATATGGTATCTCACCGAGCGATATACGTAAACAACAGGAGGGTGAGAAATGATGCATTCAGGTCTCGTCATTGCCGTGGCTACGGCAGCCATCAACTTTGGTATCATCCAAGAGCACGACGGAAAAGTCTCCCATCGTTTCATGCTTCACAACGAGAATCCCGTTGCTGTAAGAATATGCCAGACCTTTCCCTCGTGCGGATGTACCACCATCTCCTGCGACACAGGGCTTGTCGCTCCCCACGATTCTGTTGCTGTCGATGTCGCCTTCGACCCCGTAAACCGTGGTGGCGATTTCTACGAGACTGCCTCCGTGGTGATGGCGTCCTCCACAGACACCACCGTGGTCACGCTGTCCGTGGAAGGCACCATCGTCACCAGTGAAGAGACGCTGATGAAGCAGTATCCCGTCAGACAAGGCGAGGTTAGGCTGACCAGCGACACACTCAATATGGGTGAGGTGAGGCGAGGGGAGTCAAAGACCATGTATGTGGGTGTACTGAGAAATCTCCAGACCGGGCAGCGCGAGTCGCTGCCGGTCACCTTTACCGCCGACAATACCGTGCAATGGGGAGCTTTAAGCAAGACCAGGAGAATCGCCATCGACAAGAAGCATAAAGATGTAGCTATCGTCGTCAAGGCCATCGTACTTCCCAACTTTTCTAACGTGGCGCCCCCTCCTGCCGGACTGCCCCAGATATCATGCCCCCGCCGTATGGAAAAAACGGCAACCACGCTGCATGTCTCCAACACTGGGAAAAGTTCTCTTCTCATCTACCGCGCATATACTGATGAGGAAACAGACCTGGCGGGGAAATATCCCATTACCATCCCCCCATCCGGCTACCACGACCTTTCTTTCGGCCATCTTCCTGCGCATATACACCGTATTACACTTATTACCAACGACCGGCGGAGACCACGCGTCAACGTCTTCCTGCTGCCTTAACCCTTTTTCTTTCCTATTAGGCCTAATTACTAATGCTGTTGTTACATCGGCAGGCAAAATAGTTGCAATCTTAATACTTTTGTAAGATTTGAAACGATTTTGCAAGTCGAGGAAACATTTCTTATACCCTTGGAACTTGATTTATATTAATTTTGCGGCAACCAATCTGAAGAAAGATTAATAGCTTGACTGCTTCTCATTAATATAATAAAGGTATTAAAGAACCAATAGTAAACCAATATGAAAGAAAAATTCCTTTTCTGTCTGATGGCTTTAGTGCTCAGTGCATGGAGCGCGATGGCACAGACCAAGATTTCCGGAACAGTAGTATCAGCTTCCGATGGTGAACCATTAATCGGAGCTACCGTTAAGGTCGTAGGTGCCAACGATGGTACCATCACCGACATCGACGGTCACTTCACGCTGAACGTACAGCCCAACGCCAAGCTCAGTGTGTCCTATGTCGGATTCAAGACTACCGAGGTGGCCGCCTCCGACAACATGGTCATCAAGCTTGCCGACGGCGAGGAGCTCAACGAGGTCGTCGTCACCGGCTACCAGGTGCAGCGCAAGGCCGACCTCACGGGTGCCGTCTCCGTCATGGACATGAAGAACCCCGTCAGTGCTGGCGACCCAAACATGCTGAACTCTATGCAGGGTAAGCTCTCGGGTGTGAATATCATCACCGATGCCGCACCAGGCGGAGGCAGCACCTCCATCCGGGTGCGCGGTATCAGCACCGTCAACAACAGCAACCCGCTCTATGTCATCGATGGTGTAGCTACCAATGAGAACCTCAACTCCCTCAATGGCGCTGACATTGAGTCCATCCAGGTCCTCAAAGATGCCTCATCGGCCAGCATCTATGGTTCACGTGCTGCCAATGGCGTCATTGTCATCACCACCAAGAAAGGAAAGAACGGCAAGACAAAGTTCAACTTCGACTACACCGCTTCTCTCAACACCGTTGCCAAGACCTACGACATGCTCAATGCCGAGGAGTGGGGCCGTGCCTACTGGCAGGCTTGCGCCAATGACAAGACGACTCCAGACTCCCGACTCTACGGCACCGGCAGCACACCTAAGCTCGTAGACTCCTACAACGGCATCAAGACGGCCGACACCGACTGGCAGAAGGAGGTCTACAGCCCCGCCTGGACACATAACATCTCGGCCAGCGTAAGCAATGCCACAGACAAAGGCTCTTACCTCTTCTCTGGCAACTATATCAACCAGCAGGGCTTGATGGAGTACACCTACTACCGCCGTATCACCGGCCGTGTAAACACCACCTTCAACATCAACAAGTACTTCCATGTGGGTGAGAACCTGATGGTTGCCAACTGGCACGACCGCGGCTTTGACACAGGCTCCGATGCCGGCATTCCTTACATCGCCATGCGTCAGCACCCCGCTCTTCCCGTCTATTCCGCTGACGGCGTCTTCGGCAGCGCACAGCAGCTCTTAGGCTCTGATGTTGCCAACCCCATGCAGCTTCTCTATAACGGCCGTGACAACGATAACAACTCCTGGCGTATCTTTGGCAATGCCTATGCCGAGCTCATCCCTGTCAAAGGTCTGACCCTGAAGACAAACTTTGGTTTGGAGCATATCCAGTATCTCAACAAGGCTCTGTCACGCAAGATTGAGAGCAGCGATAAAAACAGCATGAGCCGTGGCTATGGACAGGGCGACACCTATACCTGGACAAACACTGCCAACTATGTCGGTCAGTGGGGAAAGCACGGACTCAACGCCCTCTTCGGTGTCGAGGCTATTAAATATGTCTTCGAAGGCTTGAGCGCCTACCGCGACAACTATGCTTTTGAGGATAAGGACTACATGCAGATTGATGCCGGTACAGGCACACAGACCAATGGCGGCAGCAAGTCGGAATGGGCACTGTTCTCACTCTTCGGTAAAGTAGACTATAACTATGCCGACCGCTACTTGGCTTCCTTCACCCTCCGTCGTGATGAGACCTCACGCCTTGACAAGAGCAACCGCTCGGGTGTCTTCCCCGCTTTCAGTGGTGCATGGCGCATCAGCGAGGAGAAGTTCTTTCCAAAGAACCAGCACATCGTCGACGACCTCAAGCTCCGTGTGGGATGGGGACAGAATGGTAATGCCGCCATCGACAACCTCTATGCTGGATACTCCACCTATATCTATACCTCCGGCAATGGCTCTTACGACCTCAACGGCTCCAACAGCAGCGAGGTGAGCGGTGTCATTGTCAGCTCATCAGGCAACAAGAACCTCAAGTGGGAGACCACAACCCAGACCAATATCGGTCTTGATGCCACACTCTTCGGCAGTGCTGTCACCCTCAGCCTCGACTACTACTGGAAGAAGACTACCGATATGCTCACCATTCCCCCGACACTGGCCGTAGCTGGTGAGAATGCCGCTAAGTATATGAATACCGGTACGATGAACAACAAGGGTTTCGAGATGAACCTCGGCTACCACTCACCTATGTATGGTGACTTCAGCTGGGACGGCAGCCTCAACATCTCGGCTTACCGCAACAAGCTCGTGGCTTTCAACGACAAGGTCAGTTCTCAAGGCACTGACATCCGCATCATGGAAGGACAGCCTTTAGGCGTGTACTACGGCTGGATATACGATGGCATCTTCAAAGACGCCGAGAGCGTTGCCAACCATGCTGACCAGCCGGGTAAAGGCGTAGGCCGCATGATATTCCGCGACATCAATGGTGATGGTGTGGTCGACGACAACGACCGTTGCGTCATCGGTGACCCCAACCCCGACTGGACCATCGGCCTCAACCTCTCCGCTTCCTGGAAGAACTTCACACTGAGCACCTTCCTCTTCAGTGAGTTAGGATTCGACATCTACAACGGCACGAAGAAGCAGCTCAACATGATGAGCTACGGCAACCTCTACACCAACCGCAGCAAGGACGTTCTGAACGCTTGGACGCCAAGCAATCCCAACGCCTCCATCCCCGCCCTGTCGCTCAACGACAACAACAACGAGACACGTATGTCCACCTATTATATAGAGGACGGTTCTTACCTGAAGATGAAGTATCTGAAACTGGCCTACAACTTCGACCAGAAACTGGTTCAGAAGTTAGGACTCGGCAGCCTGAGTGTCTTCGGACAGGTGGAGAACGTATTCACCATCACAGACTATTCCGGTCTTGACCCTGAAGTGCCCTTAGGTGTCTATGGCAGCCGTATTGACAATGGCCCTTATCCGAGAGCAAGGACCTTCAGCCTCGGTCTCCACGTTGACTTCTAATCATTTCTTTCACTCATTAAAACGCATACAATCATGAAACTCAAGATATTTAGTTTACTGCTCTGCGCCGGACTCTTCACCACGTCATGCTCCGATATGCTCGACACAGTGCCGCAGGGTAAGTTCACCGACGAGCAGCTCAACGACAGCACTGTCCAGGGCCTTGTCGCTGCTACCTACAATGGTCTCGAGGCCCACTTCTTCGGCAACAACGAGGCCTTCTCCGGCCCATCCACCAACTGGATCTTCGATGTCCGCTCCGACGATGCCCTGAAAGGCGGAGGAGCAACTTCCATGGAGCAGAACATCCACCAGTTGGAGATTTCCAATATCACATCGGACAACGTATCCAGTGATTATAAATGGAAGAACAACTACTATGCCATCGTCAGGGCCAACCGTGCCATTGCAGGTATAGAAAATGCCAAGAGTATTGCCAACCCCCAACAGCTCATCGGTGAGATGAAATGTCTGAGAGCCTACTTCTACTTCGACCTCATCCGCGTCTTCAAGCGCATTCCATACTTCACTGACCCCAACGAGGATGCAAGCTCTAAGTCGAACATGGAGTTTACCCGTGCTGAGATTTATGACAAGATTATCGGCGACCTGACCGATGCCTTCAATGCGCTGCCCAAGGAACCTACTGCTCCCGGTCGTGTCTGCAAATACACTGCCGCCGCCATCCTGGCCAAGGTATATGCACAGGACACCGAGAATGGCAGCTGCGACTGGCAGAAGGTGAAGGAATGGGCAAAGAAAGTCATGGACAGCGGACGCTACTCTCTCTATCCCAAATGCCAGGACATGGCAAAGATAGACAACAACAACAAGTATGAGTCCATCCTCGCTATCCAGTGCTCAACAGCCAACAACAACGCACATATCAACTGGAGTAACCTCCTCAACACCACCAAGTCGGATGGCAACCTCTATGGTAATGGCGATGACTTCTTCTATGGCTCACAAGACCTTGTCGACGCCTTCGCTACCGACGAGAACGGTCTGCCTTATGTCGACAAGACTAATCCTAATGGAGAAGTTGTGTCCAATGGCAACTACTATGGCAACGTCGATCCTCGTCTCGACTTCACTGTCGGCCGTATCGGCTTCCCCTTCCGTGGTCACACCTATACCAAGGGATGGTGCCGCGCCTATGACATCTATGGAGAATATTCCAACAAAAAGAACCTTTGCGACCCTGCCGACCCACGTATGATTAAGGGATGGCCGTGGGGTGGCTCTCCGCTGAACTTCTGCCTGATTCGCTACTCTGACATCGTACTCCTCTATGCCGAGGCTTGCGTTGAAACCGGTGACCTCGAGGAAGCCCGCACATGGGTCAACAAGATTCGCCAGCGCGCCGAGAACAGCATCGACCCTTCTTACACACCGCAGGACCTTTCTACTGCTATGGCTGACTACAAAGTGGGCCTCTATCCTGCTGCCGGATGGACACAGGACTATGCGCGCAAGGCCGTCAGACTGGAGCGTCGTCTGGAACTCGCACTCGAGGGTAACAGATGGTTCGACCTGCAGAGATGGGGAAACACCGTTGATGTCATGACAAAGTACTTCGCTAAGGAGAAGAAGTTCCAGTCCTACTATCAGGATGCCTCCATCTCTGACAAGGACCTCTTCCTGAAGATTTATGTCGATGAGGTTACCAACTCGCATGGCCTCTACACACAGTATTAAGCGAGGATTCATCACAATATAAACCTACCATTAATAGCGTTGCTATGAAGAAGATTATTTTTGCTATCATATCACTGATGGTGCTCGTCCTCGGATCGTGCTCCGATGTTGATCTCCCCGAAGCCGTCACATCACAAGCTCCCACTGATTTATCATGGACCAACAACGGCCGACAGCTCACCCTGACCTGGACCCTGCCCGCCAATGCCATCGGGTCCATCGTCTATAAGGACAATGTGGAACTCGCACAGCTCGACGCGCCCACCAACTCCTATACCATCAAGCGGGCGGAAGCCAATACCGACAACCTCTACACCGTAAAGGTGAAATATGACAATGGCCTTGTCTCTGAAGGTGTCACGGCAAAGGTACACATCAACTATGACGTTATCCAGAAGGCCGGATTTCTACTCTTGGCGGATGACTACAACAGTTTGGACGATGATGATGAGCGCGCCGCTGCAACATGGTTCAATGACAACTATGTAGCTAAAGGTACAGGAGCCTTCGTCAAGCCTGCTGATCTGGCTGACATCGACGTTGACGAAATTCCATGCCTCATGATTACCATCGACCGCGTGGGAATGCCTGCCGGATGGCAGAATCTGCCTGCTGATGTCGTCGCCAATATCGACAATCTGAAAAAATATGTTCAAGATGACGGCAAGCTGCTCCTGACCAACCATGCCACACAGCTCGTAGAGGCCATAGGTCGCACCCAGGGCTTCGCACCCGGCATCTATGGCAATGGCGAAGGCGGTGACAACCCTGATGTCTGGGGCATTCAGGCTGTCATCGGCAATGTTGAAGGCCAGATCTACGACCATACCAGCGACGCTATCTACAAAGATCTGGAGACGGGAACGTTCAACTATGGGCACAACATCTTCCCGCTCGTGAGTGCCGGCAAGAAGGAGGACCACAACTGTATGTGGGATCTCAACTCTTATGGCCTCACCGGAACGCCCAATGTCGTCAAGGCTTTTGAGGACAAGACCAATTCCACAGTCCTTGGTACCTGGCAGCATGTTGTAGACTATTGCTGCGCCGCTGTTGTAGACTTCAATCCTACAGACACCTACACAGGACGCATCGTGGCCATTGGTCCATCAGCATACGAGTTCAACCAGCCGGGCAACCAGTATCAAAGCAACATTGATAAGCTGACAGCCAACGCTATTGCTTATCTGATGAAATAAACTCATAAAATACGAAAAACATGAAGGGTCTTGTTTTTACAATCGGTACACTATTGTGCTCAGCATCCGTTGCCGGCCAGGAGCCGGTAATCAACTTTCCCATGGAGCCAAAGGGCAATACCATTACCGAGACGGTGAAGGGTGGAGTCTTTAATGTGAAGGGTGCGTTGCCCGCCTATTCCGTTGACGGAGCCAAGGGCAAATGCCTGCGCTTCGATGGCTACAGCACCACCATCCAAGACGCCACCATCGAGCCGTCGGCCCTTTCCAACCAGGATATCACTTTTTCTCTCTGGGTGGCGCCGGTGATGTGGCCGCTGATGAATGTCGATGAAGACCGGGAAGACTGGACGACACTCTGTGGTAACCTCGACGACGATGCGAAGACGGGCTTTGCCTTCTTCCTCTCCAACCGAGGCCATTACACCTTCGAGTGCTGGACTTCCGACGGCAAGAAAAAAGCCGTCTGCGATACCACCACCTTGCCTTGCTACAAGTGGAGCCATCTCGTCGGTGTCATCCATGGCTCAGCCACATCACGCGCCGACAGGGTTATAGCCCTCTACAACAATGGCAAGCTCATGGCCTCAACCGTAATTCCTACGACTTTTAAGACCGGAAGCGGCAAATTCCTGATAGGGAAGTCGGCCCAGGACATCAAGTCGGGTGATTATCTTCTCAATGCCTTTGATGGGCTCATCGATGATATAGAGATTTTCAATGGCGTGCAACAAGCTGTCATCGCCGACAACACCCCAGAGCATGCGCCAGAACTCTCTTATAATGTTGCCACACGCTATGCCGACAACATCTACCGCCCGCACTTCCATGGTGCGCCAGACGGAAAATGGAGCAACGAGACACATGGACTGACCTATTATAATGGTCGCTGGCATCTGTTCTATCAGTGCAACCCCGGACTGGCAGGTATCAACAACCAGAAGTGGGGACACATGTCATCAGCCAACCTCTACGACTGGCGCGAAGAGCCCATTGCACTCTTCCCCTCGGAGTGGTATGACAAGAAAGGCTGCTGGAGTGGCTGCGTCTTTGAGAATGCTGCCTTCAACGACGGCAAGCCTACCATTCTCTACACCGGCGTCGATTACGCTAAAGCTATGATTTCCATGGCTTCGCCTGCCGACGACGACCTCAGCACATGGACGAAGTCCAATGCCAATCCCATCATCAAGGGTGTCCCCTCCGGGTTCAGCAGCGACTTCCGCGACTGCTATTTCTTCGAGAACAATGGTGAGAAATACATCATCGTGGGATGCGCCAAGCAAGGTATCGGCTGTGCCACACTCCATAAATATGTCAATGGTTCCTGGACCAACAATGGCGATGTCTTCTTCCAAGGCACCAATGCCACAACACACGGCACGATGTGGGAGATGCCCAACGTCACACCGATGGGCAATGGCAAATGGCTCTTCACCGTCACACCCCTCGGTATGGGTTCAGGAACAAAATGCATCTATTGGATTGGTACGATAGGAGCCGACGGCAAGTTCACGCCTGACAACACCGAGGCACAAGACCTGGAGATGTCCGGTACGTCAAAGGATGGGTATGGCCTGCTTTCGCCTACCATTTACCAAAAGGATGGCAAGACGATTCTCTTAGGCATCGTTCCTGACAAAGTCGATGGGAAATACAACTACCAGTGGGGCTGGGCGCATAACTATTCTCTGCCTCGGGAAATATCGCTCAGCAGCGACGGCACCACACTCATCCAGAAGCCTTACAGCGGTCTCGAAGCCATGCGCGATGCCGACAATGCCTATTCTGGCACCAATATAGCTCTCAACAACGCTTCGGCAGACTTAGGCAACGTGAACGGGAGACAGCTCGAGCTCTATGCTGAGTTTCCGATTACATCCTCGAATGCTACAGCTCAGACGGGCTTCCGCTTGCTGAAAGATGGAGAAAGCTATGCCAGTGTCTATTACTCTGGAAATGCCGTAAACGTAGATTTGAGCAACCTGAATCGTATCAAGAACGACGATGGTGTCTTCGACGGTATTTATACGGGTGGGTTCCATAATGAGCGGATGCGTCCTGGAAGCACCGTCAAGCTGCATGTCTATCTCGACGGATCCATCCTCGATGTCTTCGTCAACGACCATTATGCTTTCTCTACACGCGCCTACCCCACCGATGACAATGCCATTGGTGTAGAGGCTTTCTCTACAGCCAATACAACATTCACCACGCTGAAAGCATGGGAACTCAATCCCAATCAGACCACTGCAATAAGAATGATAGAATCCACAACATCTGACAACCGCTCCAATAGAATCTATAATCTCTCCGGACAACAACTCAACACCATACCGGACAGTGGTATCTACATTCAAAACGGAAAGAAATACATAGCAAATAAAAAATAATACCATGCGTATCCATAGAATTATCGTATCCGCAATGCTGGTACTTGCCGGAATAGGCGCTAAAGCGCAAGACCTTAAAGTCAGCACACTCGCCGACGACCATGTCCTGGTCAAAGTGGCCTGCAACGACCGCTACGTCCTGCTGCCCGTGGAGGAGAGCCAGAACAACGACCACATCCGTGTCATCA
>UQRP01000044.1 GCA_900543585.1 uncultured Prevotella sp.
GTTGGAGGGCTTATGAGAGGTGCGCCTCTCATAAGCCCTCCAACCGCAAATGGCAAAGGGCCTTAGCCCTTGGCGCTGACACAAAGAGGTTTTCTTGGTTTTGGTTAAAAAACCATTTACCTTGGGCAACGGCATCTCTAACCAACTACGGATCTGTAACCAGTGAAGAAGACAAACATCCGACCCACGGAAAATGTCCACTGTGCCGCAATACCGGCAATACCGTTCGGTGGCACAGGTGTCACCGGCAATACCGGCAATTCCCCGCTTCTTAACGATATTTAGTTTTTTTATCCTTGTCAGTGTTCTCTATCTGCCAAAATATTGCTAATTTTGCATGCAATAAATTTTAAGGTATCTTTTATGTCATCTTTTGTTGCAGATAAAATTGTTATGGATGGTCTGACTTTCGACGACGTCCTTCTTATTCCAGCTTATTCTAATGTGTTGCCCAAGGAGGTCAGCCTTCAGGCAAAGTTCTCGCGTCATATCACGCTGAACATTCCTTTTGTCACGGCAGCTATGGATACTGTCACGGAGTCTGCCATGGCTATCGCTATTGCCCGTGAAGGCGGCATCGGCGTTATTCACAAGAACATGAGCATTGACGAACAAGCCCGTCAGGTCTCTATCGTGAAGCGTGCCGAGAACGGAATGATCTACGACCCTGTCACCATCCGTCGCGGCAAGACCGTCCTCGACGCTCTGCGCATGATGGCCGAGATGCATATCGGCGGTATCCCCGTCGTCGACGATGACAACCACCTCGTAGGTATCGTCACCAACCGTGACCTGCGCTTCGAGACACACATGGACAAGCTTGTGGATGATGTTATGACCAAGGAGAACCTTGTCACCACCCATCAGCAGACCGACCTCACCAATGCTGCACATATCCTGCAGCAGAACAAGATTGAGAAGCTCCCTGTCGTAGACAGCGAGAACCACCTCATCGGTCTGATCACTTATAAGGATATCACCAAGGCCAAGGACAAGCCCAACGCCTGCAAGGACGAGAAGGGCCGTCTGCGTGTTGCCGCCGGTGTCGGCGTCACCAAGGACACCCTGGAGCGTGCTGAGGCCCTCGTCAACGCCGGTGTCGACGCCATCGTCATCGACACAGCCCACGGCCATAGCGCCGGTGTCATTGGTAAGCTCCACGAGGTGAAGAATGCCTTCCCCAACCTCGACGTCGTCGTCGGCAACATCGCTACCGGTGCTGCTGCCAAATATCTCTTAGACAATGGTGCTGACGGCGTGAAGGTCGGTATCGGCCCGGGTTCCATCTGCACCACACGTGTCGTTGCCGGTGTCGGTGTACCCCAGCTCTCAGCCGTCTACGATGTCTTCAGCGTGCTGAAGGATACCGATGTGCCCCTTATCGCCGATGGTGGTCTGCGCTACTCCGGCGACGTTGTCAAGGCCCTTGCTGCCGGTGGCAACTGCGTGATGATCGGCTCACTGGTGGCCGGTACCGAGGAGAGCCCCGGCGACACCATCATCTACAACGGCCGTAAGTTCAAGACTTACCGTGGCATGGGCTCCTTGGAGGCCATGGGCCAGAAGAACGGTTCCAAGGACCGCTACTTCCAGAGCGACACCACCGATGTGAAGAAGCTCGTGCCGGAAGGCATCGCCGGCCGTGTGCCTTACAAGGGCACCGTGCAGGAGGTCGTCTATCAGATGACGGGTGGTCTGCGCTCGGGTATGGGCTACTGCGGTGCTCACAACATCGACGAGCTCCACAACGCCAAGTTCACACGCATCACCAATGCCGGCGTTTTGGAGAGCCATCCTCACGACATTACAATCACCAGCGAGGCTCCTAACTACTCCCGTCCGGAGTAAGCAGCCGCACTGCCTATATTTTGAAATGAAGAAATCAGTAAAGACTATATTCCTGACAGCCATTGCTCTCATCACTATGGGGGCAATGGCCGTTCCGTCAGGACGCATGCCGTTGACGGCATGGCGTTCTGCTTCTGTCTCCGACAGTTCCCAGACTGCCGTCACCGCTAAGAGCGACAGCGCCGCTGAGGCTCCCGTCCCTGAAAACGCTGTCATCGACGAGGTGATATGGGTGGTCGGCGACGAGCCTATCCTGAAGTCCGACGTCGAAGAGATGCGTATGCAGGGCCTGGCCGAGGGCATCAACTTCGGCAGCGATCCCGACTACAGCATCCCCGAGCAGATTGCCGTGCAGAAGCTCTTCCTCCACCAGGCACAGATAGACTCCTTGGAGGTCACCGAGTCGGACATCGCTACAGGCGTCAACCAGCAGATTAACCACTGGATAGAGATGGCAGGCTCACAGGAGAAGCTGGAGGAGTATCGCAAGCAGTCCGTCAACGACATGCGTGCCGAGCTCCACGACCAGTTCCGCGACCAGCAGCTCGTGCAGAAGATGCGCCAGAAGATTGTGGAGAACATCAAGGTGTCGCCGGCCGACGTGAGAAGCTATTTCCGTTCGCTCCCTACCGACAGTCTGCCCTACGTGCCCACAGAGGTCGAGGTGGAGATTCTCGTCAGCGCTCCGAAGATTAAGCAGGCTGAGATACAGCGCGTCAGAGACGAGTTGCACAACTTCACCGACCGTGTCAACAAGGGAGAGACGACCTTCGCCACCCTGGCACGTCTCTATTCCGAAGACCCCGGCTCTGCCCGCCAGGGTGGTGAGCTCGGCTATGTGGGCCGTGGTATCCTCGACCCCAACTTCGCCAACGTCGCCTTCAACCTCACCGATCCTAAGAAGATTTCCAAGATTGTGGAGTCGGAGTTCGGCTTCCATATCATCCAGCTCATCGACAAGCGCGGTGACAAAATCAACGTGCGTCATATCCTTCTCAAGCCGAAGGTGTCGCAGGATGAGATTGATGCCGCCGAGCACCACCTCGACTCCATCTGCACCGATATCAAGGCCGGCAAGTTCACCTTTGAGCAGGCCGCCAGCTACCTCTCTGATGATAAGGACACGAAGAACAATCAGGGTCTGATGTCCAACAGCACCTCAGAGGGCATGACGTCGCGTTTCCAGATGAAGGACCTGCCTACCGAGGTGGCCCGTGTCGTCGACACCATGCAGGTGGGTGAGATTTCTAAGCCGTTCGACATGGTCAACTCCAAGGGCAAGACCGTTGTCGCCGTGGTGAAGCTCAAGAGCCGCACACCGGGGCACCGTGCCACCATCACCGAGGACTTCCAGGTGATGAAGGATGTCGTGCTCAACAAGGAGCGCGAGAAAGCCATCCACGACTGGGTTGCCGACAAGATAAAGCATACCTATGTGTGGATGACCCCTAAATACAGAATACCAAGTAAGTACGAATATCAGGGATGGGTGAAGTGAGAAAGGGCAGAGGCGTCCTGCTTTTCAGTCTTTTAGTCTTAGGGCTCCTTGGTGTCATCGCCTCCCCGGCAGCGCGCCGGAAGAAGGCTGTGGACAACAGGGTGTACCTTGTCCATGCTGACGAGCTGAAGTTCGACATGTATGGTCCCAACCCCGATGCCCAGATTGCCAAGGGTCATGTCCACTTCGTCCATCAGGGTGCCGCCTTGTTCTGCGACAGCGCTTACTATTTCCAGGCCAGCAACTCTTTCCGGGCTTTCGGTCACGTGCGGTTCCGTCAGGGCGACACGCTGTCGCTGAGTTGTGACAACGCGTGGTATGACGGTGCGGGCCAGATGATGGAGGCGCGCAGGAATGTCGTCCTCCGCCATCGCAGACAGACACTCTATACCGACAGTCTCAACTACGACCGTCTCTACAACAACGCTTACTTCTTCCGTGGAGGACGCCTCGTCGATGGCGTCAACAGGCTGAGCTCCGACTGGGGCGAGTACAACACCGTCACCAAGTCGGCAGTCTTCTACTATGACGTGCAGCTCCATACGCCCAAGAACCGCGTCTCCACTGACACCCTCTACTACGACACGCGCCACTCCTTAGCACATGTCGTAGGTCTCTACACCCCCAACAAAGGTATGGGCAAGGTGGGACCGTCCATCATCCGCAACAAGGATGGCGTCATCACCACCACCGACGCCTATTTCAACACGCGGAGCGACAGGGCTCGTCTCTTCGGGCGCTCCACCATCGTCAACGGCGACAAGACCATCACCGGTGACACATTATATTATAATAGCAACACGGGCAACAACCACGGCCTGGGCAATGTCATCTTCGTGGACAAGAAGAACAAGAACAAGCTCACCGCCGGTGAAGTTGTCTACAACGAGAAGACCGGCAAGGGCTTTGCCACCCGCCGCGCCCTCGCCGTCGACTATTCCCAGAAGGACACTCTCTACATGCATGCCGACACCATGCGCGTGGAGACTTTCCATATCAATACCGACAGCGTCTACCGCAAGGTGCACTGCTACCGCAAGGTGCGGGCTTTCCGCGCCGACTTCCAGGCTGTCTGCGACTCCCTCGTCTACGACACCCGCGACTCTTGCATGACGATGTACGACGACCCCATCACCTGGAGCGGCAGCCGCCAGCTCACCGGAGAGGTCATCTACGTCTATACCAACGACTCCACGATACGCAGTGCCCATGTCAACGGGCAGGCGCTCTCCATAGAACTGATGTCGGACAGCGTGCACTACAATCAGCTGTCGTCGAAGGACATCTATGCCTATTTCACCAATGGCAACATCCGGCGCACCGACGCCGTGAGCAATGTCCGCGCCATCTTCTATCCCACCAACAGCAGTGACTCCTCGCTCGTGGGACTCAACTACGTGGAGACGGACACCATGCGCATGTTTGTCTCACCCGACCGTCGCTTGGAGCGCATCTGGATGCCGAAAGCCCAGGGCACCCTCTATCCCATGACGCAGATACCGCCCGGCAAGGACCGCCTCGACGTCTTCGAGTGGTTCGACTATGTCAGACCGAAGGACAAGAACGATGTCTTCAACTGGCGTGGCAAGGCCGCCGGTACTGAGATAAAACGGATAGAGCGCCATGCGGCACCTCTGCAGACCCTCTCGGCGGGTAAATAATTTCAGAAACTTATGAGTGATATTATACAGCTTCTTCCCGATTCCGTTGCCAACCAGATTGCTGCCGGTGAGGTCATCCAGCGCCCCGCCAGCGTCATCAAGGAACTTGTGGAGAATGCCATCGACGCCGGTGCCCAGCGCATCGACGTCTCTGTCGTTGATGCCGGTCGCACGACCATCCAGGTCATCGACGACGGCAAGGGCATGTCGGAGACTGACGCGCGCCTGGCTTTCGAGCGCCATGCCACGTCGAAGATTCGCAAGGCCGACGACCTCTTCTCGCTCCACACCATGGGCTTCCGTGGTGAGGCTCTGCCCTCCATCGCCGCTGTGGCTCAGGTGGAGCTGAAGACGCGGCAGGCCAGCGAGGAGATAGGCACCGACCTCTCCATAGCTGCCTCCAAGGTGGTGTCGCAGGAGCCGTGTGCCTGCCCCGTGGGCGCCAACTTCATGGTCGAGAACTTGTTCTATAATGTCCCCGCGCGACGGAAGTTCCTCAAGTCGAACGCCACGGAGCTCAACAACATCATCGCCGCCTTCGAGCGCATCGTCCTGGTGTGGCCGAAAGTGGCCTTCTCATTCCGCAGCAACGGTTCCGAGATGTTCAACCTTCGGAGCTGTGGCCTGCGTCAGCGCATTGTCGACGTCTTCGGCAAGCGCATCAACCAGGACCTCCTGCCCGTCAATGTCGAGACAACGGTGTGCGGCATCACGGGATTTGTCGGCAAGCCGGAGTCGGCGAAGAAGAAGGGTTTGAAGCAGTTCTTCTTTGTCAACGGGCGCTATATGCGCCATCCCTATTTCCATAAAGCCGTGCAGTCCGTCTACGAGCGGCTCATCCCCCAGGGCGACCAGGTGTCGTATTTCCTCTATTTCGATGTTGACCCGAAGGACATCGACGTCAACATCCATCCCACGAAGACGGAGATAAAGTTTGAGAACGAGCAGGCCATCTATCAGATTCTTCTTGCCGCCGTCCGCGATGCCGTGGGGGCTTTCAACGATACCTCCACGATAGAATTCGACACTGAGGGCAAGCCCGACATCCCCGTCTTCAACTCCATGCAGGGCACGTCGATGCCGAAAGTCGACTTCGACCCTATGTACAATCCTTTCACAGCAACGCCCGCCTCCGGTGCGTCCGGTGCTGCTTCCGGTGGCGCTAACGCTGCTGCCTCCGGTGGTGCCACTCATACCAGCAAGCTCAGCTCCGTCATCTCCCAAGAGAACTATTTCGATGACGACACTGATGCCGAGCCGGGATTTGGCGGCGGTCTGGCTGGTGGCTTCAGCAGTGGGCTGGGCAATGGCGACATGGAGCAGCCCTCCCTCTTCGCCGGACCCGCAAAGGGCACCACAAAGGTGGAGACGTTTGCAGCGCCCTCCAAGGACGGCAGCATCATCGAGGAGAAGTCGCCGATGCACTATCAGTATAAAGGCCGGTACATCATGACGGCGGTGAAGTCGGGGCTGATGATTATCGACCAGCACCGCGCCCACCTGCGCATCCTCTTCGAGGACTATCAGAAGCGTATCGCGGCCCGCAAGATGCACTCGCAGAAGATTCTCTTCCCCCAGAGTGTGGAGCTCACGGCTCAGGAGACGGTGACGCTGACGGAGCTTAAGGACGACATGACGCTCATGGGCTTCGAGCTCACGGCTTTGGGTGGCACGACGTGGGCTGTCAATGCCATCCCCGAGGGCTTCGACGGCATAGACATGGCGGCTCTCATCCACGACATCCTCGCCGAGGCCATGGAGACCCCCGACGGCGCCGTGGCCAAGAGCCTGTCGAAGATTCACGACCGCATGGCGCTGAGTCTGGCCCGCGCCGCTGCTATCCCCTACGGCCAGGTATTGGGCAACACCGAGATGGAGAATATCATCAACAGCCTCTTCCAATGCTCCAATGTCAACTATACCCCTGACGGCCAGGCCGTTCTGTGCATCCTCAAGCAGGCGGATATCGAGGCAATGTTGGGATGATAGGGTGGTAGGTGTTAGGTGTTAAGTGTTAGGTGTTAATGGTTTGACTGGAAGCGGACAGCGGTGACACCGTAGGGGCGGGGTTTATCCCCGCCCTAACCCCAAGGGACAAATTAAATTGGGAAATGTTAGAAAAAAAATACGAAAATATTTGGCAGGTCGGAAAAACCTTCGTACCTTTGCACTCGCAAAACAGAAAGGGCGTTTAGCTCAGTTGGTTTAGAGCATCTGCCTTACAAGCAGAGGGTCGGCGGTTCGAATCCGTCAACGCCCACAGGGGTGGTCCCCGTAGTGCTTTCGGGCGCTGCGGGGATTTATTTGTTATTATCTCCTAAAAAAAACAGACGTATTGCAAGGCTTTTCCCCGAGTTTTTGTAATTTTGCAGCCATAAGCTAATACGTATTACATTCTTAATTCTATGATTCTCGATGCATTGACGGCCGTCTCGCCTATTGACGGTCGCTACAGAAACAAGACACAGGCTCTGGCTGATTATTTCTCTGAGTATGCTCTCATCCGTTATCGCGTGCGCGTAGAGATAGAGTATTTCATCACTCTCTGTGAGCTCCCTTTGCCACAGCTGAAATCTTTTGACCACAGCCTCTTTGATCGTCTCCGCGATATTTACCGCCATTTCGATGAGAAATCGGCACAGCGTGTAAAGGATATAGAGAAGGTCACTAACCATGATGTCAAGGCCGTAGAGTATTTCATCAAGGAGCAGTTTGATGCCATTGGTGGTCTGGAAGCCTATAAGGAGTTTATCCATTTCGGCTTGACATCCCAGGATATCAACAACACCTCGGTGCCTTTGGCGCTCAAGGAGTGTCTCCACGAGGTCTTCTGCCCGCAGGTAGAGGAGCTCATCGACCAGCTCCAGCAGTATGCCGAGGAGTGGAAAGACGTGCCCATGCTGGCCAAGACCCATGGACAGCCTGCCTCCCCCACACGCTTGGGCAAGGAGATAGAGGTCTATGTCTATCGTCTCACCGAGCAGCTCAAGAGCCTCAAGGCCTGCCGCATGACGGCAAAGTTCGGTGGCGCTACGGGTAATTTCAACGCCCATCACGTGGCTTACCCCGACTACGACTGGAAAGCCTTCGCCGACAAGTTTGTCAGCGAGAAGTTGGGTCTGGAGCGCGAGCAGTGGACGACACAGATCAGCAACTACGACAACCTCGCCGCTGTCTTCGACGCCATCCGTCGCATCAACACCATTATCATTGACCTCGACCGCGACTTCTGGATGTACATCTCCATGGACTATTTCAAGCAGAAGATCAAAGCCGGCGAGGTGGGCTCCAGCGCCATGCCTCACAAGGTCAACCCCATCGACTATGAGAACAGTGAGGGCAACCTCGGCATGTCCAATGCCGTGCTGACCTTCCTGGCTTCCAAACTCCCCATCAGCCGCTTGCAGCGCGACCTCACCGACAGCACCGTGCTCCGCAATGTCGGCGTGCCTCTCGGCCACAGCATCATCGCCATCCAGAGCACGCTGAAGGGCCTGCGCAAGCTCATCCTGCACCAGGATAAGATTAATGCCGACCTCGACAACACATGGGCTGTCGTCGCCGAGGCCATACAGACCATTCTACGCCGTGAGGGCTATCCACATCCCTACGAGGCACTGAAGGCGCTGACACGCACCAACGGCACCATGACGGAGGAGACTATTCACGAATTTATTAACACACTTAATGTCAGTCAGAAAGTAAAAGACGAACTCATGCAAATTACGCCGCACAACTATACCGGCATGTAATCTAAACAATTGATTTTATAGCAACAAAACACTTAATTATGTCAGAAGAATTAGACAACAAGACTCAGGAGACACCACAACAGGCTCCGAAGCAGGATGGCCGTGACGGTTATTCTCGCCCCCAAGGCCATCAGAATCAGAGAGATTATCATCCCGCAACAGGTCGCACACAGCGTCCCCGTATACATACTACACGCCCTTACAATGCCGAGCGTGCCACTACCAAGCCCGAGACGGGTGGTTTCCGTCCCGAGGGCTTCGGCTCCGCTTTAGGCAGTGAGAGCCCGCGCCCGCAGCGCTCTTATCAGTCGTCGGGCTACCAGTCGCGTCAGCAGGGTGGCTACCAGCCGCGCCCACGCTACAACAGCAACAGCTCCGAGGGCGGCTACCAGCCGCGCCAGCAGGGTGGCTATCAGCAGCGTTCGCGCTACAACGGCAACGCCGAGGGCGGCTATCAGCCGCGCCAGCAGGGTGGCTACCAGTCACGTCAGCAGGGTGGCTATCAGCAGCGTCCACGCTACAATGGCAACTCCGAGGGCGGCTATCAGCCACGTCCACGCTACAATGGCAACTCCGAGGGTGGCTACCAGCCACGCCAGCAGGGCGGATACCGTAACAACAACGGATATGGCAACCGCAACAACGGCTATGGTAACCGTAACAACGGCTACAACCGTAACAACGGCTATGGCAACAACCGTCCCGGCTACGATCCCAATGCTAAGTACAGCCTGAAGAAACGCATAGAATATAAGGAGGAGCACGTTGACCCCAACGTGCCCATCCGTCTGAACAAATATCTCGCCAACGCCGGCGTCTGCTCTCGCCGCGAGGCTGATGAGTTTATCCTCAAAGGTCAGGTGAAGGTCAACGGCGAGGTTGTCACAGAGCTCGGCACAAAGGTGAAGCGCTCCGATGTCGTCACTTTCAACGAGCAGCCCGTGACAATAGAGAAGAAGGTCTATATCCTTCTCAACAAGCCCAAGGACACGGTGACGACTTCCGACGACCCGCAGCAGCGTAAGACCGTCATGGACCTCGTCAAGGACGCCTGCCCGGAGCGTATCTACCCCGTGGGTCGTCTCGACCGCAACACCACCGGCGTGCTCCTGCTCACCAACGACGGCGAGCTGGCCTCCAAGCTCACTCATCCGAAGTTCCTGAAGAAGAAGGTGTATCACGTCTACCTCGACAAGAACGTCTCTGCCGAGGATCTGCAGAAGATTGCCGACGGCATCGTCCTGGAAGACGGTGAGGTGCATGCCGACTCCATCGAGTATGCCGACGAGCGCGACCACTCTCAGGTGGGCATCGAGATTCACAGCGGTAAGAACCGTATCGTGCGCCGTATCTTCGAGCACATGGGATATCGTGTCGTCAAACTCGACCGTGTACAGTTTGCCGGCCTGACAAAGAAGGGCCTGCGCCGTGGCGACTGGCGCTTCCTCACCGAGAAGGAAGTGGACATGCTCCGCAGCGGTATGTTTGAGTAATAATGTTTACAGATATGTCAAGCAGAACAAAGGTCGTCGATGCCCTTCGCAGCACCGACTACAACACAGACATCACAGTAAAGGGCTGGGTGCGCTCGCACCGCAGCAGTAAGGCTGTCGACTTCATAGCCTTGAACGATGGGTCTACCATCAAGAACATCCAGATTGTCGTCGCTCCCGAGAACTTCGACGCCGAGATGCTGAAGAGCATCACCACCGGCGCCTGCATCCGGGCCACCGGAAAGCTCGTCGAGAGCCAGGGCAAGGGCCAGACCGTTGAGGTCCAGGCCAAGGAGTTGGAGATTTACGGTCTCTGTCCTTCCGACTATCCCATGCAGAAGAAGGGTCAGAGCTTTGAATACATGCGCCAGTATGCACACATGCGCCTGCGCACCAATACCTTTGGTGCTGTCTTCCGCATCCGTCACAACATGGCCATCGCCATCCATAAGTATTTCCACGACCACGGATTCTATTATTTCAACACCCCGCTCATCACCGCCAGCGACGCTGAGGGTGCCGGTGAGATGTTCCAGGTGACGACCCTCGACCTTGATCGCGTGGCCAAGGAGGGCAAGGTGGACTACGACAAGGACTTCTTCGGCAAGAAGACCAACCTCACCGTCTCGGGACAGCTCGAGGGTGAGCTCGGTGCTACAGCCTTAGGTGCCATCTACACCTTCGGTCCTACCTTCCGTGCCGAGAACAGCAACACGCCGCGTCACCTCGCCGAGTTCTGGATGATAGAGCCGGAGGTGGCCTTCATGGACAAGGACGAGCTCATGGACCTGGAAGAGGACTTCATCAAGTACTGTGTGCAGTGGGCCCTCGACAACTGCCGTGACGACCTGGAGTTCCTCAACAAGATGATTGACAAGACCCTCATCCAGACTTTGGAGAGCGTTGTCAAGGAGGACTTCGTCCGTCTGCCTTACACGGAGGGTATCAACATCCTGCAGCAGGCTGTCAAGGACGGTCACAAGTTTGAGTTCCCCATCACGGGCTGGGGCATGGACCTGGCTTCGGAGCACGAGCGCTACCTCGTGGAGGAGCATTTCAAGCGCCCTGTCATCATGACCGACTATCCTACGGAGATCAAGGCCTTCTACATGAAGAAGAACCCCGACGGCAAGACCATGCAGGGCACCGACGTCCTCTTCCCGCGTATCGGCGAGATCATCGGCGGTTCCGTGCGTGAGGAGAACTACCAGAAGCTCCTCGACGAGATAGAGCGCCGCGACATGAAGGAGAGTACCTACAGCTGGTATCTCGACACACGTAAGTACGGCTCCTGCCCGCACGCTGGTTTCGGACTCGGCTTCGAGCGTCTCATCCTCTTCGTCACCGGCATGCAGAACATCCGCGACGTCATCCCATTCCCGCGTACACCGCGTAACGCTGAATTCTAAAAAAGCGCTTACATTGTATAAATATCACCTTAAAGACGCGTCACGTGGTTAAATAAGCATAAAAGCTATATACTTATTTGCCAGTGACGCGTCTTTATGCTAATTTTGACCCATATATTAACTTTTAGAACCATAACGAAGATGAACAAGACATTAATTTTCTCTCTTTGTGCCGCTGCTCTCCTCGTCACGGGCTGTGCAAGTAAGAAGGACTTGCAGAACTGTCAGAACGAGAACCGCGAGCTCACCAACAACTACCAGGATGCCAAGGAGCAGCTTGCTGCTTCCAAAGCCCGTGTCACGTCGCTTGAGGACCAGCTTGCTCAGCAGAAGAAAGACTATGCCGCACTGCAGCAGAGCCTGGACAAGAGTCTGAACAACACCAGCGCTAACAACATCAATATCTCTAAACTCGTCGACCAGATTAACGAGTCCAATCAGTACATCCGCCACCTTGTGGAGGTGAAGAGCAAGAGTGACTCGTTGAACATGGTCCTCACCAACAACCTCACACGCTCCCTCTCCAAGGAGGAGATGAAGGAGGTTGACGTGCAGGTTCTCAAGGGTGTCGTCTACATCAGCCTGGCCGACAACATGCTCTACAAGAGCGGGTCCTATGAGATTAACGACCGTGCCGAGGAGACGCTCTCCAAGATTGCGAAGATCATCACAGACTATAAGGACTATGATGTCCTCGTGGAGGGTAACACCGACAACGTGCCTGTCAACACCTCAGCTGCCAGCATGAAGAACATCCGTAACAACTGGGATCTCTCCTGCCTCCGCGCCTCCAGCGTCGTGCAGTACCTCATCAACCACTTCAATGTCTCGCCGAAGCGTCTGACAGCCGGTGGCCGCGGTGAGTTTAATCCCCTTGTCAGCAACGATACGGAGCTCGGCAAGCAGCGCAACCGCCGCACCCAGATTATCATCACGCCGAAGCTCGACCAGTTCATGGACCTCATCGACAAGGCACCGGAAGAGAACGCAACAAAGTAATTTTCTATCAGAAGTCCGGAAGGACAGAATTGAAGTCCGGAAGTCCAGTCATTACAATATTTATACCGGATTGCCGGATGCTTATAAAAAATAATGCCAGAACAGGGTGTAAGAAACCTTGTTCTGGCATTTTTGTATCTATCGGGTTACCCCTCAGCGTTTACAGCGCGGCCTGCTGCTCGGGCGAGAGGGGCTCTTGAGAGTGTTTGAGTTTCTTGACCTTGAACTTGTCGAAGCCCTCGCCATAGACGCCGATGACATTCGTCTCGGTGACGAAGGCCTTGGGGTCGATGTCGTTGATGATGCGGAAGATGACGTTGCTCTCACGGCGCTTGGCCATGATGAAGAGCATCTTCACCTCGTGGCCGGTATAGAAGCCGTGGGCCTCGATGACGGTGGCACCACGATGGGGAAAGACGGCGATGCGCGACGCTATCTCCTTATATTTGTCGGAGATGATGAAGAACTGCACGGAGCGGTGCATGACGTTGACAACCTGGTCGACACAGTAGGCCGTGACGAGGAGGACGACATATCCGTAGATGACCTGCTCGAAGTTGTGGAAAACGAGGTAGGACGACGAGATGATGAAGATGTCGCAGAGCATGATGACTCTCCCCAAGGAGATGTCGCGGTATTTGTGCACGATGGCGGCTACGATATCCGTGCCACCCGTGGAGCCGTTGAAAGCCAGTCCAAGGCCCACACCGCTGCCACAGAAGATGGCGCCGATGAGGCTCGCCATGAACGGCTGGTCCTTGAGCAGGTGCAGGCCACCGGCATTGCTGCGCGCAAAAGTCGTCAGACCCGTGAGCACGATGACGGCATAGATGGTCTTCACGCAGAAACGCCAGCCAAGGATCTTCAACGCCAGCGCCAACAGAAAGGCGTTGATGATGAAGTAGGTCGTCTGCACAGGTATGCCCGTACCCCAGTAGAGGACGGAGGAGATACCCGGCACACCGCCCGTGGTGATATTGTTGGGCAACAGAAAGACGGTCCAGCCGATACAGTAGCAGACCATGGCGATGGTAATCATCACATAGTCACGGATCTCTGTCGCCACTTTATTGTTCAGTTTCATAGATGCTAATTACTCTCTTGTTCTTGTTTGGATTGTTCAGTGCAAAGTTAACCATTTCTTTTGAAACAGAAAGGAAGTTTGTCTTTTTTTGAGGCTCAGGAATTTCTACCGCCGTTATTTTGTAACACGATTGTAATATGTGTTTAATGTAGCTGTAACATGCTGTGAGTACCTTTGCGCCAAGATAAAAACAAAAAAAGCATACATTATTATTTATGGAAACACTGTATCTGTGCGTCGTCATCTTCCTGCTCTGTCTCGCCGTCTTCGACCTCTTCGTGGGTGTGAGCAACGACGCCGTAAACTTCTTGCAGTCGGCAGTCGGTGCGCGAGTCGCCACTTTCCGCACGGTACTTATCATAGCTTCCGTGGCTGTCGTCTTGGGTGCCGTGCTGTCATCGGGCATGATGGATATTGCACGTCATGGCATCATGATGCCGCAATACTTCTCCTTCTCGCAAGTGATGACGATATTCTTGGCTGTCATGGTCTCGGATGTTATCATCCTCGACGTCTTCAACACGTTGGGCATGCCGACCTCTACGACCGTCTCACTTGTCTTCGAGCTCCTTGGTGGTACGTTCATGCTGGCCATTATCATGGTTCTCTCCAACCCGCAGTACGATATCTCCATGCTGCTGAACTCCAGCAAAGCCTTGCAGGTCATCATCGCCATCTTCGTCTCCGTGGCCATCTCCTTTGTCGTGGGTATGGTGGTGATGTGGATCAGCCGTGTGGTCTTCACCTTTAATTATAAGAAGCACAGCCGCTATACCATCGCTATCTTCGGTGGTCTCTCCTTCACCGTCTTGGCTTACTTCATCTTCATGAAGGGTATCGGTTCCAGCCCTTACGTCCCTGAGTCGGTGCGTGACTATATCAATAACAATACCAACCTGTTGCTCCTCATCACCTTTGTGGCTTCCTCCATCGTCATGGAGATTCTCCACCTGCTGAAGGTCGACATCTTCAAGTTCGTCGTCCTCATGGGTACCTTCGGCTTGGCTATGTCCTTCGCCGGTAATGACCTTGTGAACTTCATCGGTGTGCCTTTGGCCGGTCTCTCTTCTTGGCAGGACTTCACGGCCAACGCCCACGGTGCTTCTGCTGACGCCTTCCTGATGAAGTCGTTGCTGGAAAGTGCCAAGACGCCTCCCTTCTATCTCATGGCTGCCGGCATCATTATGATCATCGCCATGGCCACCTCTAAGAAGGCTCAGAATGTGATCAAGACTTCCGTCGACCTGGCCCGTCAGGACGAGGGCGACGAGATGTTCGGCTCCTCCAAGGCTGCCCGTGCTATCGTGCGCTGGTGCCAGTGGGCGGTAGAAACCCTCTCTCAATATATCCCTGTAGGTCTCCGCAAGTGGATCAACAGCCGTTTAAATACCAATGATGTGGAGCTTGTCGACGACCAAGCCGCCTTCGACGTTGTCCGTGCTGCTGTCAACCTCGTTATCTCTTCTATGCTTATCACCTTCGGTACCAACCACAAGCTGCCGCTTTCTACTACTTATGTTACCTTCATGGTGGCCATGGGTTCGAGCTTGGCCGACAGAGCGTGGAGCCGTGAGAGTGCTGTCTTCCGTGTCACGGGTGTGCTGAGTGTCATCGGTGGCTGGTTTATCACTGCTGGTGTGGCCTTTGTCACCTGCGCCCTCGTAGCCCTGTTCATGTGGTATGGTGGCATCGTTGTCCAGACGGGCTTCATGGTCCTCGTGGTCTACATCCTCTGGAGCAGCAACCGTCGTTACAACAAGCGTAAGGCTGCTGAGGCCGAGAGCGACAGCAGCTTCAACCTGATGATGCGCACCCGCGATCCCGAACTTGTTTGGGATATGCTCCGCAAGCGTGTGAGCAACACTCAGAGCTTCGTCTGCCGCTATGCACTGGATACCTTCAACGACATCATGGACGGTTTCATCTCGCAGAACACACGTGAGCTCCGCCGCTGCCGTAAGTCGCTGCACAAGGAGACTGACGAGCTGAAGAAATTCCGCCGTCAGGAGATGCTGGGTCTGAAGCGTGCCCCGCAGGATATTGCTCTGGAGCGCAACACCTGGTTCCACCTTGGTGCCAATGCCGACCAGCAGTTCCTCTACTGCCTCCGCCGTATGCTGGAGCCGGTGCGCGAGCATGTCGACAACAACTTCAACCCCGTTCCTGAGGAGTATGTACGCCAGTTTACACCGGTCCGCCGCCGTGTCAACGACCTGATGTCCATGACGCGCGATATGATTGACACTCGCAAGTACGACAACTATCGTGACATCCTTTCCGAGGCTGACTCCTGCCGTGACGAGCTCTCAGTGCTCCGCAAGCATGTCCTCGACACAGTGCAGAAGAGTACGGATACTTCCAACTTCAAGGTCTCTCTGGTCTATCTGAACATCCTCCAGGAGACGCAGGAGTTCCTTAATGTCATGCGTCACCAGCTGCGTGCTGCCAAGAAGTTCATCGAGAATTAGTCTTAGCTACTAAGCTTCTGATATCTGCGGAAGAGGCGGGGTCTGTCCCCGCCTCTTTCGTTTCCGTCACTTTATAGAGTAATATCAGTAACTCGCTGCCAATCCATTCAGAATGGGTGTTGCAAGGGGCAGCAAAGACAGAAGCTTTGCCCACGAAAGGCACTAACAACACGAATGTAGTTTTCTTCTCTGGCGCGGCAACATCTCTGCGGGGTTAGGGCGGGGATAATCCCCGCCCCTACATTGACTCCGGCAATCCCTTTCGATGGGCACTGACCCCGGAGGGGTCACACTATGAATGACCCCAGGTCGTCGAGAGGGGCGGGAGATCGAAGCGTAGCGAGACCGACCGCCACCGAGCGACCTGGGGTAGCAGGATGCCAAAGTGGAAAGACCTCGGAGAGGTCTCACGTGGATAGCAGGGTATGCCCTCTCGCTTTTTTCACATCCCGAACACACTTGCCGCCACCATCAATCATGTGGAAATGTATAGGAAAATTGTCCTGGACACGCTTTCGCTCCCGATGGAGCTATGGTGTTGAAGCGATGGGGCAGCCTTTGCGAGCAAGCTCGCTGTCTGCCCCATCACTTCAACACCACCCCTACGGGGATCAAGCCTGCCCATGACGAAAATCGCTAACGCGTAAAATTGCCCCTTGGGCATAAAATAGAGCGGCCACAAGCATATTGAGCGTTTTTCCAACGTGAGACCTCTCCATGACAATACTCGTACCTATATTCTCACTGGCATTTCCTCTTGGGGGTTCGGATTGTGTTTATCCCTAAGTGCGTACTTTTCAACCTATACGAATAAAGTCTTTTCGTTGTTAAGTAACCGCCCTCTACGTTAAACGATTCATCTAAAAGTCTTCAACGATATCTTTTGACGACCGTCGCACGATCTTGTGACGACCGTCGCACGATCTTTTGACGACCGTCACACGATCTTGTGACGACCGTCGCAAGATGTGATGTTTGCTTTCAAAATTTATGAATAGCCCTTGCGCGCATCTCGTACTAATAAGTTAAAGAATCCTCAATCGTAAAATATACGATAGATTTCAACTAAAACCAGAAAAACAGCTTTGTGCCAGCGTCAAGGGCTTAGGCCCTTTGGCATTTTCGGTTTGAGGGTTTGTGAGAGGCTTTGCCTCTCCCCGCCCTCAACCCGAAAATGTCAGATTCTCCTTCGTCGAATCTTGGCGCTGACACAAAGAAAACCTTTAAAACAGG
>UQRP01000045.1 GCA_900543585.1 uncultured Prevotella sp.
AGTAGGTAACCGCCTCCTTTTAAATGAAGCCTCGAGAGTCATTAGATTCCCGAGGCTTTTTTATATCATTATACACTATAACATTATCCATTATACATTATACGTGTGTAATATGTAATGGATAATGTGTATTGTGTAATGGTAATGTATAACGGATAATTTGTAATGTATAATAAAGCCGTTTCCTCTGCGTTATCATTATGGTAACAGACAGAACAGATGAAATGGACAGAGCAGATTAGAAAGGTAGAGCTTTTGCTGATGCTTGCAGCGGTGGTCTTCGTTGCTGGCTCGCTTATCTTTACCCATTATTTCACCCTTGCCCTTCAGCGTGAGGAACATTCGCGTATGGAGGTGTGGGCCGAGGCCATGCGGTCCTTAAGCCAGGCCGATGAGAATACGAACCTCAGCTTAGTGCTCAAAGTCCTCAATGAAAACAACACCATTCCTGTCGTTGTCATGGACGGCAATGGCAATGCCCAGACTTACCGCAACCTCACCATGCGGTCGTGCAGCCGTGCCGACAGTCTGCGCTATGCCTCACGGCTGGGTCAGCGGCTGAAAGCCCAGGGACGTGCTATCAAGATAGCCTTAGCTCCTAATGATTTTATCTATGTCTGCTACGATGATTCCATCCTTCTCAAACGATTAGTTTATTATCCCTGGCTGCAGTTGGGCGTGCTCTTGGTCTTTATCGCCATCCTCGTCTTTGCCTTGTTGGCTGCCAAACGAGCTGAGCAGAACCGGGTGTGGGTGGGCCTGAGCAAGGAGACGGCTCACCAGCTCGGTACGCCTATCAGCAGTTTGATGGCGTGGGTAGAGGTGCTGAAGAGCGAATATCCCGACGACAATCTTATCCCAGAGCTCGATAAGGATATTCAGCGTCTGCAACTCGTCAGCGACCGTTTCTCGAAGATAGGCTCTACGCCAGAGTTGACCCCTACCGATATCGTGCCGCTTATCGAACGGGTAGCTGGGTATATGCAGCGGCGTGTGAGCCACAGTGTCAATGTCCTTACCTCGTCGACGTCACCGCAGGCCATTGCCAACATCAATGCCAATCTCTTTGAGTGGGTAGTGGAGAATCTGTGTAAGAATGCTGTCGATGCCATGGGCGGCGGTCCCGGCACGTTGACGCTCCGGGTCTTCGATTTCCCCGATATGGTGGCCATAGAGGTCGCTGACACGGGTAAGGGTATCCGTAAGAAAGACCTGCGCAATGTCTTCAAGCCGGGCTTCACCACGAAGAAGCGTGGCTGGGGCTTGGGGCTGAGTCTGGCGAAGCGCATTGTGGAGGAATACCACAAAGGCCGTATCTGGGTCAAGAGCTCAGAAGTGGGGAAGGGGACGACCTTCCGCATTGAGCTGCGGAAATGACGGTGAGAGCGGGGAGGAGCGTCATTATTGTCCGAACTTTTGTTAATATCGAAAAAATGGTGAAGAAAAATGCGTCTATTGGAGAAAAAAGCAGTAACTTTGCACTCCAAAGTGTAGATATGTCTAAGTTAGAGCAGTTTAAGATTGATTTGCAGGCATTGAAAGAGGGTGTCACCGACATCCACTTCGACATCGACGACAGTTTCTTCGAGGCTGTTGCCGGTGATGGCGTTCAGCACGGCAACCTTGTCTGTGATGTCACCATTGACCGCAATGCCGATGTCTTTGACTTGGACTTCCACACCGAAGGCTCCGTCACTGTTCAGTGTGAACGTTGCTTGGACGATATGGACCAACCTATCGCCAGCGACTACCACCTTGTGGCGCAGTTCGGAGATGACTACTCAGAGGACGATGATCTCATCACGGTGCCTGAGAACGAAGGAATACTCGACACCGCATGGTTCATCTATCAGTTTATAGAGCTCGCAATCCCACTCAGGCATGTGCATGCACCTGGAAAATGCAACCCTGCCATGATGAAGATCTTAGAAGAACATTCGGCCGCCCGAAGCGGTGATGGCGATGGTGAGACTCCTGTAGACTCCCGATGGGCAGCGCTCGCACAATTAAAAAACAAAAAATAAAAACATTTAAAGCATTATGGCACATCCTAAAAGAAGACAGTCAAAGACTCGTACACTCAAGCGTAGAACTCATGACGGAGCAGTAGCCCCCACACTGGCAGTATGCCCTAACTGTGGTGCTTACTATGTTTACCACACTGTATGCCCCACTTGCGGCTACTATCGTGGTAAGGTTGCTATCGTCAAAGAGGCCGCTGAATAATGGCTAAGATCAACGCAGTAATCACCGGCGTTGGCGGTTACGTGCCCGACTACATTCTCACCAATGATGAGCTGTCGCGCATGGTGGACACCAGCGACGAGTGGATTCGTACGCGTGTAGGCATCAAAGAGCGTCGTATCCTCACCGAGGAGGGTCTCGGCGCCAGCTATATGGCCCGCAAGGCCTGCAAGCAGCTCATCGCCAAGACAGGTGTGGACCCCGACAGCATTGAGGCCCTCATCGTCTCCACGACGACACCGGACTATCCTTTCCCCTCCACGGCAAGTATCGTCGTGGGCAAGTTAGGACTGAAGAATGCTTTTGCCTTCGACATGTCCTGCGCCTGCTGCGGTTTCATCTATGCCCTTGACATGGCTTCGTCGATGATACAGTCGGGACGCTACAAGCGCGTCATCGTCTGCTCGGCAGAGAAGATGTCATCGGTCGTAGACTGGACAGACCGTCAGACCTGCGTGCTCTTTGGTGATGGTGCCGGCGCCGTGATGGTCGAGGCTACCGAGGAAGAGGGCATGGGCCTTCAGGACTCGCTGCTCCTCACCGATGGCAAGGGTCTGCCCTTCCTTCACATGAAGGCTGGCGGCAGTGTCTGCCCACCGTCGCATTTCACTATCGACAACCGTCTGCACTACGTCTATCAGGAGGGTCGCACCGTGTTCCGCCACGCCGTGACCTATATGAGCGACGATGTGGCTACGGTCATGCAGCGCAACGGCCTGAGCAATGCCAACCTCAACTGGATCGTTCCTCACGAGGCTAACCTCCGCATCATCGATGCTGTGGCTAAGCGTGCCGACCTGCCTTTGGACAAGGTCGTCATCAATATCGAGCATTACGGAAACACCAGTTCTGCTACGATTCCTTTAGCTCTCTGGGACAACGAGTCGAAGTTCAAGAAGGGTGACAATATGATATTTACCGCTTTCGGTGCCGGTTTCGTCCATGGTGCCATTTACTTCAAATGGGGCTACGACGGCGATAAGGTTGCCGGAGCAAAGTAATATATTTTGGTGATAGTAGGTAGGTGTTAGGTGTTAATGGATAACAGTGATAAGCATATCATTCACGCCATTATTGCCTAACACTTGCTGTTTTTATACCCCTAATCATTTTAACCATGCAGCACAAAGCAGGATTTGTAAACATCGTCGGAAACCCCAATGTCGGTAAGTCGACATTGATGAACCGCCTTGTCGGAGAGCGCATCAGTATCGCCACGTTCAAGGCGCAGACGACACGTCACCGTATCATGGGTATCGTCAACACCGACGATGCACAGATAGTCTTTTCTGACACTCCCGGCGTCTTGAAACCCAACTACAAGATGCAGGAGTATATGTTACAGTTCTCCGAGTCGGCCCTTGCCGACGCCGACATCCTGCTCTATGTCACCGATGTCGTTGAGAACCCGGAGAAGAACATGGACTTCCTCGAAAAGGTTCAGAAGATGACCATCCCTGTCATTGTGCTCATCAATAAGATTGACGAGCTCGACAAGGTGGCCAAGGACGCCAAGGCTCCCAAGGCTGGCAAGGTCTCCCAGGACGGCCAGGCTCCTGCTGGTGACCCCAACGCGCTCCTCTCTGCTATCGTGGAGAAATGGCACGCGCTGCTTCCTAAGGCAGAGATACTGCCCATCTCGGCTTCCAACAACTTTGGTGTCGACATGCTCATGCACCGCATCAAGGAGCTCCTGCCCGAGAGTCCTGCCTATTTCGATAAAGACCAGCTCACCGATAAACCGGCGCGCTTCTTCGTCTCGGAGATTATCCGTGAGAAGATACTGCGCTATTACGATAAGGAGATTCCTTACTCCGTCGAGGTCGTCGTAGAGCGCTTCAAAGAGGATGACCACCACATCCATATCAATGCCGTCATCTACGTGGAGCGCGACTCCCAGAAGGGCATCATCATCGGGCATCAGGGACAGGCGCTAAAAAAGGTCTCTTCGGAGGCTCGCAAGAGCTTGGAGAAGTTCTTCGACAAGTCCATCTACCTCGACATCTTCGTCAAGGTGGACAAAGACTGGCGCAACTCTGAGAAAGAGCTCGACAACTTCGGGTATAATCCTGAATAAGGTGTTAGGTACCCCACTTACCAATTCCCTTGACCGTTATGGCAAGGCGCACTCTCTAAGACATAGAGGGCCGAAGAATGTTAAACTTCAGTAATCAAACAACAGAATGGCAAGTTTAGTAGCTATTGTAGGACGCCCCAACGTGGGCAAGTCCACCCTTTTCAACCGGTTGACGCAGACGCGTCATGCCATCGTCAGCGATGTCGCCGGTACCACCCGTGACCGTCAGTACGGCAAATGTTCTTGGAACAACCGCGAGTTCTCCGTCGTCGATACCGGCGGCTGGGTCGTCAAATCCGATGATATCTTTG
This sequence comes from uncultured Prevotella sp., assembly GCA_900543585.1. Lineage (GTDB taxonomy): Bacteria > Bacteroidota > Bacteroidia > Bacteroidales > Bacteroidaceae > Prevotella. The sequence goes on from UQRP01000045.1 coordinate 4,633, forward strand.
AGGATGCTATCCGCAAGCAGGTGATGACAGCTTCCGACGAGGCTGACCTTGTGCTCTTCCTCGTCGATGTGGAGACAGGCGTCACCGACTGGGACGAGGATGTGGCGAAGATTCTGCGCCGTGCCAAGGTTCCCGTTATCCTGGTGGCCAATAAAGTCGACAACAGCGGCATGGAGTACACCGCCGCAGAGTTTTACAAACTCGGCCTTGGTGACCCGCAGTGTATCAGTGCTGCCACAGGCGGCGGCACCGGCGACCTCCTGGACCTCATCATCGAGAAGCTCCCTGACAATGGTAAGGAAGATTTCGACGACGACCTCCCGCGCTTTGCCGTCGTAGGACGCCCTAACGCCGGCAAGTCGAGTATTGTCAATGCCTTCCTCGGTGAGGACCGTAACATCGTCACCGAGATAGCCGGTACGACACGTGACAGCATCTATACCCGTTTCAATAAGTTTGGCTTCGACTTTTACCTTGTCGACACCGCCGGTATCCGCCGTAAGAACAAGGTGTCGGAAGATTTGGAGTTCTACAGCGTCATGCGCTCCATCCGTGCTATCGAGAACAGCGACGTCTGCATCCTGATGATCGACGCCACACGCGGTATCGAGGCACAGGATATGAATATCTTCCAGCTCATACAGAAGAATAAGAAGAGCCTTGTCGTCGTTGTCAACAAATGGGACCTGGTGGAGGACAAGAGTCAAAAAGCCATCGACTTCTTCAAGAACGCCATCCACAACCGCATGGCGCCGTTCACCGACTTCCCTATCATCTTTGCTTCTGCGCTCACCAAGCAGCGCATCTTTAAAGTCTTGGAGACGGCCGTGGAGGTCTATAAGAACCGGAAGACTCACGTGGGCACCACCAAGCTCAACGAGGTCATGCTGCCTATCATCGAGCAGACACCGCCGCCTTCCACCAAGGGCAAGTTCATCAAGATAAAATACTGTTCGCAGCTTCCTAACACGCAGATACCGTCGTTTGTCTTCTACGCCAACCTGCCGCAGTATATCAAGGAGCCGTACCGTCGTTTCCTTGAGAACAAGATACGTGAGAACTGGCCGATGCACGGATGTCCTATCAACGTCTTCATCCGTCAGAAGTAATCGAATTTATCCGTTAAAAATAAAAGTCTGCCTTGCTCCGCCGTCGATATGTCGGGGCAAGGCAGAAACATCGTTATAGCCATGAAGCGGAAAATAACATTTCTCTCTTTTGTCGTCGCTATCCTCTTGTCGGGCTGTTCTGGCAAGTCGTCCGGACCTACGGCTGCCGAGCTGGCGGGCCAGGCTGCCAAGGTCTATTACGAGCAGTTGTTGAAGGGCGACTACGGTAGTTTTGTCGACGGGCGTTATCAGCCTCACGACATGCCGGAAGGCTATCGCCAGCAGCTCATCACCAACGCCAAGATGTTTGTCGGCCAGCAGAAAGATGCCCACAAAGGTATCAAGGGCGTGGAGCTGACAGACGCCAATGCCGACACCACGCGCCATGTCGCCAACGCCTTCCTCACGCTGACCTATGGCGACGGCGATAAGGAGACGATTGTCGTGCCCATGGTGGAGAGCGGCGGCACGTGGTTGATGAGATGAGGTTGGGGGGACGCTGTTAGGTGTTAGTTGTTAGGTGTTAATGGCTTGTTAGTAGGGACGGTCTGTGTTTTCCCCCAAAAATACCTGGTCCGAGCCAGTCATAATCATTGTTACTGGCAAGAAGTTCTTCTTTGCCAGTAATAACCTTATTTACTACAGACTGGTCACAACCGTGAAAGCCAAGAACGAGGCTTGGCCTTGTAGAATATAGTGTTTCATTCATTTATACATTGGGGCTAAATGTCCATTCTTGTCAAAGATTCCTGCATCCTGCATGAATTTGATTGCCTTATCTTTGGAAGAGAGGATTTCCTTAATAGCTGCCTCAAATTTTTTGTGTCTTTTTTCTTGTTCTGTAGATGACATAGCGACCTCCTAATCTTTTATATGTTGCAAAGATAAATATTTTCCTTGAATTATCGGGACAGGGAAGGAAGTATTTTTTAGAGAGTGTCCCGTTGTCCACTCTTTTATTCCTTGTAGTTTTCCTTCACCTTCTTCAGCAGGTCGCTGGCGAAGATGAAGTCGTTGAGCTTCTGGTTGGTGGCACCCATAACATCGTCCTTGGTGCCCTGCCATTCCTTATGACCTTTGTAGATGAAGATGATAGTCTCACCGATGCCCATGACGGAGTTCATGTCGTGGGTGTTGATGATGGTCGTGATGTTGTATTCCTTGGTGATGTCAGAGAGCAGCTTGTCGATGACGAGCGACGTCTTCGGGTCAAGTCCGGAGTTCGGCTCATCGCAGAAGAGGTATTTGGGGTTGAGGACGATGGCTCTGGCTATGGCCACGCGCTTCTGCATACCACCGGAAATCTCGTTGGGGTATTTATGCTCGGCGCCCACGAGGTTCACGCGGTCGATGCACTCCATGGCGCGGCGGTCGCGCTCGCGGGAGTTCATGTTGGAGAACATGTCTAAGGGAAACCGGACATTCTCCAAGACCGTCATAGAGTCGAAGAGGGCGGCACCCTGGAAGATCATGCCCATCTCGCGGCGCATCAGCACCTTGTCTTTCTTGTCCATGGTGATGAAGTTGCGACCGTCGTAGAGGACCTCACCGCTCGTCGGTGTGAGCAGACCCACGAGGTTCTTCATCAGCACCGTCTTGCCCGAGCCGCTCTGGCCGATGATGAGGTTCGTCTTCCCCGTCTCAAAGACGGTGTTGATATCGTTGAGGACCGTCTTGTCCCCGAAAGATTTGGTAAGGTGTTTTATTTCTATCATGACAATAGTTCAGTAAGGAAGACATCAGAGAAGAGGATGAGGACGCTGGAGCAGACCACGGCATTCGTCGAGGCCGTGCCCACCTCCACGGAGCCGCCCTCCACGGTATAGCCGAAATAGGAGGAGACGCTGGAGATGATGAAGGCGAAGAAGAGGCTCTTGATGATACTCGTCCACACAAACCAGGAGTTGAAGGCGTGGTGCATGCCCGCCGTGAGGTCCTCGGGCGACATCATGTGCCCCACGAAGGCCGTGGCGTAGGCACCGATGATGCCCAGGGCCGAGGAGAAGATGACGAGGAACGGCATGATGGTCACCAGACCGAGAATCTTCGGCAGGATGAGGTAGCTGGCGGAGTTGACACCCATGATGTCGAGGGCGTCGATCTGCTGCGTCACGCGCATCGTGCCCAGCTCCGAGGCGATGTTCGACCCTACCTTTCCGGCCAGAATCAGACACATGATAGACGAGGAGAACTCCAGGAGCATGATTTCTCGCGTGACATAGCCCGTCACCCATCGCGGCATCCACGGGCTCTGGATGTTGACCTTCATCTGTATGCATATCACGGCGCCGATGAAGAAGCTGATAAGGAGCACGATGCCGATGGAGTCGACACCGAGCTGCGACATCTCCTTGACATAGCGCTTGGCAAACATGCGCAGACGCTCTGGAACGGAGAACGTGCGGCCCATGAGCATGATGTATTTGCCGAAGGTGGTGAGATATCTCTGTAGTAACTTTATGATGAACATTCTATTGGTACTTGTTTCTGCTTGCAAAAGTAGGCAAAAATCACTTAAAATCTGCCATAGGGCAAAGAGATTTTGGCTTTAGCAACGTTATTATTCCATTTTTTAGTATTTTTGCAGCAAAATTTCAATTATGACAGAAGAGAACATAGCAACTCAAGAATATGCCGGCGAAGCGCCCGCGCCGTCGGCCGCGCCTCTGACCGCTGAGCAGGTCGACGAGATTCTGCGCACGCGTCTGCGTCACCAGGAGCTTCACACCAAGGATTTGGTGAAGCGCTATGGCCGCCGCACCGTCGCCGACCATGTCACGTTCAATGTCCGTCAGGGCGAGATTGTCGGACTCTTAGGACCTAACGGCGCCGGTAAGACGACATCCTTCTATATGACCACCGGCCTCGTCATCCCCAACGAGGGCCATGTCTACATCGACGACAAGGAGATCACCTCTTTCCCTGTCTACAAGCGTGCGCGTGCCGGCATCGGCTACCTGCCTCAGGAGGCCAGCGTCTTCCGTAAGATGTCGGTCGAGGACAATATCATGTCGGTCCTGGAGATGACGAAGCTCACCCACCAGCAACAGCTCGACAAGTTGGAGAGCCTCATTGCCGAGTTCCGTCTGAACAAGGTGCGCAAGAACAAGGGCGACCGTCTCTCCGGTGGTGAGCGCCGGCGCACGGAGATAGCGCGCTGTCTGGCCATCGACCCGAAGTTTATCATGCTCGACGAGCCTTTCGCCGGTGTCGACCCTATCGCCGTGGAAGACATCCAGCACATCGTCTGGCGACTCAAATACCGCAACATCGGCATCCTCATCACCGACCATAACGTGCAGGAGACGCTCTCCATCACCGACCGGGCCTACCTCCTCTTCGAGGGCCGCATCCTCTTCCAGGGACTCCCCGAAGAGCTCGCCGCCAACAAGATAGTGCGTAAGAACTATCTCTCCGACAACTTCGTCTACCGCAAGTTCCAGAGCAATGAGGAAGACCGTGCCTTCGCAGCCGCTGCACGCCAGGAACTCCTCAAAGAGGTGGAGTCCTACGACGCACAATAATGCGGCAAAGGCAGAAAGTCAAGTTAAAAAATCAAATTTATACCCTTCTCGTTAGGTATATTCGTGATTTATAGCTAATTTTGCAGTTCGTAATTGTTATTTACTGAAAAATCAAACAAAAGAATAATCAAGAAAGATGAAAGTTTCATTTGACGCTCCCGACAAGATCAATGGTCTGCTGACCATTACCATTGAGGAGGAGGACTACAAGAATGACGTAGAGAAAGAACTGAAGAACTATCGCAAGCGTGCCATGGTTCCCGGCTTCCGCCCTGGCATGGTCCCTATGGGCCTTATCCGCCGTCAGTATGGCAATGCCGTGAAGATGGACGTGGTGAACAAGAAGCTCAGCGATGAGGTCAACAAATACATCAGCGACAACAAGATCAACATGCTCGGCATGCCTCTGGGCTCTGAGAAGCAGGAGCCTGTCGACCTTGAGAAGCCGGCTCCCTACACATTCATGTTCGACATCGCTGTAGCTCCTGAGTTCGACATCGAGCTCTCCGACAAGGATAAGGTTGACTACTATGATATCACCGTTGACGACAAGCTCGTCGACCAGCAGGTTGACAACTTCGCTTCCCGTTTCGGCAAATACAACGACAACGCTGAGAGCTTCTCTGGCAACGACATCCTCGTCGGTGACCTCCGTGAGCTCGACGCTGAGGGCAACGCCAAGGAAGACGGCCTCACCGTGGAGGGCGCACAGGTCATGCCTGAGTACCTCAAGGACGAGGACGAGAAGAAGCGCTTCGAGGGCGCCAAGGTCGGTGACATCATCACCTTCAACCCCAACAAGGCTTACGCTGGCAGCGCTGAGGTGGCTGCTATCCTGAAGATTGATAAGGATGACATCAAGGACCACGAGGGAGACTTCAGCTATCAGATCACCAGCATCCGTCACTTCGAAAAGCACGCCATCGACCAGGAGCTCTTCGACCAGGTCTTCGGTAAGGATACCGTCAAGGACGAGAAGGCTTTCCGCGAGAAGGTCAGCGAGGGCCTCAAGGAGCAGTTCACCTTTGACCAGGACTTCCGCTTCCTCCAGGATCTGCGTAAGTACTGCGAGGAGAAGGTCGGCCAGCTCACCTTCCCTGATGCCCTGCTCAAGCGCATCCTCAAAGAGAACAACAAGGACAAGGACGACGAGTTCATCAACAAGAACTATGAGCCCAGCATCAAGAACCTCACATGGGATCTCATCCGCAACAAGATTGCGGAGAAGGCCGGTCTGAAGGTCGACGACAACGATGTGAAGAATGTTGCCAAGGAAGTGGCTCGTGCTCAGTTCGCACAGTATGGCATGCTCAACCTCGGTGAGGAGTATGTCGACAACTACGCCAACGAGCTCCTCAAGCAGCAGGATACCGTCCAGCAGTTTGCTGAGCGCGCCTTGGAGGAGAAGATCACAGCAGCTGAGAAGGCTGTCGTGACACTGAACCACAAGGAGATTTCCTTCGACGACTTCAACAAGCTCGGCCAGGAGTAATCACGAAAGCAGATTATATAATATAATGTGAAAGCGCGGACACCGTCATGGTGCCCGCGCTTTTCTGATTTTACACGAGAAGCAAAAGGCGTTACCTTGTCATAAGGCGGCAATACCGGCAAAAACATTTACCTCTTTTCCTTTTCTTTTCGTTGAGATTTTGGAAAATTTGCTTCACAACACGAAAAAATAATGTGGAAACCTTTGCGGAAAATTATTTTTTAGGTATCTTTGTGTTGCTAATCAAATATCGCGGCACTTTTGGCACGGTATTTGTCTTTTCACAAACCTATATGGGTACAGGTCCCCTTAGTTTGTTGAATTTAAAAGAAAGAGAAATTATGAACAACGATTTCAGAAAGTTCGCTACCAAGAAGCTTGGTATGAATGGATTGGTGCTCGACGATGTGGTCAAAGCCCAGCAGCAGTACCTCAACCCTTATATCTTGGAGGAGCGTCAGCTCAACGTCACGCAGATGGATGTGTTCTCACGTCTGATGATGGACCGTATCATCTTCCTTGGCACCGAGATTGATGACTATACTGCCAACACCCTTGAGGCCCAACTCCTCTACCTTGACTCCGTGGACAACGGCAAGGACATCTCCATCTATGTCAACTCTCCCGGCGGCTCCGTCACGGCCGGCCTGGGCATCTACGACACCATGCAGTTCATCACCTCTGATGTGGCTACCATCTGCACGGGCATGGCTGCTTCCATGGCTGCCGTCCTCCTCGTCTCCGGTACCGAGGGCAAGCGTTCCGCACTGCCCCACAGCCGCGTGATGATTCACCAGCCCTTAGGTGGCGTTCAGGGTCAGGCGTCGGATATCGAGATCGAGGCCAAGGAGATTCTCAAGTTCAAGAAAGAGCTCTATACCATTATCTCCGAGCATTCTCACCAGCCCTATGAGAAAGTCTACAAAGACTCCGACCGTAACTACTGGATGACAGCCGAGGAGGCGAAGGCTTACGGTATGGTAGACACAGTATTGAAGAAGAAAGAATGAAAAAGAAAGTATGTAGTTTCTGTGGCCGCTCTGAAGACCAGGTCCGGCTCCTTATAACAGGTCTCAATGGCTACATCTGTGAGGACTGTGCCCAGCAGGCGTATAAGATAGTCCAGCAGACGGGCATCATGGGCAACACCCAGGAGCATGCCGAAGACCATCCTTATCATCCTGCCAAGAAGATTCCTAAGCCTAAGGAGATTAAGGAATACCTCGACCAGTATGTCATCGGTCAGGATGAGGCTAAGCGCAACCTTGCCGTGGCTGTCTACAACCACTACAAGCGTCTTCAGCAGCCTGCCAACGACGACGGCGTAGAGATAGAGAAGAGCAACATCATCATGGTGGGCTCTACGGGCACGGGTAAGACCCTCCTGGCTCGCACCATCGCCAAGATGCTCGACGTGCCGTTCACCATCGTCGACGCTACGGTCTTCACCGAGGCCGGTTATGTGGGCGAGGATGTGGAGAGCATCCTGAGCCGTCTGCTCCAGGTGGCCAACTATAACGTGGCTGCTGCCGAGCGCGGCATCGTCTTCATCGACGAGATTGACAAGATAGCGCGCAAGAGCGACAACCCGTCCATCACACGCGATGTCAGCGGTGAGGGTGTCCAGCAGGCCATGCTCAAGCTCCTTGAGGGCACCATGGTCAACGTGCCGCCACAGGGTGGCCGCAAACACCCCGACCAGGAGTATATCCATGTCAACACCAAGAACATCCTCTTCATCTGCGGTGGTGCCTTCGACGGCATCGAGCGGAAGATAGCACAGCGTCTGAACACCCATGTCGTGGGCTACAACTCCGTGCAGAACACCCGCAACGTAGACAAGAAGGACTTGATGAAGTATATCGTGCCTCAGGACCTGAAGTCCTTTGGCCTCATCCCCGAGCTCATCGGTCGTCTGCCGGTGCTGACCTATCTCAACCCCCTTGACCGTGAGGCCCTGCGCCGTATCCTCGTCGAGCCGAAGAACTCCATCGTGAAGCAGTATACCAAGCTCTTCGAGATGGACGGTATCAAGCTGACGTTCACCGACGAGGCTCTCGACTTCATCGTCGACAAGGCCGTGGAGTACAAGCTCGGTGCCCGTGGTCTCCGCTCTATCGTTGAGGCCGTTATCATGGACGCCATGTACGAGGTGCCGTCTAAGCGTATCAAGAAGTTTGAAGTGACACTCGACTACTGCAAGCAACAGCTTGAAAAAGCTCACCTGCAGAAGTTGGAGTCTGCATAATAGGCCTCTCTGGCCTGCTCCGGGCAGGCCAGGAGGCTTTGTTTTAGCTAAAAACCAATGACAATGGAAGTAGATTTGACCAAGGAGCTGAAACGCTATTTCGGCTTCGATAATTTTAAGGGCGACCAGGAGGCTATCATCCGCAATCTCATGGCCGGCAACGACACCTTTGTGCTCATGCCCACCGGTGGTGGCAAGAGCCTGTGCTATCAGTTGCCGTCGCTGCTCATGGATGGCACGTCGATTGTCGTCTCACCGCTTATCGCGCTGATGAAGAACCAGGTGGATGTCATCAACGGTCTGAGCGAGGACGACAGCGTGGCGCATTATCTCAACTCCTCGCTCAACAGGGCTGCCATCAACAGGGTGGAGACCGATGTCAGAGAGGGACGCACCAAGCTGCTCTATGTCGCACCGGAGTCGTTGAACAAGGAAGACAACCTTGAGTTCTTCCAGTCGTTCAAGATTTCTTTCATTGCTATCGACGAGGCCCACTGCATCTCGGAATGGGGCCACGACTTCCGCCCGGAATACAGAAATATCAAGCCCACCATCGACAAGATTGCCGCCGCACGGGGTGTGGAGCATATACCTATCATCGCCCTCACGGCCACGGCGACCGACAAGGTGCGCACCGACATCAAGCGCAACCTTGGCATGCCCGAGGCTCAGGAGTTCAAGAGTTCCTTCAACCGTCCCAACCTCTACTATGAGGTGCGGCAGAAGGTCAGCGACGAGGATACCGACAGCCAGATCATCCGGTTCATCAAGCAGCATGAGGGCAAGAGTGGCATCGTCTACTGCCTCTCGCGCAAGAAGGTGGAGGAACTGGCCAAGAAGCTGCGACTCAACGGCTTCCGGGCCGCGGCCTACCATGCCGGCCTCGACAACGAGGTGCGTACGCAGACACAGGACGACTTCCTCAAAGAGAACATCGACATCATCGTGGCCACCATCGCCTTCGGTATGGGTATCGACAAGCCTGATGTGCGTTTCGTCATCCACTACGACATCCCCAAGAGCCTGGAGGGCTACTACCAGGAGACGGGACGTGCCGGGCGCGACGGCGGTGAGGGCATCTGCCTGGCTTTCTATTCGCCGAAGGACCTGAAGAAGTTGGAGAAGTTCATGGACAACAAGGGTGAGGCTGAGAAGGAGATAGGACGCCAGCTCCTGCAGGAGACCAAGGCCTATGCCGAGACGGCTGTCTGCCGCCGCAAGGTGCTCCTCAACTACTTCGGTGAGCCTTATGAGCTCGACAACTGCGGCAACTGCGACAACTGCCGGCATCCGAAGAAATATGTCGAGGCCACCGACGCCCTGGTATGCGTCCTTGAGGCCATCGCTGCCCTCAAAGGTGATTTCGACCAGAATTATGTCATCGACTTCATACGCGGACGTGCTACCGACAATATCGTCAGCCACGGCCACGAGAAGCTGCCGGAGTTCGGCAACGGACGCGCCATCAACCAGGAGATGCCGAACATCTGGAACCCTGTCATCCGCCAGGGCATGATAGCGGGGTATATCCGCAAGGACATCGAGCGCTACGGCCTGCTGAAGATCACGGCCATGGGCAAGATGTGGCTTAAGGCGCCACGGCCCTTCTCTGTGGTCCCTGACCGCGAGTTCGTCGACAGCGACGACGGTGGCGAGGGTGGCACCTCCGCCCTCGACATGGGGCTCTTCGAACAGCTCAAGGGGCTGCGCCGCGACGTGGCGAAGAAGCACAACCTCCCGCCCTATGTCGTCTTCCAGGACATCTCGCTGACTCAGATGGCGACGAGCTTCCCAGAGACACTGAAAGACTTGGAGCAGATCCAGGGCGTGGGGCAGGGTAAGGCCCGGAAGTTTGGACAGCCCTTCGTAGACTTCATCAAGAAATACTGTGAGGAGAACAACATTGAGCGCTCTGACCTCATGCGCGTCATCACGCTGCCCAACAAGTCGAAGCGGAAGCTGAAAATCATCGAGATGATAGACCGCCGCATACCCCTGGAGGACATCGCCGAGACGCAGAACATCGGCTTCGACGACCTCCTCGACGACATCGAGTCCATCGTCAACAGCGGTATGAAGGTGAACATCGACTATTACCTCAACGACGAGGACGTCATCGACCCCGACGAGGTCCAGGACATCCTCGACTACTTCCAGCATAGCGAGACCGACGACATCGATGAGGCCATCGACACCGTCGACATCTATGACGACGACGAGGGTCTCACCGCTGAGGAGAAAGCGCGCCTCGTCCTCATCAAGTTCCTGTCGGATAATGGGAATTAGGTGTTAGGTGAGATAGGTGTTAGGTGATGGGTGATAGGTGTTAATGGTATGGCATGCTGTGATAGTTGTTAGGTGTTTTATGCCTCTTTCCACGTGGGCAGTTATCCCAACTGCCCTCTTTTTTTACCTGCGAACAATGTTGTTATGAACGTCAAACAATTGTTAGCCGAATTGCTGACAATTGTTCGCCGAATTGCTGACAATTGTTGGCCGAATGGCTGACAATTGTTTGACGATGTGTTCTTAAAAGCGACGAAATCAGGGAAAAGTCAGCTTTTCTTTTGGTGAATTGAGAAATACTTCGTAACTTGCGCTGCATATAATATGAAGTGCTTATGACAAGACGATTGAACAACCCCTTTGTGGAGTATGGTTACAAAGGTTCGGAATATTTCTGCGACCGTGAGCAGGAAACGGCGGAGCTGGTGCGTGACCTGCACAATGAGAGTAATGTGGCGCTTATCTCCCCGCGCCGTTTGGGCAAGTCGGGACTTATCCACCATGTCTTTGACGTGATGGGGAGAGAGGAGCCCGAGAGCGTCTGTATCTATATTGACATCCTTCACACAAAGAATCAGGCGGAATTTGCACAACTTTTCTTCTCCCGCGTCATAGCAGCCATGGATACCAATGCTCAGGCTGCCTTGCGTAAGGCAGCGCAATTCTTCAAAGGCATCCGCCCGACGATGAGTTTTGACGAGTTCAATGGTGCACCGTCTTTCTCCATAGATATTCAGCCGTCACAGGAACGGAGTACCATTGAGCAGACGTTCAGTTATATCGCCCAGTCAGGTAAGAGATGTTACATCGCTTTTGACGAATTCCAGCAGATCATGGAATATCCTGAGAAAGGAACGGAGGCTTTGCTCCGCTCTTTGATACAGTTCGCTCCCAATGCTTGGTTTATATTCTCGGGTAGCCGTCAACATCTGATGACAGAGATGTTCCTCTCAGAAAAGCATCCGTTCTATCTGGCCTCGCAGATGATGTCGTTGGGAACCATCAATGAGAACAAATATCTTTTATTTGCCAACCGCTTCTTCAAGGAGCAGGGTAGGGAGATCTCGGCAGACGATTTCCATTACCTCTATTCGCTTGTTGACGGCCAGACATGGTATGTGCAGGAGATTCTTCACCAGCTCTATGAATTTCCAGCGTCCTCTCTTGACCGTCAGAACATCAACTCGGCAATAGACCGTTTGTTGCAAAAATGGAGTATCAGCTTCTCCGGGCTCTACCAGGAATTAACCGACAATCAGGCTCGTGTCCTCACTGCTATTGCTTGTGAGGGCCGTGTAAAATCCCCCATGGCAAAGGACTTCATGCGGAAATACCGTTTGCCAGCTTTGAGCTCTACGCGCCAGGCCCTGCAGAGCCTCACACAGCAGGAGAAACTCTTCCATGATCAGAATGGCTACATCGTCTACGACCGTTTCCTCGCCATGTGGCTCAGAAGACTGAAAGAATGACATGGGTATTGCCGGTGTCGCCGGCAATACCGGCGCAATGGATATTTCCCGTGGCACGGATAGGCATATCTGAGCAACTTTTTGGGGGAGAAGAGAGCTTATGAACACGATCCTTTTACAAAAACAAGCAAAACACTTGCTGTGATGCAAGGGCTGCGCCCTTTGTTTCTTCTCCGGTGCCGGCTTGCTCCGAAGCAAGCTTCGGCAAGCCGGCACCGG
>UQRP01000046.1 GCA_900543585.1 uncultured Prevotella sp.
TAAGAACAATTGGCTAAAGGAACTTTAACATTTAATTTTTCGCGCAAGTGTCTAAAAAGTGACGGCGAAAGGATATTCTTCGTAACTTTGCAATATAACAATCAAATATGGCAGCAGCAATTATTTTCACCGTCATCGGTATCGTAGCCGGCTTCGTAGCCGGCTACTTCCTCTCCCAGAGCAAGTCGGCGCCATTGACAGCGCAACTGAGCTTATTGGAGAAAAGTAACACAAACATTCAGCAGGAGGCAGACAGAATAAAAAGTCAGCTCACCGCACTCACAGAAGAGCGCACCGGCCTCATCTCAGCCCGGGATGTCCTCACTTCACAGCTTGCCGCAGCAAGACAGCAGTTGGAGCAGCAGAAGAACGACTACGAGGACCGTCTCAACGAAATACGCCAGCAGCAGAAGGCGCAGATGGAGCAGCAGAGCAAACTCCTCCGTGAGCAAATCAACACTGCTTCCGAAGAGATTCTCAAGAAACGCTCCGACGAACTCTCTGCCACGAACAAAGAGCAGATAGCCACCATTCTCTCGCCCTTGCAGGAGAACCTCAAACAGATGCGCGAGGCCGTAGAAAAGAGCGACCGCGAGCACTCCACCAGCATGGCGCGCCTGGACCAGAGCATCAAGGAGAACCTCAAGCAGGCTAAGGAAGTTGGCGAACGAGCCGACAAGCTGGCACAGGCACTGACCTCCGAGAACAAGACCCAAGGCAACTTCGGTGAGCTCCGGCTCCGCACACTGCTGGAAAACATGGGCCTGGAAGAAGGCACTCAGTTTGAGGAGCAGGTGACACTACGCGACGAGAAGGGCAACACCATCTACGAGGAGTCAGGCCACAGAATGATACCGGATGTCATCCTCCACTTCCCCGACGACCGCGATGTCATCATCGACTCTAAGATGTCGCTCAAAGCTTTTGAAGACTATTATAATGCCACCACGCCAGAAGAGAAAGACGATGCCCTCAACCGACATATAGCCTCCGTGCGCGCCCATGTCAAAGAGCTGGCACACAAGAACTATAGCAGCTATATGCGCAAGGGCAGCAACAAGCTCGACTTTGTCGTGATGTATATCTACAGCGAGAGCGCCTTGCAGCTGGCCCTTGCCAACGACCCTTCTCTCTGGAAAGAAGCCTACGACGCCGGTGTCATCATCTCGGGAAGTCAAAACCTCTATATGATGCTGCGTGTCCTCGAAATGACATGGAGACAAGTCAGACAGGTAGAGAACCAAGACAAGATCATGGCTACCGCTGACGAACTTGTCAACAGAGTGCAAATCTTCTACGAGCGTTTTCAGACTGCCGACGACCAGTTGGGCAAGACGCAGAAAGCCTTTGATGCATTGCGCACAATCACGGCACCGTCGGGTAAGAGCATTGCCACAGCGGCCAACAATCTGGTGAAATTCGGAGCCAAAGAGAATCCGAAAAGAAAAGCTAAGCTGCCCAAAGCCGACAATGACAATTCTCTAAGCATTGAGGAGCAGTAGCAGCAAATATGAGAGAGAACGGGGCGCTATAGTCTCACACGAGCTTCTATAAGATTTGCTATCACGCCAACAATCCTGCTCAGCAGCCAGGCTGCGGGAAGGGTGATGGCGGTACATACCAGGAAGGTCGGCCAATAGCTCCAGTTGTCAGGCAGATAGTCGAGCACAAAATGGATGTGAATCAGATAGCACTCCAGACTCAGCGAACCTATCCAGGCCAATGCCGAATTGATAAAGGCCGGGATGCGTCTGAGCACACGATTGAGCAAGAGGATAGACGTGATGGTCAGTGGGATGTACAACATTCGCTCCACAAAGAGCGGAAACTGGCCGTGGCGCACCTGCTCTAAGAAATAGCAGGAGGCAAACGTCATGAGAAACATAATCCAAACCATCCAGATGCCCTGGCCGTCTATCGTGCGCTTCTGCCGAACCATCTCGCCCATGTTGATGCCGATGAAGAAGATGGGCACGCGGCTCCAGAATATCTCAAGATGCCCTACGGCTTGATGGATAGGCGTCACCCACTGCACCAAGATGCACCACATTATCATCACGACGGGCAACCACCGGTAGATGGGATGCCGCTCTATCAGCGTCATATAAGGCGGTGCCACGATATAGAGTGCCATAATGGCAGGGATATACCAAAAGTTGAGCTCATCGTGTAGCCAGAAATTCCAGTTGATCGTTATCTCGCCGATAAGGTCTATCAGCGAAGCCGTGTCAGTCACCTTGATATGCGGAATATAATATAGGCAGGCGATAATCAGCCAGGCAGGATAGATGCGAACCAGGCGTCGGAAATAGAAATGCTTGTACGAGGGTGTTTTCCGCCAGGAGAACCATAATCCTATGCCACTGAGAAAGAGAAACATATCCACGCCCAGGTTGCCCATACGCCGCAAACCGAAGAAGACATCAGTCCGCGCCAGGTCAACATGAAAGAGAATGATGATAAGCATGGCAATGCCCATCAGCGCCCCACGGAAGCGGGATATATTGGCAAGTTCTATATCAGGAATCTTCTTCATAGCTTCTCACAACTTCGGCGACGGCATTTTCTTCATCACCTGCTTAATCAGCCAGGCTGCACCGATTGAGGCGATGATATACAGCAACAGTCCGGTATAGACATCTCCGCGACGGGAGATAGGAATGAAAATCTTTCTTACGACAGGATGGATGACAAAGAGCGCTGCCGAGATGCTCCCCATCCACTCCAGCACTTTATAGAGCGCAACACGGAACCGATAGAAGGGAAGTTGCTCAACGACCTTGATGAAATACACCGACGCATAGCATATCAGCGCAGGCACAATCATCCAGGCATAGAAGTTGGCGCTGGCAGAGACGATGAAGAATGAGGTCACCACAAAGCTCATCAGCAAACCACCGAAGTTCAGGCTGAGCAGCATAATTTTCTCTCCATAGCGGGCAAAAAGCAGTCCAAGGCCAAAAGGTAGCATACCGCCCATGCAGTTGTAGCGCCAGCGGTTCAGCCCTTCACCCTCGGGGTCGAAGAAAGCCTGGGCTACCGTACAAACGACCATCCAGCCCACTATCCAGCCCCAATGCCGCTTGTAGAAGAAAAGCCGGTAAACGATATAGAGCTGAAGCATGAGACCGAAAAACCAATACGGACCCGGCCAGATGTTATGGTCCGGCTCAGTATAGAAGTTGTTAATCATCAGCAGCTGGCCGACAATCTGCTCCACATTGTAATGCCACGAGCCGGGCGTGATGGCGTCGATTAGCGTAAAGCAGATGAAGCCCACTATCATCATCTTAAAGAGTTTCAGATAATGATAGCGGATGAAACTGGGGATGGAGATACGATGTGAGGGCTCCACGACATGCAGGAAGCCCGACGACGGTGCCTCACTCACCTTGTTGGCGCTATAGCCACCATA
This sequence comes from uncultured Prevotella sp., assembly GCA_900543585.1. Taxonomy (GTDB): domain Bacteria; phylum Bacteroidota; class Bacteroidia; order Bacteroidales; family Bacteroidaceae; genus Prevotella. Next base: position 3,416 of record UQRP01000046.1, read on the forward strand.
CTTTCTTTCCAGTCCGAAAGCACTGAGGAAGAGGAAGATGGGCACACCATAATGTCCGAAGAAAGAGATGACATGGACGGGGAAGAGCGCATCAATATTGGCCGAGACCTGCGCCAGCCAGTCCACATTATGCTGAAAATATTGATATTCGTTCTCTTTGACCACAGGGCCGAGCCAGTGGCAATAGTTATGCAGGAAGATGCCTATGATAGCAAGGCCCCGGAGGGCATTACACTCAGAGCGCGTCAGCAAATCATTATTCATAGATAAACTTATTTCTTATTCTTCTGCGAAGCGTTAAAAGCATCCCGCAACTGATCGTAGTCAGCGGAGTTCTTCAGTATTCTGGGGCGCATCTCATCGTAGTCGGGTGAGAGGAGGTTGTACTTGGGATTGTAATCCTTGCTGTAAATACCAGCCAACCACACGAGCATATGCGGCAACGCATCGGTCATAAACCGCTTGTTCTTGGCATCCTTGATAGCTTTGAAGACATCCGGGTGTTTGACCGCATAGGTATGCGAGCACCATATCCAGAAGGGCACCTCAAACTCATAGTGCGCCAACGGCCAGTCTACGGCTGCGGAGTGGTTGCGACAGAGGATGTTGCGACCCGGCTCGTAGATTTCCTCACCATGGTCGGGCATGTAGACGACGATAGCATCCTTGTTTTTGAACTTCTTCACAATGGCGTCGACGATGGAGTCGTTGTACAGACAGGCGTTGTCATAGAAAGCCACCATCTGTCTACGGTGAGCGTCGAGGTCAGGACGCGACGCTTTGTAGCCATCGGGGGTAAACTTTCCCTGATATTTCGGATAGCGCGTGTTGTAGCTGACATGCTGTCCGATGAGATGGAAGATGATAAGGTTGGCGTCCACCTTGCCCTGAGCGTCGATGCCCTTGCCCTGGATATGAGGATATCTGTCGGAAGCAAGCACAATCTTTCCGTCCTTGACAAAATTGTCGTATTCCTTGATGAGTCCGTTGTCAAATCGGTAGAGCTGGTCATTGCGCAGGTCAAACTGAGCCGCACTGAGGGCTGGGTCATTGAGGAAGAAGCCACCCGAGAAGTCGTAGACAGCCTGCCTGGCAGCCGGCAGGAACTGGTTGGTAAGGAAAGTAACCTTATAGCCTGCCTTGCGGAAGAGCTCGGGGAAGAGGGGATAGTCACACCACTCGCCCTTCTGACCCACGACATGCATGGAGAGTACGTTTTTGAAAACGAAGCTGGTGAGGTTCCAGCAGGAGACCACATCGTTGAACTTCGTCAGCCAGCCACTTCGCTCCAGTTTCTTCTGGCGGGGCGTGTCCTTGACGGGATAGCCATAGAGCTGGCAATGGGCCTTGCTATAGCTCTCGCCGATGATGAGCACGATGGTCGGCGACTTGTAGGAGCAGGAGTCCACCTTCACATGCTGGGATGTTTCCACACATTTCTCAACCTGCTCAGAAGCCAGCTTATTGCTATAGATGGAGAACGCCAAGCGATAGATAGGAAGATAGAACTCGCCATGGTCATGCTCGGTGAGGATATGCTCCACGGTGCCGATGGTGTCGGCCGTCATCAGGCGTGTCATGCCCTCCTTGTTCTTCCAACTGGCTACAATGCTCCATACCACAAGCGCCAGAACAGCTACTCCGCACTCCGGATAGAGCATATATCGGCGTAGGAAGTTTGAAAGACCCGTTCTGTAGCTGCCCACCACCTTGTCATAGTCGGTATGGCTCCATTTGCAGAGCTTACGGCGCATGGCAATGGCAATGTGGGCAATGATCAACAGCAGTATCCACCCCACGGGCGAGAAGATGACGTCGGGAGAGAGATAGGTGGAGAAGAACTCCCCGGCCTCACGGCTGTCGGTCTCGCCTACGAGCATGAGCATGGACGGCGAGATGGTGGAGCCAAACTTCCAATAACAGAATACGTCGGTGATGGCCACACCATATAATATAATGTAAGCCACCAAACGCACCCACCGCCGCACCTTTCTCGGGAAGAGCGCAAGTACGGCGCTGGCTACATAGACATCAAGAAATAATTCCAGCCACAGGTTCTCATACACCTCCGCACCCGGTCTGTCGGGCAGTGTGAGATAAGCACACATCACGCCCAACACATACATCGTTACGAAGAAGACGCCATTCTTCAGAAATGGCAACATGAAAAGCCGAGCTATACGCCTTACCGTTCTCATCAAGATATATTAACTTTGGTTTTAATTCTATTAAGTTATGGCAAAGTTAGTGTAAACGATTGAGATAGCAAAGTCTAAAGGCCTACTTTTTTCGGTCTTATGTCATATTATTTGACGTTTCATCGTTTTTCAACGTATTTTCAACGGCTGACGACGATGCCAGCATTGTGAAAGCATCACGGTCGCGAAGAACGGGAAAGGCTCTCCTTACCGCTGTCAGCGATGCCATGCTGACCTCTGCCGTGGCTGCCTCCATGACCCGCTCCTCACATTCGGCAAGGGTCTCTCCCTGTGGCTCGATGATGGCCGACCCACCGGCATAGTCATTATGCGGGTCGCGCCCTACCCTGTTCACACCCACCACATAGCACTGGTTCTCGATGGCCCGCGCCCGGAGGAGGGTATCCCAAGCTTGCTGGCGCACCCGAGGCCACGAGGCTACATATATAATAATGTGGTAATTGCCGTCCGTGCCATCGCCCCCATTGCGGGCCCAGACAGGAAAGCGGAGGTCATAACAGATTTCGGGCAGAATACGGAAGCCACGGAAAGAGAGGATAGGCCTGTTGCTCCCTGGCGAGAAGACTTTATCCTCACCGCCATAGGTGAACAGATGGCGCTTGTCATAAGCCGTCACCTTGCCGTCGGGCTCGACAAAATAAAAACGATTGAAATACTGTCCGCCGTCTGCCACAGCCACACTACCACAGATAGCAGCATCCGTCTCCCGCGCCTGGGCTCTCATCCAGCCAAGGGTTTCATCCTTCCCATTGCCAATACCTTGTGGACGATGGCCGAAACCCGTGGAGAACATCTCGGGCAAGACATAGATGTCGCTTGCCGGAGCTGTCGCCATAAGGCGGGCGGCCGTCATGCAGTTGGCGGCAGGATTCCCCCACACGATGTCCTGTTGTATGATGGTTATCTTCATAAGCATGATGGATAGTTGCCGCAAAAGTAATCAAATATCAGCAAACCAAGAAGCCTCAGCCTGCCCTATTGCATCGCTGTCACAACTTTTGCGGCATAATCTTTGCGGAATTCGGAAAAAAGCCGTAAGTTTGCAGAAAAGATAAGAAGAATATGACACAAGAGGAAAAAACTAAGATAGAGGAGCGTATCGTCGACGTGCTCAAGACCGTTTACGACCCTGAGATACCCGTCAACATCTATGATTTGGGCATGATCTACAAGATCGATGTCCAGGACGACGGCACCGTCAATGTCGACATGACATTCACGGCTCCCTCCTGCCCTGCCGCCGACTTCATCCTTGAGGATGTACGCACCAAGCTGGAGAGCGTCGACGGCGTTAAGACCGCCAATGTCAATCTCGTCTTCGAACCGGCGTGGGATCAGAGCATGATGTCGGAAGAAGCAAGAGTGGAGTTAGGATTTGAATAAAATGCGGAAGAATATCTATTTTCTGAGCGATGCCCACCTCGGCTCTCTTGCCATCCCTCACCGCAGGATGCAGGAGCGGCGGCTGGTGAGGTTCCTCGACAGCATCAAGGACAAGGCCGAGGCCATCTATCTCCTCGGCGACATGTTCGACTTCTGGTACGAATACAAATATGTCGTACCCAAGGGCTATACGCGCTTTCTTGGCAAGCTCTCCGAACTCACCGACAACGGTGTGGAGATTCACTTCTTCACCGGCAACCACGACATCTGGGAATACGGATACCTTGAAGAGGAGTGCGGACTCATCGTGCACCACCAGCCGCTGACCACAGAGCTGCACGGCAAGATCTTCTATCTCGCCCACGGCGACGGCTTGGGCGACAACAGCGGCAGCTTCAAGCTCCTGCGCAAGGTCTTCCACAACAAGGTCTGCCAGGTGCTCTTCGGTGCCCTGCACCCACGCTGGGGCATGGACTTCGGACTAACATGGGCCAAGCACAGTAGGATGAAACGTGTCGACGGCAAAGAGCCGCCCTACATGGGCGAGAACAAGGAATACCTCGTGCTGTGGACAAAGGCCTATGAGCAGTCGCACCCCAACATCGACTACTATATCTACGGCCACCGGCATATCGAGCTCGACCTCAACTTGCCACGCACTGAGGGCCACACGCCACGCATGCTCATCCTCGGCGACTGGATTACGCAGTTCTCCTACGCTGTCTTCGATGGCGAGCACCTCTTCCTCGAAGAATATGTGGAGGGTGAGAGCAAACCGTAGCAGGCAAGAATACACCATAAAAAAAACTCCGGCAGACCAATTTGGCGTGCCGGAGTTTTTTATGGATGGTAATCTACAAGCTGATTTACATAGCCTCAGGTTCTCTTCCCTCAACGAGGGCAAGGGTGTCGCGGGCAATGACTATCTCCTCATCGGTAGGAATCATGACCACCTTGACCTTAGAGTCGTCAGCGGAAAGAATCTGCTCTTTCGAGCGGACATGGTTGCGTTCCTTGTCCATCTTCACGCCGAGATACTCCAGACCTGTGCAGCTGTCCCAGCGCACACCTTCCTGATTCTCACCCACACCGGCTGTCCAGACGATGATGTCCACACCATTCATGGCAGCAGCATAGGCACCGATATACTTCTTGATGCGGTAGTTGTACATGGCCAGGGCCAGATGCGCCATCTTGTTGCCCTCATTGTCGGCATTCTCGTTATCACGCATATCGCTGGAGATACCGGCCACACCGAGGACACCACTCTGCTTGTTCAGATACTCTGCCATCTGCTGCGGCGTCATACCGCTCTTCTCCATCATATAGCAGACTGCCGACGGGTCGATGTCGCCGGAGCGAGAACCCATCATCAGACCTGCCAGAGGTGTCAGACCCATAGAGGTGTCGATGACCTTGCCGTATTTGATGGCTGCCACGCTGGCACCATTGCCGATATGGCAGGTGATAATCTTCTGCTTCTTGATGTCCACGCCCAAGAACTCGCAGACGCGGCGCGAGACATAGCGATGGCTGGTGCCATGGAAGCCATAGCGGCGCACATGATACTTGGTGTACCACTCGTAAGGAATGGCATAGAGATAAGCATAGTCCGGCATAGTGGAATGGAAGGCGTTGTCGAAGACCGTCACCTGCGGGGTGTTGGGCATGAGCTCGTCGACGGCGCGGATACCAGCCAAATGACCCTTGTTGTGGACAGGAGCCAGGCCGATAAGACTCTCAATGCCCTCCTCTACCTTCGGTGTGACGATGCAGCTCTTCTCGAAGAGGTCACCACCCTGCACCACACGATGGCCTACGGCGCCAATCTCGTCGAGGCTCTTGATAGCGCCAATCTCGGAATCGAGCAGGCATTTGAAGACGAGCTGGACACCCTCCTTGTGGGAAGGCAGATCAGCGAAGATCTGCTTCTTGCTGCCATCAGAGAGCTTCACCTTGATGAAGGCGTTGTCGAGACCTATACGCTCTACACCGCCCTGAGCCAGAACGGACTCGTCGGTCATGTCGTAAAGCTTATACTTAATGCTTGAACTTCCACAGTTCAATACCAATACTTTCATTTATCTTTCTTGTTGAGTTATTAAAAGCTTATGATTCTCTTTGCAGTGCGAGGCGCTTACTGGTTCTTCTTGGCGTCCTGAGCCTGGCAGCTTGTGATGCCCACCATGTAGTAGATGTCGTCGACAGAGCAGCCGCGGCTCAGGTCGTTGACCGGGCGAGCGATACCCTGGAGGATAGGGCCGATGGCTGTAGCGCCGCCGAGACGCTCGACGAGCTTGTAGCCGATGTTGCCCACCTCAAGGTTCGGCACCACGAGGACGTTGGCACGGCCGGCGATGTTGCTCTGCGGAGCCTTCTTCTTGCCCACAGCAGGCACGAGGGCAGCGTCAGCCTGAAGCTCACCGTCGACCTGCAGGTCAGGATATTTCTCACGGGCTATCTTCACGGCGTCAACGACCTTGTCGATGACATAGACGCTCTTGCCGGTAGCCTTGTCGATGGCGTCCTTGGCAGAGCCCTTGGTAGAATAGCTCAGCATGGCCACATGTGGCTCGTTGATACCGGCGATGGCCTTGGCGGTCTGTGCCGTCGTGAAGGCTATCTGAGCCAGCTGGTCAGCAGTGGGGTTAGGCGTCACGGCCACGTCGCCCATGACGACGATACCGTCCTTGCCATATTTGGAGTTGGTGACAAGAAGCATTGCACCGCTGACGCATGTGATGCCGGGAGCGCACTTGATAATCTGCAGGGCAGGGCGCAGCGTGTCGCCGGTAGTAGAGAGGGCACCGGAGATCTGACCGTCAGCATCGCCCGACTTGATAATCATGCAACCCAAGTAGAGGTTGTTGTGGGTGACAAGCTCACGGGCCTGGTCAATGGTCATGCCCTTCTTCTTACGGAGCTCAGCCAGCTTCTCGGCATATTCCTCTGTCTTGTCGAAATGCAGGGGATCGACGATGCGGGCCTTGTCGATGTTCTTCAGCCCCCACTGCTCAGCCTCCTCCTTGATATGAGCAGGATTACCAATAAGAATGATGTCTGCAATGTCGTCGCCTAAAACACGGTCGGCAGCCTTCAATGTGCGCTCTTCCTCAGCTTCGGGAAGAACGATGCGTTGCTTGTCGGCTTTAGCACGCGCAATGATTTCGTCTAATAAACTCATTTTTCTTTACTTTATAGCGTTTTCTTTCTTTGCAATGTACTCGTTGCTATCTATACTTGCAAAATTACAAAAAATAATCCTTATGGCTCAAGCCACAAGGATTATTTTTCGCTTTTAATCGTTATTTAATCTTTCACCATTATAAGCCCCCGGCCATTTCCTTTGCCAAGAGGCTTTCCAAGTCTTCTGCCGAGAGTCTGAGCCGGAAATTACCCTTGATAGCCACGCTGATGCGCCCCGTCTCCTCGGAGACAACGACGGCAATGGCATCGGAGGCCTGGGAGATGCCTAAGGCGGCCCGATGGCGCAGGCCCAGCTCCTTGGGGATGTCCATGTTATGGCTCACAGGGAGGATACAGCCGGCGGCCTTGATGCGGTGCTTCGACACCACCATGGCACCATCGTGGAGGGGAGAGTTCTTAAAGAAGATATTCTCTATCAGCAGCTTGTTGACACTGGCGTCGATGGTCTCTCCCGTCTGCACGATATCGTCAAGGGGTGTTGCCCGCTCTATGACGATGAGGGCGCCCACCTTGCCCTTGGCCATATCCATACACGCCCACACGATAGGCATGATGGTCTCCTTGTCCTCTTCCTGCGCCACATCGGAGCGCCGGAAGAAGACGCGGAGAATCTTCCGCACGCGCTGCCGCTCGCCAATCTCATAGAGAAACTTGCGGATCTCGTCCTTGAACAGCACGATGAGTCCTATCACACCCACCGACACCAGCTTGTCCATGATGGAGCCCAAGAGGCGCATCTCCAAGACCTGCGACACGATGAGCCATGCGATGACGAAGACCATGATGCCAATAAAGACATTGACACTGCGGCTCTCCTTCATCAGCCTATAGAAGTAGTACAGGATGAGTGCTACGGTAACGATGTCAATGACATCTTTTATGCCGAAAGAGAAAAACATAAATCTTCAGTATTTCATTCAGATGGAAGGGCACCGACTATCTTCACAGCCTCGGCGGCAGCTCTGACATCATGCACCCGGAGGATGCTCGCGCCATGGAGCAGTGCGATGGTGTTCACCACGGTGGTACCGTTGAGAGCCTCGTCAGCCGACGTGCCCAAGAGTTGCCATATCAGGCGCTTGCGCGAGAGTCCGGCTAAGACAGGCAGCCCCATCACGGCTAACTTAGCCTGGTCGTGGAGCACCCGGTAGTTGTCCTCGATAGACTTTCCGAAGCCGTAGCCGGGGTCGAGGATGATGTCTTTCACATGCAGGTCACGGAGCTGCTGCACCTCACGGGAGAAGTTCAGCAGCATATCATGGATATTGCCCTGCACCGACATCAGGATATAGGGCACCTTCAGATGCCCCATCATCTTAAAGATAGCAGGATAGTCGGCGAAGCGTGCCTCCTCGGCTGCGACATCATATTTCTCGTCGAGGGGCTTGTCCACGATACCCGTGATACCGCCCTCCGAGACGTCATTGATGATGTCGGCACCATATTCCTCCACGGCCATACGCGCCACCTCAGGGCGGTAGGTATCGACGGACAGCGGCACATCGGGCTGCTCCCGCGTAACGATAGGCAGGGCATGGCGCAGGCGGCGCATCTCTTCCTCCTCGCTGACCTCCTGGGCACCAGGACGTGTGGAGAAGGCACCGACATCTATCATCGTCCCTCCTTCGGCTACAATCTGGTTGGCGCGGTCGGCAATCTCTTTATCGGTCTGCTTGCGGCTGCCGGCATAGAAGCTGTCGGGCGTGCAGTTGAGAATGCCCATAACCTGAGGCTGAGCAAGGGAGAACAGACGACCTTTTACGTTTATAGAATATTCCATGCTTCCAATTTTTCCGCAAATGTACATCAATATTCCCAAACAGCCAACAATAAAGTTTTATTTTTAAATAATTTGGCCTGACGTGAGCAATACAGGTAAATTTAGTGTAACTTTGCTTTGGCATTAACGCAAAACCAACAACATGCAACATAAAGTTATCCCACGCATCATTTTTCTGTGCATAGTTCTCACCCTTGCCGCTGTCTCCGCCCGCGGCCAGCACCGGCTCGAAGTCACGAGTTTCAAGCTCAGCAACGGCATGACGGTGTGGGTCAATGTCGACCCCTCACAGCCCAAAGTCTATGGCGCCGTCGTCGTCAAGGCAGGCGCCAAAGACTGCCCCAACAGCGGCATCGCCCACTATCTGGAGCATCTGCTCTTCAAAGGCACGGAGCTTATCGGCACCACCGACTATGCGGCAGAGAAGCCATGGCTCGACAGCATCTCGGCACAGTATGACCGTTTGGCGCGGACGACCGATGCCCAGGCACGCCTCGGCATCCAGAAGCATATCAACGCTCTGTCCATCCAAGCGGCACAATATGCCATTCCCAACGAGTTCAGCAACCTCATCAGCCTCTACGGCGGCACGGGGCTCAACGCCTACACCTCCTTCGACGAGACCGTCTTCCACAACACCTTCTCGCCGCAATACCTCCGTCAGTGGTGCGAGCTCAACGCCGAGCGTCTCCGCGACCCCGTCTTCCGACTCTTCCAGGGCGAGCTGGAGACCGTCTACGAAGAGAAGAATATGTACGCCGACAACCTCCTCGCCTCCACTGCCGAGAAGGCCCAGCAGCAAGCCCTCGCCGGCACCCCCTACGCCTTCCCCATCCTCGGCGCCACCGACAGTCTGAAGAATCCACGGCTGTCGGAGATGATGCGCTTCTTCAGAACCTATTATGTGCCGGAGAACATGGGACTCATGCTCGTCGGCGACATCCGGACGGACAGCCTGCAAACGCTCTTAGAGCATACCTTCGGGCGGTTGGCGCCTTATGGTGAGCCGATGCCAGCAAGACAGAAGACTGTGTTGCAGAACTTCCGTGGCAAGCCAGCCCTGCAGCTGAAGGTGCCCATTCCCATCGTGAAGATAGGCGGCTATGTCTGGCAGGCGCCCCGTGATGACAGCCCGGACTATCTGCCCTTCAAGGTTATGACCCGTCTGCTCCTCAACAGCGACGGCACAGGACTTATCGACTCACTGCACACCGCCGGGAAGCTGTTTTTCACCAGAGGCACGGGGTATGCCTTCAAAGACTTCTCCGCCTGGGGCTTCGGCTTCGTGCCCAATCTGCCCTTTGGCTCACGGAAGAAAGCCGAACAGCGATGCCTCGAACAGATAGACAGACTCAAGCGCGGCGACTTCCCACAGGCTGCCCTCGATGCCGAGAAGTTGAATCTGAGCCGCGACATGGCCATGGCTATGGAGACCGTGAACGGGAGGAGCAGCGCCATGATAAACGCGTATTCGCATCACCTGACATGGGATGACGTAGTGGAGCAAAGCAAACGCGTGGCACAAGTCAGCCGCGACGACATCATGCGCGTGGCACGGGAATACCTCAACGACGACTCGCTGAAGATTGTCAAGAAGTTCGGGCGCTATGCCAAAGAGCATATCAGCCAGCCAGGATACAAAGCCGTCCGTCCGAAGCATGCGGGAGAGAAATCAGAATATGCCCGGCAACTCATGGCAGAGCCGGTGCAAGAGGTTGAGCCTCGCCTCATCGCCCTCGACAGCCTTCAGAGAGATACTGCCGACGGTGTCACCACCACGCAACTGTCGCCTTTAGCTCATCTCTACACCGTCCGCAACCCCATGAACGATGTCTTCTCCTTACAGGTCATCTTCCGCCGCGGTTCTGACAACGACCGGCGCCTTGCCGTCCTGGCCGACTACCTCGGAGAGATTGGCACCACCCGCCACAGCAAGCGACAGTTTGCCCAGTTGTTGCGCAGCCAGGGCGCGACGCTCACCGCCAAGGCTTCGGCGCAGAGTGTGACGCTCACCCTGACGGGTATCGACAGCCGCTTCGACGAAGCCATGAGTCTGCTGCACGAGTTCCTGACATGCCCTCAAGCCGACGCCAAGCGGATGAAGCACCTCATCAAGGCTGCCAAAATGGACAAAGCAACCTTCTTCAAAGAGAACTGGCAGATAGCGCTGGCTGCCATCCAAAAAGTGGCGAGAGGCCACGACGCACCTTATATCAGCCATCTCACGCCAAAGGAGATGAAAGAAATAGGGGCTGACAAACTTGTCAGTCTCTTCAAAGACTTGCAGCAATGGCAGACGGACATTGTCTACTGTGGCACAAAAGACGCTAAAGAAATAGAAAAAAGCGTAAGACGCTGCATCAATATCGCCGACATCAGGCATGCCCACGAACCGGTAAGGTCCTCGCTGCAACCCGTCACGGAGAACACCGTATACATCTACGACAACGCCTCGGCCCGCCAGACGGCCGTAGGCTGCTACCAGCAGACGGCAGCCATGCCGACAGCCGCCGACCGGGCCCGCATGGCGCTGTGGGGCAACTACTTCGGTGGCGGCATGCAGTCGGTGACGTTCCAGGAGATCCGCGAATTCCGTGCCCTGGCTTACTATGCCCATGGCAGTCTGCTCCTCCCCGAGCTCAAGACGCAACCGGACGCGCCCTGCGGGTATGTCACCTTAGCGGGCACACAGGCCGACAAGGCCATGGAGACAACACTGCTCATCGACTCGCTCCTGGACAACATGCCGGTCAACGAGGCCAATGTGGCGCCGGCCCGACAGAACATCATCAACAACATCAACAACTCCTACCCTGCCTTCCGAAGTCTGGGCCGCGCCGTCGCCGACCTGCGTCTGACAGGCTACGACCACGACCCCAACGGTGACCTTGCCGAAGCGCTGAAAGGCATGCAGATAACCGACGTTAAGGACTTCTACACCCGCAACATACAGCATCGTCCCAAGGCTTTTATCATCGTAGGCAACAAGAAATACCTCGCCATGAACAAACTTGCCAAATTAGGGAGAATCGTCGAACTGAAGAAGAAGGACATCTATCGCTGACACAAAGGAAAAAGACTGAAGAATTAATAAAAACTTGAAAAGATTGGCACATTTCTTGTCCATCTTGCGGTAAATCATTACATTTGCACAATAATCAAAGATAAGAATTATGGAAGTACAAGATCTTGAAAGAATCGTAGAGCAGCGCCAAGGCTCCCTCTCGGCAGCTTTCCCTGCCCTGATGCGAAAAGTATACTTATGGATGACGATGGCCCTTGTCATCACAGGTCTCTGCGCCTGGGGCACGGCAACGAGTCCGGCCATCACACAGATGATCTACGGTAACCCCGCCTCCATCTGGATTCTCTTCATCGCGGAGATAGGCCTGGTGTTCTACACCACAGCCCGCATCAACAAGCTCTCCCTCACCACAGCCACCACGCTGTTCATCATCTACTCGGCCCTCAACGGTGTCACGCTGTCGTCGATATTCTTCGTCTACACCATGACATCCATTGCCAAGGTCTTCTTCATCACGGCAGCCACCTTCGGTGCCACAGCTTTCTACGGCTATGTCACCAAGACGGACCTGACCAAGTTCGGCAGCCTGTTTATGATGACCCTCATTGGACTCATCATCGCCACCGTGGTGAACCTGTTCCTGAAGAGTGCCATGTTCGACATGATTCTGAGCTATATCGGTGTCATCCTCTTCGTAGGTCTGACAGCCTGGGACAGCCAGCAGATCAAGCGCACCTTAGCCATGGCGCCCGGCCTGGATGAAGGGTCGCAGAAGATAGCGCTCCTCGGTGCTCTCAACCTCTACCTCGACTTCATCAACCTCTTCCTCTATCTCCTCAGAATCTTCGGAAGAAGCGATAACTAAGTCGGGAAGGACAGAAGGATTGTCTGAAGTCCGGAAGGCCGGAAGGCTTGTCGGAAGTCCAGAAGAACAGCCTGAAGTCCAGAAGTCCGGAAGTCCAGTCATTACATTAGCAATACCTGAGCAATACCCGAGCAATACCTGAGCAATACCCGAGCAATACCTGGTTACAAAAGTTTATGCACATGACTGGACTTCCGGACTTCTGGACTTCTAATTAATTCTCCTTCAGGACTTCTTCAACATGAATGCCGCTTTCTTATGAAAATGCAAGAATATTTTAGAAAAGAGAACTATTCTCAAAGAAAAATATTATTTTTGCAATTGGAATAATACTATCACCATGACAAAACCATCGTCTTACACTCTTTATAATCCACAAACCGGTGAGGAATTAAATACAAAGACTATAAAACTTGTAAAAGACGTTGAAAAGGGAAAGGAGAAGACCTTAGCATTTGACAATGTAGATGATTTAATGAAGGATCTGCTCTCATGAAATACACTATCAAGCATACACAACTACCCTCACATCAAGATTTTTTATAAGAGAGATGAATGGCGATATTAAACCAGCCATTCAACCTAAAAATCAGCGCAATGAATATTTCCCGTGGCACGGATAGGCACATCGAAGCAACTTTTTGGGGGAGTAGAGCGCTCATAAACACGATCCTTTTAACCTGAGTTCGGGATAAGAAAAGAGTCTTAAAAGTTTGGTAATCTCGCATGAT
>UQRP01000047.1 GCA_900543585.1 uncultured Prevotella sp.
AAGATGTCATGGGGCGTTTTTGTGAATACGTCTACGCAAATGTGGAGACGCTTACGCATAAAATTGCCCTTCGGGCATAAAATGGAGCATCTCCCTCACAATTCGCCCATAAGAATATAGCAGCAATCTATGAGCTACTTAGAAAGTCTGGATGCTGTAATCGGTTGCTCTATCTTATGCGTGAAGACTGAAGTGAGGTAATCGGTCGCTCTATTTTATGCCCGAAGGGCAATTTTACGCGAAGCGATTTTCGTCATGGACAGGCTTGTACCCCCGTAGGGGATGAGGCCCAATCTACGGGATAGCCGTCGAGCTTGCTCGAAAGGCGATTCCGTAGATTGGGCCTCACAGCTCCATGTGGAGCGAAAGCCTGTCCATGACAATTTTCCTTTTCCCTTACCGTTAAATGACTATTAGTGGGATATTGATATGTCCTGCTGTCCACGTGAGACCTCTTCGAGGTCTTTGCCCTCTCCATGCCTATACCCCAGGTCGCTCGGTGGCGGTAGGTCTCGCTTCGCGTCGCCCTCCCGCCCCCTCGACGACCTGGGGTCATTCATGGTGTGACCCCTCCGGGGTCAGTGCTCATTCGAGGAACTACCTCTTCGAGATCAGTGCTCATTCGAGGGACTACCTCTTCGAGGTCGGTGCTCATTCTACCATTTGTTCACCGTAAGATTCGGGTTCTTCTCTCTGACCGCCTTGGGGAAGGGGATGATGTAGAGGTTGCTGGTGGGAGAGAGCGTATAGGTCTGATGCGGTGTATTTGTGTCGACGAGGGGGAAGGTGCGCGTGATGGTCTTCTGATAGGCCTCTTCGGTGTTCAGACGCTTCTGGTCCCAGAAGCGGTGGAAGCCGAAGAGCAGCTCCTTCCGCCTTTCCGTGATGACATTCTCCACAGCCTCCTTCTCTGTTGCTGGCTGACTCAGCACGGCCTCGTCGCCCTCTATGCGCTTGGCGCGCAGGGCGTTGAGCGTTGCTGTGGATGCCGCGATGTCTCCGAGCCGGGCTTCCGCCTCCGCCTTGATGAGGTAGACCTCGGCCGTGCGCATGCCCACACTGCTATAGAAGAACTTCGAGTAGGTGATGCTGGTGTTCCACAGTGCGGCACCACTGCCATTGTCGAAGAAATAGGCACTGTTCCCCTTTGTCTTGAAGAACAGGTTCAGACGCAGGTCGTTGTCGCCATAGAGCTTGACGAGTTCCGGACTTATCATACCATAGGTGTAGGCCGGGTTCTCTGTGGGACCGCCCTGGAAGGCGTAGTTCAGCACTTCCGGGTTGCCGCCTTTGGCATAGCGCTTGTCCTTGGTGGGACCACCAGCGGCCTTCAGCGCCACGTAGTCGATGAGGCTGCTGTTCAGCGCCAGACTGCTGTTGGCGGCCGCCAACGCCTTGTCGTAGTCGCGGTGGAAGAGATAGACGAGAGCGGCAAAGGCATAGCCAAAGGCTTTGTTAGGATGATATTCTGTCAGTGGCTTCTCTACGAGATAGGGTAGGGAAGCCTCGACCTCTGCAATGATGAAGTTGTAGACTTGGTCCACCGTTGATTTTGTCGGTGTGGCCTCCAAGTCATAGGTGTCCATGATGGGCACGCCACCGTCTGTGGCCGCCGTCGCCGGGTCGTAGGCCTTTGCAAAGGTGTTGACAGCTATAAAATGGTCCCAGGCGCGCATGATGCGGGCCTCGGCCTTGGCCAACGCCTTTGTCTTGTCGTCGCCGATACTGTTGTCGACTTGTGAGATGACGATGTTCTCGCGCAGAATGTAAGTGTAGCAGTTCTCGTAGAGGTTGTTGTCGCTTAACTCGTTGCGGTCGGCACTCTCGTTGAAGATGGTGTTGATGCCGTCGTAGGTCTGACTCTCATGGCCTATCACCGTCGACTCCTTAATCCAGGCGTTGTCGCTGAGCAGGGCAAAGGACGAGGGATAGTAGGAGCGCTGTGGCATGGCCACGAGCTCCAGATACTGTGAGGCGGAGTCCACGGTGATGACCCCGGTGGGTGTGATGTCGACATAGCTGTCACAGCCCGTGAGCGTTGTGGCCGCTGTGACGAGGAGGGCGAGGGCGGCCTTCAGCGGCCGCGATGTGAAGATATTGAGATGCATATATTGTCGGGAAAGGGTTAGAAACTTGTGGAGAGACCGATGGCGAAGGTCTTCGGTGTGGCCATGCCTCGTGTGCCGCTGTTCAGACCATAGGTCTCAGGGTCGATATGATGTCCGGCCTTGGCCCATGTCAGCAGGTTGTTGACCTGGAAGGAGAGCTTTGTGGCCCCGAGGTGCAGCGGCCGTGTCCAGTAGTCGGGCAGGGTGTAGGCCACGGAGATGGAGCGCAGCTTCACATAGTCCGCTGACCGCACCTGAGCGTCGCTGTAGCGCCACCAGGCGCTGAAGGTGCTGGCATAGGAGCGCAGGCTGTTGTCCATATCGACATAGAGGCGAGGGACATCGGCGTTGCTCTCCGACC
The DNA here is from genome assembly GCA_900543585.1 of uncultured Prevotella sp. Classification (GTDB taxonomy): domain Bacteria; phylum Bacteroidota; class Bacteroidia; order Bacteroidales; family Bacteroidaceae; genus Prevotella. The sequence continues at coordinate 2,470 of UQRP01000047.1, forward strand.
AGCGGTTGAGGATGTCGTTGGTCTCGACATCCCATGTGGCGAGGTCGGCGGTGGGGAGCCGCAGCTTGTTGCCGCCGGAATAGACGAGGAAGGCGTTGACCTCGAGTCCGCGCCAGGCAGCATGGAGAGAGAGGCTGCCGTTGTGACGACACGGGAGGTCAGACCCAGCGTGGCGTCCATATAGCGGCGCACGAGGAGGTCGCTGGCATGGCGGTTGTAGTACTCGATGTTACCGCTGAGGCGGCTGTTGAGGATGCGGAAGTCGAGACCGATGTTCGTTGTCGCCGTCTTCTCCCACCGTAGCTTGGGGTTGGGCAGGTCGTCGTCGTTATAGCTGAGATAGGTGGTGCGGATGGGATTGCTCAGCGTCTTATAGGTGGCCACGAAATAGGTTGTAGAAGTCTGGTCCACATTACCGTTGATACCGTAGGTGGCGCGGAGCTTGAGGAAGTCGACCCAGGCGACGTGCCGCATGAACTTCTCGCTGGAGAGGGTCCATCCCGCACCCACCGACCACAGCGGGTGGTGTTGGTCGTTGGTGTCGAGGCCGAAGAGGTCGGCCTCGTCCCAGCGGATGCTGCCCGTGATGTTGTAGCGGTATTTATAGGTGTATCCGGCATTGGCGTAGAAGGATGCGTAGCGGTGGCGCACGATAGACTGCTTGGTAGCCAGTCCGCTGAGAGTTGTGTTGCGGTCGGTGACGGCACTCGTCCATCCCGTTGTGGCCAGCGACTCCCAGTCCATGCGCTCCGAGGTCAGCGTGACGGGGTTGTAGCCGTACATCAGCTGCTCGGTGAGGCGTGGCCGGTTGTTCTGCCGGAACTCCATACCCATGAGGGCGTTGACGACATGGCCACCGCGGAAGGTGCGGTCGAAGGAGAGCTGGTTGCGGAAGGTGTAGTTGCTGTTGTTCTGCACACCGCTGTAGTAGCGGCCGCCCGAGGGGATATGGGCCTTGCCGTCGGTGTCGATGCCGAAGTTGTAGTCGGTGCGCATGAGGTAGTCGTCCTCGGCATCGTAGAACTCCGTCTTCCGCTGGTTCCACTCGTACTGGTACATGAGGTTGTAGCGGAAGGAGCGCAGGAAGCGCACCTCGGCGTTGACGAAGGGCCGCAGACCGATATAGCGCTGCTTGGTGATCATTAACACCTACCACCTCCCACCTACCACCTACCACCTATCACCTATCACCCAATATATCATTTTTTGATTATCATCTTTTGATAATTGCGATAAAAGTGCTATCTTTGCCGAAAAGAAAATTATACTATGAGATTGAACAATCCCTTTGTCACGAATGGCTATGCCGGTCCTGAATATTTTTGTGACCGCGTATCCGAGACTCAGCAGATAACAGAGTTGCTGACAAATGAGAACAATATTGCACTGATTTCTCCTCGAAGGATGGGAAAGACGGAATTGATTCATCATTGCTTTGCTCAGCCTGAGATAGAGAAAGACTATTACACCTTTCTTATTGACATCTATTCGACCAATTCTGTCAGTGATATGGTCAATATGTTTGGCAAAGCCATCATAGATAAGTTGCGGCCTTTAGGACGTAATGTATGGGAGAAATTTATCAATATTCTATCATCTATCCGTTCAGAAATTTCGTTTGACATCAACGGACAACCTTCGTGGGGCTTGGGAATTGGTGAGATAAAGAATCCAGAGGTCACACTTGACGAGATATTCTCTTATCTCAATCAAGCCGACAAGCCTTGCCTTGTGGCTATTGATGAGTTTCAACAAATTACGAACTATAACGACAAAAAGGTTGAGGCGTTACTCCGTACCTACGTACAGCGCAGTGTCAATGCGCATTTCATTTTCTCAGGATCTCATCGCCATCTGATGGGTGAGATTTTTACGTCGCCGGCCCGCCCATTCTATCAGAGTGTCATTCTGATGAACCTCAAGGCGTTGTCACTGGATAAATACAAGGAATTTGCTGTCAATCAATTTGAAAATAGGGGAAAGCATATTGAACCGCAAGTAATCGATGAGGTCTATTCTCGCTTTCATGGCGTTACATCGTATATGCAACGCATCATGAATGTGCTCTTCCTAAAGACTGGGAAGGGAGCAACCTGCACGACACAGATGATAGATGAAGCTATTGACTACAACATCAATATTGCTTCTGACTCCTATGAAGCCATCCTTCGCCAGATGCCAGAAAAGCAACGCAACGTCCTTCTGGCTATTTCTGCTGAAGGTGAGGCGAGAAATGTGAGAGGTGGCGCCTTCTCAAAGAAATATCATCTGCCCTCTCCCAGTTCTGTCAATTCTGCTGTCAAAGGTTTGTTAGAAAAAGATTTTATCACGCAGACCGATGACGCTTATATTGTGTATGACAGATTTTTTGATATCTGGTTGAGACGGCAGATGATAGGATAGGGCATTATCATATCATGCCTTCTAACTTTTCAGTATCTTTGGTGCAGTCCGCACTCGCGCTTGTCGGGTGCTTCCCACCACCAGCGGCCAGAGCGGGGGTCGTCACCGGGCTTCACGGCACGTGTGCAGGGCTCGCAGCCGATGCTGGGGAAACCCTTGTCGAAGAGTTTGTTGTAGGGCACGTGGTTCTTATGGATGTAGTCGCGGACCTCCTCCTCGCTCCAGTTGATGAGCGGGTTCACCTTGATGAGTCCGTGGATGTCGTCCCATTCCACTAAACGCATGTCCTTTCGTGTGACGCTCTGCTCGTGGCGCAGACCGCATATCCAGGCGTCGAGACCCTGGAAGGCACGCTTCAGCGGCTCCAGCTTGCGGATGGCGCAGCAGCGGTGGCGACTCTCGATGCTGTTGTAGAAGAGGTTGATACCCTCTTCGCGCACCATGCGCTGCACCTCACGATAGTCGGGGAAGAAAACTTCTATCTTGATGTTGTAGGTGAGGTTGGTGCGGTCGATGAGCTGGTAGGTCTCAGGGAAGAGACGCCCCGTGTCAAGGGTGAAGATACGTGTCTTCGGGTTCTCCTTGACAATCATATGTGTCAGCGCCTGGTCCTCGATGGAGAGTGAGGAGGAGAGGGCGATGCGGCCCTCATACTCCTTGAGAAACCAAGCCAGCACCTCCTGGGGCGTGGCATCGGCAACCGCTCGTTGAGGCGGTCGATGATTTCTGTGTCGATACTGTTCATGGCTATTTTATCATTCCTGCGCCCACCGTCTCGTTGGTATCGGGGTCGATGAAAATCAGCGACCCTGTGACGCGGTTGTGCTGGTATTTGTCGAAGACGAGGGGAGCGGCGGTATGGAGCTCCACCTCTGCGATGTCGTTCATGGCAAGCTGGGAGACTCCCGTCTCCTTCTCCAAGGTGTTGATATTGTGGCGGAAGTTGATGCTGCGTACCATGCCCACCGTCTCCGATGTTGTCTGCCGGATGATGTATTTCTTCCGCAACTGCAGGGGCTGCTCGTTGAACCAGCATACGTCCATGGTGGCATCCTGCGCCACCTCAGGCTGTGCTTCGTCGGCCTTGACGAGGGTGTCGCCGCGGCTGATGTCTATCTCGTCGTTGAGCTGGATGGTCACACTCAGGGGTGCGAAGATCTCGTTGAGTTCGTCTTTAGCCTGTGACAGACGCTTCACCGTGCTCTCCAAGCCGGACGGCAGCACGCGCACACGGTCGCCGACATGGAGGGTGCCACCGGCTACACGGCCCGCATAGCCGCGGAAGTCATGGTATTTGTCGGAGATGGGGCGGATGACATACTGTACGGGGAAGCGGAACTCCTTACTGCCTACCTTGTGGACGATGGGCACCGTCTCCAAGTATTCCAACAGTGGCAGGCCCGTATACCAGGGCATGCGCTCCGACTTGTTGACGACATTGTCGCCGTCCTTAGCGCTGATGGGGATGAAGACGACGTTGCGGATGTTCAGTGTCTCCGACATCTTGTTGTAGTCGGCTTTAATCTTGTTGTAGACATCCTCGGAGAAGTCTACGAGGTCCATCTTGTTGATGGCCACGACGATGTTCGGGATGCCGAGGAGAGAGGAGATGTAGCTGTGTCGCACCGTCTGCTCCAGGACGCCATGGCGTGCGTCGACGAGGATGATGCTCAGGTCGGCCGTAGAGGCTCCTGTGACCATGTTGCGCGTATACTGTACGTGTCCCGGTGTGTCGGCGATGATAAACTTCCGCTTTGGTGTAGCGAAATAGCGGTAGGCCACGTCGATGGTGATTCCCTGTTCCCGCTCGGCCCTGAGTCCGTCGGTGAGGAGCGCGAGGTTCACCTCCTCGTTGCCGCGTGCCTTGGAAGCCGTCTCCACAGCCTCCAGCTGGTCTTCAAAGATGGACTTGCTGTCGTAGAGCAGTCGCCCGATGAGGGTGCTCTTACCGTCGTCCACGCTGCCCGCTGTGGAGAAGCGGAGCAGCTGCATATCTAAATAGCCTCGTGTATTCGTCATTGTCTTGTCTGTTTCTGGTTATTTCTATTGGGCCTATTAGGCCTATTCTGCCTATTAGAAGTATCCTGCTTTTTTTCTGTCCTCCATAGCTGTCTCCGACCGTTTGTCGTCGGCTCTTCCGCCCCTCTCAGTGACGCGGCTGGCAGCTATCTCCTCGATGATGTCCTCCACGGTGTGCGCTTTCGACTCGGTGAGACCTGTGCAGGTGATGTCGCCGATGGTGCGGCAGCGCACCTCCTTGGTGACGACCTCCTCGGTGGGTTTGCGCTTGATGACGGGGAGGGCGGCGAGCCACTGACCGTCGCGGTTGAAGACCTCGCGGGTATGGGTGAAATAGAGGCTGGGCATAGGAATCTTCTCCAGAAGGATATACTGCCAGACGTCCATCTCCGTCCAGTTGGAGATAGGGAAGACGCGGAAGTGCTCGCCCATGTTCTTACGTCCGTTGAAGATGTTCCAGAGCTCCGGGCGCTGGTTCTTTGGGTTCCACTGTCCGAACTCGTCGCGGTGGCTGAAGAAGCGCTCCTTGGCGCGGCTCTTCTCCTCGTCGCGGCGTGCACCGCCGATGGCAGCGTCAAACTTGTATTTGTCGATGGTGTCGAGGAGCGTCACCGTCTGTAGTTTGTTGCGGCGGGCATATTAGCCGGTCTCTTCTTTCACGCGTCCCTGGTCGATGCTCTCCTGCACGCTGCCCACGATGAGGTCGGCGCCGAGCTCCTTGATGAGGTTGTCGCGGTAGTCGATGGTCTCCTGGAAGTTGTGGCCCGTGTCGATATGTACCAATGGGAAAGGTATCTTGGCGGGGAAGAAAGCTTTATAGGCTAAATGTGTGACGACGATGGAGTCCTTGCCGCCGGAGAAGAGGATGCAAGGGCGCTCAAACTGTGCTGCTACCTCACGGAGCACATAGATGGACTCCGACTCCAGTTCTTTGAGATGGGTAATGTTATGGTTCATTCTTCAACTGATATCTAAAGTGTTGTCACTGATAAGTTCATTAATTCTGTTTCTCACCCTGATGGCCCTCCTGACGTCTCTGCTGTCCGAGCCTACGGCGATGGTGATGCCCCGGTCCTCGGTATGTGCGATGGCTGGCGAGACGAAGTCGCACCAGGTGGTGTCGTCACAGACGGACAGCCTCACGACCCGAACCTACGAGAAGAAGGCTGCCATCGGTGATACGGACGGAGATAGGGAGAAAATCCATATTGTTTCTTCTGAAGAATTATGGTGTTCTTTCGAAGACTTCCATCATTTCTTCTTGATGGTCACCTTCCAGTAGTTGTCGACCTTTTCCGTGGCCAGGACGGTATGTCCTTCGTTCTTCACGCTTCCCGGCACATTCTGGATGGGTTGTCCGTCGTCGAGGAGGATTTGCAGAATCTGTCCCGACTGCATCGGCGTGAGGGCTATCTTCGTCTTCACGAAGTTCATCGGGCAGGCCACACCGCGGAAGTCCTTAAAGACATCGACCTTTACTTCTCCGTCCGCAGCTCCTTCTGTCGCCTTCGCATTGGGCTGTCCTTCCTTAGCTTTATCATTTGGCTGGACTTCCTTCTGTCCTTCTGGACTTCCGGGCTTCCGTCCTTCTGAAATCCCATGGAACTGCAGGCTGTCGTCCATATTCTTATACAGGTCGTTGAGCAGGTCGGCAAGTTCCTCTATGAGCTCTCGGTAAGCGATGAGGGAGCCGCCGGAGCGGCGTGTGTCGATGAGGACTTTATATTTCGCTGGCACGATGCCAGCTTTGATAAACTCTGTGATGAATCCGTCGTAGACATCGTCGTCGGTGCGGGGATCCAGACCACGTGTCACGAGGAGCATGCGGGCCTCGGAGAAGACAATGTCAGCGAGAATCTTCTCCTGGGCAGCGCTGTCAGCAGCGGAGGCCAGCTCCTTGCGCTTCTCGCGGATGGTATCCTGGTCGATGTCGATGATGTCGAAGAGACCTGCCGAGCACTTGGCCTGACCATATTTGATGAGGCTGAACTTCTCGTCGTCGCTGTAGTCGAAGAAGAAATCAGGGTTCTCGGAGAAGGCAGGCACCGCCTTGTATTTGGTCTCAAGGAGGTTCCTGGCGAACTCCGAGCCCCTCTCTCTCACATAAACATAATAACTCTCGTAATTGTCTTTCTGAGCGATGACATCGCGCAGATAATCCTCGACGAAGGCGGGGATATGTTTGGCGGCTATCCATCCCTGTGCCAGGTCTATCTCGTTTCGTCCGTTGACGGGTAGCCAGACGGTGTAGGCGGGGAACGGGTCGTCGCCCACGCGTCCCACTCTTCCGCTGAAACCGAGGTCGGCCCAGGTGGCGTTGGCGCAGATGTTAGTGCAACCGTTCATCTTCAGCTCAAAGTCGGGGATGGCGTCGAGGTCGAGGTTGCTCTGCAGCAGGCGGCGCGTGATGGCGTCGATGGCTCCCTTGGGCATGCAGATACCCAAGCGGCAGGTGTCGGCACCCGTGCAGGACGTCAGCGAGGTGATGACAGCGGGATAGTCGATGTCGAAGACACCTATCTTGCGGAAGAAGTTGTAGATATTCGGCAGATAGGCCTCGTTGATGTTGCGCACCTGAATCTGCTCGCGCTTTGTGAAGCGGATGACGTCGTCGCCGTAGTTGGCGAGGTAGTCGGCGACGAGTGCGAAGAACTCCGGTGACCCGTTGCCGTGTGGGATGGCGATATAGGCATACCACAGACCGTCCTTGGCCTGGTGGACGTAGCGCCGTTTCCAAGTCTCGAAGCCGGGATGCTCCTTGGCGGGGGCGAAGGCGGGATCGTGATGACTGGGAGCCATGACGGTGGCGGGAGCGTAGAAGTCGAGGGAACCGTCCTTCTTCAGGGCGTTGAACTCGTCGAGGTACATCTTCTTCGCATCCTCCTCACCATAGCGGTAGAAGATGTAGCGCATGCGCGCCTTGTGGCGGTTGCGGCGGTTACCGTATTTGTTGAACCAGTTCTTCAGGGCTTTGGCGGCGCGCAGCAGGTCTATCTCGGGGAGGAAGTCGAAAACCTCCCAGCCCACGTGGGGGTTCGGAGCCGTGCTGCCGGCGATGAAGACGCGGAAGCCGCGCTTGCCGTCCTTGACGACGGCCTGGAGGCCGAAGTCGGCGACATAGGAGTAGTGGGCGTCCTCAACATTGTAGTCCATGGCCACCTTGTATTTACGGGGCATGGTGAAGGAGTCGCGCTCAGCGATGAGGCGTGAGGTGAGCTCCTCAACATAAGGGTATACGTCGAAGGCCTCACGGTCGGTGAGCCCGCTGCGGTCGTTGACCATCATGTTGCGTACGGTGTTACCGCCACCGCCCGCTGTGCTCAGTCCCTCCTTCTCCAGCTTGCGCAGGGCGGGGACAGCGTCGAGGATGTCGACATTATGAATCTGTATCTCCTGACGGGTTGTGATATGCAGGTGGGAGGCTGAGACCTGATGGCCGACGAAGGCCACCTTGGCGAGCTGCTTGGGCGTGATGAGGCCACCGGTACAGCGCACGCGCAGCATGTGGTGGTGGTTCTTACGCTGTTCGTAGATACCCATGGGCACGCGGTTGGCCTTGAGCTCGCCGGCGGTAATCTCACCGGCTTTGTATTTCTTCACCAGCGACTCGGTGTAGTCGAGGTCGCTGTCAAGGGTGGACGGTATTCTGTACATAATGTTTCTGTTTAAAGTGAGAGAGTTGTTGTGAGGTTACGCTTCCTCAGCGTAGTGTACTTCCTTGTCGGCTACTTTGTTATCCTTGATGCCGAAGGAGTTGAGGTGCACGCCCTGATAGAGTGAAAGGATGGCATAGCGTATCGTGGGGTCGTTGGCCAGTCGCAGGTCCTCCTGAGAGGGCCGTGAGGGCGAGGCGGGGTGGCTGTGCCAGTTGGCTAATATCTTCAGACCGCAGCGGCGGGCATAGCGCAGGGCAGCAAACTGCTCCTTGGGGGAGAAGGAGAAATGCTCGGAGCTGTGGTCGATATTCTCCATGGGGTAGTTCTCCGTCACCACGCCGTCGACTCCTAAGAGGTAGCCACAGGTCTCTAAGGGCGCGTCGCGGCGTGCCTGTGCGATGAGCTCGTCGATGATTTCTTGTGCTATTGTCATGGGCTGTTAGATGGAACTAATACTATTTCTTATGATTTGGAAGGTCGCAAGCTTTCTGCTCGTAGTCGATGAGGTGGTCGATGGTGGGATGCGAGCCGCAGATGGGACAGCTGTCACGGTGTTTCACGGGAATGGTGCGGAACTCCATGGTCTTGGCGTCGAAGGTCAGAAGCCTGTTGGTGAGCATGTTGCCGATGCCGAGGATGTATTTCAGCGCCTCAGCGGCCTGGATGGTGCCGAGCATACCGGCGATGGCACCGAGGACACCGGCCTGTGAGCAGGTGGGGACGGCTCCTACGGGTGGCGGCTCCTTGAACATGCAGCGGTAGCAGGCTGAGCCGGGGACGTAGGTGAAGGTCTGACCGCGGAAGCGGAGGATGCCACCATGGCTGTACGGCTTTTTCAGCATCACGCAGGCATCGTTGATAAGGAACTTCACGGGGAAGTTGTCGGTGCCGTCGATGACAAAGTCATAGTCCTTGATGATGTCCAAGGCGTTGTCGCTGAAGAGGAACTCTTTGATGGCGTTGACCTTGATGTCGGGGTTGATGGCTAACATCTTCTCTTTGGCGCTCTCCACCTTGGGCTTACCGACATCCTTGGTGAAGTGGATAACCTGGCGTTGGAGGTTGCTCAGGTCCACATTGTCGGCATCGACGATACCAATCGTACCCACACCGGCGGCGGCGAGGTAGAGGGCGGCAGGAGCTCCTAAGCCACCGGCACCGATGATGAGGATTTTGGCGTTGAGGATCTTCTCCTGACCCTCTAAGCCTACGTCCTGCAAGAGGATATGGCGGCTGTAGCGCTCTATCTGTTCTTCAGTGAGGTCTATCATGCGGCACCTCCTCCCATGAAATACAGGAAGTCGACATGGTCGCCATCCTTCAGAGATATGGTATCCCAGACGTCACGCTCTACAAACTCCTCGTTGACCTGTACGGTGACCATCTCGGGTTGGAAGACCTTGTTCAGCTTTATCAGTTCGCTCAGTGTCAGGGGCAGTGTCACGTCCTGCTTCTCATCGTTAACAATAATCTGTGCCATGTGTGAAAAGTTATAAGTTTACGGGTGCAAAGGTAGGTACTTTCCATGAGGCACAGAATCCCACTAAGGTGGTATTCTTGCTACCCAATGTTTGCTATCGCATACCATAGGTTTGGTAGGTGGTAGGTGGTGGGTGGTGGGTATTAGGTGTTAAGTGGTAGGTGTTAGGTGTTAAGTGGTAGGTGGTAGGTGTTAATGGTATGCTGTGCTGTCCACGTGAGACCTCTTCGAGGTCTTTCCACTCTGTCATCCTGCAACCCCAGGTCGCTCCCTCACATGGGCTTCCGCAAGCTCCAGCCCATGTGAGGTCGACGACCTGGGGTCATTCATGGTGTGACCCCTCCGGGGTCAGTACGATACCCTGGGCTTATAGGGTGTCGGTGGGGTCAGTACGATACCCAGACTCATAGTGTGTCGATGGAATAGTACGTCAAGCTCGAGCGTGGCATGACCCCGGAGGGGTCACACCATGAATGACCCCAGGTCGTCTTGGTGGCGGGAGGACTGCGCGTAGCGCGACCGCCCACCACCAAGCGACCTGGGGCGCAGGATGGCAGAGTGGAAAGACCTCGGAGAGGTCTCACGTGGACAGCAGAATATTTATCTTTCTACAAACAAAGTCCTCTGCTAATGCCGTGGAGTTCTTTGGTAAATGCCGCGAATGGTGTGGCTATATAGGCACTTGATTCTACCTTATGCCTTCTTTGTTTCGCCTTGTTCCTCTTATTCTACCTTATTATATTTGGCTTTCAGTTGTTTGACCTTTAGCAAGAGATTGTTGTAGTGCAGGTAGTTGAGGGAGCCTTTGGGGGTTGTCTGCAACTGCTTTGTGAGATAATTCTCTGTCTTGTCGGCTGTCTGAAGGAGGTAGAGGAAGACGTCGCTGTTGTTGGTGTTCAACTGCAGTGGGGCATCCTTGTCGGCACTGGGGTTGTTGATGCCCTTGTCAAGGAATCGCACGAAAGCATTCTCCTCGGCCCGTCGCCATGCTGCCTGGTATTCGCTCATACCTGTCAGCGGTTTCCAGATAATGGAGAAGACGTCGTCGAGGTATTCGCCCACGGGGTATTTCCCACCTTTGCGCTGGTTGTTGAGGAGGTTGGGGTTGATGAGATACCAGATGAGCGTTGTTGTCAGACTCGTGATGTCATTGTCGGGGAGGTAGTCGATGCGGCCAGTGATGTTCTTGTCGTAGAGCCATTCGGGTACGGTGAAAATGTTCCGTCCGAACCACTCCAAGGCCTCCTTCTGGCGCTCCTTCGACACGTAGTCGATGGCTTTCTCCGCCGGCCAGTTGTTATGGTACATACCCGCGATGTTACGCTGCACGTGCATGCAGTAGCGGCGGTATTGTCCTAACACCCCTTTGTACATCTCCTCAAGGTACTCCGTCTGTCCGTCGGGCTGCGCCGTCCACTCTCTGAGGTGTGCCATGACCCGCTTGAGGTTCTTGATGCCGTAGTCGCTGGCCTTCATGGAGTTGTCGCCGAGGTCCTCGGTCTGTGAGCGCGGGTCCATGCCCTTTCCCTCGTCGCCGACATAGCGCAGGCGCGGGTTGGCGGCTAAGACCTTTGTCACCTCAGCGCGCAGGGCTGCCTTCTCCTTCTTGGCATCGCCCTTGAACTCCGGGCGCCACTGGTAGCCCCATTTGATAGCCCATTTGTCGTAGTCGTTGATGCGTGGGAAGAGGTCGCGTTCCGACATGCCGTCCTCGGGCTGTGCCACGTAGTTGAAGCGGGCATAGTCCATGATGCTCGCCGTGTGACCGTATTTGTCCACCCAGGCTTTGTCGCGGAGCTTCTCCACGGGTGTGGCGCTGCTGGCTATCATGTTGTGGCGCAGCCCTAAGGTGTGTCCGACCTCATGTGAGGAGACGAAGCGGATGAGCTGTCCCATGAGCTCATCGCTGAAGTTCATCGTCTGCGCCTTCTTGTCCAGCGGTCCGCACTGCACCATATACCATTTGCGCAGGAGCTCCGTGACGTCGTGGTACCAGCAGATATGGCTCTCGATGATTTCACCGCTCCGGGGGTCTACGATGCGCGGTCCATAGGCATTCTCCTTCTCCGAGGGCAGGTAGCGGAGGACGCAGAAACGTGCGTCGTCAACGCTCATGCCCTTGTCATCCTCCGGCCACTCGCGGGCCTGGATGGCATTCTTGAAGCCGGCAGCCTCGAAGGCCTTGTTCCAGTCGTTGATGCCCGCCATGAGGTAAGGAACCCATTTCTTTGGTGTGGCGGGGTCGATATAGTAGATGATGGGCTTCTTTGGCTCGGTGAGTTTCCCGGCGAGGTATGCCTTCTCATTCTTCGGCTCCAGACGGTAGCGTGAGATGAAGGCGCTGTGACTGGTGATGCCATAGTCGGAGAGCTCCGTCTTCTTCGTCTCGAAATATCCCACGCGCTCGTCGGCATAGCGAGGCTGCATGGGGTCGTCGGGGAGCTGTACGATGCTGGTGTTCAGGCCTAATGTCACGTAGCCCGTCTTAGCCGCTGGCGTGCCACCGCCGTTAGCGGCATAGGTGCGTAGAGTGCGGGCCTCGATGTTCACGGGCAGCGAGCAGATGGTGTCGACGACGGTGAGGTCTTTCTGCACACCACCTATCTTCAAGATACCCTTGTCGGAGCTGTCGAACGACGTAATCTTGTTGTCCTGAGTGTAGAAGTTGGTGACGTCGATGAGCCAGCCGTGGTCTTTGGCCTGCTTCACGGAGTCCTTGATGATGGGGAAGCTGGCCACGATGGGGTTCACGGTAGCCTTCTCCACAGAGCGGGAGATGTCGCTGCCCTCCGGGGGTCTCGACGTTGTTGACATAGGAACGCAGCCACAGGGCGTCGGCATGCTTCTCCAGGTAGACGACATTCTCGTTGACCTCCTCGCCGATGTTGTATTTGAATCCGGCAGGGACGGAGGTGAAGCGTGTCACGATGAGGAAGAGCTTGCCAAGCTTGTCCTGTGGTACTTCGAAATACCATTTGTTCTCGATATGCCTGACGGTGAAGAGACCTTTCTGCACCGACCCGCCTTTCTTGATGAGTTTGGAATAGTCGGAGAGTTTCTCATCCTTCTTGTCTTTCTTCCTTTTCTCTGTTTTGTCGCCTTTGTCGCCTGAGGCTTTCATGGCCTTCACCTCCGTAGAATCTTTAGCGGTGGGAGTGTAGAGAGTGGCGCTGTACGCGCTCGCACCCTGCATAGCCATGAAAGCTATCAAGGGGATAAAGAGTTTGTTCATGTAATGTTGGGTTCTAATAAAATGTTGCTGTAAAGATAAATAGACTGCAAATTTAATCAAAAGAATCGGAAATCTTCTGTGCCATGTATTGCCATTTTGCTGCAAAGTTAGTAAAAATACCATTTCGCGCAAAATAGCATGGTACTATTTTGCGCGAAATGCCCCTAAAGAGCCTGTTCGCGCAAAATAGTGGGGCATTTCCGGTATTAATGCGTTGTTATCTGTGCCTCCTTCCACGTGAGACTCTTACGACGGTCGTCACACGAACTTACGACGGTCGTCACACGAACTTACGACGGTCGTCACACGAAATTGCGACGGTCGTCGCAAGATATCATGAAGATTTTTCTGTCTTTTGTCTCTAATTACGCTGTAGAGATTGTCTTTTGTCTCTCATTCCACTGTAGAGATTATTGGAAAATGGGCGTGGACAGGCTTGGCACCAAAGGTGTGGGTCTGTGGCACTGGGGTGGGGGGCGGGCGAGCT
>UQRP01000048.1 GCA_900543585.1 uncultured Prevotella sp.
GCCTTGGAGTTGCGAATCTGATGCAGTCGCTCAGCTTCCTTGCGCTGCCAGATGCGTCCGTAGTCATGTCCACTGACGTTGACGCCGACGAGAATGTCGTGGCCGGAGCGGTAGACACGGTCTAAAGGCAGGGGATTGGTGATGCCGCCATCGATGAGAATCTTGTCATCAATCTCCAAGGGAGCAAAATACCCTGGTACAGAAATCGAGGCACGGATGGCTTGCCACATGCTGCCCTTGTTGAAAACGACTTCCCGGCCCGTCTTCCAGTCAGTGGCGACGGCGCAGAAGGGAATGTCGAGGGTCTCTATATCTCTGTCGGGAGCAATCTCTTTCATGGCGTTGATGACGCGCTCACCTTTGATGATGGAGTTCAGCGACAACTTGTAGTCGGTAAGCTGTCGCATGCGGCGTCGGTCGACGTCCGCCATCCAGGCCTTGAAGTCCTCGAAATGACCGGAAGCATACATTCCCGCCACAATGCTGCCAAAGGAGGTACCTGCTACCGACGTGATGTGATAGCCGTTGGCAAGGAGTGCGTCGATGGCACCCACGTGGGCCAGTCCACGTGCACCGCCACTGGACAGCACAAGTGCCACGTCATGGCGCTCCTTGCGAAAAATCTTTTCTATGATTCGATTTGCGGGCATGGGTCTGTTTTGCTTGATGTTATTCTATCTCTATGACGAGTGCTCCCGTGCTTGTGTGAGGATTAATCTTGTACTTCTCACTGATGGTCTCTCCTACGAGCCACAGGATGTTGCCTTCCGTATCTGTCAGGACGAGTTGTCGGTGCCGCCTGACGATGTTGCGTTTCCGGTCTTTGAGGAAATCGCTGACAAGCTTGCTGCCATGCATGCCGAAGGGCGTGAGACGGTCGCCGGCCTTGGCGGCGCGGAGGGTGAGCGGGAAATGGACAGCATCGGCATCGAGACAGACACGGTAGGGGGATTTGCTGACCTGAAAGTCCTTGCTGACACAGACTCTACGCAAACGGATGTGCCTGCCCATGAAGTTGTAGAGTCCCTCTTCAGGGATCACGAATGTCGGTATTGGCTGCTCCCACTCTTGACGGCTGGCGATGGTCAGACACTGATGGCTGTGGATGAGGATACTGCTTGGACTTGTCCACTCTTTGTTGTCCTCTGTAGAGGAGGCTATCTCTGTCACTTGTGGGCGGTTGAAGCCTAAAGGTGCGAGCAGACTCCACAGCAACGTCAGCGGAGCGGGATAGCTGTTGACAACCGTCATGTCGACTCTGCGGATACCATTGATGGCGAAGGGACTGTCGTCGGTGTATGTTAGCGCAGCTTTCTCTTTGGCCCGGTTGAGACTCTCCTCGACGATGGCGTCGATGTCGGTGAGGTTCTCTGTCATACGGATGATGTTGCGCTTGACGGCGGGGTTGACTTTCTCAAGCAGGGGGATGATGTCGAGTCGCAGCTTGTTGCGCTGTGCATCATCCTCAAGGTTGGTGCTGTCGATAACATAGTCCTGGCCTAACTCTTTGAGGTAGTCCATGATTTGAGCCTCGTTAGCGCCGAGCATAGGACGGAGGAAAGAGATTGCGGCCGGAGCGTCATCATGCAACGGATCGTTGCTAATGTGCAACTTCATCTCTTGTTGCATTCCCATTAGTCCCTTCAGTCCTGTTCCTCGGAGGAGGTTGAGGAGTACGGTCTCTACCTGGTCGTCCTGGTGGTGGGCGATGCACACTGCCGTAGCCTTGATGTCGGCAGCAAGTTGTGTGAACCATCTGTAACGGAGCTCTCGTGCAGCCATCTCAATGGACACTTTATGGAGGGAAGCGTAGCTGAAGGTGTCGAAATGGATGATATGCAGGCTGACGTGCAGCTTCTCACAGAGCGTCTTGCAGAATTCCTCGTCGCGGTCGCTCTCGGCGCCACGCAGGTGGAAGTTGCAATGAGCAGCATGGACGTCGTAGCCGAGTGACAGGAGGGCACGCAGCAGGGCCACACTGTCAGGACCCCCTGACAGTGCAAGGATGAAGGTCTCATGTGTGGCTGGCGACGTGGCGGGGGATGGGACATGGCCCATCCGGCGCATGGCGCTGCCTACTATGGTCTCTACTTGATGCATATCCTATTGCTTGTTCCACATATTTATATATAGCACCATTCGCGACGGTCAGTCGGCGAGCTGGATGCCATCGTCGGTGATGGTGATGATGCGACGTTTGTAAAGGTCACCGACGGCTTTCTTAAAGACTTTCTTGCTGACCTGGAAGGTGCGCTTGATGTCGTCGGGCGCGCTCTTGTCGCCAAAGGGCGCAAAGCCGTCATGGTCTTCGAGCCACTGTCTCAGGGTCTCGGCAAAGTCTATGGTCTGCTTGCGTCCGGTGGGCTGGAGCGAGATGTCGAGCTTGCCGTCGGGACGCACCTTCTCTACATAGCCGTCCAAACGGTCACCCGTCTGGACATGACGGAAGATTTGGTTGCGGTAGATGAGGCCCTGGTATCTGTTGTCGACGATGACCTTGAAGCCTAAGTCTGTCTTCTGCCAAACCAAGAGCGAGACGGGAGTGTCTACGGCAAGGCCCTCCTCAGCGTTGTTGTCGGTGGGACGGGCGGGACTGAGGTATTTGTCAACTTTAGCCGTTGCCACGATGCGGTAGCTCTCTTCGTCGATGTGGATGTAGACGATGTAGCTGTCGCCCATCTCCATCTTTTTCTTCTGTTCGCGGAACGGGCAGAAGAGATCCTTCATCAGCCCCCAGTCTAAGAACGCACCGTATTCGTTGACCCATGTGCACTCTAAGAAGGCGAAGTCGCCCACCTTGGCCAAGGGCGTCTCTGTTGTGGCTACGGGCCGCTCGTCCTGGTCGAGATAGACGAAGCATTTGATGTCATCGCCCACCTTGGTGCCCTCGGGCACATATTTCTGTGGCATGAGGATGTCGCCCTCGCGGCCACCGTCGAGGAAGACACCGAAGGTCTCTTTGCCGCCGTAGGCATGAGGATTGTCGCGGACGGCGAACTTCACAACCTTTAAGGTATTGTAATCACCAAGTCTTATCATATCGCTGATTCTTTTGGTTGAATGGTCTGTTGTATCTCCTTTGTCTTGTCAGTCTTCACCGACTGCCCTATGAGCTGTCCGTCCTTCATGTGTATCGTTCTGTCGGTAAGTGCGGCAAGGGCCTCGTCGTGGGTGACGATGACGAAGGTCTGGCCGAATTTGTCACGAAGGTCGAAGAAGAGCTGGTGTAGCTCGGCCTTATTCTTCGAGTCAAGGCTGCCCGAAGGCTCGTCGGCCAGGATGACAGCTGGATTGTTGACAAGGGCTCTGGCAACAGCCACACGCTGTTTCTCACCGCCAGAGAGCTCGTTGGGCTTGTGGGAAGCACGGTCGGCAAGCCCCATGAAGTCGAGGAGCTCCTGGGCACGTGCCTTGGCTTCCTTATGGCTCTTACCGGCTATGAAGGCCGGAATCATGATGTTCTCCAGTGCTGTGAACTCTGGCAGGAGCTGATGGAACTGGAACACGAAGCCGATATTGAGATTGCGGAAGTCGGCAAGCTTCTTCTGAGAGAGGTTGCTGACATCGGTGCCGTCGATGACGACAGAGCCGCTGTCGGGCTTGTCGAGGGTTCCGATAATCTGCAACAGGGTTGTCTTGCCGGCACCCGACGGCCCCACGATGGAGACCACCTCGCCTTTGTCTAAATGCAGGTTGATGCCCTTGAGGACTTGCAGCTTACCAAAGGATTTGGTAATATTCTTAACGTCTATCATACTTTATGGAATTTTTTATGCAGCCATGCCGCTACAGCCTCGTAGGCCGATTGCTCCTCGGTGTGCTGCGACTGGGCGAAGGTCATGGTCGTCTTATCGTCGCCATACTGGTCGGGGAAGATGATCATGAAGTTCTTGCCATTGAAATATTTTGTTAACTCTTCCGGCAGCCGGTCCATGGCAGCCTTGTAGGAAACGGTGCCTTTGCGGGCTACGACGACAACGAACATGTGGTCGTCGGAGATGGTGGAGGCCAGTTTGGGCAGCTCATTCCAGTGGGGCATGTCGACATATGACGCGCGGACATTGGGGTGCTTGTTGGTGACAAACTGGTTGACCATCTGCAGGGTGTCCATGCGGCCATTGAACTGCACGCGGCACTCCAGATTCTCGCATATTCTGGACAACCGCTCCATCCATCTGTAGAATCCCGGTTCATACTGCGCCCGTGATGGCACTGCCACGACGATGCGCCTGAGGGTTACTAAGGGATGGTAGAGGCGTGCCATGATAATCTGGCGGTTGAGGCCATTGAACAGGCTCTGATGGAACTGGCCCCAGAACTTTGGTGAGACTTTCTCGTGCATGTGCATGCCAATGAGAATCTCTGAGGCATGGAACTCCTTGAAGGCGTGCTTGATGCCATTGGCGATATTCGCTGCCACACGCACCTGTGTCTCAACTTCTACATTGCTGCTTGCAGCATATTCCTGCACCTGACGAAGGAGCTGCTGTCCCTTCTCCTGGTTGGCGCGCATGTTCTCATCATCGTAGACAACGTTGATGGCCACGACGGGGCGGTTCAGCTTCGGGTTGCGTGCCATGATGGCCATGCTCATCAGCCGGTCGGCATATTCCTGATATTTGACAGGAACGAGGATGCGCTCATCATCATAGGACACGTTGTCGGCAGGCAGTTGCTTGGCACGTAGAATGGTGACTCGGGATGCCCATTCCGTGACGAGGGAGGAGATGATGCAGGTGAAGAGAATCATGATGACGATGCCGTTGAGCATGCCGTCGTCGACGAGAGGCTTGCCGTCGGCATTGTGCATACGTATGCCCACCATCACCATGGCTATGGCTCCGGCAGCATGGGCTGAGGTGAGACCGAACATCATATGCCCGGCTACGGTAGGCAGCCGGAAGAAGAAAGCGGCGATATAGGCGGCTAAGGCCTTGCCCACGGTGCCGAAGAAGACAATGCAGGCCACGATGAAGAGGATGCTGCCACCTTGGAAGAGCAACCGGACATCGATGAGCATGCCCACACCAATGAGGAAGTAGGGGATGAAGAGGGAGTTGCCGATAAACTCTATATGGTTCATCAACGGCGACACGGGCGGGATGTAGCGGTTGAGGACAAGTCCGGCGAAGAAAGCACCGAAGACACCCTCCAGCCCTACAAAGCCTGCCAACGCGGCACAGAGAAACAGCACGGAGAGGACAAAGATAAACTGCATGACCGAGTCGCTATAGCGCCGGAGGAAGCACCGCGTGAGTCTTGGCACGACGAGCAGGACGACGGCGACATACAACACGAGCTTCACCACAAACCACAGCCAGAACAGCACATTGGACTTGCCGTCGTTGCCGGCCACTAAGGCGGCTAAAATGACGAGTGCCAGGAAGAGGCTTATCATCGTGGAGCCTACTGAGAGGACGACACTCGGCTTCTGTTGCAGGCCGTAACGGGAGACGATGGGGTAGGAGACGAGAGTGTTGGAGGCCATGACACATCCCAACAGCAGCGCGGCAATGGGTGTGTAGCCAAGGATGCCGATGCCCATGACGTAGGTGAGCAGAAAGGGAATGGCAAACGTCAGCAGACCGAAGATGAGAGTCCGCCATTTGTTGCGCCGCAGACCTTCCATGTCCATCTCCAAGGAGGCGAGGAACATGATGTAGTAAAGTCCTACGCGGCCAAAGAGCTCAAACGACGCATCACGCGACAGAATGTTCAACCCATACTTTCCCACCAACACACCGGCTAACACCATGCCGATGAGGTGCGGTATCCTCAGCTTGCCCATGATGATAGGAGCAAAGAGGATGATAAGCAGAACCACGAAGAAGATCAGCGTAGGGTCTGTGATAGGGAAGGATGTTGCCAGACTTGCCATAGAAGCGTCGTTGCACGTTAGATTTTTGTACAAAGGTAATGCATTTTATTTAGAGCGTGGCAAAATTAGGTAAAAAACTATTCTTTTGTTAGCAAAAATGAATAAAAGATTGTAATTTTGCAAGGCAAACAGTTTATTACTGACTCCGGTGTGACTGGAAAACAGAAAACTGTATAAAGACAACCGTTAAAGATTTAAGGTATGAGAGTAGCAATTGTTGGTGCAAGCGGTGCCGTAGGACAGGAGTTCCTGCGTATCCTTGCCGAAAGAGAGTTTCCCATCGATGACCTGCTGTTGTTTGGTTCTAAGCGCAGTGCGGGCCGCAGTTACACTTTCCGTGGCAAGAAGTACACGGTGAAGGAGCTTCAGCATAACGATGATTTCAAGGATGTAGACATCGCCTTTGTTTCAGCCGGTGGTGGCACTTCCGCAGAGTTTGCCGAGACCATCACAAAGTATGGCGCTGTGATGATAGACAACAGCTCGCAGTGGCGCATGGATCCCCAGGTGCCCCTTGTCGTTCCGGAGATTAACCCGGAGGATGCTTTGGACCGTCCCAAGGGTATCATAGCCAATCCTAACTGTACCACCATCATGATGGTAGTGGTGCTCAATCCGATTGACAAGCTCAGCCACATCAAGAAGATTCATATCGCCTCTTATCAGAGTGCCTCTGGCGCTGGTGCTGCTGCCATGAAGGAACTGGAGCAGCAGTATAAGGAGATGGTGGAGACAGGTCATGTCTCTACGATAGAGAAGTTCCCCCACCAGCTGGCGTATAACGTCATCCCGCAGATTGACAAGATGACGCCCAACGACTATACCAAGGAGGAGATGAAGATGTTTAACGAGACGCGTAAGATTATGCACTCCGATGTGCGTACATCAGCCACCTGCGTCCGCGTATCGTCTCTCCGAAGTCATTCCGAGAGCGTATGGTTTGAGACCGAGAAACTACTTTCTATAGAGGAGATTCGTGAGGCGCTGGAGAAGGCCCCCGGCGTGAGCCTCGTCTACGACCCCAATGACCAGTATGTCTACCCCATGCCTTTGGAGAGTGCTGGAAAGGACGATGTCTACGTGGGACGTGTGCGCAAGGACCTCGCTGACGACAACAGCTACACCCTCTGGCTCACGGGCGACCAGATACGCAAGGGAGCCGCACTCAACGCAGTGCAGATAGCTGAATACCTGATAAAGGTTGGAAACGTGAAATAAGACAGAAATGACAAATCCCCATCTCTTCGCTAAGAGATGGGGATTTGTGCTAACCTAAAAACTAACTTTTAAACCTAAAAACTAAAAACCTATATGAAACAATCTACTAACCTAAACTTTCTATAATTATGATAATCAAAAATCGAAAACTCGCTTGCCTCGCGGCATGCCTCTGTTTTCTTAATGACACTGCAAAGTTATTAAGTTTTTCGTTACGTGCCAAATATTTTAAAGCGTCTTATGTAATTTTTCCAATTTTTATTGACCTAAGTCAA
This sequence comes from uncultured Prevotella sp., assembly GCA_900543585.1. Lineage (GTDB taxonomy): Bacteria > Bacteroidota > Bacteroidia > Bacteroidales > Bacteroidaceae > Prevotella. The sequence continues at coordinate 7,372 of UQRP01000048.1, forward strand.
ATTTTTGAATTATCTTTGCACAGCGTATTACATTTCTGATAAAAAAACGGGAATCCCGCTGTTTTTTCCCTTTTAAGCATTCACGAGCTATGAACAATAACCTTTTTGAAATTACCCTCCGCCTTATCATTGCAATGGTATTAGGTGGAATCATCGGCCTTGAGCGTGACTATCGTGCCAAGGACGCCGGCTTCCGTACCCACTTCTTGGTGGCTGTCGGGTCAGCGCTGTTTACACTCATCTCCATGTATGGCTTTGCCGATGGTGTCAGGGATACGTCGCGTGTGGCTGCCCAGGTGGTGTCGGGGATAGGTTTTCTTGGCGCCGGACTGATTGTGTTTCAGAAGAATGTCATCCGAGGTCTTACCACGGCGGCAGGGCTGTGGGTGACAGCGGCTGTCGGCATGGCCTGTGGCACGGGGCTCTTTTTCATGGCGGGGCTGACAACGGTCTTGATGCTCCTCGGCTTGGAGGTCTTCAGTCATTTCGTGCCCCATATTGGCGGATTGGCCAATGTACAGATATCCTTTACTTCGCCAACTCATGATGCTGCGATGACAGCCATCAAGGAGATACGGGGAAAGGTGGAAGACGTCGTCACCTATGACTTGAAGGACAAGCGCACCTCGCATGGGAACCTCTACGAAGTGCAGATGGAGGTGAAGATGAAGCGACGCGAGCATAAGGACACGCTCTTAGAGAGCCTTCACGACTTTGATGATGTAACGATAGTGGCGGAGGAATAGTCTGGCACATAGTGCGTGTTGAACTTCTTATTCTTGATGTAACCTTTTCAATTATGAACTTCCGAATTCTTAGGATTTCCTATCATTTTCGCAGAGAAATCTGGGCAGGGGGCAGAGTGCCTTTCGACCGGGAGCACTGGAAAATCTTCTTGGAACAACGACTGTATATGGTCTTTCATGGCCTTCTCATAAAGGAACATTGGATGTCGGCCGCACAACTGACCTACAATACCTTGATGGCTATCATCCCGGTCTTTGCCATTGTCTATGCCATCGCCAGCGGTTTTGGTTTCGGCGACGTTATCATAGAAGAATGCAGAAAAGCCTTCCGCGCTCAGCCTCAGGTGGCCGAGGCACTCGTCTCCTTGTCAAAGAATTATATTCACTACACACATACCGGTATAGTATTAGGTATTAGCTTTGTGTTTATGCTCTACAGCGTGCTGTCTCTCTTTAATAACATTGAGACTGTCTTCAATCGAATTTGGGGAACACGTGTGGAAAGAAGTATAGGAAGGATGGTGGTGGACTATACGTCCATGCTTTTCATCGTTCCTATTGTCATCATCCTATTCTCGGGCTTGAGCGTTTTCGTCTATACAATGCTCGGCTACCTGCCAAGTTTCCAGGTTCTTACGCCTTTTGTGAAGATCGTTTTGAAAGTGGTCGTGCCTCTTGTCGTGCTGACGCTGTTCTTTATTTCCTTTTATTCCTACATCCCCAATGTTCCAGTCCAACTTCGCCATGTTGTCATTCCCTCTCTTCTGGCCTCCGTCTTTGTCATCATCCTTCAAGTCGTTCTGCTCCATTTTCAGATTATTTTCACCAGCTACAGCATCATCTACGGTTCTTTAGCAGCACTGCCTCTGCTGATGCTCTGGCTGCAGCTCTCATGGTATATCTGCATAGGGTTTGCGGAACTGGCTCATGCCAACCAGGAGATAGGTCGTGGAAATCTTTATGAAGACCGCGAAGAGAGTATGGAGACACAACTCTACTATTGTACTGTTGTAATGAGTCTGCTGTGTCAGCGCCAAGAGCGAGGCTCCTCGCCCATGTCCATGAAGGATTTGCTTGATGAAACCCAAATGGGCTATCACAGTCTTCAGCGTTGTCTCCGCTTGCTGACGATGGCCCGACTGGTCCATGCTGACCTCTCGAATAAGAACGACGGCAAGGATGTCTATCTGTTGCGAAAGGACAGCAATATTACAATAGGTGAGATGACGAAGGCTATTGTGCAATCTCCCTACACAACCATTTCTCGTCAGGTGGCGTGGCGTATGACACCAGCGATGAGGGCATCTTTGCAGAAGTTATGGGATGAATACTATGAGGCCCTCAATGGCTTAAAAGTCGTGGACAGCGCTGAGAGAAAACCGTCTTCTGCTCCCCAAAGCTGAGGCTGCAGCATTGGTGACATCAGAGGGTAGAAATGGAAGCCTCTTTATTATGGCTTGGTCGTGTCAGGGCCAAACCTATGAATGTGAGGGCGCCATTAAGAATCAGCAATTCGTAGCCAAAGATGTATCCCGTTGACAGTCTGACACCATAGTCTAAGGCTAAGCATATCAGCGGCGATGCGATACATATATAAGGTACTACTTTGTCGTTGGTCTTGCGCTTGGTGAAAAGTCCAAAAGCAAAGAGTCCTAACAGCGGACCATAGGTATAAGAGCATAATATGTAGATGGCGTCGATGACGCTGGTGTCATTGATAGCTTTGAAGAGCAGGATAAAAGAGATGAAGACTGCTGCTACACCAAGATGAGCCCAACGCCTGAACTTCTCATCATTCTCTTTTTCCGCAATATCGACACAGAAACTTGTCGTCAGCGCTGTCAGGGCTGAATCGGCGGAAGAGAAAGCAGCGGCTACAACACCGATGGTAAAGAATATGGTGACCATGGGGCCTAACTTTCCTGTGGCTGCAAACATGGGCAGCAGGTCATCGCCCTGCGCCGGAAGGGCTATCCCCAGCTTCGTGGCAAGCATCGTCAGCAAAATGCCGAGCGAGAGGAAAAGAAGATTGGCTGGCACGAATGCGAAGCCATAGGTGCACATATCCTTTTGTGCATCCCCAAGACTCTTGCAGGTGAGGTTCTTCTGCATCATGTCCTGGTCCAGTCCTGTCATAACGACGGCTACAAAGGCGCCGCTGAAGAACTGTTTCCAGAAATTCTGACGTGAGACCCAGTCGTTGAAGACAAACACGCGGCTGTAGCTGTTGTGGGCGATAGCCGTAACAGCCTCGCCCAGGTTCATGCCAAGGGCGTTGATAACATTTATTATAATGAGGATGAGCGCTGTGAACATACAGAACGTCTGGAAAGTGTCGGTCCAGACAAGGGTCTTGATACCACCGCGGCGGGTATAAAGCCATATCAGCAACACCATGGCTGTTACAGTCAGCGGAAAAGGGATGCCAACTGCGTCAAGCACAAACCGTTGAAGGATGATGCAGACGACATAAAAGCGAAGGGCGGCACCTGTCATCTTAGACAAGAGAAAGAAGGATGCGCCAGTTTTATAGGAATAGCGTCCCAGCCGTTGATGAAGATAGGAATAGATGGTCGTCAGTCGCAGACGGTAGTAGACGGGGAGCAATATGAATGCGATGGCGAAGTAGCCCACGATGAAACCTAAGCACATCTGAAGATAGGTCATGTTGGTCTTCAGCACCATGCCGGGCACGGAGACAAAGGTGATGCCGGAGATGCTGGCCCCTATCATTCCGAACGCCACCATATACCATGGTGAACGGCGGTTGCCACGATAGAAGGTGTCGTTGTCACTACGGCGGGATGTCAGCCGGCTGAGGAGGAGCAGGGCGGTGAAGTACGCCAGAATGGTAATAATAATGAGCATAGCATTTGCAAAGGTACGCAAAATATGTCATATTGTCATATTGTCATACGAGAAAATCCGGTTTGGCACAGCCTTTGTTTATCCAAGGGCGAGTTTTGACCGTCAACCGATGCTTGACAGGCATGCTCATACATCAATAACGAATAATAATAAAAAAATATACAACTATGGGAAAGATTATTGGAATCGACTTAGGAACTACAAACAGCTGTGTTGCCGTTTTCGAGGGCAACGAGCCGGTAGTTATTGCAAACTCTGAAGGTAAGCGTACCACACCTTCTGTGGTAGGCTTCGTAAAAGACGGTGAGCGCAAGGTCGGCGATCCCGCTAAGCGTCAGGCTATCACCAATCCGAAGAATACCGTATACTCTATCAAGCGTTTCATGGGTGAGACCTATGAGCAGTGCAGCGCTGAGGTGGCACGTGTACCTTATACCGTCATCAACGACAATGGCTTCCCGAAGGTGCAGATTGAGGGTGCAGCACATCCTTACACACCGCAGGAAATCTCGGCCATGATTCTGCAGAAGATGAAGAAGACAGCAGAGGACTATTTAGGTCAGGAGGTCTCTGACGCTGTCATCACTGTACCTGCTTACTTCTCTGACTCTCAGCGTCAGGCTACGAAAGAGGCTGGTGCTATCGCTGGTCTGAATGTTCGCCGTATCGTTAATGAGCCTACGGCTGCTGCCTTGGCTTACGGCGTCGACAAAGCCAACAAGGATATGAAGATTGCTGTCTTCGACCTCGGTGGTGGTACGTTCGATATCTCTATTCTGGAGTTCGGCGGTGGCGTCTTTGAGGTGCTCGCTACGAATGGTGATACACACTTAGGCGGTGATGACTTCGACCAGAAGATTATTGACTGGTTGGCCGACGGCTTCAAGGCTGATGAGGGTATCGACCTGCGCAAGGACCCGATGGCTATGCAGCGTCTGAAGGAGGCTGCCGAGAAAGCTAAGATTGAGCTCTCTTCTACGACATCAACGGAAATCAACCTTCCTTATATCTCTGCTGAGGGTGGTGTGCCTAAGCACTTGGTGAAGACCTTGACACGTTCTCAGTTTGAGCAGCTCTGCCACGACTTGATTCAGAAGTGCCTGGTACCTTGCCAGAACGCTATCCGCGACGCTAAGCTCTCCACGAGTGACATCGATGAGGTTATCCTCGTAGGTGGTTCCAGCCGTATCCCTGCTGTGCAGACATTGGTGAAGAACTACTTCGGTAAGGAGCCGAGCAAGGGTGTTAACCCCGATGAGGTCGTCGCCGTGGGTGCCGCTATCCAGGGCGCTATTCTGAACAATGAGAAGGGCGCTGGCGACATCGTGCTGCTTGATGTCACTCCGCTGTCCCTCGGTATTGAGACCATGGGTGGTGTGATGACAAAGCTCATTGATGCCAATACGACAATTCCTTGCAAGAAGACAGAGACGTTCTCTACGGCTGTCGACAACCAGACGGCTGTGACCATCCACGTGCTGCAGGGTGAGCGTCCAATGGCTGCTCAGAACAAGAGCATCGGACAGTTCAACCTCGAAGGTATCGCTCCCGCACGTCGTGGCGTTCCTCAGATTGAGGTGACCTTCGATATCGATGCCAACGGTATCCTGAACGTCAGCGCTAAGGATAAGGCTACCGGTAAGGAGCAGCAGATTCGTATCGAGGCCAGCAGTTCGCTCAGCAAGGAGGATATCGAGCGTATGAAGGCTGAGGCTAAGGCCAACGAGGAGGCTGATAAGAAGGAGCGTGAGAAAGTGGATAAGCTCAACCAGGCTGACTCCATGATCTTCACTACCGAGAACTTCCTCAAGGACAATGGCGACAAGATTCCTGCTGACAAGAAACCGGCCATCGAGCAGGCTCTCCAGCAGCTCAAGGATGCCCACAAAGCCCAGGACCTCAGTGCCATCGACACTGCTACCGCAGCCCTCAATACGGCAGTCCAGGCTGCCAGCGCTCAGATGTACGGTCAGGCAGGTCCTCAGCCGGGTGCCGGCCAGGGCTTCCAGGGCGGTGCCGGTGCAGGCGCAGGCCAGCAGGGTGGTCAGCAGAGCAACTCGAAGAGCGACGACAATATCCAGGACGCCGACTTCGAGGAGGTCAAGTAAGCAAGGAACGAAGGCAATGGCAAGCTTGCTTGTCATTGCTGAGTGACGACGCTTGCTCGACAAGAGTCAAAGAAGATTATCATTTGTACATAAATAGAAATCCCACGCAACCATAGTGGTTACGTGGGATTTTTCGTATCTTTGCAGCAACATACTCACCCCGCTTCCCATAAGAACAGCGCGCTCAGGGTGGGTCTTCTTTTTAAAATGCAAAGTAAGTATGTCAACAGTATGAATCCGTCGCTGTATTATGGCAGTATATGAAAATTCAACGCAGGTATTGTGGTCATGTGGGATTTCACACGTATCGCAGAAAATATGAAAGTTTCCTATATTGCAACAGTGGTTTTATGCACCTTTGTCCACAATCTCGATTTTCAAATTGAGTTGAAGACGTTTTGAAATCTTTCTGAGTTGTGCAGCCTTTCCTCTGGTATTGCTGTGTGTATTGACATACCAATCATTGACTTGATGCCATTCACCATTGCCTAACGCTGTTGACGGAGTTTTAGAAACTAAGTTTGCTTTGTCAACACTAATACCAAGCCCTGCAACCCTTTCCGGACCAATTTTCTCAATAGCCATCAACAATGTCGTCGTAGCGTTTTTATCTTGAAGGACAACACCATCAGGGAAGGAGACTTTCAAACGTGTTTGAGGATTAACAATCACATGCGGTTTCTGCTTCTTGATGGAAGCAGGCTTCTCGATAGGCAGCAATGGATATTTCTTTGTTTCAGTCTCGTCTGTAATGACACGCTTACGCGTCATACGAACGCTGATGGGAGCGGATGGGTCATAATCAACGACCAACACCAACTTGCGTTGGATCTGTCGCAAGGTGGGCCCTATGTTCTTGCCTATGATAGGCAGGATCTCGTCACGAATGATTTGTTCCTCAGCTTCATCCAATCGTTTGGAGAGATTTTCGTCAATAGGGATGTTGTTCTTTCGCAATGTCTCTATTGCCTTGTATAGGTCTTGGAGGTTGCTCATAGCTTCTTTTGTTTTTTATGATGCAAAAATAACAAAAATCAAATTGAAATCATTACTTTTACTGGAAAAAATGATTTACGGCTATATCAGAGTGAGTAGTGACAAGCAGACGGTGGAGAATCAGCGGTTTGAAATCAACAACTTCTGTAATCGTGAGAAGCTACATGTAGATGACTGGATAGAGGAGACCATCAGTGGTACCAAGAACTATGACAAGCGCCAATTAGGCGGATTGCTTAAGAAGGTGAGCAAAGACGATATTATTATATGTAGCGAACTCTCGCGTCTTGGCCGCAACCTTTTCATGATTATGGAGATACTCAATATCTGTATGAATAAGGAATGCCGTGTATGGACTATCAAAGATGGCTACCGCCTCGGTGACGATATCCAAAGCAAAGTGCTAGCTTTCGCTTTCGGCCTTTCCGCCGAGATAGAGCGCAACCTAATCTCACAACGAACCAAAGAAGCACTGGCAAGGAAGAAAGCGGAGGGTGTTGTGCTGGGACGTCCTAAGGGAAGAAAAAGTGGGCCTGATAAATATAAACTATCAGGTAAGGAAATTCTAATTAAAGAGCTACTAAAAAATGGAACTTCACTTCGCAAGATTGCAGAAATATGCAAGGTAGATAGAAACACACTTTCCCGATTTGTTACACTCAAAGGATTGGCAGAAAACTAAAGAGCGATTTTGTGCGGCAACAGCATACGATTTGTGATTTCTGTACATCAGACAGT
>UQRP01000049.1 GCA_900543585.1 uncultured Prevotella sp.
GAGCTCTACGGGAGTGCCGTCTACCGTTGCCGTCCACTCAGGATAGTAAATCTCGGAGAAGACGATGACGCCGCCCTTGTCGCTGTTGGCCTCATAGACGAGGTGGTTCGGCTCGTAGGACTTCAGCGTGACGAGAGACGTGGTGCCCTGTGGCACAGCCTTGCCGAGCTCAGTCTCAAACTTCTTGTCGGCAACAGCCTCGTGCTTAAGGTTGATTTTCCCAATCTTGTCAATCTCCTCATTGGCATTGTCGACATAGTCGAGCTTGTCAACATACCAGGCGTTACCGTTGACGTAAGGATTCTGCAAAGGTACGGTCTGTCCGTTCTGCAATGGCAGGATGAAGTATTTCGCGTTGAGCATGTTGAGAACCGGGAAGATGGAGTCGCCATTGACTTTTGTCATGTCGCCCATGCCCTGAGCGATAGCCGGCATCATCTTCTGCATCTCAGGAGAGATATAGGCGTCTATCATCTCTTGGTAGCGGCGCAGCTTGGCAGCGTGATAGCCACCGATGCTCTTATGATAGTAGGACGTCTCGTTCTCGTTGAAGGTGTTGGAGGCCAGGTTGAGGACGCGGTAGTCGAGACTCTTGTCGCGCAGAATCTGCTTGTCGGTGGCTGTCATCCGCTGTGGGGTGTCACGGACACTCTTGTCTACGAACATGGCGTCGTTGAGGTAGCGCTTGTCCACCTGCCACATGTCGATGAGGCAGAGCAGGGCTACGCAGCCGACGAGGTATTTGGCGCTGAGTTTCTTATATCTGTACAGCATCATTAGCGCCATGCCGATGGCTACGATGATGAAGGAGCGCAGGGCATCAGCGGTAAAGATGTATTCGCGCACAGCCGTGAGGTTGCCCTTCAGCCCGTTGATGAACTGAGCGGCATCGGTGCCCTGCTGGGCTATCTGGTTGAACTGCTGCATCTCGGCGGTGGAGATGTAGTTAGGGAAGAAGAGGGTAGGGGCGAGGTAGAAAAGCAAGGCCATACCACCGGTGAGGCCGAACGACAGCCATACGGCTTTCTGCTTGGTGCGCAGTATCTCAGGGTCATCGACAATCTTCTTCAAGGCCAGGACGGCTAACAGCGGTATCGTAAACTCCGCGATGACGAGGATAGACGCCACGGTGCGGAACTTGGCGTACATCGGAATATAGTCGAGGAAGAAGTTGGTGAAGCCCATAAAGTTGCGACCCCATGACAGCAGGATGGAGAGGATGGTAGCCGCGAGCAGCGCCCATTTCATAGGACCTTTGACGATGAAGAGTCCGAGGATGAAGAGCATGAGCACGAAGGCACCGACATAGACGGGACCGCTCGTTCCAGGCTGCTCACCCCAGTATTGTCCCAACGACTGGTAGGCCTGCATATACTGTGGGTCAGCCTTCTCCATGGCTTTGGCATTCTGTGACATCGGCACACTGGCACCGCCCTTGACATCGGGGACGAGGAGTGTCCAGGTCTCGTCGATGCCATAGCTCCACTGCGTGATATAGTCTCTGTCCAGACCGCTGCTGGTCTGGTTGGCGGTGTTCTTCTTCACCAGCTCACTCTTGCTGCGCATGCTCTCCTTCTGATACTGCCACGTATGGTAGAGGTTGGAGATATTCATACAGATACCTAAGAGGGCGGCGACAGCGACGCAGCCCGTAGCTTTCCAGAAACGGGGCAGCCAGTGCTCGCGGATAGCGGCAACGAGCCAGCCGATGACCATGAAGAGAATGATGAACAGATAGTAATAGGTCATCTGCACGTGGTTGGCCCTAATCTCAAAGGCCGTGAAGATCGTCGTGACGACAAAGCCCCATAGGTACTTGCCGCGGTAGGCAAGCACCAAACCGCCTATCATCGGGGGAAGGTAGGCCAGGGCCATCACCTTCCAGATGTGTCCGGCAGCGATGATGATGAGGAAATAGCTAGAGAAAGCCCAGATGATAGACCCTAAGACAGCTAAATACTGCTTGAAGTCGAAGGCGCGCAGAAGAATGTAGAAACCTAAGAGGTAGGCGAAGAGGTACCACACATAGGCCGGAAGCCATAGATGGTAGACATTCGTAGCCTTATTGATAATGGTGTCGCTGGTATACGACGGCGACATCTGATAGTTGGGCATGCCACTGAACAAAGCGTTTGTCCAGCGTGTTGTCTTGCCGGTCTGTTCATGATACATTTGTGCTTCCCGGCCGGCACCGACACCTGCTGAGGCATCGTGCTGGAAAAGGATGCGGCCCTCGAAATCGGCGGGGAAGAAATAGGCCACCGAGAGGATGACAAAAAGCACTACTGCCAGGATGTCTGGCAGACAATTCTTCAGCGTTTTCATATTTGTTATGTAATTGTGCGACAAAGTTAGACATTTTTTCTAACTTTGCACCAATATAAATACATTTGTTTTGAAGAAAATAGGAATTATCGTGGCTATGGACAAGGAGTTTGCCCAGCTCCGCCAGTTGCTCAGCGAAAGCCATAGTGAGCGCCACCACTCTAAAGAATTCGTCATTGGCGAGATGGGCGGCGCCCAGATTGTCATGCAACAGTGTGGTATCGGCAAGGTCAACTCCGCCGTGGGCGCTGTAGAGATGATAGACCGCTATCACCCTGATGTCGTCATCTCCACAGGCTGTGCCGGTGGCGCCGATACGTCGCTCAATCCCCTTGATGTCGTCGTGGCATCGGAATGTGTCTACCATGATGTCTACTGTGGTGACAATGCCGCCTTTGGTCAGGTGTTGGGCATGCCGGCACGTTATGCCGCTCCTAAGGATCTCATCGACAAGGCTTTGTCGATAGCCATGTCCGAGGGGCATCAGATAAAGAGCGGTCTCACCGTGAGCGGCGACTGGTTTGTGGACACCAAGGATAAGATGCGGGCAATCCTCGACAGGTTTCCCGAGGCCACGGCTGTCGACATGGAGAGCTGTTCCATCGCGCAGGTGTGTCACATCTACGACACGCCTTTCGTCTCGTTCCGCGTCATCAGTGACGTGCCATTGAAGGACACCAAAGCCTCACAGTATTTCGACTTCTGGGATAAGGTGTCGGAGAACAGCTTTGAGGTGACACGCAGTTTCCTACAGAAAATCATTCAATAACGCTATGAAGAAGATACCATCATTCACTATCAATCATGAGAAACTGTTGCGGGGCATCTATGTCTCCCGCAAGGATGAGGTAGGCGGCGAAGTCGTCACCACCTTCGACATCCGCATGAAAGAGCCCAACCGCGAGCCCGTGGTCCATCCCGGTGCCCTGCACACCATAGAGCATCTTGCCGCCACCTTCCTCCGTAACGATGAGGAGTGGAAGGACCGCGTCATCTACTGGGGGCCTATGGGATGTCTGACCGGTAACTACCTGCTGTTGCGGGGAGACCTGGAGCCGAAGGATATCGTCGACCTGATGAGCCGTACCTTCCGTTTCATCGCTGACTACGAGGGCGAGGTGCCAGGTGCCGCTCCTAAGGATTGCGGCAACTACCTCCTCCACGACCTGCCTATGGCCAAATGGGAGGCACGCAAGTTCCTCACCGAGGTGCTGGAGCAGATGAAGCCGGAGAATATGGTCTATCCGGCACTGTGACGGTCTGATGGAGCGTAAAAAGTCAAAAAATCTTTTTTCTTTTTGTCTTTTCCATTCGTTTGCAGTAACTTTGCACCATCATAAAATCTCAGAACAATGACTTATACAATCGAGAAAGTAACCACTCTTATCGGTGCGCGCCGCTACGGAGAAACCGACGCCAACATCGGCTTCCTGCTTACCGACAGCCGCTCACTGTGTTTCCCGGAGGAAACGCTTTTCTTCGCTATAAAGTCTGACCGCAACGACGGACATAAATATATCCCCAGCCTCTACAGCCGTGGTGTCCGCAACTTCGTTGTCACCGATGTGCCGGAAGGCTATGACAAGCTCTATCCCGGTGCCAACTTCCTTCGTGTCATCGATACCCGTGAGGCCTTGCAGCGTCTTGCCGAGCGCCACCGTGACGAGTTCGACATCCCTATCGTCGGCATCACTGGCTCCAATGGCAAGACCATTGTCAAGGAGTGGCTCTATCAGGTGCTCTCTCCCGACCACTATGTCACCCGCTCGCCACGTAGCTACAACTCGCAGATTGGTGTCCCTCTCTCGGTATGGCTCCTCAACGAGCAGACAGAGATAGGCATCTTCGAGGCCGGTATCAGCCAGCCGGGTGAGATGCTGGCGCTGCGCGACATCGTGCAGCCTACCATCGCTGTGATTACCAACTTAGGCTCTGCCCATCAGGAGAACTTCACCTCCATGGAGGAGAAGGTCCGCGAGAAGCTGATTCTCTTCCACGACGCTCCTACCATCGTCTTCAATGGTGATGATGACATCATCCGGCACGCCGTGGACAGCGCTAAAGACTATAAAGGTGAGAAACTCTACTGGTCGCTCCGTGACAAGGAAGCCCCGATGTTCATCAAGTCCATTGAGAAGAAGGCCACCGCTACCACCATTACTTATGTCTGCAACAGCAAGTCGCTCTGTGGTGAGGCTGCCCTCGGCGAGGAGAACTGGTTCAGCATTCCTTTCATCGACGATGCTTCCATTGAGGACTCTGTTGCTTGTGCCCTCGTGTCCCTGCGCCTCGGCGTGGCTCCTGAGGCTCTCGACGAGCGCATGATGAAGCTCGAACCTGTGGCCATGCGCCTGGAGGTCAAGGAAGGCCGGCATGGCTGCACGCTCATCAACGACTCTTATAACTCCGACATCAACTCCCTCGACATCGCCCTCGACTTTATGAACCGTCGTCCGGACCATAAGGACCGTCGCCGTACATTGATTCTCAGCGACATCCAGCAGAGTGGCGAGCCCGCTGAGCAACTCTATCGCGAGGTGAGCCGGTTGGCAGTGGAGAGAGGCGTAGAGAAGTTTATCGGTATCGGCCCGGTCATCTCCGAGAATGCCGATGTCATCGCCGTGCCGGAGAAATTCTTCTTCAACAGTGTGGAGTCCTTCCTCGACTCTACCGTCTTCCATACGCTGCGCGATGAGGTCATCCTGATAAAAGGTGCCCGCCAGTTCAACTTCGACCAGATTACCGAGCTCCTCGTCGAGAAGGTCCATGAGACGGTGTTGGAGGTCAACCTCAACGCTGTCGTCGACAATCTCAACTACTACCGCTCCTTTATGAAGCCGGAGACCAAGCTCGTCTGCATGATTAAGGCCGATGCCTATGGCGCCGGCAGTGTGGAGATTGCCAAGACGCTCCAGGACCATCGTGTCGACTACCTCGCTGTGGCCGTCGCCGACGAGGGTGCCACGCTTCGCCGCAATGGCATCACCAGCAACATCATGATTATGAACCCTGAGATGTCGGCTTTCAAGACGATGTTCGACTTCGACCTGGAGCCGGAGGTCTACTCCTTCCGTCTCCTCGACGCCCTCGTCAAGGCCGCCGAGAAAGAGGGTATCACGGGCTGGCCTGTGCACATCAAGCTCGATACGGGTATGCACCGTCTGGGCTTTGACCCTGAGAAGGATATGGACGAGCTCATCAAGCGCCTGAAGAAGACCAACGCCATCATCCCGCGCTCCGTCTTCAGCCATTTCGTAGGCAGTGACGACGACCACTTCGATGACTTCTCGGCACATCAGTTCGAACTCTTCGACAAGGACAGCCGCCAGCTTCAGGCTGCTTTCGACCATAAGATTCTCCGGCATATCGACAACTCTGCCGGCATCGAGCATTTCCCAGAGCGACAGTTAGACATGTGCCGCCTCGGTCTTGGTCTCTATGGCATCAACAGTCGCAATAACCACATTATTAATAATGTGTCGACATTGAAGACCACAATCCTCCAGTTGCGCAATGTGCCTGCCGGCGACACGGTGGGCTACAGCCGCAAGGGCAAGATCGACCACGACAGCGTCATCGCCGCCATACCTATCGGCTATGCCGACGGTCTGAACCGCCATCTCGGCAACCGTCATTGCTACTGCCTCGTCAACGGTCAGAAGGCCGAGTATGTGGGCAACATCTGTATGGATGTCGCCATGATAGATGTTACAGGCATCGACTGCAAGGAAGGTGACAGCGTAGAGATCTTTGGCGACCATCTGCCCGTGACAGTCCTCTCCGACGCCCTCGACACCATTCCTTACGAGGTGCTCACAGGCATCAGCAACCGCGTGAAGAGAGTCTACTTCCAGGATTAATATTCATTTCCCTTCATACTTAGCCGGTCATAGCGCTTCCTGCGTTGTGGCCGGTTTTTCTTTGCTTCTCTGCACATACGCCCGTTATCTTGATGTGTGCGCACACAAAACCTTGACATACGTCAAAAAGAAACGGGAAAATGAAGTTTTCAGCAGAATATGTTTGTGGGGAATCTAAAAACCTACTACCTTTGCACACGTAAACAAGAGGATAGCCCAAGTGATTGAGTTTAACTCTTGGGAAAGCATAGAAAAAGATATTTCATATAGATAGTTAGTAGATTTTTCATATAGGTTTTTAGTTTTTAGGTTTTGATAGATTGTTTTTTAGGTTCAAGGTTATTAGTTTTTTAGGTTTAAAGATTGGTTTTTAGTTTTCAGGTAACAATTTGATGCAAGATGGTTGGTTGACGCCGTGAGGCGGAAACCTTCAATCAAGCTCAAAATTTAAAACGGAATTTTTTCAGTTTTAGATAACAGGCAATGGTCGTGAGGCCGTTGCCTGTTGTCTTTTTAGGACATTTCATGCACCTTTCTAAACACTAAAAAACCTAAAAAAAACTACGCTTATCCTTATGGTTTTTGTACTTTTGCATATTACAAGGAAGGATACTATGAGAGAAAGTTTTTATAGAGTAGGACTTGACGTTGGTTCTACAACGGCAAAAATCGCTGTGTTGGACGAAGAGGACCATTTGGTCTACTCACGTTATGAGCGCCATAATGCCAAGGTGAGAGAACTTGTCACCAGTTATTTCGATGAGATACGGAGCCGTTTTGGTGACATCCGCATGGGACTGTGTGTCACAGGCTCTGTGGGTATGGCCACGGCAGATAGTTTGGGCGCGGAGTTCGTGCAGGAGGTCGTTGCAGCCACCGTCTTCGCCCGAAACCGTTATCCGCAGGCGAAGGCGCTCATCGATATTGGTGGTGAGGACGCTAAGGTGGTATTCTTCAACGGTAAGAGCATGGAGCTGCGAATGAACGGCAACTGTGCCGGTGGCACGGGAGCCTTCATCGACCAGATGTCCGTGCTCATGGGTTGTGACAACAATAAGATGAGTGACTTGGCCATGCAGGCCACACATATCTATCCGATGGCAGCCCGTTGTGGCGTCTTCGCCAAGACAGATATCCAAAACCTGATGTCACGCAACCTCCCTGAGGCTGACATCGCGGCAAGTATCTTCCATAGCATTGCTGTGCAGACGGTGACGACCTTGAGTCATGGCTGCGATTTCCAGGCTCCTATCCTCCTCTGCGGCGGTCCGCTGACCTTCCTTCCGGCATTGCGCAGAGCCTTCGCCGACTATCTCAACATGCAACTCTCCGACTTCATCGTCTTGAAAGAGGGCAATCTTATTCCTGCCTTAGGCTGTGCCATCCGTAGCGGAAAGGCCCAGACGGTGATGCTCTCGCAGATAGAGGAACGGATTACCAACAGTGGAAATCCTGCTGCCTCCTCCTGTCCCTCCTGTGCCCATGTGGGTCAGGTGGAAGAGGAGTTGTCCCCGCTTTTCGCTTCTGAGGCAGAGCATGCGGCATGGCTGAAGGCCAAGGAGCGCTATGCCACCCCCGTCTATGCCATGCACCAGGGCCGTGAGGATGTCGTCATAGGCATCGACTCCGGGTCCACAACGACAAAGATTATTGCGGTCCGCGCTTTCGGTCCTGCTGCCGGGCAGATAGTCTTCACCGATTATTCCATGAATCTCGGCAACCCCATCCGCGCTGTCGAGGAGGGCTTGCGTCGTCTGCAAGCCAAGGCCGCCGAGACCGATACCGACCTGCATATCGTCAGCTCCTGCTCGACAGGTTATGGCGAGGAGCTCATCAAGGCAGCTTTCAACCTTGACAGCGGCATCATCGAGACCATGGCCCACTATCGCGCCGCCGCCCGGTTGATGCCCGACGTCAGTTTTATCCTCGACATCGGTGGCCAGGACATGAAGGCCATCTTTGTTGAGAATGGTGCCGTGACACGTATGGAGCTCAACGAGGCCTGCTCGTCAGGTTGTGGCACCTTCATCCAGACCTTCGCCCGAGGCCTGGGCTATAAAGTTCAGGACTTCGCACAGATAGCATGCCGCGGGGTCCATCCCAGTGATTTAGGCACACGCTGCACTGTCTTTATGAATTCCAAGGTCAAGCAGGTGATGCGTGAGGGCGCCACCGTCGAGGACATCGCCGCCGGTCTGAGCTATTCCGTGGTGCGCAACTGCCTGTATAAAGTACTGAAACTCCATGGCAACGACAGCTTGGGCGGACATGTCGTCGTACAGGGCGGTACGATGAAGAACGACTCCGTGGTCAGAGCCTTCGAACTGCTGAGCCACACCGAGGTGGCACGCAGCAATATGCCCGAGATGATGGGTGCCTATGGCTGTGCCTTGCATGCCATCGCTGAAATCCGTGATACCGATGCGGCCGTCGCCAAGGCACATACCCTTGACGACCTGCTCAATATGGCAACCTACGACACCAAGCTCCTCAACTGTAAAGGCTGCGAGAACCATTGCTTCGTGACCATGTATAAGTTTGCCGGAGGGCGCCGTTTCTATTCCGGCAACAAGTGCGAGCGCGTCTTCAACAATAAAGGCAAAGACTATGTCAAGGGAGAGAACATCTATCCCTATAAATACCATCTTCTCTTTGACAGAGCTGAGGAACCTGTGGAGACCGACCCGAGGAAGCCTGTTGTCGCCATTCCGCGTGTGCTGAACATGTATGAGGACTTCCCCTTCTGGCACACGCTGTTCACCAAAGCCGGTTTCCAGGTCATGCTGAGCTCCGAGAGCACCTTCCAGCGCTATGAGGGCGCCTTGTCCTCTGTCATGAGCGACAACATCTGTTTTCCTGCCAAACTTGTCCACTCCCATGTCAAGGAGCTCGATGAGCGGTTGTCACAACTTCCTGACGGGCGCCAGGGCTTTATCTTCATGCCCTACGTCATCTTTGAGCATCAGGACGACGACCGCAATATCAACAGCTACAACTGTCCTATCGTCTCAGCCTATTCCGATGTCATCCGCTCGGCCATGACGCTCAGCCATGAGGTTGTCTCGCCGGTTATCAACTTCCGCGACGCCAAGCTCTTGGCTAAGCAGATAGACGGATTCCTCAAAGGCTATGGCATTGCCCGTAAGACGCGTGCCGCAGCCCTTCATGCCGCTGTGACCGCCCAGCACGACTATGTCGCCGCCGTCCACAACAAGGCCGAGGAACTGTTGGCAGCCAGCCGCCGCGACCATCGCCTGACGATACTCTTAGCTGGCCGACCCTATCATACCGACCCGCTGATACAGCACAAACTCTCGGAGATGATTGCCGCCTTAGGTGTCAACGTCATCTCTGAGGATATCGTCCGTGGAGACATGCAGACGGGCACCGGCGAGACCTTCCTCGTCAGACAGTGGGCCTACATGAACCGTATCATCAAGGCAGGACAGTGGTGTGCCGAACAGCCTGACGACATCCACTTCGTGCAGATGACGTCCTTTGGTTGCGGTCCTGACTCCTTCATCCAGGACGAGGTGCGCGCCATCATGAAGAACCACAACAAACCTTATACCCTTCTGAAGATTGATGATGTGAGCAATATCGGCAGTCTGAAGCTCCGTGTCCGCTCGCTCATAGAGAGTCTGAGAGGTGAGACCGCCCAGACTGCTGCCGACGAGGTCATCGACACCACAGAGACGGCACAGGAGGCACCAAGGCACAATGAGGACAAGAAGCCCCAGCGCAAGATTCTCGCGCCTTACTTCACCGAGTATCTCACTCCATTGCTCTCACCCCTCTGCCGACTCATCGGCTGGGATGTGGAGGTGTTGCCGCGGAGCGATGCTGAGAGTGCCGAATATGGTTTGAAATATGCCAACAACGAGGTCTGCTATCCCGCCACTCTCATCGTCGGCGACTTCGTCAAGGCCTTGCGCTCGGGGAAATACGATCCCGACAAGGTTGCTGTGGTGATGAGCCAGACCGGTGGCCAGTGCCGTGCCACCAACTATACGGCCCTTATCCGCCGTGCGCTTAATGCCAACGGTTTCGAAAAGGTGCCATTGCTCACCCTCGGCGTCTCTACCAATGCCGATGACGACCAGGCCGACTCCCTTAACGTGCCATGGATGAAATATGCGTCCACCATCGTCACGGGACTGCTCTTTGGCGACACCATTTCCAAGATGTACCATGGTGCCGTGAGCCGTCTGCGCAGCGATGCCTACCTTGTGGGCGGACGCTACGCCAACAAGGCGGAATATCTGCGTGCCAAATACCTGTCGATGGCCGCCAAACCCATCCTTGCTAACAGTGCCAAGGGCATTATGGACCTCATCCCGAAGGCTGCTGCCGACTTCGACGCCATCACCGCCGACAAGGACATCCCGGCGGTGGGTATCGTGGGCGAGATATTCCTGAAGTTCAATCCTTTTGCCCATCAGTTCTTAGCCAGCCGCATCATAGAGAAAGGCTGCGAGGTAGTCCCCCCGCTGCTCACACCTTTCTTCTTCCAGGAGTTTGTCAATGCCATCGTGCAGAAACACATGGGGCTGAAATGCTCCCATGTCCCCGACTTCCTCGTCAAGAGCATCTACAGCCTTATCTGGCGCCGCGAGGAGAAAATCAATCAGCTGGCCTCGCGCTTCCGCTACTTCCGGCCGTTCACGAACATCTTCGACGATGCCAAGGATGTCAACGGCGTCGTCTCCCTGGCCGCACAGTTTGGCGAGGGGTGGCTGTTGCCCAGCGACATCATTGGACTTGTGAAGCAGGGCGTGAACAACGTGGCCAGTCTTCAGCCTTTCGGTTGCATCGCCAACCATATCGTCTCAAAAGGCATAGAGAAGAAGCTCAAGAAACTCTATCCGCAGCTCAACCTTGTGTCGCTCGACTTCGACAGCGGTGTCTCGGCGGTGAACGTCACCAACCGTCTCCTGCTCTTCCTCGACAGCATAGCCTCGTAAGGCAGGCCGTCGTCTCGTCAGCCTCATTAGCCTCATTCGGTCACCGTTCTATGAATATTATCAAAATCACATCGCTCGACCATCCTGGTCTGGAGCCCTATGCCAAGCTCACCGACAAGCAGATGCGCAATGTGCTGCATCCCGCCGACGCTATCATCGTTGTAGAGAGTCCTAAGGTCATCACCACCGCCCTCAATGCCGGTTGTGAGCCTTTGTCGCTGCTCTGTGAGCAACGGCATATCGAGGGCGACGCCAAGGACATCCTTGCCCGCGTCGGCGACATCCCCGTCTTTACCGGCAGCCGTGAGGTGCTGGCCTCGCTCACCGGCTACACGCTGACGCGTGGCGTGCTCTGTGCCATGCGGCGCCCCGTGACCCCTTTGGCAGCTGATGTCTGTCGTGGTGCGCGCCGTGTCGTCGTCATCGACGCTGTCTGCGACACCACGAATATCGGTGCCATCTTCCGCTCGGCGGCAGCGTTGGGCATCGACGCCGCTTTGCTCACGGGCGACAGCTGCGACCCCTTCAACAGACGGGCCATCCGCGTATCCATGGGGACGGTCTTCCAACTGCCATGGGCATGGATAGACAGTCCCGACGAGGTGCGCAACTACGGTTTCAAGACCGTGGCCATGGCCTTACGCCACGACAGCATCAGTCTCGACGCCCCCGCGCTGAAGGCAGAGCCGCATCTCGCCATCGTCATGGGCACAGAAGGTGACGGACTGCCCGCCGAGGCCATAGCCGGAGCCGACTATGTGGTGAAGATTCCCATGCGCCACGGCGTAGACTCGCTGAATGTTGCTGCTGCTTCGGCAGTGGCTTTCTATGAACTGACAAGATAAGCAAGGGGTGTCCCGCCAAGGAGAGCGGAGGCACCCTTTAATTTTTTCCGTCGTTTTCTTTGTCATGTCCGCCTTTTCCACTAACTTTGGCAACTGTTATGATGGAGAATCTGATAGGGGAGGGCCACCGCCCCGGTAGAATAGAGGTGGTCTGTGGGTCTATGTTCTCAGGAAAGACCGAGGAGCTGATACGTCGTCTGAAGCGTGCGAAGATAGCACGGCAGCGTGTCATCATCTTCAAGCCTGTGCTCGACACCCGCTATTCCGACAAGGATGTCGTCAGCCATGACCACAATAGCATCCATTCCATTCCTGTGGACACCTCGGCGGCCATCGCCAGTCAGGCCAAGGGATATGATGTCATAGGCATCGACGAGGCTCAGTTCTTCGACGAGGGCCTTCTCAATGTCTGCAACCGTCTGGCCTATCAGGGTGTGCGCGTTATCATCGCCGGGCTCGACATGGACTTCCAGGGCCAGCCCTTCGGACCTATCCCCGCGCTCCTCGCCGTGGCTGATGAGGTGACTAAGGTGCACGCCATTTGTGTGAAGTGTGGCAATTTAGCTTATGCCAGCCACCGGTTGGTGAAGAACTCGTCGCAGGTCATGTTGGGCGAGAAGACGGAATATGAGCCGCTCTGCCGTGAATGCTTCCGGAAGGCGCTGGAAGAGGACAAGCGCAACGAGCGGTCAAAGGATATCTTTGACAATTAGGCATCGCCTTCCTGCAAAAGGAGAAGGAAGGTGTCGAACATCTATGCAATGACAGATTTAGAAGATGGAAAACAATATCAAGAACAATGTGATTACTTTCGACAAGTTTATCAGAATAGCCGGCGTGCTGCTCATCATCGCCGCCGTATTCTTCCTTGTCAACTACCTCAGTGCGGTGCTCATCCCCTTCTTTGTGGCTTGGCTCTTCGCCTATCTGCTCTATCCCGTGGTGAAGTTCATCGAGAACAAGCTGCATGTCCGTATCAGGGCCCTTTCCATCATCCTCACCATGGCGCTCGTCGTGGCGGTGATAGGCCTCATCGTCTATCTCATTATCCCGCCCATGATAGAGCAGTTCCAAAAACTCTACGTCATCCTCACCAACTGGCTGCACGAGACCACCCATACCAATAATATCACGGCATGGCTCAGCTCTGTCATCTCTGACAACCAGGAGACCATCCAGCGCTTCTTCAAGAGCCGCGACTTCACTGACGCGCTGAAGACGACGATGCCTAAGGTCTTCAGTGTCTTGGGTCAGACGGCCAATGTCATCATCAGCGTTGTGGCCTCGCTCATCACGCTGCTCTATACCTTCTTCATCCTCATGGACTACGAGTTCCTCACTGAGAACTGGATACGCATCTTCCCGAAGAAGAACCGTCCGTTCTGGCATGAGCTGGCCCTCGACGTGGAGCGCGAGCTCAACAACTATATCCGTGGTCAGGGTACCGTGGCTTTCTGCATGGGTGTGATGTTCTGCATAGGCTTCTCCATCATGGACTTCCCCATGGCTATTGGCCTGGGTATCATGATAGGTATCCTCGACCTCGTGCCTTATCTCCATACCTTCGCCCTCATTCCCACGGCTTTCCTGGCTATGCTCAAGGCTGCCGATACGGGCCAGAGCTTCTGGGCTATCTTTGGTATGGCGGTCGGTCTCTTTGCCTTGGTACAGGTTATTTCCGATATGGTGGTCACGCCAAAGATTATGGGTAAGGCCATGGGCCTCAACCCTGCTATCCTCCTTCTCTCGCTGTCGGTATGGGGCGCTATCTTCGGGTTCATCGGACTGATTATTGCCCTGCCGCTCACCACGCTCATCATTGCCTATTGGAAGCGCTATGTCACCAAAGAGGGCGATGAACTGCCGGTGCCGCCATCCATGGCCATGGAGATAGGTGCGCATGCTGGTGGAGATGGAGAGAAAGAAGAGAAAGAAAGTGTTAAATAAGTGTTAAAGGCTATAAACCTTTAGTCGCTGTCACATAAAAGTAGTACTTTTGCAATCGCTTTGAAAGAAGCACGGGTGGTTACCAGAGTGGCCAAATGGGGCAGACTGTAAATCTGCTGGCTCTTG
>UQRP01000050.1 GCA_900543585.1 uncultured Prevotella sp.
CTCTCATGCACTTCCTCCACCATCTCCTGTTCTGGAACCGTAAGGTAGGAAAGCTCTACACCTACCTGCAATCCGATTACATCACGGTCTACTGCGTTTAATAGGTCATTCATCAGATAAGTGAGCCGGATATATCGATACACCTGCCTTGCACTATCATTTCCGTTCTTTCCAATGTCTTTCGCACTGATACCTCCTGATGTTCCCTGATGATTCATTGCTTCCATCTTCATACGGTATGCAAATGCCTTTTCACTTGGAAGTATATTAGGTCTCTGCAGATTGCTGTCTACCATTGCCCGAACAGCTGTATCCTGATCCATATTTCTGATAATAACCGGAACCTCTTTAAGACCGGCAAGTTGTGCCGCATGTCTCCTTCTGTGACCGGCGATGATTTCATATTCACCATCACCTAGCGGGCGTACCAGTAATGCCGTAAGGATTCCCTCTTCTTTCACACTTTCCACCAGTTCTTCCATCGCCTCATCATCATTTACTTGAAACGGATGGTTCTCGAAAGAATGTAAATGCTCAAGTGCAACCTGTTGGATATCGTTCGTTTCTTCTCCTCCACCAAGTAATTCATCATAGGATGTCAGTTTTATCTTCGATGCACTTCTACCTTTCATCCAAAAGCACCTCCTGTGTCATCTGCCAATATGCAGCCGCTACTTTTCCTTTTGGATCATGCTCAAATATGCTGATTCCTTCTGCACTGATCTCAGCTGCTCGTACTGAAAATGGAATACTTTGTGGAAAAATCTTAATCTGGTTTCCATATGTATCAAAAATCAGATCAGATATATCTCTTGCATAGTTCGTTCGGTTATCCACCATTGTAATCAATATGCCTCCGATTTTCAGTTGTTTGTTAAGCTGTCTTCGCACCTTTCCAATCGTCCGTATCAACTGTTCCAGACCCTTTACAGGAAGATAAGCCGCCTGCACAGGTATGATTACTGCATCGACACTGGCAAGTGCATTGATCGTCAGCATTCCAAGTGATGGCATACAGTCAATCAATATATAGTTGTATTCATCTCTCATTCTTTCTATATATTGTTTTAAGACAAGTTCCCTACTCATAATATTTACAAGTGATACTTCCATTCCTGAGAGTTCGATGTTTGCCGGAATCAGATCAATTCCTTCCTGGTGATGTAAAATTCCCCGTGTATTTTCAAATGGTTCATCTTCTACAATCTTTGTCAGAATTGTAGCCAGTGTGATCGGTAATTCATCTGGGTTATGATACCCAAGGCTTGCTGTCATACTTCCCTGCGGATCATTGTCAATCACAAGCACTTTCTTCCCTGCTTTTGCAAGTCCGACTGCCAGATTCACGCAACTTGTTGTCTTTCCAACCCCGCCTTTTTGTGAACACAATGCCAGCACTTTACAATCCTTCATTACTTTCTCTTCCATCCTTTTTATCCTCCCATAAATAATTGGAGGCACCGTCATCCCGACGTTTTTATCCTCCCAAAAATAATTGATGGCACCGTCATTCCGACGGAATTATAGGATTGTCTTTAACAACTCTTATTTTTCCTCTATCTCCTTCTGTATCTGCTCCAAGCTTATCTTTTTCTTCACCTTGAACTTGTCGAATCCCATGCCGTAGACGCCGATGACGGCGCTCTGGGCCACGAAGGCGTCGGGGTCTATCTCGTCGATGAGGTCGAAGATGACCGCCGACTCGCTCTTCTTGGCGATGCAGAAGACGACCTTGATGTCCTTGCCGGAATAGAAACCGTTGCCGTTGAGCGTGGAGCAGCCCCTGTCGGCTATCTTGTTGATGGCAGCGCCTATCTCCCGCCACTTGTCGGAGATGATGAAGAACTGCACCGAACGCCGCAGGGAGTTGACGATATAGTCCACACAGAAAGAGATGATGAAGAGCAGAACATAGCCATAGAGCACCTTATCCCAGTCGCGGAGGACGACATAGCTTGACGTGATGATGGTGAGGTCGCAGAAGAGGATGACGTGGCCCAACGACACATCGCGGTATTTGTGGACCATGGCTGCCACAACATCGCTGCCACCCGTGGAGCCGCCGGCAGAGAGTCCGAGACCCACGCTGGTGCCCATGAAGACACCACCGACAATGCAAGCCATAAACTTCTGGTCGCTGAGCAGGTGCACATCCATGCCACCCAAGAGCTGGAAGACGGTAGAAGCCACCGTGAAGACGATGACGGCATAGATGGTCTTGGCACAGAACTTCCACCCGAGAAATTTCAAAGCCGTTATCAGCAACACGGCATTAATCAGAAAGTAGGTGTTCTGGGCCGGCATGCCGGTGCCCCAATAGATGATGGAAGCGATACCCATGATGCCACCCATAGGTATTTGGTTGGGAAGAAGAAAGAGATTGTAGCCAAGGGTGCCGATGAGCATGGCGACGGTGATGATGGCATAGTCGCGGATGGTTTTGTATACAGATTTTCTGTTGCGCTGCTGCATTGCAAGGTAAACTTATAAAATTCCTATCTTTGAAGCAAAAAGATTTATCGCCCGTTGGAGCGTAAAGACTTGCCGCCCGTTGAGCGAGAAGACTTACAGACGGCAAAAATACGATAATAAATTGGTTTATTAAAGGAAATCAGGCCGTTTTTTTCGTTTTCTCGTCCCTTTGCTGTATCTTTGCACATAGAAATCAATAATAGAGTGGCCGTGCCCGTCCCGGCCGAAAAATAAGATTATAATGGATTATAATTTCAGCGAGATTGAGAAGAAATGGCAGAAGAAATGGGTCGACGACAAGACTTACAAGGTCAGTGAGGACCCTTCACGCCCTAAATACTATGTCCTGAACATGTTCCCCTACCCCAGCGGTGCGGGTCTTCATGTGGGCCATCCCCTTGGCTATATCGCCAGCGACATCTACGCGCGCTATAAGCGCCTGAAGGGCTTCAATGTCCTCAACCCCATGGGCTATGACGCCTATGGACTGCCTGCCGAGCAGTATGCCATCAAGACCGGACAGCATCCTGCCATCACCACCGAGCAGAATATCAACCACTACCGTGAGCAGCTCGACAAGATAGGCTTCTCTTTCGACTGGGACCGCGAGGTGCGCACCTGTGACCCCAAATACTACCACTGGACACAGTGGGCCTTCGAGAAGATGTTCAACTCCTACTATGACAACGACCTGAAGAAGGCGCAGCCCATAGAGAAGCTCATCGCACACTTGGAGAAGCAGGGCACAAAAGGCCTCAACGTGGCACAGGGCGACGACACCATCACTTTCACCGCTGAGGAGTGGAAGGCCATGGACGACAAGCAGAAGAGCGACGCCCTGGTGAACTACCGTATCGCCTACAAGGGCGAGACGATGGTGAACTGGTGCGCCGGACTGGGCACCGTGCTGGCCAACGACGAGGTCGTCGACGGTGTCTCCGTGCGTGGCGGCTTCCCCGTGGTGCAGAAGAAGATGAGCCAGTGGTGCCTCCGCGTCTCTGCCTACGCCCAGCGACTCCTCGACGGTCTGGACACCATCCAGTGGAGCGATTCTATCACTGAGACGCAGAAGAACTGGATAGGCCGCTCTGAGGGCACCGAGGTCGTCTTCTCTGTGAAAGACTCCGACGTGAAGTTCACCATCTTCACCACCCGCGCCGACACCATGTTCGGTGTCACCTTCATGGTGCTGGCTCCTGAGAGCGACTACGTGGCACAGGTCACCACACCGGAGCAGAAGGCCGAGGTGGACAAATATCTCGACTATGTGAAGAGCCGCACCGAGCTCGACCGCATGTCCGACCATAAAGTTACAGGCGTCTTCTCCGGCTCCTACGCCGTGAACCCCTTTACAGGCGACGCCATCCCTATCTGGATTTCCGAGTATGTCCTCGCCGGTTATGGCACGGGCGCCATCATGGCAGTGCCGGCTCACGACTCCCGCGACTACGCCTTTGCCAAGCATTTCAACCTGCCCATCATCCCGCTCATCGAGGGTGCCGACGTCTCCGAGGAGAGCTTCGACGCCAAGGAGGGTATCGTGATGAACTCTCCGCGACCGGGGCATGGCAATGCCGACGGCTTCTCGCTCAACGGCTGCACCGTGAAGGAGGCCATCGCCAAGACTAAGAAATATGTCACCGAGAAGGGCATTGGCCGCGTGAAGGTCAACTACCGTCTCCGAGACGCCATCTTCTCACGCCAGCGCTACTGGGGCGAGCCCTTCCCCGTCTACTATGACAACGGCATCCCCAAGATGGTGCCTGAGGAGTGCCTGCCCGTGGAGCTTCCTGAGATAACAGAATACAAGCCTACCGAGGACGGTGAGCCACCATTGGGCCGTGCCACAAAATGGGCTTGGGACACTGTGGCCAAGAAGGTGGTGGAGAACAGCCGTATCGACAACAAGACCATCTTCCCCCTCGACCTCTACACCATGCCGGGATTTGCAGGCAGCTCTGCCTACTATCTGCGCTATATGGACCCGCACAACGACAGGGAGCTCGTGGGCAAGGAAGCCGATGAATACTGGCGCCATGTAGATCTCTACGTCGGAGGCACTGAGCATGCCACCGGACACCTTATCTACTCCCGTTTCTGGAATAAGTTCCTCCACGACTACGGTGTGAGCTGCGAGGAAGAGCCTTTCCAGAAGCTCATCAACCAGGGTATGATACAGGGCCGAAGCAACTTCGTTTACCGTGTCAACGAGCTCTCGACAGCCGACAAGCCGGTCTTCGTGAGCTATAACCTCCGCAAGGACTACAAGGATGTCACACCTATCCACGTGTGGATTAACCTCGTGAAGAATGACATCCTCGACATCGAGGCTTTCCGCAAGTGGAGCCCGGAGTATAAGGACGCAGAGTTCATCTTCGACGACGGCAGCAAGTCGGCCGACGGTGCCAACGGCAAATACGTCTGCGGCTGGGCCATTGAGAAGATGTCGAAGTCGATGTACAACGTCGTCAACCCCGACGACATCGTCCGCGACTACGGTGCCGACACGCTGCGCCTCTACGAGATGTTCCTCGGCCCTGTCGAGGCTTCCAAACCTTGGGATACCAACGGCATCGACGGCTGCTTCCGCTTCCTGAAGAAGCTCTGGGCACTCTTCTATGAGAACCGCACCGACAAGTTCCTCGTCAACGACGACAAGCCGTCGGCAGAGAGCCTGAAGAGTGTGCACAAGCTCATCAAGAAGGTCACGGGCGACATCGAGGCTTTCTCATACAACACCTCCATCTCCGCCTTTATGATTTGCGTCAACGAGCTCGGACAGCAGAAATGCCACAACCGCGAGCTCCTGAGCGACATCGTCGTCCTCATCGCGCCCTTTGCACCGCATATTGCCGAGGAGCTCTGGCATCAACTGGGCAACAACACATCGGTCTGCGACGCCACATGGCCCACATGGGATGAGAAATATCTTGTGGAGAACGAGATACAGATGACTGTAAGCTTCAACGGCAAGGCCCGCTTCCAAAAGATGTTTGCTGCCGATGCCGACAAGGACACCATCGAGAAAGAGACCCTCGCCGACGACCGTTGCGCCAAGTACTTGGAAGGCAAGGAAATCAAAAAGGTCATCGTTGTGCCCAAGAGAATCATTAATATCGTAGTGAAGTAACAAGCAGAAGTCCGGAAAGTACTTCCGGACTTCTGGACTTCCGAAAAGTACTTCCGGGAAAACTTCTGTCTTCCGAACTTCTAAGCAAAAATATGACTTTCAATCAGAAGATCATCTTCAACGAGGCGAAGGACTATGTAGGCATCACCTTTGGTGTTCTCCTCTACGCTTTTGCCTTCACCCTCTTCCTGCTACCCTATCAGATTGTGACGGGTGGTGTGACGGGTCTGTCCGCTGTCATCTACTATGCCACGGGCTTCCCCATCCAGAACACCTACCTCATCATCAACGTGGCACTCCTTGTCGTGGGACTGAAAGTGTTGGGCTTCAAGTTCTTGATGAAGACCATCTACGCCATCCTCCTGCTCTATGTTTCCCTGTGGTTTGCGCAAGACATCATGCCGGTGGATGCCGCAGGACACTACATCAAGATAGTCGGTGAAGGCCAGGACTTCATGTCGTTACTCATCGGCTGTACGCTGACCGGCTCTTCCTTGGCCATCGTCTTTCTGAACAATGGCTCTACTGGTGGCACCGACATCATCGCCGCCTCGGTGAACAAATACTACAGTTTCTCCTTAGGGCAGGTGCTTCTGGCCATCGACCTCTGCATCATCGGCAGCTGCTTGTTCTTCCCGCAGTTTGGTGATATGATAGGCCGTCTCCATAAGGTGATGTTCGGTCTGTGCACCATGGTGGTGGAGAACTTCATGCTCGACCACGTGATGAACATCCGGAGGGAGTCGGTACAGTTTATGATCTTCTCGAAGAAGAGTCAGGAGATTGCCAACGCCATCGGCACACAGCTCGGCCGCGGCGTCACCATCCTCGACGGACACGGATGGTATACTGGTCAAGACATGAAAGTGCTCTGTATCCTGGCCCGCAAGCGTGAGAGCGCACCCATCTTCCGACTGATAAAGATTATAGACCCCAACGCCTTCGTCTCACAGAGCTCTGTCATCGGTGTCTACGGTGAGGGCTTCGACCACGTGAAGGTGAAGGTGTCGAAGAAGCAGAAAGAGCGTCTCTTCAACAGTTCGATGCAAGGCAATGCGCCAAGACCGGCTGGAGAGACTGACTCTGACGCTCAGAACAGCAGCGAAAACGATAAAGCTAAAGAAGAATATGAAAATAGTATTCGCAACCAACAACGCTCACAAGTTACAGGAAATCCGTGACATCCTCGGCCCTGATTTTGACATCGTCTCCCTCGCCGACATCGGCTGCCACGAGGATATTCCCGAGACAGGCTACACTCTTGAAGCCAACGCTCACCAAAAGGCGGAGTATATCTTCGACAACTACCACCTCGACTGCTTCGCCGATGATACGGGGCTCGAAGTAGACGCCCTCGACGGTGAGCCGGGCGTCCACTCTGCCCGGTACGCTGAGGGCACCGACCACGACAGCGAGGCTAACATGGCCAAGCTGCTGCGGAAGCTCGGCGACAACCCCAACCGCAAGGCACGATTCCGCACCGTCATATCGCTCATTCAGATGGAGGGCGGCAATCCCCTGTGCAGCCGCGAATACCGCTTTGAAGGCATCGTGGAGGGCCGCATCGCCTATGAGAAGCATGGCACCGAGGGATTCGGCTACGACCCCATCTTCATCCCCGACGGCTATGACAAGAGCTTCGCTGAACTCGGAGAGGACGTCAAAAACAAAATCAGCCACAGGGCCCGAGCAGTGAAGAAACTCGCAGACTGGCTCAAGGCAGAAGACTGAACACTATGAGAAGGATTATCATTGCTTTTTGTATCATCATGTGCAGCCTGGCTGCCTCAGCTCAGTGGAAAGCTTACCTCAGCTACTATGAGCCAACAGAGATAGAGAAGGCCGGCGACGGCACACTCTATGTCTTGGCCTCGGGCGGCATATACAGTTATAATCCTTCCGACCAGCAGATTATCACTTACGACAAGACGACATCGCTCAGCGACTGTGGCATCGCCCATATTGCTTGGTGCCAGACCGCCAAGCGACTCGTCATCGTCTACAACGACTACAACATCGACCTGCTCTCGCCTAACGGCAATGTCGTCAACCTGCCAGCATATATGAATACCTCGATGACTGACGACAAGACCATCAACAGCATCGATGTATCCGGTAGCTACGCGTATTTGGCTACCAACTTCGGCATCGTGCAGATAAATGTTGCCAACGCCGAGTTTGTCAATACCTATAAACTCGGATTCAGCGTCAACTACGTCTATTCCGACAATCAATATCTCTATGCTGCCAGCGCCGACAAAGGCCTCTACCGTGGCAGTCTCACCGACAACCTCCTCGACCCGAACGAGTGGACAAGGACGGGAGAATATACTGCTCGTCCGAAGACTATGGACCCCCAGCTTTTGGACGTGGTAAAGACGTTAAGCCCAGGAGGACCAAAGAGCAACTCCACCGGCCTGATAAAACTCCATTATGGTAAGCTCTACGTCTCCTCAGCACTACCGTCTATCAATTATAAAGAAGGTATCATACAGGTCTATGACGGTCAGAACTGGGCCTTCAGCGAGGACATGAACAGCATTAACCGGAAAACCGGACAGCAATTCAGCTCACTCTTCGATTTTGAGATAGACCCTAAGGATGACAACCATCTATATGTCGGCTGCCAGTCCGGACTCTACGAATTCAATAACCTGAAGTTCACAAAGCTGTGGAATGACACCAACTCGCCCTTATTGGTAGCTGCCACTGTGCCAGACGGCAATAAAGACTATACCATTACTACAGCCACAAAATTTGACGGCAACGGCAATCTATGGGTGTTCAACAGCATCAGCCCGTCAACATCTATTCTTGAACTCTCCAATGGCAGTGCATGGACTTCTCACCATCACCAAGAGCTCATGGTCAGCAACATCTCACCGGCCAGAAGTTTTGAACAAATGACAGGACCTATCTTCGATAGCAGAAACCTCATGTGGTTCACCAATGCTTTCTACCGGTCACCATCATTGATATGCTATCAGATTTCCACTGACGAGGTGAAAGTCTTCAAGAATCTTATCAACGAAGACGGCACCACCATCAACACCTACGATGTCAGCTGTGTGGCTGAAGATAAGGACAATAATATATGGATAGGTACTGACCAAGGCCCGCTCATGCTTGCACCCGACCAGATTACTGCTGACAACCCCATCTTCACACAGGTGAAAGTGCCACGCAACGACGGCACAGATTATGCTGACTACCTGCTCTCGGGAGTGAACATTACTTGTATGGTCATCGATAAAGCCAACCGCAAATGGTTTGGCACGGGCGGCAATGGCATCTATCTCATCGGCAGCGACAATATTACCCAGCTTCAGCACTTTACCACTGACAACAGCCCGCTCATCTCCAATACCGTAAACTCCATGGCATTGAATGAATCCACGGGTGAGATGTTCATAGCTACAGATATGGGGCTGTGCTCCTATACTTCCTATATTCCTTCCTCTCAGGATGAAGGTATGACCAAGGACAATGTCTATGCCTATCCTAACCCTGTGCGACCCGACTACAACGGTGCCATCACGATAACCGGGCTTACCAACGACGCTGACGTGAAGATTACGACTTCCACTGGCGCACTCGTCAACCAGGGCCGTGCTTCCAATGGACAATACCGCTGGTATGGACTTGACAGCAATAGCAAACGGGTGGCAAGTGGCATCTACATGGTCTTGGTAGCTACCCCGGAAGGCGACAAAGGCGTGGTCTGCAAGATTGCTGTCATCAACTGATACTACAACTCTTCTCCACAGCTTTATCCACAACGTTATCAACAATCCTTTTATGAACCATAGCAAAGCTCTTGTCTCTGTCATCATACCCGTCTATAATGCCGCCACTACGCTCGACGAATGCATTAGCTGAGAGAAGATATGGAAACAACGGGTATCCACTTCACCGCCAAGCAGAAAATTTTCCTCTATCTGCTTAGCAGAAAGCTGAAGAGAATCTTCTCTGCTGTTTCTAATTGGAGGCGGTCAACAAGATAAATACAAACCTTAGCCCATGAAAACTACGTATCATTACCATCATTCCTGTGCATATTTTTTAGCCAATAAGCAAACGCGAAAAAGACTGTATAGCTGTAAGTTAGGATGCCTGCCTGTTAAGTTATCAACAATCTTATCCACAAAACATCTGTCAATAATAATGGGCAGCCACAGCAGATGAAGTTTTTGAAATAAATGTACGACATGCAGTAAAGGAGAATACCGCTCTAATTCCTCCCTATAATTATATAATGTGTACATCGCCTCTTCTGTTTTCTCCAAATATCTACTATTACTTTCGAAAGCAGTAAACAATACGGGATTGTCAATATGCCGAATGCTAATATGCTTGTCGGCTAATTGCTTTCCGAAGAGCGTGTCTTCGTAGCCGTAGGTTCGTATATCCTCACGCATGGGATTGGCAAGCATCGTGCGGCGGTCTATCATAAAAGCCGTTGTATGGAAGTTCTTATAAGGTTCTATAGCATGTTTAGCCGCTGTGAATCGCTTCTGTGCCCTCAGTTCATTGCGACAGCGAAGGTTTTCCATGTTTATACACGCCTTGTCGACAGCGATATTCCCACAGACTACCAACGACTTACCGATGTTGTCCACATAGTTTTCCACAAAGTGGGGATTGGGTTTCAAACCGGCATCTATATACAGAAGATTGTCGAAACAGGCTTCACGGGCAAGGAAATTACGGATGGCAGCGCGCCCACTATTCTTCTCGCGCCTGATAAGCCTGCAATGTGCCATTGGAGCTATCTCGTCATTATCACCATCAGATAATCCGTCAGCATTGCAATGCGCCTGCGATAAGCCGTCAGTATTGCTATAAACAGCCTGCTGTGGCCTACCATCCTCCGCCACGACAATCTCCCACGACAAGTCTTTTATAGCGCTGCATTGCGCATACAGCAGTTTTACTTGCCACAGGATATTCTCACCATAGACAGGAATAAGTATCGACAGCTCTTTCATAGATGCAAAGTTAGACAATATCCACCATATTATTATATTCTTCTATTTCTTTTATAGAAAAAATAAAATAAGAGGATAATGATAAGCCTGTGGATAAGTGGATAAGAAATTTAAGGATTCTTCGTCTTTCTCACTATCAACACTTTCTTGCATCTTATCACCATTGTCTATGAATAGCTTATCAGTGTCTTTAAGTCATTTACGTCGTTATCCACAATCTTGTCAACCGGTGGAAAAGTATAAGTGTGATAACTTTTATCTTGAAAAACCTGTTGATACCCTCATTTTATCGCTTTCATAACCCTGTGGATATCTACACTTACTTGCCTCTGCATCATCTCTTGTTGATATCCTCAAAGTTATGAGTCATGTTATCCATAGGTTTTCCACAGGTTATCCACAGATTTTTTTGTTAGGTCTTTGCATTTCCATACGAAATTGTTACCTTTGCATTTAACCCAACTTGCAGCCTATGTCAATGTAACTTCCTGATTCTCAAGTATCGATTTTTTTAATTTCTTCTGAGTGTACCACACAAATTTTC
>UQRP01000051.1 GCA_900543585.1 uncultured Prevotella sp.
CGGTCGTCGCAAGATCGTGTGACGGTCGTCGTAAGATCGTGTGACGGTCGTCACAAGTTATCGATCCAGCCTTTTACAACCGCAGCCCTATGATTTCTTGCATTTTTTATGCAATAAGCCACACTGTCTTTCACTTTTTTTGTAACTTTGCACCCGAAAAGCAAAATGCTTTTTAAGGGGTGCTGCGGTAAGTGCCGTGGCTGAGATTATACCCAAGAACCTGATCCGGATAATGCCGGCGTAGGTAGGTACTTCCCTTTAGTTATTTTCATTAAAAACAAAAGGTTTCAATGAAAACTCTTTTCGCAATGGCAGCTACGCTCTGTGCTGCTGTGCCGGCGGTGGCCGGTGAGCCCACGGACTCGATCAGAACGTATGAGCTGCAAGATGTTCAGGTAACTTCCACACGAGCTGGCAAGAAGACGCCAATGGCCTTCACCACGCTCTCCAAACAACAAATCAAACAGGTGAACTTCGGTCAGGATATTCCTTATATCCTCTCGCTGACACCATCTGTCACCACGACTTCCGACGCCGGCAACGGCATCGGCTACACCTCCATCCGTGTGCGTGGCGTCGACCCCAGCCGCATCAATATTACCGCCAACGGCGTGCCTGTCAATGATGCAGAAAGCTCTCAGGTGTATTTTGTCAATATGGGAGACTTTGCCTCATCACTACAGAGCATGCAGATTCAGCGCGGCGCAGGTTCCTCCACCAACGGCGCCGGTGCTTTCGGTGCTACTCTGAACATGCAGACCGAGAATATCGGTACAGAACCCTACTTCGGACTCGACGCCAGCGCCGGGTCCTACTACAGCCATAAGGAGACGCTGCGCTTCGGCACTGGACTCCTCGGAGGGCACTGGGGACTGCAGGGACGACTGTCGAATATCGGGTCGAAGGGTTACCTCGACCGTGCCTCGACAAAGCTCAACTCTTATTTCCTTCAGGCCGGATACTTCGCCGACAACACCATGGTGAAATTCCTCACTTGGAATGGCACCGAGCGCACCTACCATGCCTGGAACTACGCCTCGAAGTACGAGCAAAGCCTCTATGGCAGACGCTACAATTCCTGCGGTGTGTACTGGGACCAGAATGGCAACATGCAGTACTATGATGGACAGACCGATAACTACCATCAGCAGAACTACCAGTTCATCGCCAGCCAACTGCTCGGCGACAAGTGGAGCCTCAACGTCACCCTGCACTATACCAAGGGACAAGGCTACTATGAGGAGTATAAGGACGGCAAAGCCTGGGCTGACTACGGACTGGCTACCGATGACAAGACAAACTTCATCGTCAGCAACGGCACGACCTATTATTCTCAAGTGACGGGCGACCTCGTGCGGCAGAAGAAGATGGATAACGACTTTTACGGAGCCATCGCCAGCATCAACTATGACAACAAGAAAAACCTGAAGGCGACACTGGGAGCGGGATGGAACCGTTATGACGGTGAGCACTTCGGTAAAGTAATCTGGGAAACGAACACTCCTTACTATATCTATAAGGACGCTGACGGCAACAAGCTGAAAGATGCCAACGGCACGGTGACAAGACCTTACCGGCCATCAACGACGGTATATCCCGACTTTGAGTACTACCGCAACGAGGCGTGGAAGAGCGACTTCAATGTCTATGGCAAAGCAGCCTGGACCTTCCTGCCAGGGCTGAACGCTTATGTTGACCTGCAGTACCGCCATGTCGGCTTCCGTCTGCAAGATCCGGGCGATTGGTACGGAGCCAACCCTGACAATACGCTCTGGGCACACGACGACTTCGACTTCTTCAACCCGAAAGCAGGACTGAACTACCAAATAGACAGCCACAACCGCGTCTACGCAAGCTATGCCATCAGCCATAAGGAGCCGGTGCGCAACGATTATCAGGATAACTACGTCAACCACCTCCAGGCTGAGAAGTTGCAGGATGTAGAGCTCGGCTATAAGTTTGAGAGCAGCAAGTTCTCTGCTGGTGTCAACCTCTACTATATGTACTACAACCACCAGTATGTGCTCACCGGAGAGCTCAACGAGATTGGTGAGGCCATTGCCAGCAATGAGAACAGCGGTAAGTCGTATCGTGAGGGTGTCGAGTTGGAGGCTGCATGGAAGCCCAGCCAGTATTTCCGCTGGGATGCCAACGCCACATGGGCACGCAGCATCAACAAAGACTGGACCATCACGCTCGATGACGGCACACCCTATAACCTCGGCGACACTCGCACCACCTTCTCGCCGAACCTCATCTTCAACAACATCTTCACATTCAACTACAAAGGTCTCAATGCCAGCATCCAAAGCCAGTATATCAGCCGTCAGTATCTGACCAATACCGACTTCAAGAGCTATAAGAACTACAACAAGGACGGCAGCTTCGACCGGAATGTGGACATGTTCATCAAGGGACATTTCAACACCAATATCGACCTGAGCTACAAATTCTCACTGAAGTATTTTGGCATCAAGGACGCTACTGTGGGCATCACCCTCTACAACATCTTCGACGCTAAATACGATAACAATGGCTGGGCAGCACCTTCTTACCGCAAGGACAAGAACGGCAATGTTGAGGCTTACCGTGTCAAAGACCTCTATGAGGCAGGCTTTGCTCCTTCAGCTCCCTTCAACTGGATGGCTCATCTGAGCATCAACTTCTAATGCATTTCGAACAAATCACAGAAGACACGGTATTTGATGCGGTGATTGTCGCCAATGGCGACTTTCCCACCGCTCAGATACCGTGTGCTATTCTTTCCCACGCCCGCTACCTTTGCTGCTGCGACAGAGCTGGGATGACGGCCATAGGTCATGGACTCATGCCGCAGGCTATCGTCGGCTACGGCGACTCCATGCCACAAGCCTTCCTGCCTACTATCAAGGACATCTTCCATCAGGTCGACGAGCAGGACGACAACGATCTCACCAAAGCCACACGCTTTGTCAGGAAGCAGGGAATGAAGCATATCGCCTACGTCGGGGCCACAGGAAAGCGGGAAGACCATACCTTGGCCAACATTTCCTTGATGGTGACCTACTACCGCGGCTTCGGCCTCCAGCCCGTGATGGTTACCGACTACGGCTGGTTTGTCGTAGCTGAGGGCAACGCTTCCTTCGACACCTTCCCGGGACAGCAAGTCAGCATCTTTAACATCTCCTGCCACCATCTGCAGAGCGAAGGACTCAAATGGAACCTCTACCCTTTCAAGGAACTATGGCAAGGGACACTCAATGAAGCGACGGCTCAGCATATCAATATCAAGGCCGACGGCATCGTCATCGCCTACTTTACTTTTGAGGCGAAAAGTGATAAGATATGACCGCAAACATTTGCCGGTGTGGAAAATATCAACTAACTTTGCATTAAACCATCATCCGCAATGAACTTTTTTCTCGACCATTGGCTGGACATCACGACGACCCTCTTAGGGCTCATCTATATCTTTTTAGAGTATAGGGCCAGCATTATGCTGTGGCTCGTGGGTATCATCATGCCAGCTCTCGACATCGTTCTCTATTATACTCACGGCCTCTATGGTGATGCAGCTATGGCAGTATACTACACCCTTGCCGCCATCTATGGCTGGCTGGTTTGGAAGTTCGGACGCAAGCACCAGCAGAAAGACGGCGAGGAGATGCCCATCACCCACATGCCCAAGCGGCTCTACCCGGCTGCTATCATCTTTTTTGTTGTGGCCTGGGCCGCCACATGGTTCGTTCTCTCCCACTACACCAACAGTAACGTGCCAGTCCTCGATGGCTTCACCAATGCCTTGAGTTTTGTAGGATTGTGGGCTCTGGCACGCAAATACCTTGAGCAATGGCTCTTTTGGATTCTCGTCGATGCCGTAAGTTGCTATCTCTACGTCATCAAAGACATCCCTTTCAAGGCTTCACTCTACGGCCTCTATGTCATCATCGCCGTCATGGGCTATTTCCGTTGGCATAAGATGATGCAAGCGGTTAAAACGAAATAACTACTATGGATTTCCGCACGATTGTTGATATTCCCTCTTCACTATGGAAGATAGGTCCCTGTGAGCGCATGCTCTTCGTGGGCTCTTGTTTCGCCGACAACATCGGCAAGCGCTTCGTTGACGAGAAATTCCGTGCCGTCGTCAACCCCTTCGGTGTGATGTACAACCCCGCAAGCATCCTCCACACCGTGGAGCGGCTCAAGGAATCCGGCGACCTGCCTTTCCAAAAAGAGGAAACGGGGACGGCGGTCTTCACTTTGGGGACCAACCATGTCTATATCCTCAAGGAGACGGGAGAAATCGTAGACAACTGTCAGAAGCGGCCACAGCAGCTTTTCCAGGAGAAGGAACTCGCTGTCAGCGAATGTGCCAACTACCTTCAGCAGGCCATTAACCTGATAACAAAGTCTTTCCCACGGGTGCGGTTCATCATCACCGTCTCCCCCATCCGCTACCGCAAATACGGTTACCACCAGTCACAGCTGTCGAAAGCCACTCTACTCCTGGCCACACAGCAGTTGATAGACAGAATGGCAAAGGAGCGGCCAGAAGCCAACATCACCTATTTCCCGTCGTATGAGATTGTCAACGACGAGCTTAGAGACTACCGCTTCTACAAGCCCGACATGCTGCACCCCTCCGACCAGGCCGTGGAATATATCTACGACCGCATGGCCGACACTTTCTTTTCCGACGCCACACGCTCCTTCCTCAAAGAATGGAAGCCCATCCGTGAGGCTCTCCATCACCGCCCTTTCAATCCCGAAAGCGAGGAGTATAAGAACTTCTTAGCCAAGACGATGGAGAAATACGACGCGCTGAAGCAAAGATTCCCTAACCTGTCATAGCCCGATGCCATCATGGCACAGTATTTTGTAATGATTGCAAAAAGAAATTAATTTTCCATTGGAAATTTGTCAGTATAAACGTTTGGCCTTATCTTTGCACATAATTTCCAAAGGAAACAAAGTATGAGAATATACAAAACATTCATTATCATGGTTGCTATCATGCTTTTCGCCTCCGCCTGCTCAGGCAAGCCAGAGAGCGGAAGAAAGCAGCAAGAGAGCAGCAAGTATATCACTAACAAAAAAGCAAAAGGAGAAAAGACTATGAAAACAGTAGAAATGACCAGCGAGATGTTCAAGAGCAAAATCATGAACTATGAGACGAGCTCGGAATGGAACTATAAGGGTGAGCGCCCTGCTATCATCGACTTTTATGCCACTTGGTGCGGTCCCTGCAAGGCAACGGCGCCCAACGTGGAGAAGATAGCCGAGGAATACGACGGCAAGGTAGACGTCTATAAAGTCGATGTCGACCAACAGCAGGAGCTGGCTGCCGTCTTCGGCGTGCAGTCCATCCCCACTATTCTCTTCATCCCTAAGACGGGCACCCCAGCCAAGAACGTCGGAGCCATGGGATATGACCAGCTCAAGGAAGCCGTCAACGAGATTCTGCTCAAATGATCACCCCAGAATGTATCCAGAAGTTGCGAAATGTCTATAAGGCCATTGGCAACTTCGAGACAGAGATGCAGAAGGCGGTGGGGCTCAACCTCAATGAGGCTATGCTCCTCTGCCTTCTCTCCGACGGCTCCATGAGGCTCGCCGGAGATATTGCCGAGGAAATGTCACTGACACGGTCCAACGCCTCTAAGGTCATTGCCGTGTTGGAGAAAGCGAAACTGATTCTGAGAGAGACTTGCTCTGAAGACAGCCGTTGCCAAAAGTTTCATATCTCTGACAACGGAAGAAAGAAGATAGAGGA
Source organism: uncultured Prevotella sp. (assembly GCA_900543585.1). Lineage (GTDB taxonomy): Bacteria > Bacteroidota > Bacteroidia > Bacteroidales > Bacteroidaceae > Prevotella. Next base: position 5,756 of record UQRP01000051.1, read on the forward strand.
GATGAAGCGCAAGCTGACGATGCCGGAAGAAATTCCGGCTCTCTGCCATTGTATGATGGTCAGATGACCACCGCTGTCCCACTGACAGCTACCATCAGCATCGACCCGCTCTGACCCACTGTTTCGTAATCAATGTCAATGCCAACAATAGCATTGGCACCAATAGCCGTGGCACGCTCCTCCATTTCGGCCATAGCAGTATCTTTAGCCTTGCGCAGCACCTTCTCGTAACTGTTAGAACGACCACCGATAATGTCGCGGATGCCGGCGAACAGGTCTTTCATGAAGTTGGCACCGATGATAGTCTCACCGGTGACGATACCCTTGTATTCTAAAATCTGATGACCTTCTATGGTCGGAGTTGTGGATAAAATCATAAGTCTATCTTTTCTGATGTTAGCATTTCTGTCAAAGTCAGAAAGCGTCAAGCCAATAAGGACTACGGTTGACGCTTACAGATGCAAAGTAACGAAAAAGTTTTCTAACGGCAAAATTTACTGTACAGAAAAGTTATCAAAAAAGTCTTTATCCCTCTTTATACTCTTTCGGCGTCATTCCCGCTAATTTCTTGAAGAACCGTGAGAAGTGCTGGGGATACTGAAAGCCGAGCTGGTCAGCCACCTGCGTGATGCTCTTGCTGGAGTCGAGGAGCATCTCCTTGCTGAGCGCAAGGATATGCTGCTGGATGTAGACCTGCGCCGTCAGCCCCGTCTCCTTGCGGATGAGGTCGCCGAAATAGCCGGGTGAGAGGCAGGCCTTGTCGGCGAAATAGGCCACCGAGGGCAATCCGCTGTGGCGAGCCTCGCCCTGCTCGAAGTAAGCCTTGATGTTCTGCTCGAAGGCCGAGAGAATGTCGGAGTTCTCCTTGTGGCGCGTAATGAACTGCCGGTCGTAGAAGCGCTGGCAGTAGTCCAGGATGAGCTTGATGCGGTCGGTGAGGATGGTCTGCGAGTGCTTGTCGACGGGCTGCTCCATCTCGAAGCGGATGGACCCGAGGGTGTCGGTGAACATCTGCCGCTCGCGCTCGCTGAGGTGGAGCGACTCGGCGGAGTCGTAGTCGAAGAAATGGTAGTTGTTGATGGCCTTGCCCAGCGGAGTGCCGTAAATGAGGTCGGGCGAGAAGAGGAGACCTTGCGTGTGCGAAGTGCTGTGCTGCTGCTCCTCGGTCATGTCGACGCGCACCACCTGCCCTGGCGCGAAGCTCACGATGGTGCCCTCCTGGTAGTCGTATTTCTTGCGGCCATAGTGCAAGGTACACATCACGCCGTTTTTCAGCCACAGGGCATAGAGGCCGTAGCGCAGCGTGATATGGTTAGGGCGATGCTCGGGGGCGGCGTCGGCGATGTCCACCACGCTCACCAGGGGGTGAAAGGTCTCGAAGCCATACATCTTGTTATATTGGTCGATGCTGTCGATGGAGATAATGGGCTGGTCTGTCATTTCTGTCTGTTTTTTGTTTACATGCACAAAATTAACCGAAATATTCTGTTCATGCAAGAGGAAAGGGATAATTTCAGCAATACGGGTCATTGCTGCCATAATCGGGGTAAGGGGCTATCCCGGCCACTTTTCGCAGTCATACACTCTCAGTCAGTTGTTTATAGACCAATCGTGATGGTCTGACCAAGCATTCGTTAGCCTTCTTGCCAGCCGGAAAGTCACCGTTCAGCTTCCCGGCTGTTTTTTTTGCTTGACACTTTATTTTGTCATATCGATTATTTCCCTTAAATTTGCAAGTAATTAATCTCCGGCAATATGAAGTACCCCATCGGCATACAAACATTTGAGCAGATAATAGACAACGGCTTTGTCTATGTAGACAAGACCGACTTGGTATATAAGTTGGCTACAGAGGGGAAAATCTATTTCCTCAGCCGCCCCCGCCGCTTTGGCAAGTCGCTGCTCCTCTCCACCTTGAAGTGCTACTTTGAGGGGAGGAAGGAACTGTTCAAGGGCTTGAAGATAGATGCGCTGGAGACGGAATGGAAGCAGCATCCTATATTCCATATCGACTTCAATGGAACCGATTTCTCCGCAGGTGGCAGCCTCGACAAAGTACTTGACTACTACTTGAACTTATGGGAGAGGCAATGGGAGGTAGCGGGAATGTCACATGAGGAGCGTGGCATACGCTTTGCCAATGTCCTGCATCAGGCCCACGTCAAGACAGGACAGTTGGCCGTGGTGCTCATAGACGAATATGACAAGCCTCTGCTCGACGTGCTCGACACGGGACTGAAGATAAAGTCAGGAGAAAACAATGTGCTCATAGAAGACTACAACCGCAATGTGCTGAAGGCCTTCTACTCTGTCTTCAAGCTCGCTGACGCCGACCTCCGTTTTGTGATGCTCACGGGTGTGACGAAGTTCTCGCAGGTGAGCGTCTTCAGCGGATTCAACCAACCTGATGACATTAGTATGTCTATAGACTACGAAACACTATGTGGCATCACTAAGGAAGAGCTTACCTCTGTCTTTGCAGGGCCTATCCACGAGATGGCAGAGGCCTATCAAGTCAACGCTACTGAGATGATGGAAATGCTAAGACAGCAATACGACGGCTATCATTTCAGTAGCAAGATGACGGACATCTTCAACCCCTTTAGTCTTCTGAATGCGTTTAAGAATCAATCGATGGACAGCTATTGGTTCCGCTCCGGCACTCCTACCTATCTCATCCGGCTCCTTCGTCACACCAATGAGAATCTGAACGAGCTCACGGGAAAGTACTATAGTCCACAGCAGTTCATTGACTACAAAGCAGATGTCGAGAAGCCCCTCCCCATGATTTATCAAAGCGGCTATCTTACCATCAAGGGTATCAGACGCATTGGTCTGCGCACGGGTTACCTGCTCGACTTCCCCAATGCAGAGGTGACCGAGGGCTTCCTTACGTTGGTGGCCAACAACTACTTGCAACCGAAGGAAGACAGCACATCGTGGCTCTTCGAGACGGCTGATGCACTGTCAAATGGTGATTTGAAGACTTTTGAACGTGCCCTCACAGCATTTCTCGCCAGCATCCCATATAGTGCCCGCCGGCACGAGAACGAGCGGGAGAAGGAACGCTACTTCCAATACACAGTCTATCTGCTCATGCGGATGATAGGCTGCTACACGGTCTATCACGAGAAAGAAACTTCCGAAGGGCGCGCCGACTGTGTGGTGGAGACACCTGACTATGTCTATATCTTTGAATACAAGCTCGACCGCTCCGCTGACGAAGCTATCGCACAAATCGATGCAATGGGCTATGCACGCGAATACGCCAATGACCATCGCAAGATCTACAAGATAGCCTGCTGTTTCTCCTCCAAGACGGGCACCGTCAGCGACTTCAAAGTAGTCGGGTGTCAATGAATCCTGTCCATATTCTTTGAACTTTAAGATACAAAGCATTATCTTAGTAAATGAAAAAACAAGATATAATAGAATCACCAAGGCTGATTTGGTCATTGACCCAGAAATCGCAGCTATTGTGAAGGATATAAAGGGTGGTCCTGCCATAGACGACAAGGCTGCTATGCATAAACATTGGGAGGAGAAGTACAAATGACGCGAGCATTTCCTTTATACCGAAACGTGGATGACTTCACTGCCTCATCGCTGAATGTAGTAGAGCCATCCCAGTTCCTGCAAGCCTTGATGTTCTAAGCGAGTGCCAGGGTCATCAGTCTCATCGTTTTCATATACTTTTTTTTTCTTAAATGTTTTGGTTCATCCGACAAATCGTGTGATTTTGTCATTATGCAAATTGAAAAGTCTTAACTTAAAATAGTCAATATCTCGGTAGCCATAGGCATTTCTCTTCAAGACTTTTATCTTATTGTTGATACCTTCTACTTTTGCATTGCTAGTCCTACATTTGTAATAAGCCAGGATCCCCGTTCTGTAAGCGGCGATGGAGTTACTAAGCTTTACAAGAGTAGGGACTTTGGATTCACGAGCCTGTTTGATCCAGTCATCCAGCACTGCTTCTCCTTCTTTATATGAGTTCTGTTTCCATATTTCTTGCAGGTATTCATTCAGGATGTAAGCCTTGCTCAAAGGTTCGTTCATCTTGATTACGTTATCCAGCCTCTGCCTTTCGTCCTCAGTAAAAATGTCTTTATCATGGCGCAACAGCAGCCAGCGGGTTCCCTTAATGACTTTTCTTTTTTCTAAGTCCTTCTCTTGATTATAGACTTCTCTTCTGACTTTATCCAAGGCTTCGCCTGCCAGTTTCTGCACATGGAAGTGATCAAAGACGTGAATAGCGTCGGGAAGATTCTCCTTAATCGCTGAGATGAACGCGGCAGACATGTCAGAAGACACGGACTCTACCTTTGCACCGCTTCTCTCCAATTTGGGCCAGAACTCCTTCAACGAATCAATACCCTTACCATCTCCTATATGTATAATGGCACCACTCAACATGTCGACTACAATGGTCAGATAGTTGTGTCCCTTTCTCACGGCGAACTCGTCAATACCTATGTGCTTGACATCCTTTATATCTATATGGGAAAACTTGTGCTTAAGATAGTTCTTGTGGATATCCTTCACTGTATCCCAACTCAGGCCGAGGTGGTTGGCTACATCTTTTATAGTCATCTTATGGAGTAGCTCCATCACGAGCCTTGCCAGACGATGTGTATAGCGCTGCTTGCCGGTAACGAAGTGAAGATCCTCATAGACATCAGCACCACATGTCTTACACTTCAGACGACGCACCTTAACCAGTAAGATAGATTGCTTGGTGCCAATGTTGACACTGCGGATTTTACGAAGCTTATATCCATTGTGAATGACAACGTGACTATGGCAACATTCACATCGAGTTTTCTCATCTCTTTTTTGGATATGATGAATAATAGTATTACCTTTGTACTCAGTCTTAGTGCATTCGAAATCCTTGATTCCGTATGCATGATAGATATAGCTGGTCTCCATTTGTTTTTGTTTTTTTGTTCACTTACAAAGATAATGGATTTCCAGCTATTTTCTTTACATCAAGCAAACTTTATCACACGATTTGTCGGATGAACCAATGTTTTGTGCCCCTGCCACGATGACAGTCACCAACATGGCCAAGGCGATGAATATTCTTCTGAAGATGGCTGTTTGGTGTACGGCTACAAAGTTACAAACTTCCAGCTTTACGGCTCTTACCTCGATTACAGGAAAAAATCCCTCAAACCTGAGTTCGGGATAAGAAAAGAGTCTTAAAAGTTTGGTAATCTCGCATGA
>UQRP01000052.1 GCA_900543585.1 uncultured Prevotella sp.
CCAGCCATAGCGTTGGCCTGTGGGGCGGCGAGCTTGCCACTGGCAAAGCCGTAGGTCTTGTTCAGGACGATCATCACGGCCACTACGGTGGCAGCACTGACGATGGTGCCCAAGAACTTCCAGGTCTCCTGCTTAGCAGGCGTCGTACCCAGCCAGTAACCTATCTTCAGGTCTGTGATAAAGCTGCCAGCCATGGAGAGGGCTGTGCAGACCACACCACCCATGATCAGCGCTGCCAGCATGCCGCCGGGACCACGCAGGCCTACGCCGACCATGACGACAGAGGCCAGGATGAGCGTCATCAGCGTCATGCCCGAGACGGGGTTGCTGCCCACGATGGCGATGGCATTGGCGGCCACGGTGGTGAAGAGGAAGGCGATGACGGCTACGAGGAGGATGCCGACGGCGGCGAAGAGCAGGTTGCCGTCCATGACACCCGTCCAGAAGAAGATGAAGGTGAGCACCAAGGTAGCCAGGGAGCCGATGGCAATAATCTTGAAGGGAATGTCGCGCTGCGTGCGCTTCACCTTCACAGCGGCACCACTCTTGCCCTTGAGCTCTTTGGAAGCCAGGCTGACGGCGCTCTTGATGATGCCCCAGCTCTTGATGATGCCGATGACACCGGCCATGGCGATGCCGCCGATGCCGATGGACCGAGCGTAGGCTTTGAAAATGTCCTCAGGCGCCATGGCACCGACTGTGGCGGTGATGGTCGGGTCCCACATGTTGAGCACCTGGTCATGGAAGATGAGCGACATTCCGGGTACGATGAGCCACCAGACGGCCAGAGAGCCCAGCGTGATATAGAGTGCGTATTTCAAGCCTACGATATATCCCAGACCCAGGACGGCAGCTCCCGTGTTGACCTTGAAGACAATCTTGGCTTTGTCGGCCAACTCCTGTCCGAGTCCGATGACGCGTGAGGTGAAGTTCTCATTCCACCAGCCGAAGGTGGAGACGATGAAGTCGTAGAGTCCGCCTACGATACCGGCGATGAGCAGTGGCTTAGCCTGGTCACCACCCTTGGCACCGGAGACGAGGACCTGCGTCGTCGCCGTGGCTTCCGGGAAGGGGTATTTGCCATGCATGTCGCTGACGAAATATTTGCGGAAGGGGATGAGAAAGAGGATGCCAAGGATGCCGCCCAAGGCTGAGGCTAAGAACATCTTGACAAAGGATGATGTCATCTCCGGATATTTGGCTTGCAGGATGTAGATAGCCGGAAGGGTGAAGATGGCACCGGCCACGACGGCTCCCGAGCAGGCACCGATGCTCTGTATGATGACGTTCTCACCTAAGGCCTTGTTGCGCTTGGCGGCTGTGGAGACGCCGACAGCGATGATGGCGATGGGGATGGCGGCCTCGAAGACCTGGCCGACTTTCAGACCTAAGTAGGCGGCAGCGGCGGAAAAGAGCATGGCCATCAGGATACCCCAGGTCACGGACCAGGTGTTGACTTCCGGATAGACCTTGTCCGGTTTCATGATAGGGGTGTACTCCTCCCCGTCTTGGAGCTCGCGGAATGCATTCTCAGGCAGTCTTACGGCTTCTTTCTCTGTATTGTCCATTGTATATAAATTTGTTTATTTTTAGAGGTTTATAATTCTTTCTGTCGGCGGTGGATCACCCTGACGGTGCCACAGAGTGCGTCGTAGCGCACCTGCAAGGAGTCGCGCTTGACCTTGAGCATGTTCTTCTTGTAGAGATTCTTCTCACTGCCTATCGCACTTATCGTGGCCTGGAGGGCGGAGTCGGTGCGCCCGATATCTTCCTGTGTCATCTTCAGCGAGGCCTCCTGCCAGATCTTCAGCGCTTTCTTGCGGCTTTCCACCGCCTGGGGATGCTCGGTGCGCAGGCGAGTGATGGCATTGAGGGTGCCCTGGTAGTTGTTGGCTTTGTACAGTGAGTCAATTTGATTCATCAGCGGGGCTGCCTTCTCGTCAGCGGATGGGGTGCAGGAGGCGAGGAGAGCGGCAGCGGAGAGTAATAGTAAATATTTCTTCATCTTTCAGTCAACAGTGTATATTCTTTTAAAACACCTAAATATTATATATTATTGCATCAAATGCCCTTTTTATTTTCTTTTTTTTGAACTTTCTTATGTTAACACCTTCTTTCCCTGTTGCTGGGTAGACGAAACCCTATAAAACCTCATAAATCCATGGTGGCGGCTTGGGAATATGGAAAATAGTGTGTACCTTTGCCTAATACAAAGACTAAAAAGTATGGAATCAGCAAACAATATAGAAGATAAGGACAAAGGGCAGCGCATGACGCAAGGCTATGAGGAGACTTTTCATACGGATCTCCACCAATATTTGATGGGGTTGAATCTTGTCGACGCCCACTTCCCCGACGCCCCCGACCTTGAGGCACTGTGGCCGAAGATTGGTGAGAGCTATATGCCCGATGGCGTCAGAGAGTTTAACAGCTATCCCACCGTTGCGCTCGGATGGATTATGTATATCGGTATGGCCGTGGCCAAATACTGGGACGAGGACTGGGAGTTGTATTCCAAGGTGGAAAACTTATACAAATACCTTCGTGACCGCATCGATTTCGACCATCTTGATGACTATGTCGCCGAGAAGGTCCTGCTCCTCGACGGCAATGGTGTGGAGAAGCTTCGCCGTGTCATCTCGGAATGTGCTTCCCGCCTAAACAACAGACTCATGCACCTTGGCGTACAGCCAGGCTCTGAAGAGGCATTCCGGGCTTTCATCGCCGCACTCCACGAGATGTACAGGATGGGTGTCGCCGTAGAGCTCAAGACCTTGGGCTATCACATGGTGAAGATGAGTTAGACGGTTGCAGTCCAAAGACTGACGGCAGGCTTTTTGACTGAAGGGATAAAATAGAATTGAAAGGATTTTGAGTTTAGAATTGATTGTTGTAACTTTGCAAGTGCTATGTCAGAGAAAAATACAGATCAGGAATTTAAAGCCGTAATGGCAGAGAGCCGTCAGCTCTTTGCTGATAAACTCCACGACTACGGTGCCTCTTGGCGCCTGCTGAGAGCTACATCGCTCACCGACCAGCTCTTTATCAAGGCCAAGCGTGTGCGCTCCCTTGAGATTTCGGGCCAGTCATTGGTTGGCGAGGGCATCCGCCCAGAGTTTATCGGTCTGATAAACTATGGCATTGTAGGACTTATCCAGTTGGAGAAGGGTTTTGCCGACAGAGTGGATATGACAGCAGAAGAGGCTCTGGCACTCTATGACAAATACGCCAAGGAGGTCTTCGACCTTATGACGAAGAAGAACCACGACTATGGCGAGGCATGGAGAGATATGCGCGTGAGTAGCTATACCGACTTCATACTTACCAAGATAGAGCGCGTGAAAGAACTTGAGGACATCGACGGCAAGGCCATCGCCTCCGAGGGTATCGATGCCAACTACATGGATATTATCAACTACGCCGTCTTTGGCGCCATCCGTTTGAGCGAGGCCAAATAACAACATAGCCATCAGTTAACAATGCCAACATTTCCAGTCAAGACATTTTCCAGCAGATTTCAGACCATTGCGCTGAGCGTGGTGGTGAACCTGTGCCGCTTCGTCTTAGGGGCAGTCTTTGTCTTCTCGGGATTTGTCAAGGCCATAGACCCGCTCGGCACGCAATATAAGATTCAGGATTATCTTGCTGCCGTGGGCTTGTCGGGCGCGATACCCGACTTCGTAACCCTTATCGCTTCAATCCTTTTGGCAGGTCTGGAGGTCAGCCTCGGTGTGCTGATGCTCTTTGCCATGCACCGTCGGCTCACCTCCAAGCTCATGGTGGCCTTCATGGCTGTGATGACGCTCATCACCGTGTGGTTGGCCGTTTTCAACCCCGTCAAAGACTGCGGATGTTTTGGCGATGCCATCCATCTCACCAATGTTGAGACGCTGCTGAAGAATATCGTACTCTTGGCGTGCGCCGTCGTCGTGGCTTGGAAACCGTTGGAGATGTACCGCTTCCTCTCGCGCTCTACGCAGTGGATAGCCGTCAACTACACCGTGCTCTTCATCCTGCTGATGAGTGGCTACTGCCTCTACCATCTGCCCATCTTCGATTTCCGGCCCTATCATATTGGCGTGAATATCAAGCGTGACATGGCTATTCCGCCCGATGCGCCACAACCGGAGTTTGAGACCACGTTCATCCTACAGAAGAATGGCGTGAAGAAAGAGTTCACCCTCGACAACTATCCTGACTCCACGTGGCAGTTTGTGGACTCCAAGACCGTGCAGACCAAGGAGGGCTATGTGCCGCCAATCCACGACTTTTCCATCCAGCGCGCTGACGGTGAGGATATCACCGACTCCATTCTTACGCGCAAGGGTTACACTTTCCTGCTCATAGCGCCGCATCTTGAGACTGCCGACGACTCCAACTTCGGAGACATCGACCAAATCTACGAATACTGTCAGGACAACAAGATACCTTTCTATTGCCTGACCGCCTCAGTGGGCAAGGCCATTAGCCATTGGCAGAATATCACCGGAGCGGAATATCCCTTCCTTTTCACCGACGAGACTACGCTGAAGACCATCGTCCGGAGCAATCCCGGACTCCTGCTGCTCAAGGACGGCACCATCATCCGGAAGTGGGGGCATAACGACATGCCGTCGTCGCAGCAGCTCCAGGCGCCACTCGCCAAGCTGGAGATAGGCCATCTGCCCAACGACAGCGTGGGCAAGACGCTCACTCAGGTCCTGCTCTGGTTCTTCATGCCGTTGTTCATCCTCGTCTTCGCCGACAGAATGTGGGCATGGACAAAGTTCGTCAAAAGGAAGATTAGAGAGCGCAAGGAGCTGCTCATAGCGGAAGAGGAGAAACTGGAAGAAACATCAAACAAAATATTTTCATCCTTTAATAAACACAACAAAAATGAGAAAGAAAATTGTAGCAGGTAACTGGAAAATGAACGAGAACCTGCAGGAGGGCGTAGCCCTGGCAAAGGAGATTAACGAGACACTGAAGGCTGACAAGCCCAACTGCGGCGTCATCATCTGCACACCGTTCATCCACCTGGCAAGTGTTGCTCAGGTCCTCGACCAGAACGTTGTCGCTTTAGGTGCTGAGAACTGCGCCGACAAGGAGAAGGGTGCCTACACGGGTGAGGTCTCTGCCGCTATGGTTAAGAGCACGGGTGCACAGTATGTCATCCTCGGCCACTCTGAGCGTCGTCAGTACTACAATGAGACTCCTGAGATCCTCAAGGAGAAGGTAGACCTGGCCCTGAAGAACGGTCTGAAGGTCATCTTCTGCTGCGGTGAGACCCTCGAGGAGCGCGAGGCCAACAAGCAGAACGATGTCGTCAAGGCTGAGCTCGACGGCAGCGTCTTCCATCTCTCTGCTGAGGAGTGGAAGAACATCGTACTGGCTTACGAGCCCATCTGGGCTATCGGCACTGGCAAGACTGCTACTGCTGACCAGGCTGAGGAGATGCTGGCTTACATCCGCTCTATCGTCGCTGAGAAGTACGGCAAAGAGGCTGCTGAGGACACTACTATCCTCTATGGTGGCAGCTGCAAGCCCGGCAATGCTCCTGAGCTCTTCGCTAAGCCCGACATCGACGGTGGTCTCATCGGCGGCGCTTCTCTCAAGGCTGCTGACTTCAAGGGCATCATCGACGCTTGGAAGAAGTAATCAATCATCTTGTGGAGCTTTCGCCCTCATGGGGACGGGAGCCCCTTTTTAATAAAATATGAAATGAAAAAATTCGCCATTCTCTTTTTCTATATTCTTGGGATTGCCATCAGTGCCAATGCCCAGTCCTTCACCCAGCATTTGCAGCAGCAGACAGTGGGAAAAGGAAAGGTATCTGTGAGCCATAGCAGGGAAATAGATATTCTTGTGAATGGTGTAGCACAGGATAACAAGTCTGCCAACAAGCCGGTGGTGACAACACCCAACCGTAGTGGCAACAATGCCGTTAGTGTCAATCGACCTAAGACTTCTGTGGGCAAGCCGGTCAATGCAGACAGTGCCGAGAGGCAGAAAGCCGTCGAGGAGGCTGCTAAAGAGCGGGCACGGGAGGCTGCAAGAGAGGAAGAGAGGAGAAAGATAGCTCTTGAGAAGGCCATGGAAGAGAAGAAGGCCCAAGAGGAAAAGAAAGCCTTAGAGGAGAAAAAGGCTCAGGAGAAGAAGGAGGAACGACATACGGCTGAGACAAAATCGGCCGACGACGATGAGTTCAACATTCCCACCGTCGATATGCGCAAGAAGGTGATGCGCGGCAGCAAGAAGGTCACGGGATACCGTGTACAGGTCTTTGCCGGGGGCAACACGCGCGCCGACAAGCAGAAAGCACAGCAGGCTGGCAACGCCGTCAAACTGCGATTCCCTGACCAGCCCGTCTACGTGCATTTCTATTCACCAAGATGGATATGCCGCGTGGGCAACTTCAGATCGTATAGTCAGGCGGTAAACATGCTTAAGGCCGTGAAGGCCATGGGATACCGTTCGGCGACAATTGTCAAGGGAAAGATTTCCGTGTTCGAATAATACACATATTTATATATTGTCTTATCACGTAAGGCAGAAAGACATGAATTTATGAATCCAGAGACAGAATTTCGTGACGGGCTCGATGAGCTCGCCGTACATTATAAGGCTATCCTCAAGCTTCTCGGTGAGGATCCTGAGCGTGAGGGACTCTTGAAGACGCCGATGCGTGTGGCCAAGGCCATGCAGATTCTCACGAGAGGATATACTCAGGACCCGCACAAGGTGCTGACAGACGCGCTCTTTGAAGAGCATTATGACCAGATGGTCATCGTGAAGGATATCGACTTCTTCTCGATGTGCGAGCACCACATGCTGCCTTTCTATGGCAAGGCCCATGTGGCTTATATCCCCAACGGACATATCACCGGCCTGAGCAAGATTGCTCGTGTCGTCGACATCTTCTCCCACCGCCTGCAGGTGCAGGAGCGTCTCACGGAGCAGATTATGAAGTGCATCAATGATACGCTGAAGCCACAGGGCGTCATGGTGGTCATCGAGGCTAAGCACATGTGCATGCAGATGCGGGGTGTGGAGAAGCAGAACAGCATCACCACAACGTCGGCTTACAGTGGTGTCTTCGAGTCGATGAAAGTGCGCGAGGAGTTCATGAGTCTCCTGCGCGGGGAGTCGAAGCGCATCTGATAACCTTCTGTCTGACAATTAATCCTTTCAACAATGAAATTCATTTCGTGGAATGTCAATGGTCTGCGGGCTTGTGTGAAGCCTAAGACCGATGACGAAGGCAATGTGAAGAGCAAGGGCTTCGAGGCTTATTTCAAGGACCTCGACGCCGATTTCTTCTGCCTTCAGGAGACGAAGATGCAGGCCGGACAACTCGACCTGCAGTTCGACGGCTATCAATCTTTCTGGAATTATGCTGAGCGTAAGGGCTACAGCGGCACCGCTATCTATACCAGGCACGAGCCGCTGGCCGTGACCTATGGCATGGGCAAGGAGGAGCACGACAAAGAGGGCAGGGTCATCACGATGGAGATGCCGGAGTTCTATCTCGTCTGTGTCTATACCCCCAACTCCCAGGAGGCGTTGGAGAAGGGCGGAAAGCCCAAGCGTCTGCCTTACCGCATGCAGTGGGAGGATGATTTCCGCGAGTACCTCAAGTCTCTCGATGCCAACAAGCCCGTCATCGTCTGTGGAGATATGAACGTGGCCCATGAGGAGATAGACATCAAGAACCCTAAGACCAATCACCTCAGTGCGGGCTTTACCGATGAGGAGCGTGAGAAGATGACGACGCTGTTGGACAATGGCTTTGTCGACACCTTCCGGGCCCTGCATCCTGACGAGGTGAAGTATTCGTGGTGGAGCTACCGCTTCCATGCCCGCGATAAGAATGTGGGATGGCGCATCGACTACTTCCTCACTTCTGAGCGCGTCAAGGACCGTATCACTGGCGCTGCCATCCATAACGACATCTTCGGCTCCGACCATTGTCCGATAGAGCTCGACATTGACTTTTAGGCGGATACCGGCAGCTCCTGTTGCCGGCTTCGCTCCTTTATAACAAACATCAAAAAGCCCGTATTCTCACGAACACGGGCTTTTTGTTACATTCCTATTCTATTCTAGAATATCATTGAAAGAGAGATCAAAATTGAAATAAAATAGGTAGCAATTGATATTGTGTATATTTATTGTAAGAGAGATTCTATCTTTTGTTTATCTCTACCGCAGCAGAGACTTGATTTCGTTGAGTGGGCGCTTCTCCTGGCTGCCGTCAGAGCGCGTCACCATGAAGTAGTCGTACTTTGACTTGCCGTTCTGGTAAGCTACGATAGCTACACCACCGTCGCGGAGCTGGAGTGTGAAGTAGCCCTCACGCTTGCCGTTGACATAGCGGCCATGGAGCTTCTCCTTGCCATTCTGGTAGTAGGTTGTCACCTCACCATTCAGGACTGTGTTCTTATCGTTGTTCAGGTCGACGAAGCTGTAACCACCCTCAGCCTTCAGGTTGCCATTCATATAGTAGTCCTGGAAGACATCCTCTTTGGCCAAACCTGTGCCCTGTGTCTTCAGCAGACGATAGTAGGCTGCCTGGTTGGCGTTGTTCACGCTCACCTCATTGGCGGCGTAGAATATGGTGTCTGCAACAATCTTTGCGTTTTCACTGACGTGACCACGACCGAAACTTGCTACTGTCATTAACAGCATTGCTGACATTAAGATAATCTTTTTCATAAGGCTTAATTCCTTTAAGATTCTAATATGTTTTTGTTTTATTTCTGATACAAAGGTATGCAAAAAATATGAATGGTAGCGCGTTCTTTAACGTTATTTTATAATTATTTTTCGCACGTTTTTCAAGTGATATTTACATGCCGCCTAAAAAACAAAAAATGATTAAATAAGCCTCGTTTTCTAACAATCTGTAAATCGGCTACCTTGTATTTGGGGGTCCCACTGATATTTTACTTTCTTTTTGATAGTTCAAACTTATTGTTTTATCTTTCCGCTCAAAGGTTTTTCTTCACCGTTTCCTTTGAAAATGGCTACGTATGTAAAATAATTTGATTAAAATTTCGGTTTGATATAAATCAAGCCCTCTTTTAGCATGTTTAGAAGTCTGTGCGGGCGCAAAATTAAAAACAGAAACTTTGTAATGTTTTTATGGCTTGTAATTGATAGCTGTGTAGATACGGGTGCAGATATTCTGGCCATTCTGCTTGCCGGGTGTATAGGGTGGCATATCCCTGACGATGTTGGCAGCGTGGCGGTCCAGGGCCGGGGTAGCAGGGGTTACGACCGTGATGTCGCGGATGCCTCCGGTCTTGTCAACGACATAGCTGATAAAGACTCTCTGGGCTTTCAGGATGGGGGCGTCGGGCTCGGTGACATGTGAGAGGTACTGTGTCAGTCCCTCATTGCCGCCTTTGAAAGTAGGCATTGTCTCCACTTTATTATATATGGTGTCGCCATGCCAGGTCGTTGACAGTGTCATATGCTTCGGTGCGGTTGTATTCTTCGGCTCTCTGAGGAAGAGGCGGCGGCCCTCGCGGGCGAAGATGTAGGAGTTGTCTTCTAATGGGAGGCCGACGGTATAGTCGGCATTCTGTCCGTTGCCGGTAGCATGAACCATCATGCAGAGAGCTCCGCTGTCTACCCATGCACCGACAATCTTCAAGGTCTGAAGGTTACTGTAGATGTCGTCGGGTAGGGGAGCGAGGAGGTTCTCGTAGAAGTCCTGTGAGGCCCCCATGTTGCCTACGAAACTGCTGATGAGGTCCTCAGCGTGGAAGACGCGACCACGGTTGGCATCGTAGACGAAGACTTCGTTGGAGATACTGGCTTTATAGGGTGACAGCTTCTGCGGGGCAACCTCCTTCTTCACTTGGTAGACGATCCATCGGCCTGGCTGATAGCTGAGGATATGAGCCGTGGCTGTGATATAGCAGAAACGGTTATCGTCGGGGATGGTCTTAAACATGCCTTTGACGGGGCTACCGTATTCTGTTGTCAGTGCTGTCAGCAGGGAGTCGCAGTCTGTGGTCTCGTGGAAGAGAGAGCCGGAAATCGAACGCTTCAAGGCAGCAGCATCGGTGAAGTCGATGAGCTCGGGCCACTCAATGTCGTAGTCCACGACATTGTAGGCTGAGTCCTTGGTGAGGAAGAGGTGGGCTTTCTCATAGCGGACGCCATAGCTGACATTGGTGTCGTCCACGGTCTGCGCCTGGAGGGGCAGGGTAGAGGCGGTGAGGAGCAACAGCATGGTGAGGGCTACGTTCACGATGGTACGTGAACTTTCGATGATGCGATGCAGGTATGCCATGATACCGCGTGAGGAGTCGGTGATGTCATGGGCGTTTCCCATGATGTTGTGTGCGTCGATTATGTTGCTATTGTTGTTTCCCATGATGCTATGTTTTTATCGATTGCTTTGATTTTAGTATTGCAAAGTTACGAAGAATATCCTTTCGCCGTCTTTTTTTAGACCGCAAGTTCAAGATAGAACTGCAATTTTCGGTGTCAGATATGGACCTTAATAATC
>UQRP01000053.1 GCA_900543585.1 uncultured Prevotella sp.
GTGCCAGACTGATTTCGCCCGGCATGGGGTTGACCCCACCGCCCACTAAGGCAGCCTCAGAGATGGTGTGATGAGGTGCGCGGAAAGGACGTTGTGAGATGAGGGCAGAGCCGCTCTTCAGCGTTCCCGCCACAGAGTGTATCTGTGTCGTCTCAAGACTCTCAGCAAGGGTCAGAGGCGGCAGAATGGAGGGCAGACGCTTGGCCATCATACTCTTGCCGGAGCCGGGAGGACCTATCATGATGATGTTGTGGCCACCGGCAGCGGCTATCTCCAAGGCCCGCTTCACATTCTCCTGTCCGCGGACATCGGAGAAGTCAAGATCAAAATCGTATTGTTGCTCGTAGAACTCCTTACGGGTGTCAACTACACAGGGAGAGAACTGCTTCTGCCCGGCGAGAAAGGCAATGACATCGGCGAGGTTGTCGATGCCATAGACATCGAGTTTGTTGACGATGGCCGCCTCGCGCTCATTCTGCTTGGGTACTATGAATCCTTTGAAATGCTCAGCCTTGGCCTTGATGGCAATGGGTAGCACGCCTTTGACTGGTTGCAGCTTGCCGTCGAGGCCCAGCTCCCCCACCATCATGAAGTCAGCTAATGACTTCTCCGATATCTGTCCGTCTGAGGCCAGGATGGCGATGGCGAGCGGCAGGTCGAAACTGCTGCCCTCCTTCCTCAGGTCGGCAGGTGCCATGTTGACGGTGATGTCAGCCCTTGGGAACTTAAGTCCGTTGAACAGCAGGGCTGCTGCGATGCGGTCACGACCTTCACGGACAGCCTCGTCGCCAAGACCCGTGAAATGGTACATGACGCCACGTGTAAGGCTCACCTCTATCGTGACAGGGGTGACCTGCAATCCGTTGACAGCAGCAGAATAGGTTTTTACGAGCATAGTTTAATGACCGAGACGATTGGTTAATTCTTGATTTGGCACGTTGCGGGCTATTATCTTACCATCTCTGACAATGATATTTCCCGGAACAGTGAGCAGACTTAATTGCTTCAGTGGCTTCGTGTCGAACATCTCTTCTGTGCAGACCACGGGATAGGTTATCTGGCTCATCTTCAAGAAGTTGGTGCAGTCCTTGCGACTGCCGTCAACAGAGAATGCCACTATCTTGATAGCCTTATTATTGTTGTAGAGTGTCTGTAGCTGCCGCAATACATCCAAGCTGTTGTAGTTCCACGAAGCCCATGTCACGATGACAGCCGTTCCCGTCGACAGGCTTGCCGACGACACCATCTTGCCGTTGATGTCGTAGGCTGTGAAGGCAGGAAGAGACCCACCGATGGCAGCATTCTTCATCTGGGCAATGCTGACAGCCAGGCGGTTGAGTGTACCATTCTCCGGCTGTTTGGCTTGCATCTCCTTGAGCAATTCCATAGCACCGGCATAGTCGGGTGTCGGTGTGTTGATGAAGTATTTCTTCACCAGCCAGACGCCCACCGGTGAATCAGCATGGTCGTGGACAAACTGCTTGGTATATTTCACTATCTCAGGAGGCGAAGCATTGGAAATCTGATCACGGAAACCCGTCATCAGCTCATTGTCCTTACTTCCCTTTATCTTCATCATCTTCAGGTGACTGGCATCACCATCTATTGTTGCTGTCTTTCCAGGTTCGGCAAAGATGGGCTGCTCAGAGAAGTTCGGGAAGACGATGGTCAGCGTGGCAGGGTGCTCGCAGGGCATCTCGAAGGCAAAACGGCCTCCCTGGACCTTGATGGTGTCAATGCCGTTGATGGTGCCATCATCGCTGTAAACGTAGAACTCTCCTTGGTTCATCTGTAGCAGACGACCCTCTATCTTAAAGTGGTGGCTGTCCTCTCCACAGGAAGTAAGGAGAAGGACGGAAAACAGGGAGAGAAAGAAAAATATCTGTTTCAAAGTAATGAGTAATGGATAATGTGTAATGTGTAATGTGTAATGTGTAATGTGTAGTGTGTAATGTATAGTGTGTAATGTAAAGCTATAAATTATGCTAAAAACAAAAAGAGCCGTAGAGCCTTTCTGGCCCTATGGCTCTTTTGTATGTTGCTGATTATACTGTTGTTATTTCAGATTAGCCAGCTCGAGGTCGTTGTCAGCATAAGCAGCGATGGAAGCGTCGAGTTGCTTAGCCTTCTGGAGCGCTTCTTTAGCAGCTGATGTGTTGCCCATACGGTTGTTGACGATAGCCTTGAGATACTCTGTCATGCCGTCAGCATTCTTTACATTGTTCAGTGTAGAGAGGGCTGTAGCGTAGTCCTTAGAGAGAATCTGTGCCAGTGCAGCGCTGTTGGAGGCATTGCTGCCGAAGTTCTTCACAGCCTGTGCATAGTCACCCTTGGCGATGTTCAGGTTGCCGAGAACCTCGTTGAGACCATTAGCGTCGGTAGCCTTAGAGACATAGTTCTGAGCCTCTGTAGTGTTGCCATTCTTCAACGCTAAGAGTGCGAGGTTGGCATAAGACTCGGGTGCAGCACCCTTCTGCTGAGCCTGAGCGATATACTGCTTGGCAGCATCGTAGTCGCCCTTGTTGAAAGCCAAAGCAGCGAGGTTGTTGTAAGCACGATAGTCGTCGCTGTTGAGTTCAGCTGCCTTCTTGTAGATTTCAGCCTTCTTGGCAGGGTCGTTCTCAAGACTTGCAGCATAGAGCAGCTCGTCGTCGCTAAGTTTAGTAGGATCAGAAGCATACTGGTCCTTAATCTGCTGGTCGCTACGGCCTACTGTCTCATAGTTGATAATCAGGCGGCTGCGGCGGAGCTCAGGCAGAATACCTGTAGCGAGCTCGCGGAAGCCCTGGCTCATGTTCTTAATCTGTGTCTCACGCTCCTGCGGATCTTTGTACATCTCTAAGACGCGGAGGATGACATCCTTATCCTGCAGGTTGCTGGCCTGGACGAGCTCTTTGAAGCCCTCCCAGTCCTGGGCTGTATAGTGAGAGTCGACATCAGCATCGGCAAGCTTGGCAGCCTTGAGTTGCTGATTGACATATTTGTTGGTAGTTGTCTCACGCTTCTTAGAGAGCTTATCGTTGAAGTCGTAGCCGCCGTCAGGAGAAGCGTAGGCAGCAACCTCCACATTCTTCAGGTTCAGACCCTCGCGGTCAGCGTTGATCTTCTTCAGCATTTTGACAAACTCCGAGACGGAGTTGTTCTTCAGCTCACTCTTGCGCAGGTTGGCCTGATTGATGAGGAACTTGATGTTAGCCTCCTGCTTCTGCGCTTTCACGCGCTGGAAACTGTCAGGAGCGATGCAGGCTCCGGCGTTGTCCATGGTCTTCTTATATAGTTCAGAAGTAGCGATGACACCATTGGCCACCTTTACGGCTGGAACATTATAGACTTTGTTGCCCTGGCGAGCGTCGAAGGTGAGATAGAGCTCACTCTTCTCCATATCGTCATTATAAGGGAATGAAGTCTTCATGGTATAGCGTCCACCTACTTTGTAAGGGATGGTCTGATTGTTGCCCTGGACTTTCTCGCCCTGGAAAGTAGCGCTCTGGCCCTTTGTCACCTGTCCGTTGCCATAACGGAGCTCGGGAGTGACAGTGACAACAGCTTTCTTCTTCATGTATTTAACAGGGAAGGTTCCGTCTATCGTAGCAGGAACCTGGCCGCCTATAGCCTCAAGCGGATTGGGGTCTACTGAGAAATTGTCAGCAGAGAGAGGTCCCATCTTAGAGCAAGATGCCAATAAGAAAAGGGAGCATGCCGATAAAGAGATAAATAGATGGTTTCGCATCATAAATAGTTATTATTAGTGGATTTTTGTGCCGCGAGCGGGACTCGAACCCGCACAGCCATTACTGGCCAAGGGATTTTAAGTCCCTCGTGTCTACCATTCCACCATCACGGCATGGCATAAAAAATAATCTTCAATCAATAAGTTTCTGCAAAGATAAGGGTTTAAATTCAATTACAAGTGTAAAGTTCTTTACTTTATATGTTTTTAAAGATTATTTAATATTTAATCTCATTTCCCGACACATAGAAATACTCCTCCGTTCGTCGTTATTTCATTTTACGGCAAATGCCGTGGATGTCGCCGGCAAATGCCGTGGATGTCGCTGGCAAATGCCGTGGATATCGTTGGCAAATGCCGTGGATATCGTTGGCAAATGCCGTGGACTGTGTTATAGAGGGTTGTGACAAAAAAAATCGCTCACACACAAGGGTGTGGCTTGTGGTGAGCGATAATCCAATCAATCTTTAATGATTACCAATTATTATCAGTCTTTTGTGATATTCTATTTCTTTTCTCTGTCCTTGTATGTGAACTTATGTCCCTGGAGCATGTTCTTTGGGTCGAGGGCTTCGTCGAGCTGTTCCTTTGACATGAGTTTCTTCTCAAGCACAACATCGTAGAGCGACTTACCGGTCTGCAATGCCTCTTTCGCGCAGGCCGTGCTGTTCTTGTAGCCGATATATGGGTTGAGGGCTGTCACGATGCCGATAGAGTTCTTCACCATGTTGTAGGCATGCTCCTTGTTGATGGTGATGCCAAGGATGCACTTCTCTGTCAGTGTGTCGATGGCGTTACTCATCCAAATCTGGCTTTCGAAGAGGCACTCTGTGATGACGGGCTCCATGACGTTGAGTTCCAACTGTCCGGCCTCGGCAGCTATCGTGATGGTGGTATCGTTGCCGATGACCTTGAAGCAGGTCTGGTTGGTGACCTCCGGGATGACGGGGTTTACCTTACCCGGCATGATGCTGGATCCTGGAGCCATAGCAGGCAGATTGATTTCGTGCAGACCGCAGCGAGGTCCTGATGCCATGAGACGCAGGTCGTTGCAGAACTTCGAGAGCTTCACGGCTAAGCGCTTCAGTGCTGATGAATAGCTGACATAGGCACCGGTATCGGGTGTTGCCTCGACGAGGTCGGGAGAGGAGATGAAGTTCTCACCTGTGAGGCGGCTGAGGTTGGCAGCGCAAAGTTTGGCAAAGCCAGGAACAGCGTTCAGACCCGTACCAATGGCCGTACCACCCATGTTGATCTCGTGCAGGAGCTTGATGTTACGCTCAAGGTTGAGAATCTCTTCCTCAAGATTGTCGGCATAAGCGTTGAACTCCTGACCGAAGGTCATAGGAACAGCGTCCTGAAGCTGTGTGCGGCCCATCTTGATGGCGTCGCGGAACTCGTCGGCCTTGTAGCGCAGAGCAGAGATAAGACCTGTGAGGCTGGCTACGAGGGCCTTGTTCAACCGGATGACGGCCAGACGGATAGCAGTGGGATAGACATCGTTGGTAGACTGTCCGCAGTTGACGTGGTCGTTGGGGTAGCAATACTGATACTCACCCTTCTGATGGCCTAAGATTTCGAGGGCGCGGTTGGCGATGACCTCGTTGGCGTTCATATTCACGGAGGTGCCAGCGCCGCCCTGCATCATATCAACGGGGAAGTTATCGTGTAGTTTGCCGTCGATAATCTCGTGGCAGGCCTGCTCGATAGCACTGGAGATGTCGTCGCCGATGACGCCGAGGGCGTGGTTGGTCTGGATGGCAGCCAACTTGACGTAGGCGATGGCGATGACGAAGTCAGGGTAGTCGCACATCTTCTTGCGTGAGATGTGATAGTTATTGATGGCTCGCTGAGTCTGTACGCCATAATAAGCGTCGGCAGGAACTTTCAACTCACCAAGCAGGTCTGATTCTATACGATAGTTTTCCATCTTTATCTTTATTTCTTTTATGGATGATGTCGGGGCCGGACTTTGCCGCCCCGGCATCTTTGGTGTTATTTGCTTTTAAATCTTTGTTGTTAGAATGCTTTTATTCTGTACATGAAGCCGAGCTCTATGCGGTTGGTGCTGTGGTCGGTAAGTCCATACTCCTTGACCCGGTCCTTATAGTCATAGTGGCGGCCAATGTAAGCTAAGAAGACGCGGAAGTCCTGTGACTTCACGGGATAGTACTCCATGCTGGCAGCATACATATACGACTTGCGGTAGTTCTTAAAGACCTCGTCCTTGGTAGGGCTTGCTGTCTCGTAGGTACCCTTCACCATAAGGTTCCACTGCGGTGCAAACTGCCAGTTGATCTTGGTGATGAAGGAGTTGTAGTGCACGTCGCTGAAGTAGTTGTTGTCTCCAGCATCTTTTTCTAATTTTTCCTTGAGATATCCAGCACCCTCTGTTGATGCTATCTTCAGACGGTCGAGGCCGTCGAAGGCACCCATATAGTCGAAGTACCACTGGAAGGTGGGGAGGTTGAGCTTCTGTCCGAGTACGACCATGCGGCTGTATTTATGTTTGGCCTGCGTCTGTAGGCCATAGGACCAGCGCGTCTGCAACTTGTCGCCGAAGAAGCTGCCGCTCCACAGCGCAATGTATGTCAGCGGGTGGTTGGACTTTTCCAGACTGCGCACGCCTTTGGCCTCTACAGAGACAGGATCGGCACCATATTCATCGCCAAACTTATTGTTGTAAGCGTCGGTGATGTTGATGGCTATCTCCTGTGTCGGCACAGGCTTGTAGGAGAAGTTGACACCGGCCATGAAGTTATCCATATAGTCCACCATGTCGGAATACTGGTAGATGTACATCGGGTTCTCATCGAACTCGAATCCACCCCAGTTCTGACACATCTTACCACCTTGGATGCCAAACTTAGGCGTGAGTTGGTATCCGACCATGAGAATGTCGGTAGCCTTGGCGAAGTTGTCCTCGCTCTGCGCCGTATTGTTCTTGTTCAGACGGTGGCGGAAGCGATAGGAGAGCTTATCGGTGATGTTACCTTTTATCTCGATGCGCGCCTGCTTGTTCTTGAAGGATGACGACCATGTATTGCCGTCGTCCAACTCCTGGAAGCTGGAAGCGTAGTTGAAATAGACATTGAAAGCGTCGGTTTTCTTCTCCAGTTTGAAGATGCGGCTGGCCAGACTCTCGTAGTCGCCGTCGGGGCCACCCATGCCGGTGTTATTGCCCTGGGCAGAAGCGCAGAGCGGCATAGCTAACGCCGCTGCGATGATAAATATATTCTTCTTCATGGTTGTTATTGTTTAAGGTGTGATAGAGGTATGTGATTAGTACTCCTCAAAGTACTGCTGAATCTTCTGCCAGTCGTGTGTCTTGGTCAGGGCGAGCATGAGGAGGACGCGCGCCTTTTGCGGGCTGAGGTTCAGCGATGCAATGAACTGATACTTGCTGTCATCGACCTCACCATTGAGGTTTGTGGCTCCGAAAGGTACTCTGCTGGAGCGTACAATCTGAATGCCCTGCTTACGGGCCTTGACAGCCTCGTCGAAGACATCCTTGTAGAAGTTGCCGTCGCCGACACCGGCCAGGACGATGCCATCGAACTTAGCATTCATGAACGCCTGGATGGGGAGCACGGAGCAATTGGCATAGCCATAGATGATACCTACCTTCGGCAGCTCTGTGAGGTTGTCGACATCGAACTCTGATGTCAGACCATGCTTGGTGACGGTGTTGCGGAGATAGACGGGCTTGCCGTTGTAGACGTAACCGGTCTCACCATAGATGCCACCCTTGAAGGTAGCGCAGTCGGTGGTATGAGTCTTGGTGAGTGATTTAGCGTCGAAGAGCTCATTGTTCATGCAGGCCATGACGCCATGACCCTTAGAGGCTGGGTCTACGAGGGCAGCTACGCCATTGTAGATATTGGCGGGACCGTCGGCAGAGATGGCCGTAGAAGGACGCATGGAGCCCACAAGAATGACGGGCTTGTCGCTGTGGACTGTGAGCGAGAGAAAGTAAGCGGTCTCGTCCATGGTGTCTGTTCCGTGGGTAACGAGTACGCCGTCATAGCCCTCGTTGTTGAGGAGCTGGTTGATGCGCTTGGCAAGTTTCAGCCACACCTGGTCGTTCATATCCTGTGACCCGATGTTGACAAGCTGCTCACCGCTGACGTCGGCGAGGTCCTTAATCTGAGGAACAGCCTCGATAAGCGTTTGGATGCCGACCTGTCCGGCACCATAGGCTGATGAGGTGGCACTCTGGCTGACACCGGCGATGGTGCCACCGGTAGCGATGATGCGAATCTTGGGTTTGGCAAAGGCGGAAACTACAGCCACAAAGGCGAAAAGAACTGTTAGGATAATAGCTTTCTTTTTCATAGCTTGTAATGTTTAATGTGTTGTACGAATTATATTTAAGCCGGTTTACGGCAGTGATTACAATAACAGTGTGATACCATATCCTACGGCTATGGAGACTATCGTAGTGACAAAGCCGGGCAGTTGGAAGGAGTGGTTGATGACAAATTTTCCTACGTGTGTGGTGCCGGTGCGGTCGAAGCCTAAGGCAGCCACCTCGGTGGGATAATTGGGGAGGAAGAAATAGCCGTTGACAGCTGGGAACATGGCTACCAAGAGCAAGGGATTGATGCCCAGTGCGATACCTACAGGATAGAGGGTGGTGACGGTAGCTGCCTGCGAGAAGAGCATGATGCTCAGCAGGAAGAGGGCTACAGCAAAGAGGAAGGGGGCTGTAGCGACCATTCCCGAGAGGGCACCGTCGATGGCATCGGCATTCCCCATGTAGAAGGTGGAGCCCATCCAGGCGATACCGAAGATGGCGATGACGGCATTGACACCGGCTGAGAAGATGTTGCCTTTGGTGACCTCGGCCACCTTTGTCTTGCCTACGAGGATGATGAGGATGGCGTCGCTCATCATGATCATCTCTATCGTCTCCGACATGGTACAGCCTTCAGGACGCAGGCTCGGGATGAAGCCGAAGAGTACGACGAGCGCCACACCGAAGAGAAAGGCTAAAACAGAATATTTGGCGTGTGGCTCGGGATGAGTCTCAAACTTCTCGATATTCTTAGCATCTTCTTCCGGATTGATGATGCCTTCCTTGACACGGTGCTGGTATTCCGGGTCGTCGACGAGTTCCTTGCCAACATGATTCTCTATGAATGCCGCTACGATGATGGCGATGAAGCTGGCTGGGATACAAACAATGAGGATGGTGCCGAGCTCTATGCCATGGCTGCCGAGGAGGTCTTGTGAGACAATGGCAGCTGTAGCTGCCGAGACAGGACTTCCCGTGATGCCGAGGGAAGCAGAAATAGTGGCAAGACTGACAGGACGCTCCGGGCGTATCTTGTTGGCCTGGGCTATCTCGCTGATGATAGGCATGAGTGAGTAGCTGGTGTGGGCTGTGCCGGCAACAAGGCAGAAGAGCCAGGTGCACAGCGGACCATAATAAGTAATGTGGTCAGGATGCTTGCGCAGAAACTTCGAGGCCAGCCCTACGAGATATTCCAGTCCTCCGGACGCCTGAAGGGCAGCGGAGGCTGTGATGACGGCCAAGATAATCATCATCACGTCGATGGGTGCCTTGCCAGGAGCCAGACCAAAGCCATAGACGAGGATGAAAACTCCGAGCATGCCATAAATGCCAAGGCCGATACCGCCTACACGGGCACCAATAAATATCAAGGCAATGACGATGGCGAATTCTATAAGAATGATTGCTGTTGCCATTAATTTAGATTTAGGAACGGGGAGATTCTCTTTAACGCCCCGATTGACTTATATCAAGTTTACAACTGCAAAGTTACGGTAAATAACGTTACGATATTTACAAAAAAGAGTTTTTTATTTGTAAAAAACGAAACTCTTTTGCTAACTTTGCGAAGTATTCAGCTAAATGCTGTATACTTTCAGTGAAAAATACTTATGCAAGGAAACTTAAGCCTGCCAGAACTTGCAGCCCGTTATCATATCTCGGATATCTACGGTGCTACGATAGCCTATTTCTCTTCCAAAGAATGTGGGCGCCATGATCTTCGTGCTGTCACCGACCGCATCTGCTGCTACGAATTGAACCTTATTATAGAAGGAACGGCCACTGTGAACATTGGTGGCAAAAATCATCTGTTGGGCAAGAACTCACTGCTCCTGCTCACGCCCTATCAACCTGAGTTCGGGATAAGTTAAGTCTCTTGTATAGAAACGAATCTTACTTTCAT
>UQRP01000054.1 GCA_900543585.1 uncultured Prevotella sp.
CGGCGTCCGCCTTGAGACAGGCCCCGGATTACTTGGCACCGGAGTTTTTTCTTACAGGAATGTTATAGGTCTTTTCCGCAAGGTCAATCATGCAGTCGTAGGCGTCACGGGCCATGTTGGACTGCTTCAACTCTACTTCCAGGGACTTGATTTTCCGCTCGAGCTCATGAATACGGTCATGAAGCTCCTGTTCCGTCTGACTTAGTTTCTTGCTCATAATGGGACTTGGTTTATCTTCAATCCCAAAGATACGAAGCCAGCGGCTAATTGTGGTACGTTTCAGACCTTTTTCACGTTCAAATTCACTGTGATTCTGAGAAGAACACATGTATTCTTCCAGATAAGACAGACATTCTGCCTTTGAATACTTTCGATTTTTACGCATGTTACTAAATAAATTGTGTCAACTTATTTAGTACACTACATTTTATTTCAAACGCAAGTGCGTTTTCCGAAGGCACAAAAATGAGCTCACTTTTGAATGAATATAAAGGATTTTTACTACTTTTGGACACCCTTAAGAATATTAATCAAATCAAAATGTAATATTATTCATGAAAGAGACACAAGAAAAACCGACGGGACTGCCCGAAAACGCATTCCGTCCGCTCAAACCGGGAGAGAAATACGAACCCCTCATGTCTCCCGGAAAAACGTATCCTGAAGTTAACTTCTGGTCTGTGACATGGGGACTCGTCATGGCCGTTATTTTCTCGGCTGCCGCTGCCTATCTAGGGTTGAAAGTGGGCCAGGTGTTCGAAGCTGCCATCCCTATTGCTATTATCGCTGTGGGTATTTCCAGCGCCACCAAACGCAAAGGCGCACTGGGTGAAAACGTCATGATTCAGTCCATCGGTGCCTGCTCAGGCGTCATCGTGGCGGGTGCCATCTTTACCCTGCCGGCCCTCTACATCCTGCAGGAAAAATATCCGGAAATGACGGTCAACTTCATGCAGATGTTCATCAGCTCCCTGCTGGGTGGTGTGCTGGGCATCCTGTTCCTGATTCCCTTCCGTAAATATTTCGTAAAAGACAAGCACGGCGAATATCCTTTCCCGGAAGCTACGGCCAGTACCCAGGTGCTCGTGTCGGGTGAAAAGGGAGGCGACCAGGCCAAACCGTTGCTCATGGCCGGACTGGTGGGCGGTCTTTATGACTTCATCGTGGGAACCTTCGGCTGGTGGAACGAGAACTTCACAAGCCGCATCTGCGGATGGGGCGAAACCATTGCCGACAAGTTCAAACTGGTATTCAAGATTAACACGGGAGCTGCCGTACTGGGACTCGGTTACATCGTCGGACTGAAATATGCGGCTATCATCTGTGCCGGCTCACTGGCCGTATGGTGGATTATCGTACCGGGCATTTCCTTGTTCTGGGGCGACAAGGTGCTGAATGCCTGGAATCCGGACATCACGACAGCCGTCGGAGACATGTCACCCGAACTTATTTTCAAGGAATATGCCAAGAGCATCGGTATCGGAGGTATTGCCATGGCCGGCATCATCGGTATCGTGCGTTCATGGGGCATCATCAAGAGTGCAGTCAGCCTGGCTGCCAGTGAAATGAAGGGCAAAAAGGCCGAAGAGAACGTAGAACGTACTCAGAAGGATTTGTCCATGAAAATCATCGCTTTCGGTTCGCTGTTTACCCTGCTGCTCGTGGTACTCTTCTTCTATTTCGACGTAATGCAAGGCAACATTCTGCATACCGTGGTAGCCATCCTGTTGGTAGCAGGAATCTCCTTCCTGTTTACCACCGTAGCGGCCAATGCCATCGCCATTGTAGGAACGAACCCGGTATCGGGTATGACATTGATGACCTTGATTCTGGCCTCTGTCATCATGGTGGCAGTCGGACTGAAAGGTGCTACGGGTATGGTGGCCTCACTGGTAATGGGTGGCGTGGTCTGCACCGCATTGTCTATGGCCAGCGGTTTCATTACCGACCTGAAAATCGGTTACTGGCTGGGTAGCACACCCAAGAAGCAGGAAAGCTGGAAATTCCTCGGCACACTGGTTTCCGCAGCTACTGTAGGCGGCGTGATTATGGTGCTAAATGATTCTTACGGATTCACCAGCGGACAGCTGGCTGCACCGCAGGCCAACGCCATGGCGGCTGTCATCGACCCGCTGATGAACGGTGTTGGGGCACCGTGGATTCTCTATGGCATCGGAGCCTTGATAGCCATCGTCCTCGACCGCTGCCATATCCCTGCCCTGGCGGTAGCCCTGGGCATGTTCATCCCCTTGGAGCTCAATGTGCCGCTCGTCGTCGGTGGCGCCATCAACTGGTTTGTCACCTCCCGCTCTAAGGACGACGCCATCAACAAGGCGCGTGGCGAAAAGGGTACGCTCATCGCCAGTGGTTTCATCGCCGGTGGTGCGCTGATGGGTGTCGTCTCTGCCCTGCTGAAGTTTGGCGGCATCGAGCTCTCCATCGCCGACACATGGTGGAGCAACCCGCTCTCTGAGATGACTTCGCTTTTAGCATACGTCTGCCTCATCTGCTACTTCATCAAAGCCACAAGGGTGAAGAAGTAAGACTGCTCAACACATAATTAGGCTATATCTTGCCGTCCGCATTTTAGGCACCCGCGGCAAGATATAGCCTATTATTTTTGGCAAACCGCCCCATGCTTTTCTTTTAACATAATATGAATCAACTCTTTCACATTCTTCTCTTCATAGCGGCCTTGTCCTTCCCCGTTGCTTCTTTCGGGCAGGTGCGACAGTCATAATCACCGTTGGAAATGGCCCATGACGGGCTCCATGAAACGGGACAGCTTGCGGGGATAGGCCGACGAGGACCGTCCATAGCTGCTATAGCAGACATACAGTCGCTTCTTCGCCCGCGACATGGCGACATAGAGTTTGCGCGCATCCTCCTGAAGTAAGGGTATGTTGTTCTCATTATAGAAGTTAGGAATGCGCCCATCCACGACATCGTAGACAAAGACGTTGTCAAACTCCAACCCCTTGGCCTTATGAATGGTGGAGACAAAGATGCGCTCTGTGATAATCGACGAGCCACAGAGGTCGGCTTCCTTGAAGGTATTCAGCTCCATCAGATGACCGTCAAGCTGATGCCGGAGTGAAGGCTCCTCAGCAGCATTGATGACATCCTTGGCTAAGAAGGTGAAGATATAGTCCATCTTCTCCACAGGCTTTATCCAGCGGCCTTCTATCAGATATTGATAGAAACGGTTCAACTCAGCCACCAAAGCAGGTTGATCATTGACCGATGACTGTCGGTCATAGAGACGAGCCATGCCTTGGACATAGACCTCAGCATAGTTGCGACGCAGCCTGGCGATACGCTCCTCTGTACTTTTCTTTATCAGATAGCTCTCCTGCAATGGCAACATCTCCTTTGCCTGAGCATAGCAGTAGTTGACGAGAGATACGGTGGCATTGACATCGTCGTCGGCCAGATGCGAGTTCTCACCCTGCAAGCCCAGCTCGGCTAACAAGAGCTTCAGTTTGAAGGCGTGCAGATCGGGGCGCAGCAGTCTGATCAGCTTCAGACTGTCCCAGGACTCGATATTCTTCTTGTCAAGAATGTCAGGACAATAGCGCTCAAGGTTGAAGTAGAGGATATGTCTGTCAAACTCCGCATTATGCGCCAGCAACGAACTGTCTCCCACAAAATCAACAAACCGCTTCAATGCCTCACGATGTGTGTAGAGTTGCTGATGCTTTCGCTCTTCGATGATGGGATTGACGATGTCGCCCAACATCTCCGGGATCGCTTTATCGGTCTCTATATACACCGAAAATTTCTCTATGCTCACACCCTGTCGGATACGCTCTGCAGCAATCTGCAAGATGTCGTCGTTGAAGACGTCGAGGCCCGTGGTCTCGGTATCGAAGACCACGACGTCCTCATTATCATAGACCTGAACAAACCGTTGCAGGTAGGTTGACTTTATATCAAAGGGGGCTGTTGCCGGAGCCTCTTGCAGGAAGTCGGAGGGCGTGATACCCACCTTCCGCAACTGGTGGACGAACTGTCGAGCTGAGGCTGGTGTCTCACAGACGCGCAGCCCAGACAGTATCCTTGACCAGGCTAAGAAGTTATGATCATTGCCAAGAACGTTGGCATGCGCCAAAAGCAGCTTCACCTCAGGTGTGGAGAAGATGTCGGTGCCTGAGATTTTGAAATGCGGAACCTGCTTCTCCGTCAAGGCTTCGCCAACCTCATCGGCATCGCTGTTGGAATTGACGATAATTGCTGTCGTCTCCCCGGCTGTTTCTCCCGCTTTCATCGCACGCTTGACAACGCCCTGCAGCTCGGCCCAGATATTCTCATAGCGCAAGATGCGAAGCTCACACTGTGAATCGACCCGCCCATTGCGCTCTGACATAGGCAACAAACTGGGGTCGGAAGAGAGATTGGCTACCGCATAAGCGTTGAGCATATCCAACAATGGCTTCGGTGACCGGTGGTTGATGCCGAGATGATGGATATTGCCTTTGCAGATGTCTTTGAGGGCCGCCAGCGTAGACAGTTTGGCGCCCATAAAAGAGAAGATGGCCTGTTGCTCATCTCCAAGATAGAGGATGACGCGGGGAGTGGAAGAAGCTGAGTCTGTGACCATATCCTCCTCACGTTGGCAGAGCTCACGGATAATCGCTAACTGCAACATATTCAGGTCCTGCACCTCGTCAACCTGTATCCAAGGATAACGCTGATATTGCAATGCTACATGATGGTCTGCCGCATTCTGCCGATCCTCATAAAGGGTGGTATAGGTGAATTGCAGCAAGTCCTCAAAATCGAGGAGATGGTTCAGGCGCTTGTAGGCCGTGTAAGCATGGGCAAACTTCATCTTGGTCAGCGTCTGCACAGCATCGTGGTAGAGCAGTCGGGGAAAATCCGGACTGTCAATCTGAGAGAGATAGAAATCGGCATGGTTGTAGATGTCTATCATCAGGTTGGCATCGTAAGACTTGTCCAGCAGGGTTGCAATGGCTTTCATGACCGCCTGGTCCTCTCGCGTCACACACTCCGAATGGATTCTCAAAGCCTTAGGATAGCCCTTTTCCAGCGCATACATGAAATGCGCGAAGAAGATAATCTGTGCATAGGCTTTTCTTCTGCGGAAGTCGGCTTCCACCTTTGCCTCATCCTCGTTCATATATCTCGCTAAGATGCTGTTCGCCGTCTCGTCATCGATGACAGCGCTCTCCGCCGCGACCACATTATTAGTAAAGAGGAAGTGTGAGCAGAAACGATGGACATTCCCCACGAAGACATCCCGGCTCTCCGTCTCCCCTACCCTACTGTCGATACGCTCCCGCATGCCTCGGGCCGCACGGTTGGTGAAAGTCAGACAGAGCATCTCATTAGGCGACACACCGGCGGCCAAGGCCTGGAAGATGCGCTCGGCAAGAATCTGCGTCTTGCCACAGCCCGGAGGCGCTAAGACAAGATGGGTGCCGGAACGGATAGAGATAATCGCTTGTTGGGATGGGTCTGGGGTCCAGTCGTTCGTCATACGATGCAGTGTAAGATAGGGAAAGATAGTCAAAGCCGCACCACACAGTGCTGCCAAAAGGCATGAAGCCAGAAGCAGACACTCTATGGTGCGGCGAATTTAGTTGTTCACGAAGTGGTGATTAGCACTCACACTTCCAAGGCTTCAGCTCCTTGAAGAAATCGTGGCCCTTGTCATCAACGAGGATGAAGGCAGGGAAGTTCTCCACGGTAATCTTCCAGATGGCTTCCATGCCGAGCTCAGGATACTCCACGCACTCGATGCTCTTGATGCAGTCCTTGCTCAGGACAGCAGCCACACCACCGATAGTACCGAGATAGAAGCCACCATGCTTCTTGCAGGCGTCAGTGACGAGCTGTGTGCGGTTGCCCTTACCAATCATAATCATCGAACCGCCATGAGCCTGGAACTCGTCGACATACGGATCCATACGATTGGAGGTTGTCGGACCCATAGAACCGCAAGGATAGCCTTCCGGAGTCTTGGCAGGACCTGCATAGAGCACAGGATGGTTCTTGAAGTAGTCGGGCAGCTCCTCACCATTGTCAAGGCGGGCTTTCAGCTTAGCATGAGCGATGTCGCGGGCTACGATGATGGTGCCGTTGAGGATGACACGGGTAGAGACAGGATACTTGGTGAGTATAGCGCGGGCCTTGTCGATGCCCTCATCGAGGTTGATGACGACGCCACCGTTCTCACCGGGCTTCTGCAGGTCAGCAGGGATAAGGTTGCCGGGGTTGGTATCCATCTTCTCCAACCAGATACCGTCACGATTAATCTTGGCCTTGATATTACGGTCGGCAGAGCAGCTCACGCCGAGGCCGATAGGACAGGAGGCGCCATGACGGGGCAGACGGATGACACGGATGTCGTGAGCAAAGGCCTTGCCACCGAACTGAGCGCCCAGACCGATTCTGTGAGCCTCTTTGAGGAGCTTGGCCTCAAGGTCGAGATCACGGAAAGCACGGCCGGTCTCATCACCGCTTGTAGGCAGGCTGTCGAGATAATGGATAGAGCCGAGCTTCACGGTGAGCAAGTTCTTCTCAGCAGAGGTACCGCCGATGACGAAGCAGATGTGGTAAGGCGGGCAAGCGGCTGTACCTAAGCTCTTCATCTTCTCCACGAGGAAAGGCAGCAGGGTGCCCTCATTCTGGATGGTAGCCTTTGTCATCGGATAGAAATAAGTCTTGTTGGCAGAGCCACCACCTTTTGCTACCATCACGAAGCGATACTCCTCACCGGAGGTAGCCTCGATGTCGATCTGAGCGGGTAGGTTGCACTTGGTGTTCACCTCATCGTACATCGTCAGCGGTGCATTCTGAGAATAGCGGAGGTTGTCCTGTGTGAAGGTGTTGTAGACACCACGTGAGAGGGCCTCTTCCTCGTCGAAGTCGGCCCACACCTGCTGACCTTTCTCTCCATGAATGATGGCAGTACCCGTATCCTGGCAGAAGGGCAGCACGCCCTTGACAGCGGTCTCGGCATTGCGGAGGAGTGTCAGGGCCACATACTTATCGTTGTCGCTGGCCTCAGGATCGTTGAGGATAGCAGCCACCTGCTCGTTGTGTTTGCGGCGGAGGCAGAACTCTACATCGTGGAAGGCTTCCTGAGCCAGAAGGGTAAGAGCCTCGGGAGTAACCTTCAAAATCTCCTTGCCCTCGAAAGTTGACGTGCTCACTCCCTCCTTGGAGAGAAGACGATACTCAGTATCGTCCTCACCAAGCTGAAACATAGGAGCAAACTTAAAATCTACTGTTTTTGCCATAATGTTTTTATAATTAGAATCCGAAAATATCATATTTAGAAAGTTTCGTCACCGGTCCTATCTTCTGAAGCGTGTTCATGTCGAGCTCCTTTTCATCACCGAGGATGATATAGCGATAGGGCTTGTTGGAGATGTTCTCCTTAGCGAACTTCACCAGGTCGGACATGGTCAGCGACGGCAGTTTGTCGTAGATAACCTTGTTGATGTCGTAGTCGAGACCACGCTTGCGGGCAGCGAGATAGGCGTTGAGGACCGCGAACTTTGTCGTGCGAGCCGTAGCCAAGGTCTTTGTCAGACTCTGCTTGGCGAGGTCGAAACCAGCCTGCCGCTCCGGCATGTTGTTGAGCAAGTCGTTGAACTCCTTGATGCACTCCGGCATCTTGTCATTCTGCGTGATGATATAGGTGTTGAAGCTCTCAGGTTCACCCTTACGCCGAGGAGTTGTCAACCATGCACCGGCACTGTAAGCCAGACCGCGAGCCTCACGAAGCTCCTGGAAGACAATAGCGTTCATACCGCCACCGAAATACTCACCAAAGAGAGCATTGACAGGTGCCTCATCGGGTGTCCACTGCTTGCCCTCGTTGAGATACTGCGTCATATAGATGTTCTTGGCATCGTAGGGCGCCAGCACCACCTCATTCTGCTTCGTCGTGGTCTGCGTATAGCGGCGGGCGGCAGGAAGTGTCGTCGTCATCGTGCAAGGATAGTTCTTGGCTACGATGGACTCCACCTGCTTCATGGGAGTAGCACCATAATATAATAATGTGTATTTACCCAAATTCTTCAGCAAGTCCAAGAGCTGCTGAGGGTCGGCTTTCTTCATCTCGTCAGCGCTCATGATATTCCGCATGGGGTTGTAGGCACCATATTCAGCGTAGTTGACCAAGGCACTGTAGCAGGACTCCTGGTCACCCTTCATATCGTTGCGCTGTTTGATGGCCAGTCCCACAGCCGTCTGATAGCTGTCGTTATCCGCCTTGGCATGATTGATATAGTCGCCTAAGAGGGCAAGAGCCTTCGGCATATTCTCGTTGAGTCCGCTGAGGGAGATACGGGTCTCGTCAGACTTCACGCTGACGCTGTAGTCGCAGGCTAACTGATAGAAAGCCTTCTTGATGTCGTTGGCAGAGCGGGTAGCCGTGCCAACATAGTCGAGATATTCGGCGGCAACCTCCAACTTATTACTGTTCTCCTTTCCTACAGGGAAGACAAGGGCGAGGTCGAAGAGATCGTCGGTGGTGTTCGGCTTATAGAGCACCTCAGCACCATTCTTCATCCGACCTTTTGTCAAATCCTTATTGAAGTCGATGAACTGCGGCTGGATAGGCGCTGGGTTGGAATTGACGATAGCCGTGAGGAAGTCGCTGTGCTTGTCGTTATTGGTAGGAATCGGCGTGATATGTGGTTTCTCAATCTTATGAATGGTCGTGTCGTTGCCCAAACGCTTATAGACACAGACATAGTTGTCAAGGAAGTGGCGACGGGTAAAGTCCACTATCTGCTGCTTCGTCATCTTCTCCATACGGTTCATCTGACCGACGACATGGGCCCAGTCCTCACCATTGATAAAGGCGTCCTTCATCATCTCCGTACGGTTCTTATTCTTGTCCAGACTACGCAGGAGATTGAGCTTTTTATTGGCGATGACGGCTTTGACGAGGTTTTCGTCAAACTCGCCGCGCTTCAGCTTCTCTATCTCAGCCAGCATCAGGTCACGAACCTCTTCGAGGGTCTGACCCTGCTTGGGCATACCTTGCGCAAAGAAGATGGAATAGTCGGTAAGGCCTTCTACCCCGGTTCCTGCTCCCATAATCTTCATCGGCTGGTTGAGGTCGATGTCCATCAGTCCTGCCTTGCCATTGGAGAGGATGTCGGAGACTACGCTAAGGGTGTCAAGCTGGTCAGAGGCTGCTTTCTCAAACTTCCAGCCCAACATGACATTCTCCGCCTCCTGCCCCACGACGGTGGTGTCGACATGCTGCGTCAGGTCGGCAACAGGCGCATACTCCGGGCGGGAGAGCGTCG
>UQRP01000055.1 GCA_900543585.1 uncultured Prevotella sp.
ATTTCAAATTTAACTGACATGGTCCTGGTCCGGACTTTTTAAAGTGGACTCATGAATGGATTGCTAAGAGCATATCGGATTATGGATGTTTCACCGAACGTTTCCATGTTGAGTCAATTCAGCTTCCTTAAATATGAAAAGCTGAAATATGGTTACTCCGGTTACAGCTCCGTGAGAATCGCCAACGGATACGTGGAACGTTTGATTTTTACAGAACATGATAACGGAATTCGAATAAAGTTAGTTGAATTAGATAATACGCACTATGGAAACAGATAGCAAGAATCCGATACCTTTCAAAGCCGTACACCCCGGCAATATATTAAAAGAGGAATTAATAAGTCGTGGAATTCGGCAGAAAGACTTTGCCGAAAAGATAGGTATGCAGCCCACCCACCTCAGCGCATTGCTCAACGGCAAACGCAATATTTCGGTCGAGATAGCAACCAAACTGGAGAAAGAGTTGGATATTCCGGCAAGTTTCTGGATGTCATTACAAGACCGCTATGAGCTCGACAAGAAAGAAATAGCAAAGCGTGAGACACAGCCCGAAACTTTCACCGTCACCATCCCTGCGCACGACCATAACCTCTTCCGCGACCTCATTCGAAGAATGGGCTGGGCATGTGCATTCTGATATTCCGACAAACCGTCTATTCTGATATTCCGCCGTTTTTACCCTGACATAAATTATCTTTGGCAGGATAAAAACGGCGGAATGACGATGCCGCAAATTATTTATCAGAGGATAAAACGGCGATAGTAACAAGAAAGGGTGATAATGTGATTTATTACATATTACATATTACATATTACATTAAGGGGCTCCCACATGTAATTAGCCAACTGAATGCAGTTTTTCGTAAATATTCCAAAATCACAAATCACATTATCACACTTTCTTTCCCATATTATCAATGAGAGAAAAAGAGACTATCGCGTACATTATTATATATAAGTATATATTATATACTTAATATGTATTATTTATATATTATAAGATATAATTCTTATAAATTATATTCTTTCTATGAATATCTTCATCGTCCTTTTTCCCGTCTGTACATGTCCGTCTGTATATGGCCAAGAAAGTGTGATATTGTGATTTGTGACACACCTTAATGTAATATGTAATTTGTAATATGTAATATTTTGGAGATGCTTTGTGCGGCCCTACAATATTTTTTCAACTTTATCTGTGCTGATTGTTTTCTTTTTCGTATCTTTGCCCACGGAAATCCCTGCCTTAGGGTGGGGAGGACAACATAGTGGAATTTAGCGTTTGCTATTTATTCAAAACGTTCAGGAAACTTGGCGGTGGAAAGAACAATGTAAGAATAAAGAGCGAACGCCCGCGATATGCGTGGGCGTTTGACTTGTCTTACATTGTAGGTTTCCGCCAAGTACCTCTGAACGTGGACGAGTTCATACGTCCACGTTTTGCGTCTAAGGGGTGCTTGCGGGAGCCGCGTTTACAGAATAATGTGCATACGCATTAATAACTGAAAACTATTAATGCTATGGCAAAGACTTTATTGGAACAGCTGCCCGAGATAGCTAAGGAAGGCCGGGCAGAAGCTCACCGTATCTTGGAGCGGTTAGGCAGCGGTACGCGCATCGGTCTGCAGACCAATGAGCTTGTACTGCCGTGTAAGGACGTCTCCGGAATCTTTCGTGGGCAACAACCGCAACTGCCCAACGCTTTCAATCAGGCTGTGGGCGAGGGTCAGTGGATGAACCGACTTATCTATGGTGACAACCTGCTTACCATTCAGGCGCTGCTTGCCGGTGACCCTGACAGCGGCCAGCCCTCATTGCGTGGAAAGGTTGATCTGATTTATATTGACCCACCGTTCGACTCAAAGACAGATTATCGCACCCAAATTAGTCTTCCTGGTGTAAGCCTTGACCAAAAGCCGACAGTCATCGAACAGTTTGCCTATGCTGATACATGGCAAGAAGGGACAATATCCTACCTTAAAATGATATATCCCCGACTTTTGCTGATGCGTGAACTGCTTTCCGAAAAGGGAAGCATCTATGTTCATATAGATTGGCACGTTGGAGCCTATGTTAAGGTGATGATGGATGACATTTTCGGGAAAGAAAACAACATAAGGGAAATCGTATGGAGGATAGGTTGGGTATCCGGTTACAAATCAGCAACTAATAATTGGATCAGAAATCACGATAGTATTCTTTTCTACTCGAAGTCACAAGATTATAAGTTTAATAAAGAATACATTCCTTATCCATCCAATTACGTTAGAAGAGATGGGAATAAGCCCGTAGGAAAGGGATACCCCATTGAGGACACATGGAATTGCAGCGAAATGGATACTCTAAACTCCATTGCAATTATGAGCTTCTCAAATGAGAAAGTAGGCTACGCCACCCAGAAGCCTGAAGCCCTATTAGAGCGCATTATCAAAGCGAGCAGCAATGAGGGCGACTTAGTCTGCGACTTCTTTGGTGGTAGTGGCACGACGGCAGCAGTGGCCGAGAAGTTAGGGCGTCGGTGGATAACGGGCGACATCGGCAAGCCCGCCTCGCTCATCATGCGCAAGCGGCTCATCGACCAAGATGCCAAGCCCTTCCTCTATCAGAGCATCGGCGACTATCAGAAGGAAGCCTTCAGAAGCAACAAACTTGTGAAGCGCATCGGCGACCTCAGCCAGATTGTGTTGGGGCTCTATGGCGCCCTGCCTTTTACCGCCGAGCAATGCGCCGACCGCAACTTTGGCTACATCAAAGGCACCAAGACGCTCGTCATGGCCGACAGCCCCAACCGGCTCACTACTGCCGCTACTGTGCGGCGAGCCGTAGAAGCCAAGGCTTCGCTGCTCGGTGGCGACTGGCAGAAGGTGGTGGTGCTCGGCTGGAATTTCGCCTTTGACATCTCACAGGCTATCCAACAATACAAGGACAGTAATGTGGAAGTGCTTGTCATTCCACCCGACTTGATGGACAAACTCACCAAGAAAGGCTATGAGAAGCTTATCCGTGACAAGACGGTGCGCTTCTCGTCGTTGCAATATCTTACTGTGAAGCCTATAGAGGTGAAAATGGATGGTGGACAAGACGAGTTGACGATATCGCTCGACAGCTATGTTTTGCTCTCGCCCGACAATATTCCGCTCGACGAGAAAGATAAGCCAAAGCTGCAAAAAGTGATGGCAGAAGACCCGTTGTCGCTCATAGAGTATTGGAGCATCGACCCTGACTACGACGGTATGACTTTCCGCTCCACGTGGCAGGACTACCGCGAGAATACCAGCAACGACAACGACGCGTTGCATTGTGTTTATAGTACCTGCCTGAAGGTGCCGCACAAGGAGCACCGGCAAGTATGCGTCAAGGCCGTGGACGTCTTCGGCTTCGAGAGTCAGGTGGTCATCACATTATAAACGTAAGGAGGAATATGAAATGACAAACGCAAGCAATGCTTCATTGGAATTATCGCGGCGACTGAGCGATGTGGCAACAAAGGCTTGGGAAGACGGCACTATGCTTCAGCAGGTGACGCCCATCACAGCCGATTTGTTGAACTACTGGTTTGGCGATGCCCGCTGCGACCAGCGCAAGGTCAATTTCCACGAAGGACAGCGACAGGCTATCCTCAACATCATCTATCTGCATGAGGTGCTCAAGTCGAAGACCGTGCTCGACCACTATGAGCAGATTGCCCCTGACATGGTGCCACAACTCGACCTGGCACAGTTGGCTCAGGCAAAATACATGATACCCAAGTACGCCGTGAAAATGGCTACCGGTACGGGCAAGACATGGGTGATGCACGCGCTGATGATTTGGCAGATGCTCAACGCACTGCACGAGCCAGAGCCGTCGGGACGCTTCACCACCAACTTCCTCATCGTAGCTCCGGGACTGATCGTCTACGAACGCCTGAAAGATGCTTTCTGTGGCCGGCAGAAGCGCGGGGAGGACAGTCGTGACTTTCAGACATGCGACTACTGTCTGAACCAGGAGCTTTTCTTGCCGGAGATGTACCGTGAGGAAGTGTTCTCGTTTATACAGAACAATACGGTGACTAAAGAAGAGGGTATCGGGCGCAAGGTGACCGGCAACGGACTGATTGCCTTGACCAACTGGCATCTCTTTGAAAACGAGACGGAAGACAGCAGCGACAATGATGAAACCACCGCTCCTGCCATCATTCGCGACCTGCTGCCCCTGCGGCCGGGCAAGGCTGCGGGCAACGACCTGAATACCATTGACGGCCGCGTGCTCGGCGGCACAGAGCTGGAATACCTCTCTGGTCTCAGCAATATTATGGTTATCAACGACGAGGCGCACCATATCCATGAACTCAAACGCAATGGTGAGGTGGAGGAAGTGGAATGGCAGAAAGGACTCAACGCCATCGCTCAGCATAAAGGCGACCGCTTCATGCAAGTGGATTTTTCAGCTACGCCGTTCGATACGCGTGGCACGGGAAAGAACCTGACAAAATATTACTTCCCGCACATCGTTGTGGATTTCGACCTACCCACGGCCATGCGCTTAGGACTGGTCAAGACGCTGTTGCTCGACCACCGGCAAGAGTTGACAGACCTTGATACGTTGGACTTTCATGCCGTGAGAGATGAGCGGGGTAAGGTGATAGGGCTGAGCGACGGACAGCGCGTGATGCTGAGAGCCGGACTGACCAAGTTGCGCAGTTTGGAGAAAGACTTCTTAGAGACCGACGAGTCGAAAAATCCCAAGATGCTTGTCATGTGCGAGGACACCAATGTGTCGCCGTTCGTCGTTGACTTCTTGCTCGGTGAAGGTCTCAACAGCGAGGACGTGCTACGCATTGACAGCGATGCCAAGGGTAACGTGAAAGAAAAGGAATGGGATGAAGTAGAGACGCGCCTTTTTAACCTTGACCATCACAAGGCCCCAAAGGTCATCGTGTCCGTGCTGATGCTTCGCGAGGGCTTTGACGTAAACAATATCTGTGTCATCGTGCCTTTGCGTGCTTCCAACGCACCGATCTTGTTGGAGCAGACCATAGGTCGCGGACTGCGTCTGATGTGGCGTGAGCCGGAATATGCGAGCACCAAACTGGAAGACCGAAAGCGGGTGCTCGTGCTGCATAAAGAGCCTAAGACATATATCGACATGCTCTCTATCATCGAGCATCCGGCATTCATACAGTTCTATAACGACTTGATTGATGGCGGTCTGGCCGGTGTTGACAGTGGCGATGTAGGGGCCGGAGGTGCTACGGGCGACATTATCCGCGTGGGATTGAAAGACGGCTATGAAGCTTACGACATGACCTGGCCCGTCATCCTTCACGATGCGGAGGAAGAGCTACAGGAAGTGACTATCAACATCAATGAATTTGCACCCTTTACGGCTTTCTCATTGGAGATGTTGAGACACTTCCTTGCCACAGACGGTGAGACTTTTGTCTCGCAAGATGTTATCAGCAATACTCAATTTGGTCGTTACCGTGTGGATGCTAACTTGTTCACCGCAGAAAGCTACAATGAGTATTTACAGAAACTGCTGCGTATCGTTACCACGCGTATGGACAACGAACGGCGTAAGGGCGGTTTCCCGATGATACAGATTGACGGGGCGCGCATCGTGGCATTGGTAGATACCTATATCCGTACGCGGCTTTTTGGCAAGCCGTTCAATCCTTTCCAAGGCAATGACTGGAAGATTCTCTTGGCTAAGAATGGTGTCGTGACACAGCATATTGTGAAAGAGCTGGCTCGATCCATCTTCAAGATGCAAGCGGCTACCACGACGACACAGGCTGTTGTTCAGCAGGCAGCATTCTCTACTGTCAAGGTGCTGCGCATGCGCGAAAGCTATTCACAACCCTTGCAGAAGACCATCTACGAGCGGGTTCCTTTTCCCTCGCACGGTGGCGGTTTTGAGAAAGCATTTGCGAAATTTCTCGATATCGACAGCAGCGTGGAGGCTTTCCTGAAGATAGACGAGACACAACACGCCTTTGCCATTATCTACTATATCCGCGATGACGGCATGCTGGCCACTTACCATCCGGACTTCATGGTAAAGACGAAGGACAAAATCTATATCATTGAGACCAAAGGCAATGACAAGATAGACGACAAAAATGTGAGACTGAAACAGCAGTCCACTGTGCAATGGCTACGCCGCGTCAACGACCTTCCGCTGGAAGAACGTATGAGTCGAAAGTGGGAATATGTACTACTCAGTGAGGATAATTTCTACACGCTCTCGGGCAGTGGTGCTTCTTTGGAGGACATCTGTATCCGTTGCCGTGTCTCGGCAGCAGCGGCCACTGGCAATCTGTTCGGATAACGATAAAAGAAAAATCCCTTGCAAATCATTTGATTTACAAGGGATTTATAGTGTTAAGGGGTACCTGGACTCGGGCTCGAACCGAGATGCCTTGCGGCACTGGTGTTTGAGACCAGCGCGTCTACCTATTCCGCCATCCAGGCTTTTGCAGGCCATTATGCTGCAGATTGGTTGCAAAGGTACAATGATTTTTTCTATTACCCAAAAGTTTGACGACTTTATTTTCGCGAAAGATATCATTCTACCATCTCTTCTCTTCCTCTATCTTCTGGGAGGCAACTGTACACCCTCTGATGTTATGCGTGGCGAATGCCAACGATATCTGTGGCAAATGCCAACGAAATGCACGGCAAATGCCACGGATGTCTGTGGCATTTGCCGTGCAAGGTATGGGTATATGCTCAAAAAGGTCTTACTTTGTCAACTCTTCCGGCAGCTTGGGCATGGCACCTTTTTGTGTGCATACGAAGGCGCTGACCTTTACAGCACGCTCATGAGCCTCCTTGATGGTCTTGCCGGCAAGCAGACATGCTGTGAAGGCTCCTGTGAAGGAGTCACCGGCACCTACGGTATCGGCAACCTCGACTTTGGGTGTGGGCATGAAGCTTGTCTCGCCATCGGGCACGAATACGTAGCTGCCATTGGTGCCACAGGTCAGCACGACCATCTTGAAATGATAGCGGTGCAGGAGAATGCGGCACTTCTCTTCCATGTCCAGACCGGGATAGTCGAAGAGACGGCCGATGGTGACAAGCTCCTCGTCATTAATCTTCAGGATGTTGGCTTTCTGCATGCTCTCGCGCAGAATCTCCTTGTTGTAGAAGTTGCCACGCAGGTTGATGTCGAAAATCTTCAGGCAGTCAGCAGGTGTGGCGCTGAGGAACTGATGAATGGTCTTTCTCGAAGCCTCACTTCTCTGAGCCAGCGATCCGAAGCAGACGGTGCGGGCCTCCTTAGCGATGGCCTCCATCTCGGGTGTGAAGGGAATATGGTCCCAGGCAACATCTGGGGTAAATGTGTAGGTGGGCACACCCTCAGCGTCTAAGGTCACCTTCACTGTACCTGTAGGATAGGGCACACGCGGGATGATATACTTCAGCCCGTTGTTGTCAAAGGTTTCCAGCGCCTTGTCGCCAAGGGCATCGTTACCCACGGCACTGACGGCCATGGCATCAAAGCCGAACTGACTTGCGTGATAGGCAAAGTTGGCGGGAGCGCCACCAAGCTTTGCGCCTTCGGGAAGTACATCATAGAGTACCTCGCCTAAACCGATGATTTGTCTTGTCATATCAATATCTTACTTTATTTATAAACGTGAAGAGGTAAACCACACCTACTGCCATAACGGCTACAGCGCCTATCTGGCTGGCCACGGCGTCGCTGGCAAAGCCCATGAAGAGTGGGAAGACGGTGCCACCGAAGAGGCCCATAATCATCAGTCCGCTGATGGCATTCTTTTTCTCCGGCATATAGAGCAGGGCCTGCGAGAATATCATGGAGAAGACGTTGGAGTTGCCATAGCCTACGCAGGCAATGCCGCAGTAGAGCAGCCATTTTGCTGTCTCCGGGTCGCCGGCTGTAGAGGCTGTGGCCATGAGAATCATGCTCAGTGCCATGAGGCAGATGGAGATGATGAAGAAAGTGCGCGTCTTGAGGATGCGGAGGAAGAGCGTACCGGTGAGGCAGCCGATGGTACGGAAGAGGAAGTAAAGACTTCCGGCAAAGGCAGCGTCCTGCAGGGCCTGTCCGGCATACTGCTGGAGTAGCTTCGGTGCTGTGGCATTAACGCCTACGTCAATACCTACATGGCACATGATGCCAAAGAAGCAGAGCAGCACGTAGGTGTTGCCTAAGAGCTTGAAGGTGTCGATATAGTCACGGCCTATGGATTTCTGCTCAGCGGGAGTCTCGGCGTCGTGGTTCTCCTCATGGATGGTTGTGCCTGCAAGGAGCACAGAGGCCAAGATGCCTAACACCATATAGATGGGGAAGAGAATCTTCCAGCCCAGTCCAAACTCAGGGATGGCGTGTGAGGCTCCCCAGGCAGCGATGATAGGTGCCATGAATGAAGCAATGGCCTTGACAAACTGGCCGAAGGTCAGTGTGGAGGCGAGATGGCCTTTCACGAGTGAGGAGACAAGGGGGTTGAGAGAAGTCTGCATCAGTGCATTGCCAATGCCCAAGAGGGAGAAGGCAATGAGGATGACGGCAAAATTCTCAGTAAAGATGGGCAACAGCAGTGATACAATGGTCACAATCAGCGACAGCATTACCGTCTTTTTGCGGCCTATCTTATTCATCAGCACGCCCGTGGGCACGGAGAAGATGAGGAACCAGAAGAAGACGAGGGAAGGCATGAGGTTGGCGATGGAGTCGTTGAGTCCAAGGTCTTCCTTGACGAAGTTGGATGCGGTGCCTACCAGGTCGACGAAGCCCATGGCGAAGAAGCAGAACATCGCAGAGACAATAGCAAATTTGCTTGTATTGGTTTTGTCCATTGCGTGAATGAAATTATTTGTTTTAGCTTAAAGATTGCTGCAAAGTTAAGAAAGAAAAAGTATAAATGAGGGATTTCGATTATTTTTTTTCGATGTTTTTGTAAAGATGAAACAATAGTGCAAGACTTTATATCAAAATTGCAAGTAGAGAAAAGGGCCGGTGTGAGACCGGCCCTTGTTCACGGTGATCGTCAGCTATTATTTCAAGTTGTAGATTTTTGCTTTTCCGCCTTTCACCGTCAGCCTGTTGTAAGGCTCAGTGGGGAAGACAATGTTTGTCATGGCCATTTTACCGTCAGCGTCGAAGACTTCGATGCTGCTCTTGT
>UQRP01000056.1 GCA_900543585.1 uncultured Prevotella sp.
CGACCTCCAGGTTATGAGCCTGGCGAGCTACCAACTGCTCCACTCCGCGATGTTACCAATATTATTAGCGCCTCATTTCTGATTTGCGTCTGCAAAGTTACGACGAAAAAACGGAATGACCAAATATTTCTGCGATTATTTTTCTTTTTCTGCCTATTTTTCTTCTTTTTCTCCTTGCGGGCGGATTTTTTCAGCCGTTTTATGCTTATTTCACGGCAATTCCTTGTCACTGTCGTATAAATTGGATAAATTTGCACACATATAACATCTGTGCA
Source organism: uncultured Prevotella sp. (assembly GCA_900543585.1). Taxonomy (GTDB): domain Bacteria; phylum Bacteroidota; class Bacteroidia; order Bacteroidales; family Bacteroidaceae; genus Prevotella. The sequence continues at coordinate 276 of UQRP01000056.1, forward strand.
GCAAAAATGACTTACACAGGAAACACAGCCAGCATGTCAGTATCAAAGACAAGACAGAAACTCGTTGATGTGGCCCGTCAGCTCTTTGCTAAGAACGGCCTCAATGGTACGACGATGAACGACATCGCCGTGGCGTCGGGTAAGGGTCGCCGTACCCTCTACACCTACTTCAGCCGTAAGGAGGATATCTACTATGCCGTCATAGAGTCGGAGCTGGAGCGGCTGTCGGAGAAGCTCGACGAGGTGGCCTCGAAGCGTATCCCGCCCCAGGACAAGATCATCGAGCTCATCTATACCCACCTTATCTCCATTAAGGAGACGGTGGTGCGCAATGGTAACCTGCGCGCTGAGTTCTTCCGGAATATCTGGACGGTGGAGAAGGTGCGTAAGAACTTCGATGAGGACGAGATGGAACTCTTCCGCAAGGTCTATGCCGAGGGCAAGGCCGACGGTGAGTTTGATATCGAGAATGTTGACATGGTTGCCGATATCACGCACTATTGTATCAAGGGTTTGGAGGTGCCGTTCATCTATGGTCGCCTGGGTCATGGCTTGAACGAGGAGACGTCGCGCCCGCTGATCGCCCGCATCGTCTACGGTGCATTTGGAAAAAAGACGATGTAGGTGGGTGGTACCACCTACTATCCAACACCTACCATCTCATTACAGGCATGCGTCTGAGCACTGTCCCCGGAGGGGACACACCATGAATAACCCCAGGTCGTCGAACGGGCGCGGTGGCGCAGCGGAGCAAGCCACCAAGACCGTGAGCGACCTGGGGGTAAGGCGAGAAGCGTGGAAAGACCTCGGAGAGGTCTCACGTGGACAGCAGGACAAATATAAAACATAAAGTTCAGCCTAAAAATGTAAACCGAATGCTAATGTCTTTGTGAAAACTTACCGCCAATGAGCTACACCCAACTATTATTCCATATCATTATCGGAACTAAATGTCATCGACCGACAATAGCCGAAGAAGATGAAAAGAAACTTTATAGCTATATCCTTGCAGTTTCAAGAAATAAGGGCGCCCATGTTTATAGGATAGGCGGCATGCCTAATCATGTACATATCCTTATTGGACTGCCTTCAACTTTAGCCGTTGCCAGCTTTGTACAGATGCTAAAGATTTCAACAAATAATTTTATGAAAGAGCAACAACAACTGTTCCCGATGTTTGAAGGCTGGCGAAGTGAATATTTTGCGGCGACCTGTTCTGTAAATGAAAAAGATAAGATAATTGAATATATCAAGAATCAGAAACAGCATCATGCCAAGGTGTTGTTCAAAGATGAAATGATAAATCTCTTGCAGTATTATGGTATTGAGTATAATGAGCAATACCTTTAGCAGGGGAGAAATTGTCCTGCTGTCCACGTGAGACCTCTCCGAGGTCTTTCCACTCTGTCATCCAACAACCCCAGGTCGCTCACGGTCGTGGTGGCTTGCTTCGCTGCGCCACCGCGCCCGTTCGACGACCTGGGGTCATTCATGGTGTGACCCCTCCGGGGTCAGTGGTAATCATTACCACCTATCACCTAACACTTAACACCTATAATCATCCTTCGATGAGTTTGTCGAACTTCTCCTGGAACTTGCTCTTCTGTGCAGCGCCGACGAACTTGTCAACGAGCTGCCCGTTCTTGAAGAAGAGCACGGTGGGGATGTTACGGACACCAAACTGCATGGGGATGTCATCGTTGGCCTCGATGTCGCACTTGCCTACGACGACCTTGCCGGCGTACTCGTCGGAGAGCTCCTCCATGATAGGACTTACCATGCGGCAGGGACCGCACCATGTTGCCCACAGGTCCACGACCAAGGGCAGCTCACCATTCTTGTAACTCTCGAAGTTGTCTGCTGTAATTTCAACTGTCATAGCTTATCCTTTCTTGATTTATTTGTTTCTATATTTATATATTTATAGATGTGTATCGCTGTTGCTGTCGCTTTTCCACATCTTTTTCTTACAATCTTAAATACAAGACGAAGAAGTAGGTGCAAAGTTACGGTTTTAATCCGTTAACAGCAAGAATATAGCGATGTTTTTAAAACTCCACCACTCTGGTGCCGTCGTCCTGCTGTGTGATGGTGACCTTGACGGCGTCGCTGGGCAGCAGCTCCTCGATGAGCTCCGGCCACTCCAGGAAGCAGAGGCTGTCGCTATAGAAATAGTCCTCGTAGCCCATGTCGTAGACCTCGTCGAGCTTCTTGATGCGGTAGAAGTCGAAGTGGTAGATATGTCTGCCGTCGCCGGCGGTATAGTCGTTGACGATGGCGAAGGTTGGGGAGGTGATGACATCCTCTACGCCCAACTCCTCGCAGATAGCCTTGATGAACGTCGTCTTACCGGCGCCCATCTTGCCATAGAAGGCGAAAACGTGTGAGTTTCCCATGTTCTTGATAAACTCGCGTGCCGCAGCACGGATGTTGTCAAGAGAATCTATTGTAATCTTCATTGTTAGAAAAAATTAGTTCACTGTATAAGACATCTCGTTCTTGGAGTTGACATACTCCACGAGTTCTTTCCCCACCTCTATGCGTTTCAGTGTAGAGCGCAGGAGGATGTTGGTATGTCGTTCCTCGTCGTTGATATTGAAATAGAGCTCCGTTCGTCCGGGCGTGTCGCTGATGATGGACATGATGTCGCTGACGACGGTCTCGTCGATGGCCCTTGACGGCACGTTGATGGTGAAGCGCTCTATGCGCTCATCCTTCACGGTCTGGAGGTATTCCACATTCTGTATCTGTAGGGAGTAGGACTGGCTGGTGGGGTATAGCTTGACGTATTTTGCTTTCACGAAGACGGGGCATCCTTCGGTGAGTTTACCGTTCCAGCGTCCCCATTCCTCGCCGAAGAGCGCTATCTCCCCCGGACCTGTGAAGTCCTCGATGGTGACGAGTCCGAAGGGGTTGCCGCGCTTGGTGAAGCGCTGCGACACTTTTGTCACGATGCCTCCGAAGGTGAGCTCCTCGCGCTGAGCGAGCTGTTCCTGGATGCCTCGGTCGCCCATCTCCGGACATTTGGTGTTGCAGAGGTTGTTGAGGATGAGGGAATACTGGTCCAGGGGGTGTGCGGAGAGATAGATACCCACGAGCTCCTTCTCGCGTCCGAGTCGCTCGATGGGGCTCCAGGGCTCCGTCTTCGGTGGTTGCGGGAAGGCGATGGAGACCTCCGTGGCCATGGCACCGAAGAGAGAGTTGGCAGCCTCCTTCTTATCCTGCTGGTACTGCTGTCCGAAGCGTACGAGGCTGTCGAGGAACACCTCGCCCTTGCTGTTGGGAGCGAGATACTGCTCGCGCATGAGGCCGAAGCAGTCGAAGCCTCCACTCAGCGCCAGGCTCTCGAAGGCCTTGCGGTTGACATCCTTCAGGCTCACACGGCCCGCGAAGTCATAGATGTCCTTATAGGGTCCGTTGGCCTGTCGCTCCCTGACGATGGCCGCGGCGGCATTGGAGCCCATGCCCTTGATGGCGGCCAGTCCGAAGCGTATCTCGCCCTTGTCGTTGACACCGAACTCAGCGTAGCTCTCGTTGACGTTCGGGCCCTTCGTCATGACCCCCATGGCCTTGCACTCCTCCATGAGTTTCGTAATCTCGTTGATGTCGGAGAAGCGGCGTGTCATCAGGGCAGCCATGAACTCGGCGGGGTAGTGGGCCTTGAGGTATGCCGTCTGGTAGGCCACCCAGGAGTAGCAGGTGGCGTGTGACTTGTTGAAGGCGTAGGAGGCGAACTTCTCCCAGTCGCTCCATATCTTCTCCAGGACCTTCGGGTCGTGGCCATTCTCCTGTCCCTGCTTGAGGAACCTCGGCTTCATGGCGTCGACGATGGCCTTCTTCTTCTTACCCATGGCCTTACGCAGGGCGTCACTCTCACCACGTGTGAAGTTGGCGAGCTGTCGGCTCAGGAGCATGACCTGCTCCTGGTAGACGGTGATGCCGTAGGTATCCTTGAGGTATTTCTCCATGCAAGGGATGTCGTACTTGATGCGGCTGGGGTCTTTCTTTCTGGCGATGAACTCCGGGATGTAGTCCATAGGTCCGGGTCGGTAGAGGGCGTTCATAGCGATGAGGTCCTCGAAGACCGTGGGGTGCAGCTCTTTAAGGTATTTCTGCATTCCCGGCGACTCAAACTGGAAGGTGCCGATGGTGCGTCCCTCCTGGTAGAGCTTGTAGGTGAGGTCGTCGTCGATGGGTATGTTGTCGAGGTCTACCTCCTCGCCCGTTGTCTGCTTGATGACCTTGCAGGCCTCCTTGAGCTCAGAGAGCGTCTTCAGGCCGAGGAAGTCCATCTTGATAAGTCCTGTGGACTCGATGACGTGACCGTCGTACTGTGTGACGTCGCACTTGCGGTCGGGGTAGTCGGGGTCGTCGGCGGTGGAGACAGGCACCCAGTCGGAGATGGGATCCCGGCAGATGATGAATCCGCAGGCGTGGATACCGGTGCCGCGGATGGTGCCCTCAAGCTGTCGAGCGTATTTGATGGTGTTGCGCTCCCGTGGGTCTGGGGAGACTTCGGCCTCCCGGAGCTCGGGCGTGCACTTGATGGCGTTGGTGAGGTTCATCTTCAGTCCGTCGGGTAGCCGGTCGGGGATGGCCTTCTTCAGGGCGTTGGCGCGCTCCAGGGGCAGCTTCTCCACACGCGCCACGTCGGAGATGGAGTTCTTCGTAGCCATGGAGGAGTAGGTGATGATATGCGCGCAGTTCTCCTTGCCGTATTTCTGCATCACCCACTGCAGGACCTTGCCGCGTCCGTCGTCGTCGAAGTCGGTATCGATATCCGGGAGGTTGACACGGTCGGGGTTGAGGAAACGCTCAAACAGAAGGTCGTATTTCAGTGGGTCTATCTTCGTGATACCCAGGCAGTAGGCCACGACGGAACCGGCTGCGGAGCCACGTCCCGGGCCCACCCATACGCCGAGGTCGTTGCGTGCGGCGTTGATGAAGTCCTGGACGATGAGGAAGTATCCCGGGAAGCCCATCGTCTTCATGACGTGGAGCTCGAAGTTGACATGCTCCCTGACGTTGTCGGGGATGGGGTCGCCATAGCGCTTCTTCGCGCCCTCGTAGGCGAGTTTGGCGAGGTAGTCGGCCTCGAACTTGATGCGGTAGATTTTGTCGTAGCCGCCGAGTCGCTCGATGACGGCGTCGGCCTTGTCCTTGGGGAGCGGGTTCTCACCGTTCTCGTCGGTGGTGAACTCTCGGTAGAGGTCCTCCTCGGTATATTTCTTCCGCCACTCCTCCTCGGTGCCGAAGCTCTCGGGGATGGGGAAGAAGGGCATGATAGGTCCGTGGTCGATGCTGTAGACCTCCACCTTGTTGAGGATCTCCACGGTGTTGGCTAAGGCCTCGGGGACGTCGGCGAAGATGTCGTTCATCTCGGCGCGTGTCTTAAACCATTCCTGCTTGGTATAGACCATACGTGTGGGGTCGTTGAGGTCCTTGCTCGTGGCCAGGCAGAGCAGGTGGTCGTGGGCCTCGGCGGTGTCCTGGTCCTCGAAGTGGCAGTCGTTGGTGCAGATGAGCTTGATGCCGTATTCCTTGGCAAAGCCCATGAGGACCTTGTTTACCTTCTGTTGCAGGGGATAGACCTCTCTGTTGGCACGGATGTTGGGGTCGGTGACCTTATGTCGCTGCAGCTCCAGGTAGAAGTCGTCGCCAAAGAGGTTGTGGTACCATTCCACGGCCTCGCGAGCCCCTGGGATGTCGCCGGCGAGAATCTTCTGCGGTATCTCGCCGCCGAGGCATGCCGAGCTGACGATGAGGCCCTCGTGGTATTTCTCGATGTCGTAGCGGTCGGTGCGCGGCTTATAGTAGTATCCGTCGACCCAGGAGCGGCTGACGAGCTTGATGAGGTTCTTATAGCCACGGTAGTTCTTGGCCAGGACGATGAGGTGGTAGCCGGAGTTGTCGCCGGCAGCCTTGTCGCGGTCCTCCTTATGATGGTGGGCGACATACATCTCGCAGCCGAAGATGGGCTTGAAAGGCTCCAAACCCTCACCCTTGCGCTTCTTGTTGACAGAGGCACAGTAGTCGGCAAACTCCTTGATGCCGTACATCACACCGTGGTCGGTGATGGCCATACCCTTCATGCCGTCCTTGATGGCTTTGTCGACAAGATGCGGGACCTTGGACTGGCCGTCGAGGATGCTGTAATGGGTGTGGACGTGTAAGTGGACAAAATCTTCCATTTGGGAAAATAATCTTTTTGAGGTGTAAAGTTACGCCGAAATAGCGACATATCCAAAAGAAGAACAGAAATAATTTGTGGGTTCAATAAAAAAGATTTAACTTTGCAGTCATGGTAAAGCGACTTAAAAGACTCAAGAAAATACATATCCACCGCGAAGGCACGGACCAGCTCACGGCCGGTGCCCTGTTCATCGTCTTAGGCACCCTGCTGTTGTGGTCTCTCCACGCCACGCTGACAATATGGCCTGCGGTGGCCTTCTTCATCATCTTCGGCACCCTCTATGCCGGTGTCATCAACTTCTATCAGTGTCCTATCCGTTATCTCAACGTCGAGGATACTGAGGGTGTCGTCGTGGCTCCCTGTGACGGTAAGGTCGTCGTCATCGAGGACGTCATGGAGGATAAATACTTCCACGACAAGCGGAAGCAGATCTCCATCTTCATGAGTCCCCTCAACGTCCATGCCAACTGGTTTCCCTGCGACGGTAAGATTAAGCATGTTGAGCATTTCGACGGCAACTACCACAAGGCATGGCTGCCCAAGGCGAGCTCCGAGAACGAGCATGCCGACATCATCATCACCACGGAGGATGGCGACGACGTCCTCTGCCGCCAGATAGCCGGTGCCATGGCGCGCCGCATCGTCACCTACGCCAAGGAGGGTGAGGAGTGCTATATCGACGAGCACTTAGGCTTCATCAAGCTGGGCTCGCGGGTAGACATCTTCCTGCCTGTCGACGCTGAGGTGAAGGTGAAGATGGGTCAGAAGACCGTCGGCGACCTCACCGTGCTGGCTCAGCTGAAGAAGCATGCCGCAGCCCCCGAGGCCCAGGCTTGATAATCCTTTTAAAGCCATCTCTACTGCACAATAACAAAAACGACAATATCATGAGCGAAGACAAAAAAATGACAACTTTAGACAATCCGGTGGAGGCGCCGGCTCAGCCTGCCCAGGGTGGCAAGCTGTCGCTCATCAACTTCCCCAACGCGCTGACCTGCATGAATCTCATCTCGGGATGCATCGCCACGTGCTTCGCTTTCTTCCATAGTCCCGACCTGGCGCTGATGTGGATCATCATCGGTGCCGTCTTCGACTTCTTCGATGGCATGAGTGCCCGCGCCCTGCATATCGCCTCGCCGATAGGCAAGGAGCTCGACTCTTTAGCCGACGATGTCACCTTCGGAGTGGCACCGTCTACCATCATCTTCTCACAGCTCATCATCATGGACTTCCCACCGTCGTGGGGTGTGGTGAGCAGCTATATCCCCTTTGTGGCTTATCTCATGGCGGCCTTCTCAGCCCTGCGCTTGGCGAAGTTCAACCTCGACACGCGTCAGTCTATGGGCTTCATCGGTCTGCCCACACCTGCCAACGCCCTCTTCTGGGGCTCGCTGATCCTCACGGCCTCGGAATGGTTCAATAGCCTGTCGTGGGGTGCCTTCCTCATCATCGTGCTGATGCTCGTCAGCTGCTGGCTCCTCATCTCCGAGGTGCCGATGTTCGCACTGAAGTTCAAGCACTGGGGGCTGAAGGGCAATGAGCTGCGCTATGGCTTCCTCGCCGTCTCGGCCCTCGTCATCATCGGCAAGACCATCGTCGGCTACACGCATGGCAGCATCGCCATGGGATTCCTCGGATCCTGGTGGATAGTCATCGTACTCTATATCCTCGTCTCCGTCATCGCTGATCTGTCGAAGCGCGGCGAGGCGTAGTCATTATCCTTCTGATACTCAAAGAATATGGAACAGGTTCTTGAGTTTATCTTCTTTGTCTTTGTCATCGCCCTTGTCATGACTGCCGTCGTCGTCTACCGTCTCTACCGGCGTCTGCGCAAGAATGTGCGTGACTTTACCAACCAGGCCATGGGTGGTTTCACGGCGTCGTCACAGGAGGACGCTGCCCACGAGTCGTATTCTTCTTCCTCGACGACGGACGCTGGTGATACCATCATCGACACGCGGAGTCCTCAGGATGTCAACAAAAAGATTTTCGCCAAAGACGAGGGCGAATATGTGGACTTCAAGGAGAAGTAATCGCGAGGATAGCAGGACATAAGCGATTGATTTCAACCAAAACCTGGAAAACCGCTTTGTGTCAGCGGCAAGGGCTTGGGCCCTTTGCCATTTGCGGGTTGAGGGCTTGTGAGAGGCGTTGCCTCTCCCCGCCCTCAACCCGCAAATGTCAGATTCTCCTACGTCGAATCTTGGCGCTGCCACAAAGAAAACCTTGAAAACATGCGATACCACCGCATGAAATCATAATTTTGTACTGAGGAGTCTCTTGGATTTA
>UQRP01000057.1 GCA_900543585.1 uncultured Prevotella sp.
TTCTTGTAGTAATAGACCATCGGGATGTTGACGCTGTACTCGTTCTCTTCCTTGTTACGGCTCTGCTCGAACGACTCGTTTTCGAAGTTCCATTTGTCATCGCCAATCTTTGTGTTGAAGTATTTGGCAATAGCGTCGAGGCTCTGGTGGATCAGCATGATGCCTATGACAGAGCAGAGTGCGTAGAGGCAGCGGTTCAACGGGAAGCCGGAAAAATAGATGTCCCATGCCCCTTTATGAAAGACGAAGCAGAGCAGCGTCATCGTACATCCTGCCACCATTGGATAAACGACCATCGTCTTCATATTCCACTTCAGGCTCTTCCGTGCCTTGGTGCCGATGCAGGTTACACCGACGCAGATAAGTTCCATGACCTTGCAGGAAAGGACACTGTCAAAGACCTTGAAGCGGTGGAAGAGCTCAAGGACGAAGGCTGTCATGCGGTTGTCAGAGGTGATGGGGAGGTTCATCACTATCTCGACTATCAGGATAAGGTAGATGCACGAACGGAAGAAGTTGTACATCTGTTGCTGTTCACGGGTTTCTTCCACGGTTTTAAGGAGTTAGAAGTTAGAAATTAGGAGTTCGGAGTTTCGCACGGTTGGATTGTTGATGCACAGCATTTGCCAACGACATCGCTGGCAAATGCCATGCAAGTCGTTGGCATTTGTCGCAGATTTCGTTGGCATTTGCTACGCATCAAGACAGCATATTTGCTTAACCTTTGAAAAGATCTATTGCAGGTTTATCAGCAGCTCCGGTGCAAAGCTGTCGGCATTGAGGATGTCACGGTAGTTGATGTCGAGATAGCTGACACGGCCGCTTATCTGGTCCTCGGTGATTTCAAGGCGGAGCTTCTTCTCTTCGGGGAAGGTTAGCTTCTTGAGGACGATGACGTTGCGGTAGGATTTTGTGAAGTGGTCGGCATGGTTGACCATATACACCGGCGTGAGCTCGATGGTCTGTGAATTCGTGGCCTTCAGTTCTTTCTTGTCCGTCAGCTTGACGCGGATCTCGGCAATATCGTACTTGATGTTGCTTTTGTTCTCCAAGGAAAAGTCGATGAAGAAGTAATCGCCGACCGTATAGATGTTGTTCACCTGCGCACGGATGCCGTACTGCTTGGAATGGAGGTTGTAAAACTTCCGGCGGCTGGTGTAGATGGACCAGCAGAGACGTGCCATGTCCCCTTGCGTCATACTCACCTCTGGATGGGTGTAGTCGCGCATGTCGTCCCGGGTGACGGTATAGACGGAGTTGGCTTTCTTCGGTCCCTTGGTGTAGATAATATTCAGCTGGGCAATGTGCCTCTCGCCGATGATAGTCACGGTGCCACCGAGTTCTCCGTCCATCAGCACGGACTTCGGCTTGAGACGCACGATGTTGTCGGCGCACTGATTGCCGACGAGTTTGTCGGTGGAGATGTCCACAAGCTTGATATTCTCCGGCATGATGATGTGCGTGGTCACCTGATCATTGACGAAAACCGTTGGCTTGCCGAGGTTGCTCTCGAAGATACGCTCATCGTCGGACGTGAACTTGTGGATGTAACGGATGCGGACGGTGTCCCCCTTGGCATAGGCTTCTTGGATGCCTCCCGTATTGCTCTCCGCATGAACTGACAAGAGGGAAAAGACAGACAGGGCGAAAAGGAAAAGTTTTTTCTTCATATTGCTTGGTTTTAAGGATGTTCGTTTGTTGGAGTTCATTCTTGCTGTGTGTTGACGAGATAGACAATGGTGTTGTACTTGATGCGCGCCTTGTTCTTGCGGATGTTGTTCGACACGGCGGAGCTGGCACTCTGATACATGTTCTGTAAGGCTTGCAGGGCGATGATTTCCGGGGAGATGCCCGACGAAGAGCCAGTGTCGAACTGCAACTGCTGGCCAGCAACGGCGCTGCCCGCATCTTTCACCATCTCGCGGAAGGTGGACTCGGGGACATAGAAGCCCTCCATGCCGTCATTGTCAAAGACACTAAGGCCAACCTTGATGAACTTACCACCGACAAGGATGCTCGTGATGTTTGCCTTCACGCGCTGCTGGCCGAAGCCGCTTACAACACCATAGAGATAGGAGCCTTTCTTCAGGCGGATGCCCTTCACGGTCACGTCATCGAGGAGTTTGAAACGGAGCCGTGTGCCCTCGCGTGCCTTCGTGGTTCGGTCTATCATCGCACGGATAAGCGGAGCATCCACAGTCTCAGATGTGGCCACGGTATTGAACCGCTCGGAGTTGTCCTCCTTGACTTTCTCAACGACCTCTGTTTTCTCTTCCTTCTTGTTCGATGTTCTGCGGTTGTTACCAGTGAGCGCGTCTATCATCTCTTGTTGCCGTTTGCGGTCTTCGGCTTCCTCAGCCTTGTCACGGCGTTCCTGCTCGGCCATGTACTTACGCTGCCGTTCTATACTCTGGTTCTGTATGCGCTCCAACTCACGGGCATAGTCGTTGAGGTCGTCCTGCTGGGAGCGCCCGCCATAGCCGGTGTAGTCGTTGATGCGTCGCATGTTCTCCTGCTGGCTCTTGAGCAGTTCCTCCTGCGCCTTGCGCTCCCGCTCACGGGCGGCATTCTCAGCTTCAATCTTACTCCATTCGCTTGCGTTGTAGCCGCTGGTCGTGGTATCCTTCTCTTCCACCTCGTCGCCCAAAGCACCGATGGCCGTGAAGGCGCCGCCCTCGCTGAACCGCTTGTTCATGGCGGCCATCTTGCCTTCCATCTGCGCGCCACGGGCATCGGGAAGACTCATGTTGATGGAATCGGTGATCACGCCTCCTACTTCGGGCTTCCCCTTGCCATCGAACATTGCCATGAGATAGTAGATGACTCCGAGCAGAGGCAATATGATTACAGGGGGAAAGATATACTTCGGCTTTCGGAAGTTCACCTTCTTGAGTTTCTTCAGATTTAGGTTCATAGTCTTGTGTTTTAGATGTTCTTGTTCGGGTGCTTGTTGTCGAGGTAGTCCACCACAATCTCCAGTTGGCGATACTTGACCATGATGTCCACAGAATCCTTATGGCTCTTCACCGGGATGGCTATGAGGGAGTCGAGGTCGTGCTTGAGCCGCTGTCCCCGGTTGGTCAGGTCGGTGGTCTGTTCCACTTGCAGGCTCTTCAACCGCTGTATGCGTCTCATGCCCTCAAAGTCGGGCCTTACGTCCGTCATGCCACCGAAGAGATCAGGTTCCTTGCTGTCTGAGCTGAATGTCAGCCAGCTGCCAAGAATGAGTGACAGAGTGAGAACACCGATGGTGATGGCAACGGTACGCTTCTTATGCTTCTCCGCCCACTGGTTCATCCGGTCAATGCGCTCCCTGACTTTGAAGTGCGACAGGAAGCTGCGGATGCCCTGGGCGATGTGGGCATCCTTCATGGCCTTGGTTCGATTGAGTATCTTCATATAAATTGTATTTGTCTGAGGGCTTTCCCCCTCCCTCTTAGGGAGGTCAGGGAGGGTCTAATAGTCTAAGTCTTTGTTTTCGAGCGTGCGCCAGTTCGTGATGAGCAGTCCATGTGGGTTGTTCTGTGTCCTCGGCACGTTCTCAATCTCGCCAACGGTGATGATGGAGCGCTTGAGGTCACGGCTGCGGCGCTTGATGAGCTGCGTGCCGAAGTACTTGAACTTTCTCTCGTGCTCGTTGAACTGGATGGAGTCACATTTGATGGTACAAACAGCACTGCTGGATATGATGTCGGAATAAAAACCGTTCTCTTCCATCGCCTGTTTCTGCTTCATGGCCGTTCCGTCCGCCATATAGAGAGCCTTACCAAGCGACCACTTGATGTAGTCGTCATCGGGAGGCAGGGTGAAGAAGTACTGGTGGAAGAGCTGGATGTGCGCCTTGGCTTCCATCACGAAATTGGCTTCCTGCATGCTTCTCTCGGCAAGGAAGGGGATGTCGCCGTCGAGGATGTATATCTGACTGCGCTCCTGTGCAACAAGACGGGTGCAGTAGAAGACGGTCAGGCCACAGATAACCACGCTGCCGATGACGGTCAGCAGCACGGTCATCAGTGCCAGCCGAGTCTTTTGTTCTAAGGATTGAATCAGCATAACTTTATAAGAGTTAGAAGTTAGGAATTATTTTCCATCTGCTCCTCCCGGTTTATAGTTGGAGTCGGACTTGCCCACATTATTCATACTACGGGCTGAATCCGCACCACGGATATAGGAGGCTCCGAGACCAGTCTGCGACATGACGGTACGTGAGGCTTGTGCGAGCTTACTACCGCCATCACTACGGGACTGCTGTGCCGCACCTGCCACGGAAGCGGCAAGGCTCGCGCCACCTGTGGCGACAGCGGCGGCTGTACCGATGGTAGCTGTCGTGGCACTGATGCCGTGGCTGATGCCTCCCTGTACGATGGTAGTTGCCGTAGAACCGGCTGCCGTTCCAGCACTGGAGCTAATTCCACCGGGGATGAGCCATGAAGCCACTTCGGGCACGAAGCGGAGGACGTAGGCACCCACGAGCATGCCCATGGCGTACATGCAGTTCGAGCCGATGCCCTGCAAGCCCAACGCACCAATCTGATCCCACGAGTTTACCGTACCCTGCAAGAGTGATTCATAGGCTTTGATGTCCGCCCGGAGGTTATACATCAGGATGAAATCAATGTAATATAGGCACATATACACAACGAAGCCCCATAGCGACAGGGAGAGATACTTGCTGATCCACTGCGACCAGGCGTTGCTCCAAGGTGGGACAATACTAAGCGCGAACATGATTGGAGCAAAGGTGGCCATTATGGTCAGGAAGATACGCTGGGCGACAAGCATGCCGTAATAGGACATCTGGAAGATGAGCTCTCCGATGAACCTTATCACATCGTTTATCCACTCGCTGACCTTCGTCTCCGCGGCTACGGCGGCACGCTGGGCGTAGTTGTTGATGGTGGAGCCAAGGTTCTCCATGTTATAAATGAGACGATCCCACCAGTGGGCATCCTCGCCAATGGCTTGTACCTGCTTGGCAGTCTCGATACTGTCCTGCACCTCTCGCAAGCGTTTGAGGTAGCCTGCTTGTTTCTCGGCGACTTTCAACTCCAGCGCAGCGACCTCACGGTTCTTGGCCTGTGCCATCATCATAGCTGTTGTCTCAAGTCCCTTGCCAGGTGCTTTCAGAGCCGAACAGATATAGCTGCTCGTGGTGATACAGATGGAGAGGGCGGCGATGCGCAGGAGCTTCATCACGTCCATGCCGCGCCGACCGAGCATCATCATCCAGCACTCATAGCTGCCCATACAAAGGGCAAGCAGCAGCCCGAGCGTCTTTGCGATACTCACGGCATTGAAGAGGACGGCGGACTTGGGAAAGGTCTCCATCGCCTCCAACAGCTTCATCAGACTCTGGTCTACTGCAGGGAGACCCATCGTGAGCAGCTGGTTGATGAAAAGTGAAGATAGTTGTAAGTCTATCATAGTGTTGCTTCTTTGTTCATTCTACATCATTGTTCTTTTACTTCTTTATCTTTTAGTAGTATTGCTGCGCCATGCCTACAAGGTGTGCGACACGCGAGACGAGCTCTTCCATCTGCCGTTTGTACTCGATGTAGGCCTTCTCCCGTTTGGCATTCTCCAGTTCATTGCCGATACCCTGTTTGTGAATGTAGGAGATGTTGCGGCAAACGATGTCGTTCTGCCGGCGGAGCTCATCGACCTGCGGAAACATCTTGCCCTTGCTCTTTGTCAGACAGAAGGCCAGACCCTCAGAGATTGCCCCTTGCATACGGGCAAAATCATCCTTGAACGTGGAATAAACGATGTCAACGTTTCGGTCAGCGGCACGGATCACTTCCTCGTCATGCATCTCCTTGATCTTGGCTCGCTCCTCTTCGGCTTTCTTGATTTTCTCCGCATCAACCTCCTCAGCTGCTACTCGGCGCGGCATGACGGTCTTGACATTGGACTTATGTTCCTTGAAGCGGACACGGTAGCCGGACTTGAAGCCCGACCACTTCCAGTAGGTCTCGGCACCGGAGTATTTTTTGTGGAGGAAGTAGTAATACCAGTCGGGAGCAAAGTCCCATGGACCGGTCTCGATGCTGCGCCACTGCTTTTCTTTCTGCTTGTCATGTACTATCTTCTGCGCATTGGCTCTGCCGCCTTCACCGACAGGGAAAGCAAGGGCTATGGTCAGAAGTATAAAGCAAAGTGTCTTTCTCATTGCGTTGTCGTATTAGTTTGACGTTGATGTTTGTCGTTTTACTATGCACTGTTCCAGTTGGCGATGACTTGCCTGGCGATCTCGTCCGTGACCTCAGAGTTGAGGATGTCTCAAATGTAATCATAATGGAAACCGCCCATGACCACGATGCTGCACCACAGGTTGGCCTGGTCGATAATGCCGCACATATTGGTGATATAGCCGTGGAGCTCGTTGACAAGGTTGAGCTTCTCGTCCATGCTTGCCTTCATCACGTTCATGCCACTGGCCACCAAAGTGGTGTACATCCGTTTGATGTTCTTGATCTCACGGGCACAGGCAAGGTTGGCCTCTGTGTAGTACCATGCCACCATGGGCTTCTTGAAGGCATGCTTGCCCGTGTTCTTCGTGAAGTCGGCATAGTCACGGATGAGCTTGTAAAGGTCGGTGCCCGTCGTGGCGATGGCCGCACCGAGGATGAGGTAACTATGGGCATTGCTGAGCTTCGTGTCAAGCGTTGTCCGCACGTTGTTGAAACCCTCCGCGCCTTTCGTGATGAGCGATTGCTCGCCATAGCTGGCCGTTACCTGTGCCAAAGCTTTTTCTTCCTCCTTCTTGAGAAGCTTGTGGAGACTGATAAGAGCCTCGATGGTCGGCTGGTCATTGGGGTAGTCGAAGGCAAGGGCTTTAGACGGGCAGAGAATGGCGACGGCCAAGACACATATTATAATAGTTACTATGTTTGCACCTGCGAACCGACCGACGTGCTCATTGATACCCTGCGGAGTATAGATTTTTTCGCATTGAGAGACGCGATGAACCTCTCCGCTTCGCTTCGAGAACCCTCGCATATCTCAATGCGATGAAAGGAAAATCAAAAAAAGATGAGTAGAAAGTTGGCACGGTAATAATTGGATTGTATTTTTGCAAAATGAAAGAACAATATACAATAACAATTAAAACCGTACCAATATGCAAAGGAACAAAATTTCCTTCAAAGGACAAAAGATTTTTGTAGGAATCGATGTCCACGCCAGAACTTGGGAGTTCGCAGTGCTGACCGAGTCTGGATTTGCCAAGAGATACTCTCAGGCTTCCTCGGCAAAAGTGCTCTTTGACTTTTTGAGAAGAAATTTCCCAGATGGCGAATACCATGCAGTTTATGAGTCGGGCTTCAGCGGCTTCTCCACTTACTACGCCCTCAAGGAATACAATATAGACTGCGTTGTAACACATGCGGCAGATGTTCCCACCACCCAGTACGAGGAGGTGATGAAGACAGACAAGGTTGATGCGCTGAAACTTGCCCGCTCACTTCGTGCGGACGAGATACGCCCGATATACATCCGTGAGCGTGAGAACATAGACGACCGTTCCGTGTTAAGAATCAGAAAGACAATCCAAAAGCAACTCGGCGGTTACAAGTCCCGAGTCAAGCATATGCTCCATTGCAATGGTGTGGAGATGCCTGAAAGATTCGCAAAGCCTGGCACTCACTGGTCACGGGGTTTCATCAAATGGCTCAAGGAAGACGTCACGCTGCTCTCACCGACACGCAAGTCCCTTGACCTTCTCATTATGCAGGTCGAAACCCTGCGGTCGACGTTACTCACTGCGACAAGAGAGGTGCGTAAGCTCGCCTTACTTGACAGGTACAAGGACAACTACGAGCTGTTGAGGGGCATCCCTGGTATTGGGACTATTGTGGCAATGTCCATACTGACAGAGATCTACGATGTGACAAGATTCAAGAACGAGAAGCAGTTCGCCAGCTACCTCGGCCTGATCCCGACCAGCCACAGTAGCGGAGACAAGGAATCCCACGGCGAGAAGACATTCAGGGGTAACAAGCAGCTCGGTCCGATGATAATAGAGACCTGCTGGATCGCAATATCCCGTGACTATGGCCTCGGACAGGCATACGTTGCATACAAGCGGAAGATGAATCCACAAGAGGCAATCATAAAAATTGCGAGGAAGATGTCCAACATCATTTTCTCCGTACTGAAGAACAAAAGGACGTATGAACCATACCATTGGGAAATATAAGATAATTACAGGTGCCTATTGGCCAACTTTTGATAAGGCGACTCCTTTCCATGACTGACGAGTCTTACTGACTTTGTCCTTAAAATAGTTTGTTGCGCCTTTACCTATCCTCTGAAGAAGTAAATTGTGGTACGGATACGTCCGTGTCCTCTCATAGAAGTTTGTCCGGTAGGCCCTGTTTTTTGATGCAATGACCATACCCTGGCAAAATGTCAGGGATAGGTGTTGGTGTCTCTTTCAAAAGGCAATAAGCTCTCCACTTCACACTAAGTGATTGATAATTAAACAATAATAGAAAGTTAATAAACGATAAATATCATCCAATTATTTGGATAGCAACATAGA
>UQRP01000058.1 GCA_900543585.1 uncultured Prevotella sp.
ACCCCAGGTCGCTCACGGTCGTGGTGGCTTGCTTCGCTGCGCCACCGCGCCCGTTTGACGACCAGGGGTTATTCATAGTGTGACCCCTCCGGGGTCAGTGCTCACTCGGAACTTCAACCGATGTGCTCACTCGGAACTTCAAACGATGTGCTCACTCGAAGCTTCAACCGATGTGCCCTCCACGGTCAGTGCTCACTCCTCAAAATCTCACCCTTGTCTGGAACACCACGGCGGTGCCGGAAGAGAAGTTGGCATAACGGCGATTGGACCAATAGATGCGGCGGTCGACCTGGTTGAAGATGTTGTCGATGCCGAGCCCCGGCTCTATGGTGAGATGGCGGGCCAGGCGGAAGGAGTGGCTGGTGTTCAGATTCCAGACACCGTAGCCCGGTGCCCGCTCATAACCAGGATAGTAGGTAGGTCCCTGCAGACGACCGTTGATATTGATGTTCAGCGTGTACTTTCCCCACCAGGTATGGGTGTAGTCAGCCGCCACGGTGACGGTATTCCTCACGCTGCGCTCCAGGACCGTCCAGACGCCCTCACTCTTCGTCTTGGCATCCGTCCAGGCGTAGTTGGCCGTGAGAGCCAGACCGCTGAGTGGTCGCACGCTCACCGAGGCGTTGACGCCATGGACAAGACCGCGGTCGCTGTTGATATACCTGTTGTAGGTGAAGAGGCTGTTGAAGGACGCGTCTGTTATCTCCCCCGGGAACTCCGCCTTGAGCATCTCCTTAGCCGCGTCGTCGATATCATAAGC
The DNA here is from genome assembly GCA_900543585.1 of uncultured Prevotella sp. Classification (GTDB taxonomy): domain Bacteria; phylum Bacteroidota; class Bacteroidia; order Bacteroidales; family Bacteroidaceae; genus Prevotella. Next base: position 761 of record UQRP01000058.1, read on the forward strand.
CTGGCGGACGATCATGTCCGTGACGCTGTTGATATACCCCGTGAGCTCCGCCGAGACGATGCCGTTGTCATAGCCCGCCGTGAGTCCGACATAGTGGCTCTTCTCCGGTTTCAGGTCCTTGTTGCCGAAGGTCACGAGGGGCCGTCCTGACGTCTGGTCGGCGAAATAATGGTAGTAGAGCTCGTCGAGACCCGGCGAGCGGAAACCCATGGCGTAGTTGGCGCGCAGACTCACAGAACCCACTTTATAGAGCAGGGCGAGCTTCGGTGTGAGGTGGTTGCCGAAAGCCTCGTTGTAGTCGTAGCGCAGTCCCGCCGTCGCCGTGACGTTGTCCACAACGCGCGTGTCGTGCTGGGCGTATGCCGAGATATTATAAAGGTGGGCCACGACATTTCCCGTCGTGGTGTGGATGAACTCATTCTTATACTCCGCACCGAAGATGGTCGTCGAAGCCCGGTAGAAGTGGTTCGTGTTTCGGATGTTCACGTCGTAGAGCTGTTGCTTCTTCGACAATGTGTAGTCGCCGGGGCGATGCGTCACCTTTCCGCGACTCGTCGTCGTAGTCCTGTATTCGTTGCCGTAGCGGAAGTTATGACTGAGGAAGTCGATGTTGAGGATGTGGTTGCGGTCGAAGATATACTGTCCTCCCGCTGTCCACCGCAAGGTTTTGAAGCGCAGCTCGTAGTCGTAGCCACTGGCATAGCCCGTCATCTTCCGCGGGCGGTTGGAGAGTCGGTAGCTGTAGGCGCCCTCGCCGTAGAGGGAGAGGCCCTTCACGGGTCTGAGCTCCAGGCGCTCGTTGACGCTGTTCTGGTTGTATCCCATGACAAGGGTCTGGAGGGTAGGCTGTGTGGCACCGTCCGGTGTCTTCTTATACGCGAGGTCGTTGTTACGGAAGCTGTTACGCTCGTTGTGAGAGAAGCGTGTGAAGCTGCTGAGCCATCCGGTGTTGACACTCAGCGCCGTGTTCTCCGTGAGCTGTCCTTTGCTGCCTATCCTGACGTCCGCGTCGACACGGAAGAGGCGGTCTTTGGGCTGGTCGGTGATGATGTTGATGACGCCGCCGATGGCATCGCTGCCATAGAGCGAGGAGGCGGCACCGTTGAGGACCTCGATGCGCTTCACCGCCGTCATGTCAATCTGGTTGAGGTCGACCTGTGTGGAGATGTCGCCGATGACCTTCTGTCCGTTGACGAGGATGAGGATGTACTTGTTGCCGAGGCCGTTGAGTCGGAGGAAGGAGCCCATGCTGGCCGGAGCGAGCTGCACGTTGGGCAGGAGGCGGCGGAGAGCCTCGGTGAAGTCGGTGACGCCGGTCTTGGCGATGTCGGAGGCTGTGAGCACGCTGACGGGCGTGGTGCTGTTACGAAGGCGCTCGTGGTGGCCGTTGCCCGTCACCACGACCTGGTCGAGCTGATGGATACCGCCAAAGACAGTGGTATCGTTGACGGCCTTCGCCACCGTGTCGGCGTGGAGGTCGGAAGTGCCTAAGATGGCGAGAAGAGGAAGAAAGAAAAAACGCATGATGATGATGGTTGATGATGAAAGGCGCCGCTGGCGCGAGGGGCAGGCTATTTCGCTCTGCGTGAGAGGCTGTAGGTGACGACGAGGGTCACCACGGCCAGAGCGAGCTCGATGATGCAGAGACCACGGTAGTCGAGCCACTGGCCTACGCCACCGGCCACGACGGCTAAGAGGGCGCCACTGGTGTGGACGATGACGACCTGGACGGTGAAGTCGGTGCCCTCACGCCCCTCGCGGACGAAGTCCATCGACGAAGCATAGAGGGTGACGGCGGCAGAGGCCTCGACGGCGCGCAGCAGGATGATGCCCGTCAGGACAAGGGGCAGGGAGGGGGTGAGGAAGGTCAGGGCGAGGAAGTAGACGGGGACGGCGAGGGCGGCTGTGGCCACGAGGCACCGTGCCGTGCGCACCCCCACCCGCTTGACCCACCATCCGGCGAAGAGGGCCATGACGAAGGCCACGGAGGTGCCGATGACTCCATTGTAGAGCCCTATCTCCCGCATGTTGTAGCCCATGTCGACCATCCAGGGCTTGAGCATAACCATGATGCCGTCGAAGCCCGCGAAGAAGAGCACGAGGAAGACAACCTGCGGCCACACCTCGCGCCGCGTGAAGAAGTTCAGAAGATCCTGGAAGCCAGCCCGCTTCCTGTGCTTATGCTCCCTGACGACGATATGCTTGTTCAACGTCACGGGGATGACCAAGAGGAGGGCGAAGAAGCCGAGGAGGGGTACGACGACATGCCAGCCGTAACTGTGGAGGAACATGATGAAGAATCCCCCACCGAGGATGCGGCCCACATAGCGGCCCATGGACTTCGTGCTCGTCACGGCACTGTGGTCGCCACGGCTGAAGGCGTTGACGGCGAGGGTGTCGCTGGTGACATTCTGTACCGAGGCACAGAAGGTGGAGATGAGGACCAGGGCGATGATGATGGGGAGGTTCTTGGTCACGTCGAGACAGCCCACGATGATGATGGCCAGGGCGAAGACGAGCTCCGTGGAGATGAGGAGCTTCTTGAAGTCACCCACCGTGACGCAGTGGCGGTCGATGAGCGGTGCCCAGGCAAACTTCAACGACCAGGGCAGACGGACGAGGCTGAGCAGACCGATGGTGGCCAGTCCGATATGGTGCTGGCGCATGGTGACCTGCAGGGCAGTCATGATGAACGTAGAGGGGATGGCACGTGCCAGATAGAGGCAGAAGAAAGTGCTGAGATTGATGACCTTGTTGTTATCCAATGGTTGTAAAGTATTATATGAGGATCTTCTGATCTTCCGGACTTCCGGACTTCTAATACAACAAATTCAATTGAAAGTTCCGAAGAGGTAGTCACTGGTGAGCTGCTCTTTGGGGTTGTGGAAGATGTCGTAGGCGTTGCCCTGCTCCACAACCTTCCCGTCGTACATGAATACAACGTAGTCGGCGATGCGCATGGCCTGGCGCAGGGTGTGGGTCACCATGACGACGGTATAGTGTCCCTTCATACTTGTGAAGAGGTCCTCTATCTTCTGACTGGAGACGGGGTCGAGGGCACTGGTAGCCTCATCGGCGAGGATAACCTTCGGCTCCACGGCGAGGCTGCGAGCCAGGCAGAGGCGCTGCTGCTGTCCACCGCTGAGTACCGCGGGAGTGTCATGGAGCCGGTCCTTGACCTCGTCCCAGAGTCCCCCGGCGGTGAGGTAGCGCTCCACGATGCCGTCGAGATGGCGGCGGTTGTGGATGCCGTGGATACGGGCACCGTAGGCCACATTGCTGTAGATGTCCATGGGCAGGGGGCAGGGGCGCTGGGGCACGAGGCCGATGGCGCGGCGGAGCTCGGTGAGGGCACGACCATGGGCCTTGATGATGTCCCTGTCGCCTAAGGTGATGCTGCCACTGACCGAGAGACCCTCGGTGCCGTCGTTGAGACGGTTGAAGGTCCTCAGCAGCGTGCTCTTGCCACAGCCCGAGGGACCGATGATGCAGGTGACCTTGTTGTGGGGGATGTCGATGTCGACACCTTTAAGAATCTCCTTTCCACCGATAGAGAGGCGGAGGTCGTGGACCCTGAGGCGGTCGTCGGCGGGTGCCTGGGGAGCAGCGTGACGGGAAGGTCGGTCATGGGAAAATATCCTGCTGAATATCATAAGCTTCTTGTTTATTGTGCGTTGGCAGCTGTCTGCCACTTTCTCGGTTGCAAAGTTACCCCGATATTCTGTCGTGGCAAATACCATGAAGAGAGTAAATTGATACCAAACGTATGGTAGAGGGGGCGTGATTGGTGGTGGGTGATGGTAATAATGACTTGAATGCCCAAAGTTGACAAATCACCTATGGAGGTTCGTTTAACTTAATTTATAAGTTAATTTGTCATTCTATCAAATCAATATATTATCTTTGCAACAAATCATGAGACATGGCAGAGAAATACCACATAGAACTTGTAGAGGAACACAAAAATGTAAACTTCTATAGTATTCATATCGATGGACAGGAACTTACAGAATTAGAAAGATTCTTTGACAAGTTCCCTATTGGCTGCAAATACGATGACTATGTGGATATAATTGTAGCGTGGCTTGATAAAATTGGTGAGAAAGGGGCTCTGGAACGCTATTTTAGACCAGAGGGGCACTATGGTGATGGAGTTGGAGTCATACCAATAGATATAGGCAACAAGATTAGGTTATATTGTTTAAGACTCTCTGACAAGATTGTAATCTTTGGTAATGGAGGCATAAAAGATGCGGATAAATGGGAGAACAGCAAGGCCCTTGCTCCCTATGTTCGATTGCTTATAGATACGAGTCGTTTTATTCGACATAGAATAAATGATGGCAAGCTATCATTAGTAGATAAGGAAATATTAGGCGATTTAAATTTTATTAGAAATGAGAAGAAGTAGAATTATAGATGAAAGACGCCGCCATGTGAGCGATGAGACGCGAAAGTCGGTAGATCTTTCTTTCCAAATAGTAGATAGAATCCACGAAATACTTATATTGAAAGGCCTCAAGCAGAAAGATCTTGCAACACTTCTTGGAAAATCAGAAGCAGAGATTAGCAGGTGGATGAGGGGCACTCACAACTTCACTATTGATACATTGATTTCAATAGAGCAAGTTCTCCATGCTCCCATCCTCAAAGTCGTAGGAAAAGAGGAGGCATTACCTGCTTAAACAGACATACCATTAACACCTAACACCCAACACCTAACACCTACCACCTAAATATAAAACTCCATGGTGCTGACGAGGCCGGCGCGGAAGGCATATTTCACGGCCTCGTGGGCCGTGTTGACGCCGAGCTTCCGGAAGATGTTTTTGCGATGGGTGTTGATGGTGTGGATGCTGGAGCAGCGTTCGGCAGCTATCTCCTTCGTCGTCCGGCCCTGAGCGATGGCTTTGAGGACGGCGAGCTCGGTGGCCGTGAGCTGAGCCTGCGGCGTCTCCCTCTCCTCCTGGATATCAGAGAGGAGGGCCTCAGTGGCATGCTGGCAGATGTAGCGGCTACCGGAGCGCGTGACGTTGATGGCCTCGCGGAGAAGATAGATAGGGGTGTCCTTGAAGACGATGCTGATACGCTTGGAGGAATAGAGGAACTTCTTCACCGTGGCGTGGTTAAGGTCATCGCTGATGAGCAGCCACATGGACTCAGGAAACCGGTCGACGACGATGAGGAGATTGTCCTCGTCGGTGAAGTCGAAGAGGGTGTAGTCGATGACGACGACGGTATGACTGTCATGCCGCAGTCGCTCGATGAGGGCGGCCTTATCCTCTACGATGGTGACGTTGCTCTCGGAATATTCCGAGAGCAACGTTTTCAAACCCAGGCGCGTCAGCTCCTGATTATCAGCCAGAATAAAATCTCTCATTAACAATATCGCTCATTATATCGCCTGCAAAGTTACAGAGAAAGGAGATGTGAGGAAATCGTCACTGTTTGGTATTTGGCATACCAAACAAATGGTAATTTTTAAATACTAAAAGGGTGCATCCGCCTTTAGTTTTATAACCAAAACCTGGAGTCGGTTTCTTAACCATATCTGACCAAAGGGTGCATCCGCCTTTAGTTTTATAACCAAAACCAGGAAAACCGCTGTCTATCAGATAGAGCACTGACCCCGGAGGGGTCACACCATGAATGACCCCGGGTCGTCGAGGGGACGGGAGGGCGCCGCGTAGCGCGACCTCACGGCACCGAGCGACCTGGGGACAGAGCGAAGAGAGTGGAAAGACCTCGAAGAGGTCTCACGTGGACAGCACGACATATATAGAGCATCATCTTGAAGTTTAAGGAAAATGGTCATAGGCAGACTTCCGCTCCTGAGGGAGCTATGGTGCTGAAGTGATAGGGCCGCCTTTGCGAGCAAGCTCGCAGGCTGCCCTACCACTTCAGCACCACCCTTATCAGGGTCAAAGCCTGCCGATGACGAAAATTGCTTCGCATAAAATTGCTTCGCATAAAATGGAGCAACCGATAATGGTGTACCATATAGCTTCAAAGCATGAGATTCTAAACCGACGGTGAGATTGTAGACACTCTAAACCGATAGTAGGCAAGGCTTAGATGAATCGGTGGGATAGTAGGCAAGGCTTAGATGAATCGATGGGATAGTAGGCAAGGCTTAGATGAATCGATGGTATGCTCTATTTTATGCCCGAAGGGCAATTTTATGCGAAGCAATTTTCGGCAGGGACAGGCTTGGACCCCGTAGG
>UQRP01000059.1 GCA_900543585.1 uncultured Prevotella sp.
CCTTGCATATATGCAAGGAAACGTTCTCTTTTTTTATTTCTATGAATAATTCAGGCTAAAAATATAAACACGGGAAGTAGAAAAACTATTTGCGGATATACACTTGCAGACTGCGGCTATTGCAGGGCGAGTCGTCACCCCAAAGTGCCATGAGGATGTCGTGTGATTCCACTACATCGTTGACGTGCCCGACCAACATCCGCTGCCGCTCGGCCAGACGGCGCACGCGTGCCATGAGCTCCTCCAGGCTGAACGGCTTCTTGAGATAGTCGTCGCTACCCATTTCAGCGAAGAATGCGTTTCCACTTCATTGCTTAAATCTTGATGTGTCGACTTCTTTGCTCTTGTCCTTATAGCCACCAAACCGATAGACCAGCGACACGCCCACCTGACGATAGCACGAGAAGTCCATCTTCATGTTCTGGTTGCCATAGTGGATGACGGGGTCGATGCCGGAAGTCTCAAAGATGTCGTTGCAGAACACGTGGAGCGTGGCGCGCTTCTTCCAGAAGATATACTTCAGACCGATATCGACATTGCCAGAGGCGGGCAAGTCGTAGATGGCCTGGTGGGCTTTGGAACGTATCATGCCGTCGAGGTTGAGGTAGAGGTGGTCGGGCACGATCGTGAAGTTGTTGCGCAGACTGGCCATCACCCAAGCGATGTCGCGGTTGAAGGGAATGTCATAAAATGCAGAGCACTTCTCCTTCATCCACACGCCGATGACCGTCAGGCGGCTGTCGAGCCAGTTGCCGAAGCGCTGGGGTACGGAAGCCTGCAAGCCCCACTGCTGCGAATAGTCGAAGTTGAGGTATTTGTATTGCACCGTAAGGCGGTCGTGGCGCTGGTAGGGTGTCTGCACGAAGTAGTCGTCGGTGTAGTTGAACCACGCCACGAACTGATATTTATTGTGCAGCACATAGACCAACTGCGTCTGATAGTCACTCGACGGCTTCAATCCGGGGTTGCCCACCACTTCATTGTAGCCGCCGTTACTGTACGTCGTGAAGCTCTGCAGCGTCCAGTAGTCCGGGAACTTTTTGTCGCTGCTGAAGTTGAGTTGGAGCATGTGACTGCTATTGGGCATGTAGGTCAGAGAGAGCGTGGGATAGACGTTCCACTGATGCCAGGCCGGTGAGTGATAGTATTCGGCGGCCAGCGAAGCCTCGAAGTCGAGTTTTTCTCCTATCTTGCCGTTGGTGCCGGCATAGACGTTGACGATGTCCTCGTTCTGACGGCTGTACGAATCGGCGGGATGGGCGGCGGTGTTGTCGCCCGTCGACGTGAACGTCTGCCAGCTGTGGTCATTGGTAAGACTATAACGCACGCCGTAGTTGAGTCCCCACCCGCCCGCGAGACTGTGCTCCTGCCCGAGATGGAACTTCCAGCGGTTGATGCGCTGGTGCTCATCGGTGTCGAAGTGGAGCTCACCCGTAGGCAGCGTGCTGGTGAGCTGCTGTGTCGAGGGCGTATTATAATAGGTGTATTCCACGTTGACCTTCGTACCCGTAGGCAACTGGTAGTCGAGCATCACGTCGTGCATGGTCTTCTTGGTGCGATAGGCATTGGCGGCCGTCACGTTTCCCGTCACGTCCTCACGGGCATGCTCGGTGTTGAAGTTGCCCGTGTAGCTCAGGCTGAGGCGGTGGTTCTCCGTGAAGGCGTAGTCAAGCCCCATACGCCACAGATGCTCGTGATCGCGACTGCGCTGCGCCTCGTCGGTCACGATGTCGTGTGTCGTCCCGTCGTCGAGATGGTGAAGCGAGGTCTCGTCAGTAGTACGGTACGACTTGCCGTGGTCGTGCTCATAGTTGAAGTCGATGTCCAACTTGTTGTGATGATAGAGGAAGGCACCACGCTCACTCCACATGGCCTCATGCTCCTGGTTCCAGGCTCCCGTGAGCTCCCCTTGCCATCCGTCGGGTTGCGAGGTGTCGGAGGCGATGTCGAGGTTGATGCTCGCCCCACGCACCTCATAGCGGGCCGGCGTGGTGTACATCACCTCGGCGTGCTTCAGCCTATTAGACGGCAGACTCTTCAGCAGAGCGTTGAGCTGGGCGGCATCCATCTGATAGTGCTTGCCGTTGATCAGTACATTAAAGGCATTGCCCGCCAACGTGAGCGAGCCATTGTCGTCAGTCACGCCGGGGATGAGCTTGAGCGCGTCATAGACGTTCTCCGCACCTTCCTTCTTCAACAGTTGTGGCATGTCGTAGGTGAGCTTACTGCCCTCTACTTTCACCACTGGCCGTTCACCCTTGACCATGACCTCGGGCAGGGCATGGATGATGCTGTCCATGCGCAGTGAGTCGGCAGTACTTGTTGCCGTGCCCGCTCCGTCTGTCTGCGCATAAGCAGCGGTCGCTGCCATGCAGAGCATCAGTATCATTACTTTCCTTTCCATCTCTCTTAGTTTTTATATCACTGCAAAGTTAGGCTGAAAAATCAAGAGTACCAAGACTTTCCGCTTATACATCCTTAACATCAAGGCTTAAATAGGCTTAACGGGGAAAATCCCGCTTTTGTCTCTTGATTATCAATTTCTTTTTCTCGGAAGTTATTGAGAGCTTCTCCTTGACGTTCATAGAGATTCGAACTTATAAAGTTCAACAACATATCACGGCTCCATCCATTTGCTACGGTTTGCTGCAGATAGAACAAGGCCTTCTTTGGATTACCCAAACACTTGTCAATCAACAATCTATGATGACCCCAAGGAACAGAAAACAGAAGCTTTTGCAATTGTGCCACAGATTGTGGCACAATTATATTATAGTCGGAATAAAGCACATAGAACTGCTTGCAATAATAAATATTTCTCCTTGTTAAGCCAGACACGTCCGGCATGACGGACTTTAAATCTATAGAGATATTATCAATTACCTTTTCACCCCATCTGTCCTCAACGTGCATCTCAACGATATCACGCCCAAGGCTCCAGTAGAAGGCAAGCATCTCCCGGTTCACTTTTACTGCAGCCTTAATTTGGCTTTTGCGGTAGCGTGAACTCAAATCTTTTATCCACTTCCGATACTCCTTATCTATGATTGTTATGTTCTTATTCATATTGAGTATTTTGAATTCCAACTGCAAAAATAATGTTTTATACTGATTCATACAAGGAAGCGAAATCATTTTCTTAGTACGACCTAAGGCATTGCTATACAAGTAGGGGAAATATCTCGAATGATAAATAGATAGCTTAGAGTTTTACAAAAGATGCATTTTTGTAGCGCACTGGATAAGTTTCTCGGGCCTCGGTTGCCAATTGTCTGAGAACACTCCATATATCTCCTTTTTGCCTCCCTCACAGTCTCTTCTTCTCTTCATTTCCTGCACCCGTTCCCTTGTAACGGCTACGCGAGGCGTTGAAGTTGTAGGTCACGGTTAGCGAGATGCTGCGCGTGAAATTGTTGGCGTCTTTTCTGCTGATGACATCCGTGCCATAATACGTCCAACGCTCACGATTGCCCTTGGTCAGGTCTGAGGCTTGGAGGAGGAAGACGAGGTGGTTTTTGAAGAACGACTTGCGCAACCGCGCGTTCACGGTCACAAAACCTGCTGACCGCCGCATCGGTTCATAGCTGTCGGTGTAGCCATAGAGGTCGATACCCGCCAGCCAGCTATGCGGAAAGACGAGGCTGTTGCGAAACACGAAAGTAAACGAGGGATGGCGGGAGCAGAGACTTGTAGGCTCACGGAAGAACAACTGGGAATAGTCTATCTCCCAGGAGGAATGATACCAACTGAATGTCGGTGAGGCCGTTACGGAGGCGCTAAGCATCTGATAGTGCCCCATGTTGCGAACCGAGAAATAGGCTATCTCCTGGTTGTCGTACAAGCCAAAGGCATGAAGCATGGGCTTGTGGATATAGTCGTAATCGACCGAGGCACTCAGCCATTTGTGCTCGAACAACAGCTCCACGTTGTGGGTATATTCCGGGCGCAAGTAGGGATTGCCGCCCTCATAGAGATAGCGGCTATCGTACTGCATGAAGTTGCGCAGGTTGTTGTATCCCGGTCGGGTCGTCTTCATGGTGTAGGCCAACTGCCATGACCACAAATCTTTATTCCACGACAGCGAGAGGTTGGGGAAGAGGTTGCCATAGCGCCGGCTTGGCTCCTGCTCCCTTTTGCCAAAGCTGTAGTAATCGGTCGTGACATGCTCATAGCGCAGTCCGGCATCGAGCTCATAGTGACCGAAAGGCAAGGAGAAGTCGGCGAAGCCCGCTTTGTTTGCCTCATAGAGCTTGGTGCTGGAGGCAGGCACATAGTTCTGGCTGTTGACATAAAAGCCCACACTCTTTGTATGCGTGTATTCCGAGCCGAAGGAGAGCGTACCCTTCCCCACAGGGTGCGTCACGACGAGCTTCCCGGCCCACAGGTCGCTGCGCTGTCCGCCGTTGCTCGCCACGTCGCGGTCTCCTAATTCCGTGCTGGCTTCCGCGCTCTGCTGGCTCAGCATGTATTTCATGTGGAGATAAGAGGCATTGAAGTCGATGCTCCAGTTGCCGAGCTTGCCCGTATAGTAGAAGTTGGCCTCGTTGCGTGGTCCTACATCCCTGTGCTGGCGCTGGCTCTGCAGGATGGAACCCTCATAGGCACCATTTCGCGTGACATTTTGGCTACTGTTCGCATCCATGTTGCTTGACAAGGTCTTGTAGAACCAATAACTGCCGCCGATAGAATTGTCAGCATTGAAGTCGTAGCTCAAGCGGAAGGTCTGCGACAACACGTTCTGCCGGAAAGCGTCGTTGAAATGCTGGCCGATGTTGATGGTGTTGTCCTTGGGCATGAGTGTGTAGCCCGTGTTGATGTCCTCTTTGAACACCTGGCTATAGAGAGCCGTGGTGTTCGACAGTTCCAGTCCTTTGATACGGTATTTGATGGTAGCTTGGTCATATCCCGCCCACATCGTGTTGTATTTTGCGTTAGCATCGTTCCTCACGCTCCATCCCTCGCCCGCTGGCTTGCGGGTACGGATGCGGATGACGCTCTTTACCGTGGCATCGTACTGCGAGCCGGGTGCGGTGATGACATCCACGTTCTTGATGTTCTCCGACTTCAGTTCAGTCAATTCGCGGTTGTCGGTCACCTTCTTGTTGTTGATATAGATGAGCGGTGTGCCCTTGGCAAACACCTTGATGTCGGAGCCCGATGCCGTGACACGCGGCAGCTGTCCGAGCACGTCGACGGCTGTACCCATCTTGCTCAGTACCGAGTGCTCCACGTCGATGGTCATGCCACCCTTTGCGGCACGATACTGTGGCCGTTGCGTCTTCACCGTCACGCCTTTCAGCGTATAGCGGTCGGCTTGCAGGCAAATGGTGCCGAGGTCAGGCGAGGTAGCGGTCCACAGCTTAGACTTGTAGCCCACGTAGGTCACCTTGGCGATGACGCGCCGCGCATTGCAGGGAATGACGAAGTAGCCGCTCTCGTTGCTCACGCCTCCGGCAAGGAACGAAGAGTCGGCGGGAGAGAGCAGCACCACATTGGCATACTCGGCGGGCTCGCCCTTTTCGTCAATCACGCGGCCCTTGTATCTCAATGTTGTCTTCTGTGAGCATTCCACGTTGATGATGCTGTCGCCCACCATCGTCATCGAGATGGGATAGAAGCCGATGAGGTGGCGGATGGCCTCGGGAATGGTCTCTCCCCTGACCGATTCCGTCACACGGAAGTCCTCCAAGTCGTTGTAGATGAAGTTGATGGTGTAGCGGTGGGTCATGCCGCCGAGCTGCTGTAAGGCCGTGGGCATCGTCACGTTGCGGAAGTCGCGACTCACGCGTTGGGCATGGACTTGGACAGCACCTAACAGGAGAATATATAATAATAGGTATATCTTTCTCATAGCTATTCTACGTTAAGGGTGTCACCGCTACGAGTAATGGTAATCTGCTGGAAGCCGTTGAGGATGGCAATGTTGGCGTCAATGGACTTGGCCTGATCCCACTCAAAGTGCAAGCGGATGGTCTTGGCGGATTCGCTGCGATAGACGACCTTCAATCCGTAGTACTGCCCCATCGCAGAGAGGATGTCGGACAACGTGGCATTGTCGAAGACCTTGACGACGGGTGCCGGCTTCTTCGTCTCCTGCCTTGGCGCAAGGCTGTCGGTCGTGGAGGCAGTGTCACGCGGCACTGCTGTGACGGAAGCGCGCTGCGCCACATCTGTTTTCTCTGCGACAAAGGGACTGCGAATCCAGCCCAGGCGCGTCATGGCAGCAAAAGCTACACCGGCAAGGAAGACACAGCCGAGGAAGACCGCAGCCACATGCAGCCAACGGGGAATGTGGTGGCGGGAGTGCGGATGAGAACTTTCGGGATGTGACTGGCTGAATGCCTTCCATGCTTTCTCCACGTTGATGTCCTCGCCATCGGCCCGCTCTTCAGCGAGGGCGCGTTTCAATTGGGCGAGCGGTCGGGCATTGCGTATAATTTCACGGAGCTCCTCGTCGGTGTAGTGTTCGGGATGCTCCTGTGCGTCAAGGAGGCGCTTGATTTTCTCTTCGTCTGAATCGTTCATGGTTCTGGGGTTTTGAAGTTTTCTTTCAACACTTTGACGATGTGCGACAGATGTTTCCACACAGCGATGCGACTGATATCCGTCTCGGCACAGATGGCCTTGTAGTCCTTGCCGTCGAGGAAGCGCAGCGTGAATAGATGCAGCTCCTGCGTAAGCGTCTCCACATTTGCGTAGACGTATTCACAAAAACGCCCCATGACAT
>UQRP01000060.1 GCA_900543585.1 uncultured Prevotella sp.
GCCGGACGCTGGTACCGCAGCAGGAAGGCGTGGAGACAGCGTGGACAGACCCATGGACGGTCTATTCCATTGGTGGAGGCGCGCTCTCCGAGGGTGACCATCCCTCAGGCTTGTTGCCCGATTCGCCCGACGTCTATCCCTTGCACCACCTTCTCGACATTCAGCGATGGTGCGACGATAATGGATGTGCTTATTGGGAATATGTGAAGCGTTGTGAGGATGCCTCTATCTGGGACTACCTCTTAGAGGTATGGCATGCCATGCAGACCAGTGTGGAGCGAGGTATCAACCACGAAGGACGTCTGCCGGGGCCATTGAACCTGCAGCGTAAGGCTGCCACCTATTTCATTAAGGCTAAGGGTTACAAGCCCAACCTTCAGACGCGTGGCCTTGTCTATGCCTATGCTCTGGCTGTGAGTGAGGAGAATGCCTCGGGTGGTACCATCGTCACGGCGCCCACCTGTGGCAGCTGTGGCGTTATGCCGGGCGTGCTCTATCACTTAGCTAAAGGTCATGGATTCTCTGATGAGAAGATGATTCATGCCTTGGCTACAGCCGGGCTCATCGGAAATATCGTCAAGGAGAATGCCTCTATCTCAGGTGCTGATGTGGGCTGTCAAGGTGAGGTTGGTGTGGCTTGTGCCATGGCCTCGGCTGCTGCCTGTCAGCTCTTTGGTGGCTCACCGTCGCAGATAGAGTATGCCGCTGAGATGGGACTGGAGCATCACTTAGGTATGACCTGTGACCCAGTGTGCGGTCTGGTGCAGATACCGTGTATTGAGCGCAACGCCTTTGCAGCGACCCGGGCCCTGGATTGCAATCTCTATGCTGCTTTCTCCGACGGTAAGCATCGCGTGAGCTTCGACAGGGTCGTGGAGGTGATGAAGCAGACAGGCCACGACCTACCGTCGCTCTATAAAGAGACGGGCCGGGGCGGACTGGCGGCGATGCCACAATAAAATAATAGTGATGACAGAAGCTATGTTCCCGTGACAATACTGGACCATAGCTTCTGTATTATAATTTAAGTAGAAGGATGAACAAGAAGAATAACCATCATTTTTTTCGACTGCTGCCTCTTGCCGTCGTAGGCCTCACGCTGCTCACGACAGTTCCGACTTCTTGCCGGATGGCACCTAAGGATGATCCCGGCGACACGGTAGCGGCCTCAGTCTTTGCGCCTATCGACACAGCTCTGTTGAACAAGAAAAAAGCCGCCAAGATGGCGGCTATCAAAGACAGTGCCGATATTTTCTATATCGGCTCTGCCAGTAATAAAAAACAATTGCAGCTCATCAGCTACCCCTCCCGCCGTGACACCATCGTCTTAGGCCGCGCCCGCCACATGAAGAAGAGCGGGAATGCCGACTTCGGACATGCTGTGAGGGTGCAGTTCTGGGTGTCGGACAAAGGCGACAGTCTTGTGAAGAGCGTGATATCTTTAGGTGATAGGTGATAGGTGATGGGTGTTGGGTGTTACACCCAACACCTAAATTTTCTTCAAATCCACCATGTCATGGTGCTTGCGGTGACGCTCTTCGACGAGCTGCAGGAGCTTGAGTTTTCGTTTGGTCTGTATCAGACGGCGAACGAAGATGTTCGGGATGGCGACACCGAGTGCGATGAAGAGGATGACGAGAGAAGCCTTGATGGCCCAGTTGAAGGCAAACGTCAACTCACCGATGACACCGTCCATCTCGATGAATCCAAAGAGGGCGCGATACATCATCACTCCCGGAATCATAGGGATAACGGAGGGGATGGCGATGACCTGATGGGGGATATGATGCCAGTGCTGCGACTTTGTAGCGATGAGGCTTGCCACACAGGAACCGACGAAAGACCCGATGATGATGCCCTGGTCGAGACCGATATTGCCATTGCTCGGACCAAGGTTGACGAAGTTGCGCGTGCAGACGGCGATGATACCTGTCACGGCCAATACCGGCATGATGCGCTTTGGCGTGTTATAGATGGTGGCAAATCCCATTGACGACACGGCGGCAGCGATGGCATAGTCGAGGAAGGTGTTGTGCGGTGTCATCGACAGGTCCTTGACGAAGTTGTCGATGCCACAGATCTGAATGGCCAACACAATACCGAAGGACATGGCCAGGATGATCATCAATGTTGTCACAGCACGTGTGAGGCCTACCTGTACATAGTCAGAAACCATGTCGCTGACAAAGTTGATGAGCGGCACACCGGGCACGATGAACAGCGTGCAGGCCATGAGTGGATGATAAGGTGTGTCAGAGTGAAGGAATGCCGGCAGGTCAGCAGCCAGTGTGGGGTTGAGGCTGATGAATGTCGTCAGCCATGCCAACAGCGTTGCCAAGAACGCGCTGACGGCGATGCCTACATAGCCGTTCCAGTGAAGCTTGCCCAAGAACATCTTCAGACGGAAGCCGAGGATGGCGGGGATGGAAGCGTAGAAGAAGGCTGGCCAGTCACAGCCGAACTGTACGCAGAAACCGCCGCAGGCAAAACCGGCGCAGATAGCGATCATCCAGGGAGAGTACTGTTTGTGAACATGCTTCAGGGCATCGAGCTCAGCCTCGTAGCGGTCCAGGCTCCAGTCCTCGCGGATGGCTGTCCACAGCATCTTGCTGACTTTGGAGATGACGGTGAACTCGATGCAGTGGCTGTCAACACGCTGGTACTTAGAGAAGGAGTGTGTGCCGTCACTGAGGTTCACCATGATGATGTTGTAGTTCAGAAAGATGTGTATATACTCATCGGGTAATCCGAGATAGGCCTCGCAGCGTTTCATGTTGCGCATGATGCGCGGGCAGTCGGCATTGCTGGACATGAGCATGACTCCTGTTTTAACGAGGAGGTCGAGCTTGCGTCGGAGGATCTGCACGTTGGTGCTCTCCTCCTCATGCCGTTGCTGGTTGTGGACGCGCTCCTCCTCCTGCCGGACGAGCTCTTCGGTTTGTTTTTCTGTTTCTGTCATGTGTTATGAAAGGAAAATTAAGACAAGTAGCTGTAACGAGATAATCCTTAGGAACATGGCGAAAGGATATACCGTGGCATAACCCACGCTCGGCATGTCGCTGGCTGTAGCGTTGTTGGCATAGGCCAGGGCGGGGGGATTGGTGTTGCCACCGGCCAACACGCCCACGAGGGTGTAGTAGTTGATATGGAATCCAAAGCGCCCGATGATGCCACCGATGAGAACGGGCAGCATCGTGATGATGGCACCATAGCCCACCCAGACAAGGCCTTGCTCATTGATGAGGGTGTTGAAGAAGTCGGCACCGGCACCAAGACCGACACAGGCCAAGAAGATGTTGATGCCCATCTCGCGCAGCATCATGTTGGCGGAGATGGTGTTGTAAGTCACCAGGTGGTAGCGAGGTCCGAAATATCCGATGAGGATGGCGATGATGAAAGGACCGCCGGCCAGTCCGAGGCGCATAGGAGTGGGGATGCCGGGAATCCAAATGGGAAGATTGGCGACAACACAACCTAAGGCGATGCCTAAGAAGATGGGGATGAGGTTCGGGTAGTTGAGTCGTTTGAGCTGGTTGCCGAGCACTTTGTCGACCTTGCTCAGGGCGAGCTCAGAGCCTACGACCGTGAGGCGGTCGCCGAGCTGCAGGCGGAGGTGCGGATGTGCGACGAGGTCGACACCATTACGGTTGACACGTGTCACAGTAGCGTTGAAGTTGCCGCCGAGGTTGAGCTGCACCAGGTTCTTGCCGTTCAGCTCGGGTTTGGTGACGATGATACGGCGGGAGATGAGCTCTTTCTCATAAGGCTTCCAGTCGAAGTCGACAGGTGTTCCGACAAGTGCTGTGATGGCATCAATGTCCTTAGGAGCTGCCACGATGAGAAGCTTGTCGTGGAGATGCAGCACTGTCTCGCCGTTGACGATGACGTTATGGTCGTCATTGCCGTTCTCAATGATACGTGAGATGATGAAGTGTCTGCCGATGATATGCTTCACATTGGCCACGGTGTCGCCTTCGATGCGCTGGTTGGTGACCTCTAAGGTGAAGGAGCGCACGGTGAGCTGCTCGAGCTGTCCGAGTCCGCGCTCGGCCGCCTGTTCCTCCTCCGTGGGCTTGATGCGCAGAATGTAGCGCAGCAGAATAAAGGCCAAGATGACACCCAGCACACCCACGGGGTAGGCGATGGCATAACCCGTAGCGATGTCAGGAGCCTCGACACCCTTCATGGCAAAATACGACTGCTGGGCGGCGCCCATTCCCGGCGTGTTGGTGACAGCACCGGCAAGGATACCGGCCAGGGCCGTGATGGGAGTCCCCGTGGCATAGTGGATGGCGATGGTAACGAGAAGACTGATAAAAATTGTTATCAGTACAAGCATGTTGAGTTGCAGGCCACCCTTCTTGAAAGAAGAAAAGAAACCGGGACCTACCTGCAGACCGATAGCATAGACGAAGAGCACGAGGCCGAACTCACGCATGAAATGCAGCAGTTCAACATTGAGATTCAGATTGAAATAACCAAAGACGATACCGACTATCAGTACCCACATCAGTCCTAAAGATACGCCTTTGACCTTTATCCTTCCTAACGCCAGTCCGAGCGTTATCACGATGGCAAGGATGAAAAGAGAATGGGAGACACCGCCTCCCCAGTAGGCCGGTGAGCCCTCAAAAAGATTTCTCAGCAGTTCCATTATGAAAATTAACGTTAATCCTAATCTGCATGCAAAGTTACTGCTATCTTCAGAGAATACAAAACAAAACTTTTGTTTTATTTCGTGAAGTTTCCTTTTCTGTATTCGAGTGGCGACATTCCGGTATGTGCTGCAAAATATCGGCGGAAGGAACTCATGGAGTTGAATCCGGACTGCAGGGCTATCTCCTCAAGTGGCGCGTTGCTGGCGCGTAGCAGCTCCTTGGCCCGACGCACGCGCCATTGGTTCACATATTCATAGAAGGACGTGTGCAGTTGCTGGTTGAGATAGTTGGAGAGGTAGGTGCGGTTGGTGCCGAGTTCGCGAGCCAGATCTTTGAGAGCAAGAGCAGATAGCGGAGCCAGTTCAGAGACAGTCGCTCGTCGGTAGAGAAGTTGGTGCGGAGCTCCTCGTTATATCGGTGCACGGCTATGAAACCATAGCTGATGATGGCGACGGCGTGGAGTGCGGAAAAGATGATGATACCGCGGTAGGCGAACCACATACAGCTGCATCTCGCAGGTGGACCAATACGACCAAGCCATTGTGCTGACGAATTTTGAAGGTGCCAATACCACACCTTCGGTTGTTTACTTCGAGAGCCCCGACAAAATCATCGTAGGTCAGGAGGCTAAAGGCATGCTCGCCACAGAGCCTCAGAATACCGTGAGCTTTGTCAAGCGGTCGATGGGTGTGGATGCCGATTTTGACAAGGCCACCAATAGATTCCCGTACCATTACGACCCGTCGGAGATTTCAGCCCTCATTCTGAAGAAACTCGTGCAGGATGCCAATGATTTGGGTGATAACCCTGAGCCCGTGAAGGATGTTGTCATCACCTGCCCGGCGTACTTCGGAACCAAGGAGCGCATGCAGACCAAACAGGCGGGTGAGATTGCTGGCCTCAATGTGTTGGCTATCATCAATGAACCAACGGCAGCCGCCATCGCTTATGGCATGAAGACCACAGAACGCAAGACCGTGCTGGTCTATGACTTAGGTGGTGGCACGTTCGACGTGACCATCATCAACGTCAATGGCGGTGCTATCAAGGTTATCGCTACGGGCGGTGACCACCATCTTGGAGGTGTGGACTGGGACACTGAGCTGGCCAATTACATGCTCGACCAGTTCAACCAGCAGACAGGCAGTAACTATACCATGGACGATGAGGAGCTGAAGTATACGTTGCTGTTGGAAGCCGAGATGAAGAAAAAACAGTTGACCGGCAAGGAGGTAGTGAAATGCAACGTACAATACGATGGTCAGGCAGCCCGCTTCGAGATCTCGCGTGAAATCTTTGATGCGCTGACCAAAGCCCACCTTGACGAGACCATTGAAGCCACGCACAAAGTCATTGACATTGCCCGTGAGAAAGGCTACAATACCGACTTTGAGTTCCTGCTTGTGGGCGGTTCGAGCCGGATGCCACAGGTCAAACAGCGTCTTGATGCTGAGTTCGGATGTGATGCCAAACTCAGCGATCCCGACCAGTGCGTGGCCAAGGGCGCAGCCATCTATGCCATGAATGAGGCCTATCGGAAGGCTGTGGAAGAGGTGGAGAATGGTGACAGCGACGCGCCGCTGCCGAAAGCACTCAGAGGCCCGAAGGCGAGAGTGGTCAACGTGACGAGTAAGACCTATGGCACCGACTTCACCACGCCCGACGGACGGGCTATGGTGGGAAACCTCATCTTTGCCAACACCTCGCTGCCTACAAGGATGGAACAGGAGTTTGAGACGATGAGTGACAACCAGCATACCGTTCCGATGAAAGTCTTTGAAACCTGAGTTCGGGATAAGAAAAGAGTCTTAAAAGTTTGGTAATCTCGCATGATT
>UQRP01000061.1 GCA_900543585.1 uncultured Prevotella sp.
AGAGGTCTCACGTGGACAGCATGGCACATCATTACCACCCATCACCTACCACCCTTCGATTGTAGCACTGACCCCGGAGGGGTCACACTATGAATGACCCCAGGTCGTCTCGGGAGCGGGAGGGCGAAGCGAAGCGAGACCTCACGGCACCGAGCGACCTGGGGATACTAGCAGCGAGCGTGGAAAGACCTCGGAGAGGTCTCACGTGGACAGCATGGCACATCATTACCACCCATCACCTACCACCCTGTCTTCTTACAGGTATGCCTCATTGTATTCTATGCCATAGTGTTTTAGCATTATTATGAGTTCATCCTTAAACGATAATTTTGCGTGATGCTGTTTCTGATTTTTTATATATTCGATGATTGCTTCTTTATCTCTAACAGAGCATGTTGCTGCAAAATATTCACTCCGCCAACCTTCAAACATGGGAAAGTCGGGCAGATGTTCTTTCATAAAATTATTTGTCGAGATTTTTAGCATGCGAACAAAATCTGCAACAGCAAACGTGGAAGGCAGACCAATAAAGATATGAATATGGTTTGGCATTCCGCCAATTCTATATAAGTGGCAGTTTTTGTTTTTGGAGAATGACAGTATGTAGCTATAAAGGTCACGCTCATGGTTCTCGGATATGGTCGGACGATGCAACTTAGTGCCAATGACGATATGATATAATAATAGAGTGTAGCTCATAGCGGATTTTAGTTTTTAACAAAGTTAGGAAATTATGTGATAGGTTATTGTTGCGGTATGCGTAGTTTATGATTTTTTATATTTCTCTGTTGCTGCGAGATGGGTGATAATGATATGCCGTGCTGTCCACGTGAGACCTCTCCGAGGTCTTTCCACTCTCTTTGCCTTACCCCCAGGTCGCTCGGTACCGGGAGTTCGCGCTACGCGCCGCCCTCCCGCCACCGAGACGACCTGGGGTTATTGAAAGTGTGACCCCTCCGGGGTCAGTGCTCAGATATTACTCAAAACGCGTTCTTGTCGTGCTTGAAGATGGAGATGGAGGTCATGGCGATAATCTTCAGGTCGAGCCAGAACGACCAGTGCTCGACATAATAGATGTCGCGCTTCACACGACCCTCCATCTGCCATAACTCCTTCGTCTCACCACGGAACCCCGTGACCTGTGCCAAACCCGTGACACCAGGCTTGCAGAACAGACGCACCATATAGTCGTCGATGAGCTTACCATACATCTCCGTGTGGTGAAGCATGTGCGGGCGCGGACCCACGATGCTCATGTCACCCTTCAGTACATTGAAGAACTGCGGGAGCTCGTCGATGTTCGCACGACGCATGAAGTCACCAAACGGGAACTTGCGCGGGTCGTGCTCTGTGGCCTGCGCCGTGTCAGCGTCCTTGTTGACATGCATGGAACGTAACTTGTAACAATAGAAGTTACGGCCGTCGAAGCCGGTACGCAGCTGTTTGAAGAAGACGGGGCCGGGACTCTGTATCTTGATAATCAGTCCCACGATGACCGTCAGCGGGATGAGGAAGAGGCAGACGACGGCACTGAAGATGACGTCGAAGGTGCGTTTGATAATGCGGTTCTCCGGGTCAAGGAGCGGCTGGATACGGTTGGAGTAGCACATGTAGTCGTCGAGCATCACCGGCTTGAGGCGCATACGCTCGCTGGCAAAGATACGCGGGACATAGAAGAACTGCATGATGTTGCGGTCGCAGGCATGCATGATGAGCTCTATCTCCTGGGCGTCGTTGTGCGACATCGAGCAGTAGACCTCGTCGATATTCGGCTCCTCCATGACATTCTTGTTCCATGCAGTCAACTTTCTGTTCAACGTGGCCACATCGCCGAGCCAGCTCAGGCCTTCGGGCTCTTTCTCCATGCGCACATCAGAGAAATAGCCTAAGACATGGTAGCCGCCCATCGGGTTGGCCATCATCTTATCATAGAGCCTGATGAGCACGGGGTCGTGGCCGACAAAGATGATGCGCCGCACGTTGCGCCCGTGGATACGATACCAGCCCAAGATGTAATACTCTACAAATCTGGAAAGAAGGATGAGAAGGTATTCGCTGGCAAAGAAGATGCTCATATTCGTAAACAGCCTGCCGTCATTGGAGAGCAGCCGCAGGATGATGGCAACAGCAAAGCAATGGACGAAGACCAGCCGGAAGACATTCCACGCCACCTCACGCGCCGAGACCAGGCGACGGTCTATGATAGGCAGGTTCCAGGACTGGACCACGATAAAGACGAGGTTGAAGATGGCAAAGGTGATCTTTGTCGCCTGCTCAAAGAAAGGGGCCTCCATACCGTGACCGAAGAGCACGGTCAACATCAGAATCAGATTGACGATAACAAAGTCAGTACACACAACTGTGAACCGAAACTTTGGATTGCCCGTAGATAATCTCCAAATCTTGTTATTCATCTCTACCCCTCCCATGAATTAATGCTACTGCTCTTAAAAAACATACCAGCGTTTATACGTAAGTAAATATCATCGTGGCAAAGTTACATCTAATTAACCTTAATAACAAATATTTTGTTATAAATTTACAATTCACTATGCAAGTTTCTTACAAATAAGCCCACCTACCCTACCCTTATGTTATCAACAGCTTACTTCACTTCCCAGATGTCGTTGGTCTCTAAGAGCTCGGTAAAGTTATGATACGGTTTCTTGGCTTTTACCTCCTCTATCTGTGCGTTCACGGCCTCATCATAGGTAGGAGCCTCGACGTCGCGGATGACACCGAGGGCCACAGGGAAGCCGTGCTCGTTGTCCATCATAGCAAGCTTGAGCTGGAGGGTGTTGTCGGGGTTATGGCTGTCGTGGATGAGGATGTCGTCCATGGCGTAGCCGTCCTTGCCTATCTCCACGACCTTCAGTCCGAAGCCGTCCTGGACGAGACCGTACTCGTTGTTCTCACCGAAGACCAGCGGCTTGCCGTCCTCGACATAGATGGCGTTCTTCTTCCGGCCCTCACGGGTGTAGACGGGCTCGTAGCAGCCGTTGTTGAAGATCATGCAGTTCTGCAGAATCTCGCAGACAGCAGCACCCTTATGGTAGTAGGCAGCCTTGAGAATCTTCACCGTCTCAGCGCTGTCGGAAGCCACGGAGCGGGCGAAGAAATGGCCGCGGGCACCGAAGCAGAGCTCGGCGGGGCGGAACGGGTCCTCGACGGTGCCATAGGGCGACGACTTCGAGACGAAGCCGCGGGGCGATGTCGGCGAATACTGGCCTTTCGTCAGACCGTAGATGCGGTTGTTGAGGAGAATCATGTTCAGGTCGATGTTACGGCGCATGGCATGGATGAAGTGGTTGCCGCCGATAGCCAGGCCGTCACCGTCGCCGCTGACCTGCCAGATGGTGAGGTGGGGGTTGACGACCTTGGCTCCTGTGGCGATAGCGGCAGCACGACCGTGGATGGTCTGCATGGCATAGGTGTTGACATAATAGGGCAGACGGCTGGAGCAGCCGATACCACTGATGACGGCGGTCTCATAAGGAGGGACACCAATCTCGGCCATGGCTTTCTGAAGGCTGGCAAGGAAGCTGTGGTCGCCGCAGCCCGGACACCAGCGGGGCTGACCTTTTTTATAATCGTTAGCTGTATAGTTCATGGTTACACATATTATTATAAGACCCTTGTTACAAAATAGTCGCCGGTGTTGTCCACCTCGTGGGTGATGAGCATCTCAAAGTTCTTCACCAGGTCGGCGACATTAAACGGCTGACCCTTGACCTCGTTGTACTGATAGGGCACGAAGCCGTTGATGCGGATACGCAGCAGGGCGGCGAGCTGTCCGAGGTTCTGCTCGGCTACGACGACCTTCTTGTATTTCAGCATCACCTCGGCGGTGTTCTTCGGCAGGGGGTTGACATACTTCAGCTGGGCCAGGGCAACCTTACGGCCGCGGGCACGCAGCGCTGACATGGCGGCATGGAGATGACCGTAGGTAGAGCCGAAGCCTACGATGAGGAGGTCGGCGTCGTCCTTGTCGCCCTCAACCTCAAGGTCGGGGACGTCGATGAGTGCCACCTTCTCCGAACGGATGTGGTCCATATTGTTATGGTTCTCCGGCTCTGTGGAGATGGCGCCGGTCTTGCCGTCCTTCTCCAGTCCACCCAGGATATGGGTGAAGCCCTCCTGGCCGGGAATGGCCCAGTAGCGCACCTTGGTGGCGGCGTCACGGTAGTAGGGTGTGTATTTGAACTTCAGGTCGTCGGTAGCATAGTGGGGGTGTATCTCCGGCAGCTCGTCGATATTCGGCAGGCGCCAGGCCGAGGAGCCGTTGGCGATGAAGGCATCGGTGAGGAGGACGACGGGGGTGAGGTGCTCCAAGGCTATCTTCGCGGCCATATAGGCAGCGTCGAAGCAGTCGGTGGGACTCGTGGCGGCGATGACGGGCATGGGGCTCTCACCGTTGCGGCCATAGAGGACCTGGAGGAGGTCGGTCTGCTCACTCTTCGTCGGCATTCCCGTGGAGGGACCGCCACGCTGGACGTCGACGACGACAAGGGGCAGCTCGTCGATGACGGCGAGGTTCATAGCCTCACTCTTCAGACAGATGCCGGGACCCGAGGTCGACGTGCAGGCTAAGGCGCCGGCAAAGGAGGCACCGATGGCGGAGGCACAGGCGGAGATCTCGTCCTCGGCCTGGACCGTGATGACGCCGAGGCTCTTGTGCTTGCTGAGTTCGTGGAGGATATCGGTGGCAGGGGTGATAGGATAGGAGCCGAGGTAGAGCTTCAGTCCGGCTTTCTCAGCAGCGGCGATAAGACCATAGGCCGTGGCCTTGTTGCCTGTGATGTCCATATAGCGGCCGGGAACCTTGTTCTTCGTCTCGATACGGTAGGTGGTGAAAGGGGTGCTGGCATGAGTGTTGGCACCATAGTCGTAGCCAGCGTTGACGACCTTGATATTGGCCTCGGCGATGGCGGGCTTCTTGGCGAACTTCTCGCGCAGGAAGGTGGCCACAAGCTCTAAGTCGCGGTTGAAGAGCCAGCAGACAAGACCCAAGGCGAACATGTTACGGCATTTCAGCACACTCTTGTTGTCCATGCCCTCGTCCTTGAGGCACTCCTTGACCATACGGGTGATGGGGCAGGCGACGACGCGGTCGGGGTCGATGCCGAGCTCCTGGAGGTAGTCGTCACTCTCTATCTGGGCCTTCTTCAGGTCCACGGGGCCGAAGGAGTCGGTGTCGATGATGATAGTGGCGGTAGGCTTGGCATACTTATACTGCGTCTTCAAAGCGGCGGCATTCATTGCCACAAGGACATCACACTGATCACCGGGGGTATAGACCTTGCCCTCGCCGATGTGCACCTGGAAGCCGGAGACACCCGTCAGCGACCCTTGCGGGGCACGGATATCGGCGGGATAGTCCGGAAAGGTGGAGATACCATTGCCTACTGTTGCTGAGATAGTGGAGAAGATGTTTCCGGCAAGCTGCATGCCATCACCGGAGTCTCCTGAGAAACGGACGACAACGTCCTGAAGTTCCTTGACTTCTAATTCCTCTGTCATACGTCTTTGTTTTTGGTTAGGAAAAAGATTATATTCGCAAAGTTAGTATATTTTTGTCGCACCAAGCGAATAAAAAGCGTAAAAAAATGCTATCAGAAGCAGGAAAGTTACGGATTGGTGGATGGTGGGTGGCAGGTGGTGGGTGGTAGGTGGCAGGTGATAGGTGTTAATGGTATGTCCGGTGGATCCGTAGGGATGCTGACCGGCGACACGGCAGAGGATGCAGGACAGGGTATTGCCGGTGACACCGTAGGGGCGGGGTTTATCGAGGCTGCTGAAAAGGTACCATGTTTTTGCAACAG
>UQRP01000062.1 GCA_900543585.1 uncultured Prevotella sp.
TGATGACACGGATGTGGTCGTTGTTCTGGCTCTCCTCCACGGGCAGCAGGACGTAACGGTCTGTCGTGGGCACGCGGACCATCACATGGTCGTCGGCGAGCACCATTGTCTTAAGCTTTTGCGCCGGCTGAGCTGACAAGTGGGCTGCCAACAGGAGGAAAACCGATAATAAAAAGCAATAATGTTTCATAACTCTATTTCCGGTTGAAGTCAATGGCATCAGTTTGCAGGTCCTCGTTCCAGATGCTGAACCTTTTTGCGTGGAACTGGCCTGAATAACTGTTGCCGTTATTTTAATATTGTCTCACCTCCACATTGCTCACGTCTATGGTACCTCCATAGCTGTTGATGCTCCAGCAGTTCTTTTGAATTCCATAGATGCGATTGGTATAGCAGGCAACATCGTTGATGTACATGACGCACACGCTGTTGTCTGTATATATGGTAATGTGATAGGTGTTGTCGTCAGGACGGTTGAAGTTGTATCCGTCTATACCAGGGATGAATCCAGCTCCTTCGTCGCCTTCCTCTTCGAAGTTGATTTTGCGTTTGTTGTCGTTTTCAGGATTGACGATGAGAGAGTAATACTTCTTAGAGTCGCTGCCCCTCACCAGTGAAATGCCGAAGCGGTCGGTATTGCCACTGGTCTTCACCGTGAAAGATATGCGGTTGCAGACTCCCAACCGGTTGAAGAGCACATTGGCATTGCCTGCAAGCTGGAAGCTATTGTCGCCTTTGGCTACAGCTCCCTCACTCAGAGACTCAGCTTTGACGGTCGTCACCTTATTATATTTATTTCTGATACCCTGAACCTCGCCTAAAGTCAGCGTGCCGTCGTTGTGCTGTATGATACGTTGCATGACGAGGTTGCCAGCCCATTCCGGTTCATCAGGATAGGCTCCTACAGCGGTGTTGTTTCTCCCCGACCTTGTGGGGCACCATCCCCAGATGTATCTGTTGGTGCCGTCGGATGCCGTCTTTCCTGCGTAGAAACCTCGGCTGTCAAGGAATCCCTCATGGTCGTCGGGCCACAGGCCGGCATCATGGGCCGTGCAAGCTTTCAGCTCATCGAGCGTCTTGCCCTTGAAATACTGCACCCGCCGCACGGCAGCATGCTTCTCACTGTAGACCAGATACCACCAGTCACCCATCTTGAACACATCCGGGCACTCGTAGAATCGGTCCCACATCATGTTCATAAATTGCCCATTACTTGTCCAGCTCTTCAAGTCGTCAGAGAGGAACTCAGCCAGCGTGCCTTTGTTGTTGGCTGTTGTCGACACGATCATGTGCCACTTGCCATCATCACCTTTGAAGACAAAGGGGTCGCGGAAGTCATTACGGCTGTAGCCATAGTCGATGCCGCGCAGCAAGAAGGTACGGCTCTTGGTCCATGTCTTGAAATCCGTAGAGGAAGCCATCATCACGGCCTCGCCACAGTCTTCAGCTGTCGGCTGGTATTTGTTGCCGGTAAAGAAAGTGTAATACTTCCCGTCGGCGTCATTATACACGGTGGAGCCCGTTCCTAAGGCTGCATCCTGCTCCTGTAGTCCCCCACAGGGAATCAGCTCTCCTAATGCGGTATAGCTGGCCCCGTCTGTTGTGGACAGTCCCCAAATAGGGTGGTAGGTGCCCGTCTGGTTGGGTCGGAAATCCTGAAGATAGAGAATCTTGAAATCCCCGGCCTTAGGGTCATAGAAGGGCATAGGGTCGCCTACATAGCCTACCGAAGGCTTATAATAGGTGTCCTGGCTCTGGGCATCAGTAGAAGCAAAGTAAGTCGTTGTCGACCAGTCCTTTGTCTCTACTGTTGCATCGTCGCTGCTGCAGGCTGTCATAGCCATAGCAGCCATCAAAGTAGCAAATATCATTGGTTTCATGGTGTGCAGAGTTATTTGTTCATAAGATAGTTGAAAGCATTCTTTGTCAGCCTTGCCACATTGTCATGGTAGATCTCATTGGGCACGGTAGCCACGCTGTACCAGTCGTAGCATCCGGAGCCGATACACAGGATGTCTCCCTTGGATGCTGTAGCCGGGAATTCCCATGCCACGATAGCTCCGTCACCACCATAGGCCAGGTCTATGCCTCCCGTCTTGTTGCGCCATGCGGCATAGTCGGTGTATCCGCCCCAATCAGTCCCGATGTGCCACTGTGCCGTAGAGTTGGTGATGCGATAGCCAGCGTCGCAGGTGTACACGGCGTTGGCCTCTCCATCCTTCATCACGAGGTTTTGGAAGAGCGGGTGAGCGTTATGTCCCTGTATGAAGAAGCTCCACGGGCCTTTTACCGTCTCAGCATCAGCCTCATTCTGTCCCCAGCAGTTGTTGGGGCACGCATCATTGGCAACGGCGCCGATCTCAGCCGGCATGTTGGTGGCGAAGCGTGTGAAGAGGAACGAGCCGCCATTGTTATAGTAATCACGCAATGCCACAGCGGCATTGACAGCGGCCGGAGCTGCCTTCTCAAAAGCCTCCTTGCCGTCGACACCACCATCCTTATGGAAATGCCACCAGATGACTTTACAGTCAGAGAGGTCTACCATTCCGTTCTTGATGTCTTCGAAGGAAGCATAAAGGGAGTTGGGGATATTAGCCAGCATCCAGTTGCATGCCGTTTGCTCCTCGATATTGAGCTGGTCGACGGACTGAGCCAGTCCGACATAGATTGCCGATGGCTTTCCGATGGCTCTCACGGTGACGGTGTAAGTAGCGGAGGCCGTATTGTTGGTAACGGTATATTCTACCGGATGTGTGAAGTCGGTAGCCACACCATTTTCCGGAGATACCGTAGCGTTGGCGCTGAGGGTTATGTTCGGTGTGAGGCTGTTGAGGTTGAGCGTATTGGGTACGTAGACGGAGATGGTCTTCTGCTCCTCATTGATGATGCCGACATACGTATTGTTTATCTTGAATGACGTTATCTTGGCTTCATCGTGCAGTGCCGAGATGGTCCAGTCAAGGAACACATCGCCGTTAGTGACATGCATGACCTGTGGTGAAAGCAGGTTGAGGGCATCGCCCTCCTTGATGTTACTTTCAGCCCCATCACTCAGGCTCAGGGCTGAAATCTTCATATTGCTGACATCGTAGGCTTCCGGTACTCTTACCGTGACGGTGCGTGCGGACTTGTCGATGGTACCCTCATAGTTGTCAGCTTTCAGAGCAGTGATGTCACAATTGCCGTCGAGCAGCAGATCAGAGACGTTGGAGTCGGAGCAGGCCGAGAAAGCCAACATCATGACAGCTGCATATATAATAGAAAAAATCTTTGTCTTCATCGTTACCATTCTCCTATGTTTTGAGTGTAATGTCCATTGGAAGCAGCTATCTGAGCATACGGAATGGGCAGGTATTCGTTTTTGTTCTTAGTGAAATGAGCCGCAGTGTAGATGGAGCAGTCGTTGGCTTCCTCGGCATAGTATTTGTTAAGGACGCTGTCGGCTTCTCCCCAGCGCACAAGGTCGAAGAATCGCTCGCTCTCCATACCCATCTCCAGTCGGCGCTCCATCTTGACAATCTTCAGCGCCTGTGTCTGGTCGTAGGAGCCCGTATAGGTCGATATGTTCATCTTCACGCCATAGTCGTGCTGATAGTTGGCAATGACGCTGGTGCTTTGCTTGGCGCGCTGACGCAGTTGGTTGACAATTCTGATCGCTTCAGGGATACGTCCGTCGTTGAGCTGAACAAGCGCTTCGGCCCGTTCCAGGAGAACGTCGGCATAGCGGAAAACGATACGGTTCTCGGATGTTCCCCACCAGGAACCTTTGATGAGATAGGTA
This sequence comes from uncultured Prevotella sp., assembly GCA_900543585.1. Lineage (GTDB taxonomy): Bacteria > Bacteroidota > Bacteroidia > Bacteroidales > Bacteroidaceae > Prevotella. The sequence goes on from UQRP01000062.1 coordinate 3,782, forward strand.
CCGACCAGGTCTGGGTCGATGTTCTGCTTGAGCGTAACATAGTGACCATAGAGCCCATTAGACCGGCTCCAGGTGGCGCTGTTGTCCATCATGTATTTCGGATTGAACTCATAGGGCAGTCCCGGCATACCTACTGTGAGGAAGAGTCGTGGATCAGCATAGTCAGTGGCCATGTTGTAGTTTTTCTGATTGTAGGTGTCGAGCAGCGGCAGTCCGTTGGCATCCGTGCGGAAGGCGTTGACGAGATTCTGACTTGGCTTATAGAAGTCGCAGCCACCGTCGGTAACTCCTGCTATATTGGGAACGATCAGGCCGTAGCTCCAGTTGAGGTTACCATATTTGGTACCATCGTTCTTAGAATACTGCATGGCCCAGATACTCTCCTTTCCGTTCTCATACTGCTCTTCCGGACGGAAGTTGTTGTGGAAGTCACTCTCCAGTCCATATCCTCCGGCCGTGTAGATGGCGGGGTCGCTGTATTCCACGACTTTGGCCAGGTCTTCCTTGTTGATGCTCGTCACCTCATTGGTGTTGGGGTCGTCCTGATGGTAAGCCTTGTAAAGGTAGACTTTGGTAAGGAAAGCGGCAGCAGCAGCCTTTGTAGGCCGGCCTTTGTCAGCCTGGGTGACGGGCAATGTCTTATAGGCTTCCTCCAAGTCGTCGATGATGAGCTGCCAGCCTTCGTCATTGCTATACTGTCTGTTGGAAAGCTCATTATACTGTTGCGTGGTGAGATGCTCATCCATGATGAATGGAATGTTCTTGTACAATCTCTTGAGCAGGAAATGCCCATAGGCGCGCAGGAACTTCATCTCCGCGATGCGCTCATTCTTGAGCGGATAGGTAGACTCATTGGTCTGGTCGAGCAGTGCAATGGCTGTGTTGACACGTGAGATGCAGTTGTACAACCGTTGCCACATGTCACTGATATTCCAGTTTGTAGTCAGAATGCCCTGTGAGATTTCAAGCTGGTGGAACACGTCACCGTCGCTGGTGCCATTACCGCCTTTATAAGCGTCATCACTGCGAACATCATAGTTCCACATAGAGAAAGACGAATTAATGTCTTCAGCGGAAATCCAAACGGCATAGGCAGAAATGACAAGATTATCGACATATTGGGATGACTTCACCTGATCATCCGTCAGCACACCTTGCGGCGTCTGCTTGTCAAGGAAGTCGGAGCAGCTGGCCGTCAGCAAACTTATGGCCAAGGCTCCTATATATATGGACTTTTTCATGGTTGTATCTATTATATATTAGAAAGTTACATTAACTCCGAACGTGATGTTCAAAGGAATCGGGTAGCCATAGTTGGGGTTCTCAGGGTCGACCCCGGTAAAGCTTGATGAGTGAATCGTGAGCAGATTTTGTGCACTGACATAGAATCTTAACCGCTGCATATACAGTTTCTTTGCAAAGTTCTCAGGCACATTATAGCCAAGTTGTATGGTGCGCAACTTCAGATAGGAGCCGTTTTCAACCCAGTAGGAAGAGACCCGCTTCTCATTGTTGTTGTCACTCAGAGAGAGTGCCGGGATATCGCTGTTGGGATTAGCGGGGCTCCAGGCATCGAGCAGACGTGTGCCCTTGTTGAGGAATCCGATGTTCAGTCCTGCCCAGATATCGGTCTCCTTCTTTAAGTCGGAGATGATGTCTACCCCTTGGACGCCCTGCCAGAACATCGTGAAGTCGAACTGCTTATATTGCAGATAGATGTTCAGACCATAGGTGAAGTCGGGCACGGGATTGTATATCCAGTCCTGATCGGCTTCTGTTATCACGTTGTCGCCATTGAGGTCTTTCCATCTGATACGTCCCAGAGCAGCACCTTCCTGCTTGGCGTGGTTGTCGATTTCTTCCTGACTCTTGAAGATACCGTCGGCGACATATCCCACCTGAGCCCCCATAGGATGTCCAATGACGCTCTTC
>UQRP01000063.1 GCA_900543585.1 uncultured Prevotella sp.
AAAGTAAGATTCGTTTCTATACAAGAGACTTAACTTATCCCGAACTCAGGTTACATGGTATATGCTTCGCGGCCGCTATGCCCGCAACCTCAGCCGCAACGACGAGACCAACGAGGACCTCACCTGGACACTGCCCAGCGGCATCTACACCGTGAAGTTCTACTCCATCGACGACAACGGCGCACACACCTATTATTATACCATCAGCCGCCCCACGGTGGAATATGACTACATGGCCGAATCCGACGACCGCATACCCACTCGCACCAAGGAAATTATGCAGCCGATGTCGGTGACCGAAAAAGGTGAGACAAAGATAAAATACTGGTACAAGGACATCCCCGCTGTGGGACACCCCGGATACAAAAACACGGAAATCAACATCTATACGGGCACCGAGGAGCAGCAGAGCAAGTTCAAGCCCAACGGCTACACCCTTGAGGCCATCGACAACACCGCAGGCACCAGCAACACCTCGCTGCTTAGCAACTTCCCCGAGACGGGCCGCTATCGTGTGGTCTACACCCCGGGTCACGGCAACACGCCGAAGTATGTTGAGGAATCGACAACCGACGGCAGTGGCGAGCCCACACTGACATCCTCTACCGATGCGGAATCTGATGCCACACTGCAATGCCTCTTGGGCTTCCGTGCCAAGAACTATGAAGCCAACAGCATCAACGGGACCATGGCCAAGGAAGGTTCTGACGGCGGCACTGAGCTCAATGGCCTCAGCGGCCACTGGACTTCCTATTCCGACGGACTGCCCAGAAAGCGGCCCTCGCTGGTGACGGCATATTATGCCTCGGGATACCATCTCGACAAGTACGGCAATCTCGATGCTGTCTATCTCACCGAGCTCAGCGGCGACATCCTGCCTGCCAATACGGGCCTCCTGCTGCGATACCCCACCGACGTGACATCGGATCTCAACTACGACTATAAGACCAATGTGACGGTGCTTGGACAGATGGTGAACTCCAACTTCGTCTATATGGAGCCGGAGAACGCCGAGACGACATCGGCGGTCATCATGCAGCCCTCCGGCACCAACTATCTCATCCCCTTCATCGCCAACGACAACAGCGTCACCATGCACGACAAGGAGACGGAATGGAAAGAGCATGCCAACGTGAAGCGGCCCGAGAGCGAGTATATCAACAGCATCCTGGCCTATAGGACCATCAACGACGAGAGCTCTCAGCCAGTCCTCGACTTCTTCAAGATTGGCGAGTTCAGCACCAACTATGAGTTGCGCAAGAGCTTCCTGAGCATTCCCAAGAACGACCCTAATGTCTCGGGCGGCGGAGATGTCGTCTTCAACGCCAAGCCGCGCTTTGCCACTGCAACCAACAAGTCAACATGTGTCGTCACCGACCGCATCGATGTCATCTTCGGCACCAACCAGCAGGTGCCCACGGGCATCAAAGCCGTCAATATGGACAACAGTGGCGACGACAACGCTCCCTATTACAACCTGCAGGGCATCCGTGTGGAGCATCCCACTCACGGCGTCTTCATACACAACGGTAAGAAGGTCGTCATACGCTGAGAATGAACATTGAAAACTAACAGATTCAAAAGACTGATACAAATATGAAGATAAATACGAAGACCATTCTCCTCACCCTGGCCTTTGGCGTGCTGCCCCTGTGCGCTGGCGCCACGGGCTGGCCGGCCCACTGGGGCGGTGTCATGCTCCAGGGATTCTACTGGCATTCCTACAACGAGACACAGTGGAAGAATATCAAAGCCAACGCCGACGCCTGGGCGCCTTACTTCGACCTCATCTGGGTACCCAACAGCGGGCGCAACCGCACCAACCTCAAGGACATGGGATACATGCCCTACTACTTCTTCGACGAGACTTCCTCCTTCGGCGACGAGAATGCACTGAAAGATATGATAGCAGCGTATAAAGGCAAGGGCACGGGCTTCATCGAGGATGTCGTCATCAACCACCATGCTGCCAAGACCAACGACCAGTGGTGGGTGTTTCCACAGGAGACCTACAACGGCAAGACCTATCAGCTGCTGTCCACGGACATCGTCAAGGACGACGACGGCGGTGCCACGGCCAAGCTCGCCGCCAATGCCGGCATTGCCTTGAGTTCCTACGGCGAGGAGACCCTTGGCTCTGTGACCTGCGAGGACTTCAGCGGAGCCCGCGACCTCGACCATAGAAGTGCCAATGTCAACAAAATCGTCAAGGCCTACGAGAACTTTCTCAAGGACCTCGGCTATATCGGCTTCCGTTACGATATGGCCCGCGGTTTCGCCGGAAAGCATATCAAGGATTACAACGCTACTGCCAATCCCCGCTTCTCCGTCGGTGAGGTCTGGGAGAGTGCCCTCGACGGTGACAAAGGTGTGAAAACGTTTATCACGAAATACTGGAACAAGGACGACTGGTCCAATGGTGGCTGCACAAGCTACTCTGCTGCCTTCGACTTCCCGCTGAAGTACGGTGCCATCAACTTAGGATTCGGGCACAACAACTTCACACGCTCGGCCAACTACTTCCTCAACAAGGGTCTCCTTGGCGAGCACCCCACCCTCTCCCGCTACTCAGTGACCTTCGTCGACAACCACGATACTTACTATCCCCGCGACGACAACTCCAACACCGACGGCTCCATGCTCTACAACAACCAGTTGGCCGCCAACGCTTATATCCTCGCCATGCCCGGCAACCCCTGCATCTTTCTCAAACACTGGCTCAACGCTGAGATGCAGCCGGAACTGAAGAAGATGATTCTGGCCCGCAAGGCTGCCGGTATAGAGAACATGAGCTATATTGTCGCCGACGGATACGATGACTCCGACGACAACGGCTACTGGGTGAAGGTGCGCGGCAAGGACGACAACCACTATGTCGTCTTCATCGCCGGCAGCGTGGAGGGTGACATTCCCGATGTCAACAAGGACGACCTCGTACTCGTCTCCTCCGGCACCAACTACGCCTATTACATCTCCCAGGCCTGCGAGAATGACTACGACAGCTATACCGCTGATGTCAGCAAGGTGCCCCACTATGCTTATACCGACACCTCCGCCGACGACAATGTCAGCGACGAGGACAAAACACACAAGAACGGCGACATCGTCAGCCAGAGCAGCAACATCACTATCTACGTACACTGCAAGGACGGCGAGGCGCCCTATCTCTATTCCTGGGATGGTGGCAACCAGTGGCTCGGCGCCTGGCCGGGACAGCTGATGACAGAGAGCGAGACGCTCAACGGTGTGAAATTCTTCAAGAAGACTTTCAGCATCCAGGGCGGATGCAGCATCATCTTCAACAAAGGTCAGGGCAAGGCCCAGACGGCAAACATTGAAGACGTCGCCGGAGACAGCTACTATGAATACGACGGCGCCACCATCTACCGCGACATTACGGCGGAGATGGCAGGGGCCCACGACAAGCAGGCTACGGGCTATGCTGGCGGAAAGAAGTATATGGTCTACTTCAAGAACGGCATTGGCTTTGGGAAGCCCAGAGTCTCCTTCCTCACCAGTACGGGGACGAAGATAGCCACCGACACCCTCCAGGCCGTGAAGATGCTCGGTGAGGATTACTATATCTATAGCATCGACGGCTCTACGGCACCTGCCAAGGTCTCCTTCTCCGATGCCAAGGACAATACCAAGCAAACCTATACCGTCGACTACACGCTCGGTGCGGTCTATAGCAGCACGGCCAACGGTGTCACCATGGACAATGATGAGAATGAGAAGAAGTCGGTGGCATTCCTCAACGCCCTCTACTCCCACAGCTACACAGCGCTGCGCGCGGGCACCGTCATCATGCCCTTCGACTGCAACTTCGTGCAGGTGCGGTCACTCGGCGGAAAGATGTATGCGTTTCATAGTGCCGACAACGGGCTGCTGACCTTCACGCGCGTCACCACGACCAAGGCCAACACACCCTACCTCTACATCCCCGACAAGACCGGTCAGAGCTTCTTCAACAATGCCATTGGCAAAATCTCCGGTTGGACAATGCCGGAACAGACGACCTACAGCACCACGTCGTCGGGCAACTGGACCTTCGAGGGATCGCTTGTCGACACTGAGGTCAGCAGCAATGCCTCGACAGCCTACTACGGCTATGATGCCACTGACAACGAGTTTGAGAAGGTGGCAGAAGGCAGTAAGGCTACGATTCCCGCAACCGTGTGCTACTTCAAGGTGTCGAGCTCCACAGGGGCCAAAGCCTATGCCTTCCGCCTCTTCGACAGCACGACATCCATCAACGGCATCACGACAGCAGCCGACAACAGCGCACTGCCCATCTACAACCTCTCAGGCCAGCGCGTAGGAAAAGACTATAAAGGCCTCGTCATCATTGGAGGACGAAAGATGATGAAAAGATAAAAGCAAAAGGCTAAAGCGCAATCACGCTTTAGCCTTTTCTGTCGTACTCCGACTGGGAATCGAACCCAGATCAAAGGTTTAGGAAACCTCCGTTCTATCCATTGAACTATCAGAGCCCATTAATTAAAACGCATAACTTGCTGTCTTAGGATGTAAGCCCAACAATTATCGTGGCGCAAAGGTAGCGATAATTTTCAAGAAAGCAAAGGGAAAGGTGTTTTTTTATCTGAAAGCACCTATAAGCTTTGCTTTCAGCCGTTGCCACAACGCCGGTTTCCAACTGTGCGCACAATAATGGATGGCATAGGACGCAGGAGTGACCTCGTGCTTGTTGCCCGCAAAAATCTCCGACCGGAAAATCATCATATTGTCGCGCAAGGGCTGGTCGCGGTCCACATACAGAAAACCATATTTCTCCATCACCCGCGCATAGATAAAGGGCGAGAGGATGCCCTGCCCCTGCGTGCCGTCGGGCATGGTGAAGGAGCGGTGCTCGTAGTCGTCAAGGACATCCTTGACAAACTCACAGCCTGCCTGAGCGCCCATCACAGCCGCCTGAATCTGTATGCCGGAGACATAGCCGTCCTTGATGCGATGGCCCTCGGCGTCTATCATGTCACTTGACCCCATGCGCTCCACCTGCGTGGGATGATACTCCATACTGCTGAAGAAGTTGTACTTCAGGAAGTCATCGAAAGGCTTCAATATGACGACATCGGAGTCAAGATAGATGCCGCCCTCGTGATAGAGTGCGTACATACGGATGTAGTCGGCCGCAAAAGCCCACTTACGCTGTGCGTAAGCCTGCTGCACGTAGGCGGGGGCTGACTGGATGTCAAAGTTCTGCGTGTTCCACTGCTTGATTTCGTAATCGGGCATCACGCGCTGCCAGGTCTCCATGCAACGACGTATCTTGGCAGGATAAGGGTCACCGCTCAGCCAGACGAAATGTATCTTCTTGGGTATCTGTTTGTCTTCCATGTGTATCTTGATAGGTGTCTGCAAAAATAGGCATATTTCCCAAAATGAACAAATCTTTATACCTTTTTCTTATCTCCCAACGCTTTTAGCCTGCTTTATTCATAGGATGGCACTTTCATGATAATGGTAACAAAATATCGCTTGCAAAATATACTTGTGAACCTCGACAATATCA
>UQRP01000064.1 GCA_900543585.1 uncultured Prevotella sp.
AATCGACAGAGCTCGACGAGCTCAGCCTTGCCTACGCCACGACTATCCACAAGAGTCAGGGCAGCGAATATCCCATCGTCGTCATCCCCGTCCACTTCACCAACTACGTCATGCTCCAGCGCAATCTCATCTACACTGCTGTCACCCGTGCCAAGAAAGTCTGTATCGTCATCGGCCAGCGTCGTGCCCTATGGTATGCCGTCAGCCATGTTACCGTCACCAAGCGCAACACACGGCTCAAGGAGCGGCTACAGGGCAAAACCATTCCGTTGAGCTATACACGAAAAGATGAAGAAACACAGATGGACATGGCGGCCGAGGATGGCCCAACAACTCAATCTTAACAGCTTATATCAATGCCAATTAAATTACTTCCTTCCCTTCTGTTGTCGATACTCCTTATAGGCTTCACGCCCGGACCTGCCAACCTTTTCTCGCTCCATTGCTCCATGAAGAATGGAACGAGGAAAGCCATGACCATGTGGTTCGGACTGCTCACGGGATTTACCATTGCAGCATTAATAGGAGCAATGATAACCCATCTCGTCGGATCGATGATGAATAGATATGTGGTGTGGCTCAAGTATATAGGCTGCGCATACATACTGTATTTGGCATGGCAAATCTATCACAGCACAGGCGAAGCGAAAGAAAGCGATCCTACTTGTACGTTCCTCTCTGGTATGATTGTACAGCTCACCAACGCAAAGATTATTCTCTTTGACCTAATGGCATACACCACATTCGTATTGCCATATTCCAATCGGCTTTCCGACTTGCTTGTTGTCACCGCATTGCTGGAAATAGCTGGTCCCGGTGCAAACTTCGTCTATCTCTTTGCAGGAGCCAAGCTGCATGATTTCTACAACCGCTATCCCAAGCAGACAAACACAGTCATGGCATTACTCTTGGCTGCTTGTGTGGCATATATCCTAATGAGCTAGCATGGGACAAAAACTGTCTAGTAACAACTTATCTGTGTTCCTCCCAAAACGCTTTATCCTCTTCTTGTTGCTGTTGCAGCATGATATATTCGTCGATTTCATCCATGTAGCCTGGATCGGACTCTGGGTTATAAGGAGTGCAGCCATTACCGCTATTTATATTCCTCTTTTTACGCTTCTTGTTTTGAGTTGGCTTTTGTTGAATAATTCCCTTACGTCTTAGTCTCAATCGCTTTCTGTCATGCCTGTTCATCGGTTTGAGAATGTTAATCCCATACCGATAATAGATTACCATCTGTATGATGGCAAATACAAGTAGAATTATGGCTATGACTAAGGCCATTGTTGTGAGAAACTAATGAAGAAAAATATCAATGTTCCCCACGAAGCCGCAGCCTTGACATTCGCATGTACCGTCATCATAAACTACAACCTCCGGGCATCCACATTCGGGACAAAGTAAACCATCCATAATAGTAACGTTTATTTGAACAATGCTTTGATGATGTCGCCCAACCCAAATGTCGTGCGGCGATACACACGGTTGTAGAGGGCTTTCTTGGGATGCAAGAGACCCATGCCACGTTTTCCATAACCCGGAATCAGCGCACGTTTGATAGCTCTTTTAGCCTGCCCCGTCGTCCGTGCGCTGATGCTTCTTTTGAGCGACGGCTTTCTGAATCCAAATTTCATAAGCACTCCTTTCCGTTATTCATCATGGTCATCAAAGCCATCGCAATCATAATCGTCATAGTTGTTGCTTAGGCGATTGTTGTTGACCTTGCGCTTCTTTGCAGCGAGGTAGAGCGCAAACATAGCCTTGTCTTTCATTCCCATAGTGATATCGTCTTTAGTCTTTCATCGGCAAATATACGACTTATTTCTCAAAGTCGTATATATTGCCTAACTTTTCTTTACTCAGTTTCAAGATGCGCTAATCTCTACAATCAATGGTCACCGTGCCACCATTGTTGATATAGACATCATTCACTTTATAGTTATTCCGATAATGATTCTCAAGAGCCTCCTTTACATCAGTATAGGTGACATCGGTGGCATACGAATTCTTCTTTACAATGATCAGACGACCAATAGGAGTTACCGTGAACTTTCCGTCACTGGTCTCAGTTGCCTTGGAGCCGAAAGCATCATAATGCTCGTAGACGACATCAAGCATGTCAATGAAGTAGTCGGTCTTGGCAAACAAAGCCGAATAGTTGTCCTCAAAATCATCATCGTCGTCCTTCGAGCATGAAGAAAGACTGAAGATAGAGATGCAGCTGATTAGCAGACTCATCAGAACAAGCACGTTGGTTCTAATTTTCTTTGTCATAGTTTTTACTTTAAGTTCTTTAAAGGTCATTGTCAATGGTATTCATGATATGATTGAGCAGATTCACCTCTGTATAGTCCCGATAGATGATGTCGAAGCTTTGCCCATAGACCACGGTTCCAAATATCTGTATGGCACCCTCAGGCATGTTCCAAGTATAGGTCAATGCGTTCACATCCGCATCGGAATAGCTTTCCTCATGATGACCATATTTCCCATCGAGCACAGCTATCAACTCATTCAACAACAGGAAGTTGTTTTTGGGGTGAATATAGACCGAGGTAACGTTCTTCCATTTCTTGGGCCTTCTGACGACAATCTCACAGTCCTGGAAGTTCCAGAAATCACCTCGCAGATACTTACATTTCATCTTAGGAAACCATCCTTTGCCTGCTTCTGTAGAGAATCCATTGTCCTCCAACATCGCAACAAACGACTTTATGTCACCCGTAATAGGATGTCCTAAGAAGGCAAGATGCCCCTGCCCATACATCCCGATAGGGAGTATGAGCAGTGAGATGATAAGCATCCAGCGATACAGCGTGTTACCAGTTGTCGTCCTCATTGCCTGAAACGCCATTCTTTACAGCCTCTTCTATCTTGTCCATCATCACATTGCTGTACGCATGTGTCATCACAAAGGCCTTGGCCGATGTTTTCTTATGCCCGTCCTTGGCAACGAAAGGAAAGCACTTGTCGATAGCCCAGGTCTCATCGCTACGTGTAGCTGGCGTTCCAGCCAAAGCACCCATGATGCCACCACCCTGCAACACGACAACACTGTAAGCAGGTACAGTATATGTCACACGTATCTTTCCATCCTTGATGTCAGTCTTGATGATAGGGCGAATGCTTACATCGTATGCATTTGTTCCACCTGCGTGTCCGGCTATGTCGTTCAGATAGCCTTCTCCGATGATGCAGCCCAAATCTTTGTCATTGAGTTTGTTGACGGAGTTGGCATCATTGAATGTCGCAGTGTACCAATAGTTCAGAAGCACGTAGAGTTGGGCAGCAGTCTTACCCGGACAAGGTATTACCTGCGTGTAGGTAAGGGCGTTGTTCTTGTCAAGCGACACTTGTGCCTTGATATTCTCGGCAGCCTCCACCCATTTGTCACCATACTTCTCCTTGGCATACTTCTCCAGTTCCTCTGCCCGCATCATCTGTGCGTTAGCAGTAAGGACAGCGAAACAAACCAAGACGATTGAAACGAAAATCTTTTTCATAGTCTATACGTATTTATTGATTAGAATTCATATCCTACCTTGATGGCAATTCCATCTGCGTCTCTCTTCTCCGGCTTACGGGTATAATCCAGATTGTAGTCGCTGACGAAATGGCTGAAAGTCTCAAACTCAAGCTTCTCCATTGTATAGCCAACCATGATGTCGACGGCTTGCTTTTTGTTGACTGAAATTCTTAGACCAATAGAGGCATTGATATACTGCCCACCATTGTTGTTGATAAACGTACCAGCCTTGGCATCAATAAAGGGTGCAAACCGGCTCTTCATGAAAGTGCCACGCACATTGGCAAAGACAGGAATGTCCACTTTGCTGTCACGAATGTCAAGAGGTATATCGCTTGTCCCTGATGTCTTGTATGACTGCATGAAATGAAGTCCCATACCGCCACCTATAAATATATAGGGGTTAATCTGATAGCCATGCGACGTGTTAACTTCAAAGCGGCCGAAATCATAATCACCTACGCCAATGGTATAACCGGCATCCACGAAACCTCGGTAACAGTTGCCTGCTACGTTCTGCGCTTTCACTCCGAACGCACAGAGCAACAACAAAAATGATAAAACTGTCTTTTTCATAAACTCTTGTTTCAGTTATTTTGCCGCAAAGATAATACCCATCTGTTCCCCCTATGCGGACACGTTCAAAAATTTTGCATCAATCAAAAATATTTGGACGTGTCCGCATAGGGAGAACATAAAAGCCTTACCTTTGCAAATATTATAAATAACGAAAGCATTATGCCAAACACCAAGAATTATTCCACCCGTCTGCGTGTCCTCGACCAGTGCTTGCGCAGCGGACATGCCTATTCGGGCAAGGAGCTTACCAATTTCATCAACCGGGAGTTAGAGCTGCGCGGCGAGCCGACCATCACCTCACGCACCACGCTGATGGACGACCTGCTGAACATCGAGAACGAGTATCATACCAACATCATCCGCAAGAAGCATGGGCGGCAGACCACCTATCAGTATGAAGATCCCAACTTCTCCATCTTCTCCACCGAGCTCAGTGAGGACGACATCCTGCATCTCGGTCAGGCACTGGACATCCTCCGTCGCTTCGACGGCATGCCGGAGGCCGACTGGATATCGGAACTTGGCGCACGCCTCAACCTCTGCATGAATAACCGCAAGGAGGTGCGGGCAGCCGTCGGCTTCGAGTCTGCCATCTACAATAAAGGTATGGAGCATTTCACGCCGCTTTTCAACGCCATCCGCAAGAAGACCACCGTGGAGCTGCGCTATCAGAGTTTCAAGATGACGGAGCCACAGACCCTCATTGTCCATCCCTACTATCTCAAGCAGTACAACAACCGCTGGTTTCTCTTCTGCTGTAATGGCGACCATACCAACCTGAGCAACTATCCCCTTGATAGGATTCTCAGCGTGAAACTCGCCCACGTGCCTTACCGTGAGACCCATATCGACTTCGACGAATATTTTGAAGATGTCATCGGTGTGACCAAGCGTGAGGGCCAGCAGTCCGAGAAAGTCCTCTTGCGCTTCCCCAAGGACGAATATCCCTACGTCGCCACAAAGCCCTGGCACGGCAGTCAGAAGAAGGTGGCAGAAGACAAAAACGGTGTTACCATAGAGCTTGATGTCGTCATCAACTATGAATTGGAGCAGAAAATTCTCTCATGGGGCGACTATGTGGAGGTAATAGCACCAGCATCATTACGAGAAAATATTCTTAAACCTGCTTTATTCATAGGATGGCACTTTCATGATAATGGTAACAAAATATCGCTTG
>UQRP01000065.1 GCA_900543585.1 uncultured Prevotella sp.
CATGGTTGTCTACTTCATCCTGCGACTTGAAAATGCCATCGGTAATGTAACCGACTTGTGCGCCGTAAGTATGTCCGACTACACTCTTCACACCATTACCACCAAAGGTACCGTTGGCGGCAACAGTAGTCGGAAGTTTGGTAATCTTATTACGATAGGTGCCGATATTTCCGGTAAGGTCATATTTCAGTCCCCACCGGGTATTCTTGCGGTAACCGATGTTGAACTCTATACCTTTGTTCTCCATCTCACCGGCATTGATCCATTGCGAGCTTCCCTCGCCCATAGCGGCAATGCCCGCCATCTGTACAAGAATGTTGGTGGTCTTTTTGTAATACCAGTCGAAGCTTCCATAGAGAGAATTGTCAAAGAGGGCGTAGTCGAGACCCAGGTTGGTCTGCGTCGTTGTCTCCCATTTGATGTCGTCGTTGCCTATCTGGTTACGCTTGAAACCTGAGGACAGAATCTGTCCGCCATTGGTGCCGGCAATGTCATAGGACGTGCCATAACTTTGTCCGCCATTCTCATTGACGCCATAGTTGTTCTCGTAGATGGTATAGCGGGCGATATTTGATATCTCCTGGTTACCGGTCTGTCCCCATGAAGCCCTCAGCTTGAGGTCGTCGATCCACTTGGCTTTCATGAATTTCTCCTGGCTGATACGCCATCCCAAAGAGAAACTGGGAAAGGTGGCGTAACGGTTGTTCTTACCAAAGCGGCTCGAGCCGTCATAGCGGATGGTGGCAGAGGCAAGGTATTTGTCAGCATAGGAATAGTTGACCTTGCCAAAGTAAGAAATCAGTGAATATCCCTCACCGCCTCCATAGGCCTGCGCGGTACCCATACCGGCACTGGGCCACATGTAGTCAGGGTTGAGGATGATGAAGTCTTCCTTATACCCGGAGAAGTTGATGTCGTCCTCCCTATTCAGCTCCATACCGGCCATTGCGTCAAAGCGGTGCTGGTCTTTGGCAAAATTGTAGGTCGCCACGGCATTCCACATCCATTTTGTCCAATGCTCCTGCTTAGCTTCCACAGCATTGGTGGACGTCGCTACGTTGCCTTCCGTGATGGGATAGGTGAAGAAGCGTTGTTGCTTCTGCGAATAGTCGAGGCCGAAGGTAGAGCGGAGGTTGAATCCCTTGAAGAGATGCAAGTTGACGTAGGCGTCGCCAAAGGCACGCCAATAGGTATATCTGTTGTCGGCATTGCGATGTAAGCGTGCTACGGGATTCTCGCGGTCGGGATAGCCTCCTATAGGACCGGCATAGCTGCCATCGGTGGTATAGACGGGAAGCGAGGGGTTGAACTGCAGAACATTCTCCAAGAATCCTCCTGGAGCCTGCACTTCCGACGTACGGTTCAGCGTGAAATGCTCTCCTAAGGTGAGCACATCTTTTATCACATTGTACTCGGCGTTCATGCGTGCGGAGAAGCGCTCAAAGTCGGACTCCTTGATGATGCCGAGATTTTTGTAGTAGCCTAAAGAGAAATAGGAGGAACCGCGCTCAGAGCCATTGCTCACTGACACGTTGTAGTTCTGCACCACACCGGTGCGCGTGGTCTCGTCAAACCAGTCGGTGTCAGCGGCCGGTGTCGTTCCGGCAGCATCCAGGTATTTTGACATACTTATCCTGCTGAGTACCGGATAGCCCGCTGCATTATATCCCCAGTCATAGCGGTATCCCAAGCCATTGGTGTTGGGGTCAAGGCCGTCGTTGACATAGGCCTGCCACATCACCTGACCATATTGCTTGGCATTGAGCACATCCATCTTGTGGGCGTACATGGAGGCGGCAATGGAAGCGTCGACATCAACCTTCACCTTGCCATTCTTTCCCTTCTTCGTGGTAATGATAATGACACCATTTGCGGCCCTGCTACCATAAATAGAGGCTGAGGCAGCATCTTTCAGCACCTGGATGCTCTCTATGTCGGCAGCATTGAGCTCGTGCATGCCCGCCTTTGTAGGTACACCGTCAATGATATAGAGCGGATCGTTGTTGTTGAGCGTGCCCACACCACGAATTCTCACCGTAGCCGATCCGGAGGGTGAGCCGTCAGCAGTAATGTTCATTCCCGGCACCCTGCCTTGCAAAGCTTTCATGGGGTTGTTCTCATTCTGCTTAGCCAGTTCATCAACGCTGACCACGGAGATGGCGCCCGTGAGGTCTGCCTTGCGCTGAACGGTGTAGCCGGTAACAACAATTTCGTTAAGTTCCTTGCTGTCGTCCTGCAGCACCACCTTCATATTGTCAGCAGCCGACGTTGAGGTTGTCTTGAAACCTATATAAGAAATGGTGAGTTTGCTGCCCGCCGGGACTTTGATGACAAACTTTCCATCGATGTCTGTCACAACTCCATTGTGCGTGCCTTGCTGCATGACTGTAGCACCTATCACCGGTTCTCCTGTGCCATCAACCACCGTACCGGTGATTTGGCCGTCTTGTTGAGCCTGAGCTGTTAGCCCATACCAACATCCTATCGCTCCCAATAGCAACCTAATTGTTTGGTTCATGATAAATTGTGGTTATTAATGTTTATTCTTTTTTTAGTTCTCGCTGCAAAATTAAGTGAAAAAGCTTCATACTCCCTTATAAAATTCTTTCAGCGTCGTGTAATATCGATACATGAAAGAATTTTCAACAATGATGAAAGAATATTGATGAAAGCGATGTTTTTTTTCAATAACAGCACGTGAGTTTGAAAGAAAAGCTATATCTTTGTGGCAACCAATAAGAAAGAGAGAAAGTCCATGATACCGCTACACTCTATACTCTCCGTTAACGGAATTTTACATCGTCAGACGCATACTTCCGGGATGCTGTTGCTCACTATCGTCTTATCATGTCTGTGCATGTTCCTGTCTTGCGGGCAACGTCGTTACCATATCGGTGTATCGCAATGTAGTAATGACGGATGGAGGCAGAAAGCCAATCGTGAAATAAAAATTGGGCAATACCAATATAATAATGTGGATGTCACCATTGAGTCTGCCGACAACAATGGACAGCGGCAAGTAGCGCAGATAGACTCTATGATAGCCAGTGGTATCGACCTTCTCGTAGTTTCTCCCAGCGATGCACAAATTGTCTCTCCTGCCATAGAGCGGGCTTTTAACAAAGGTATTCCTGTTATTCTCTATGACCGAATGTCGCGGTCAGAGAAATATACTGCTTTTATCGGCGCTGATAATGTTGCAGTAGGCCGTACCATGGCTCAGTATGTCGCTTCGATGACGAATTCTGGTGACGAGATTGTGGAAATCACCGGCCTGGAAGGGTCTACCCCCGTAGAGGAACGGCACCGTGGATTTATGGAGGGTATCAGAAACTGCAATAAGCACATAAAGGTCATCACTCTGAAAGGTGACTGGACCATTAAAACGCCACGCCGACTGATGCGTCAGCTGCTCAGGGAAGGTCACAGACCCGTCTGTGTGTTCTGTCATAATGATGGTGAGGCATACGGAGCTTATCTCGGAGCCAAGGACATGGGGATGGAGAAACAAATCAAATTTGTTGGCATTGATGGGCTGCCCGGACCTAACCAGGGGGTGGAATGGGTTCGTGACGGAAAGCTCACGGCGTCATATATCTATCCCACCAAGGGTGAGAAGATAGTCCCCCTTGCCATGCGCATCTTACAGCACCAGCCGTTCAGGCGCATCAATATTCTTACTTCTGCCTTGGTGACAGCAGACAATGCTGCCATCGTGGATATGCAGAATAATGAGATGCTCAACCAAACAGCCAACCTCTCTGCGCTATACAATGACATTGACAGGTATGTCAGTCTGAACCAAAGCCAGAGAATCATCCTCATCATGGCTTTCCTTGTGGTCATCTTGCTCATCATTATTGCAGTCTATCAGGTTTATCTGCGTAAGACAAAGGAACAGATTAGCCAGAAGATACTTCAATTGGATAAAGAGAAGATAGACTTCTTTACTAACGTCAGCCATCAGTTGCGCACTCCGCTCACCTTGGTAGCCGGCCCTATCGATCAGCTTCTTGAAAGCAGTACCCTGAAAGGCGAAGACCGTACAACGGTGGAAATGATGGGGCGGAATATCCATCAGCTCTCTGCGCTTATAGAAGGTTTGCTGACTTTTGATAATGACAAGGAGAATGTTGACGACTCCTCTGCCACAACCCGAGCTGACCAGGCAAAGGCAGATGCAGAGAATGAACAGCAGGAAGAGAATGTTGTACCGGCAACGTTGGCAGACGACCTTATTGACGAAGACGAATCGCGCGAGCAGATTCTTGTCATTGACGACAATGATGACATACGGTTTTATCTGAGGAGTGTATTGGAGAAACGATACAATGTCTTGGAGGCCAGAAATGGAAAGGAAGGCGTCAGCATGACTCAGAAATACATCCCAGATCTTGTCATCTGTGACATTATGATGCCTGTGATGAACGGTTTGGAGTGTTGTAAAATCATCAAGCAGACCAGTGCTACCTGCCACATTCCTGTCATTCTGCTCACGGCTCGTTCACAGGAGGCACAGCGCATAGAGGGCTTCGACCATGGCGCTGACGAGTATATGACCAAACCTTTCAGTGCTGATGTTCTGCTGGCACGTGTCAGCAATCTACTTCATAACCACAAACGACTGAAAGAAGTCTTTGACGACAATTCGGAATGGACTAAGGCCATGAGGAATATCAATGGTTCTGACAAAAATTTCATCGAATTATTGCGTAGGTCGGTGATGGATAATCTTGGCAACCCGAAGCTGAAGATGACAACGGTTGCTGACATCATGAATATCAGCTATATGCAGCTGTATCGCAAGACAAAGGCTCTCATTGGCATCACGCCCAATGAGTTGCTGCGCAAGGCCCGTCTGAAGAGGGCGTTGCGACTGTTGCAGACCACCAACCTTACCATTGCAGAGATTGCTTTTCAGACGGGTTTCACAAGTCCTTCTTATCTCAGCGTCTGTTTTAAAGATGAATTTGGTAAATCTCCGACTGACGTGCGGAATGCCGCTACACCATCTGAGACAATATAGAAGAGTAGGAGAGAGGCTATATAACGACAGAAGTCCGGGGACTCCCCGGACTTCTGATATAGCTACCTTTGTAAGATGTGTTCTGTCTGCATCTATACTCAGGAAAGCAATGATGAATGAATGCAGTAGCCTACTTTAAGTTGTAGATTTTTGCTTTTCCGCCTTTCACCGTCAGCCTGTTGTAGGGTTCAGTGGGGAAGACGATGTTTGTCATGGCCATTTTACCGTCAGCGTCGAAGACTTCGATGCTGCTCTTGT
>UQRP01000066.1 GCA_900543585.1 uncultured Prevotella sp.
ATCACTTGCATAACGAGCAGCGGCCACGTGGAAAACTCTCCACGTGGCCGCTGCTCGTTATACTTCTTACCTTTAAAAGGCCATTATACGTATCTGATAATCATTCCGGCTCTCACCTTCTGCGACTTTCTGAAGCCATTCAGGCGGCAGATGGTATCAACAGAAACGCCCACCTTCTTAGCAATAGAAGCGAGGGTCTCGCCTCTCTGAACCTTGTAGTAGACGCGCTCGGGCGCATTCATAGCCTCGCGGACATCAGCAGGAGCACTCTCGTCGCTGTGGCCAACCTCACCATAAATCATATCTCTCGTGTAGCCACCGCTGCCCACCTTGCCACGCTCACGGGTAGCAACCTCAGAGTCGCGCTCGTAGCGCTCACGCGTGAAGACATAATAGTCGCCTGTGACATCCTGATTGCGGAAGTCGAAGAAGATAGCGGGATTCAACGCCACGCCACACAGACGCGTCTCGAAATGCAGATGCGAACCTGTGCTTCGGCCAGTGTTACCGCCTAAACCGATAGGTTCGCCGGCACGCACCACCTGATTCTCGCTGACAAGTTGCTTGGAGAGATGACCATAGATGGTCTCTAAACCATTAGGATGACGAATGACGATATAGTTGCCATAGCCACCGGCTTCGTAACGCACGACACGCACCTTGCCCGAGAAGGCGGCACGGATGGTATCACCAATATAAACTTTGATGTCGAGACCTTTATGCTGACGGCCCCAGCGGGAACCGAAGTTGCTCGTCACCACACGGCTCGGAGTAGGCATACAGAAATGACGAAGATTAATGACGAAGGAATCAGGAAGTTCTGTCTGGCGATGTGCATAGCGGTTATCCCATTCATCGCCGTAGAGCTGGGCGGCAGGTGTTTGGATATTCTCGCGCTCCATGAAGCTTTTCACTTCCATAGAGTCTAATTTCTTGGCGCGCCGGTCCACCGGGGCTTGTCGTGCCAAAAGATCCTGTCCCAAAACGGGCACTGTTGCCAATGTTAACAGAAATGTAATTCCTAAAGCCTTTATCTTACTTTTTATCGTCATTTGCAGTGTTTTCTTATCAGGGTTGCAATGAAACTGACAAAATTGCTTCATCGAATTCTTCACAAAGTTACAAAAAATATTCACGACTTGATTTCCATCAAGTATTTTTTTTTGGGTTGTTTAACACATAATTCGCGATTAAAGCAACGCATTAACAAATTTAAACGAGATTGTTACATTATTTTAGGTGGTAGGTGGTAATGATCACCTACCACCTCATCAACTGATAGCTCCCCAGTTGACATTGGTATCCTTGAGCTCACGGAGCCGGTTCCAGAAGATGTTGTATTCGGGCTTTAGGCAGTCGGGGTCGTCGTCGATGATACGCTGTGCCTCATTGCGCGCAAGCTGCACAATCTGGCCGTCACGGGCGATATTGGCTATCTTCAGGTCGAAGGCCATACCACTCTGGGCCGTTCCCTCCAGGTCGCCGGGACCACGCAACTTCAGGTCGGCCTCGGCAATGCGGAAGCCATCGTTGGTGTCGCACATGATGTCTATGCGCTTACGCGTGTCCTCAGACAGCTTATAGCTTGTGACGAGGACACAGAAGCTCTGCTTGGCACCACGCCCTACCCTACCGCGAAGCTGGTGCAACTGCGACAGACCAAAGCGCTGGGCATCGAGGATGACCATGACGGAAGCATTGGGCACGTTGACACCAACCTCTATGACCGTCGTGGCAACGAGGATCTGCGTCTCGCCACTGACAAACTTCCGCATCTCTGCCTCCTTGTCCTTAGGCTTCATCTGCCCATGGACCTTACTCATCCGGAACTGCGGAAAGATCTGTTTCAATGACTCATAGCCCGCCTCTAAGTTCTTCAAGTCCTTGTTCTTGCTCTCCTCGATGAGCGGGAAGACGATATACACCTGCCGCCCTTCGTTAATCTGCTTGGTGATACCGGCATAGAGACTTGTCATCTGATTATCATACTTGTGTATCGTCACCACTGGTTTGCGGCCCGGTGGCAGCTCGTCGATGACGCTGACGTCGAGGTCGCCATAGAGTGTCATGGCAAGGGTGCGCGGTATAGGTGTCGCCGTCATCACGAGGATATGCGGCGGGCGCTGACTCTTAGCCCAGAGCTTGGCACGCTGAGCCACGCCGAAGCGGTGCTGCTCGTCGATGACGGCAAGGCCGAGTTTCCGAAACACCACCGTATCCTCTATCACGGCATGCGTGCCCACGAGGATGTCTATGCTGCCGTCGGCAAGGCGCGCCAGGACCTCCTCGCGCTTCTTACCTTTGACGATACCCGTCAGCAGCTCCACCCGGACATCCATACCCTCAAGGAAGTCGCGGATGGTCTGCAGGTGCTGCTCGGCGAGAATCTCCGTGGGTGCCATGATGCAAGCCTGGAAGCCGTTGTCGATGGCAATGAGCATGGCCATGAGCGCCACAAGGGTCTTGCCACTACCCACGTCGCCCTGGAGCAGGCGGTTCATCTGACGGCCCGACCGCATGTCGTCACGAATCTCGTGCATCACACGCTTCTGAGCTCCCGTCAGCTCGAAATGGAGATTGTTACGATAAAAGCTGTTGAAGATGGGACCTACCTTGGAGAAGATATAGCCCTTGTATTTATTGCGCTGCTCGGTGGCATAGCGCAAGATGTTGAGCTGCACATAGAAGAGTTCCTCAAACTTCAGACGCTCCTGAGCCCGCTGAACGTCACGCAGCGACTGGGGATAGTGAATCTTGCGCAGTGCCTCCTCACGACCCATAAGATGCAGGCGCGCCAACTGGGCAGGAAGCAGTGTCTCAGGAATGGCACCAACGGGAATCTTCGCCACCAACGCCTTCGTCATCTTCTCCAAGGCACGGGAGTTCATGCCGCGGTCCTTCATCTTCTGCGTGGTGACATAGTAAGGTTGCAGACCCATGGTGCTGAGCTGCATGTTGGCAGCCTTCTCAATGTCGGGGTTGACAAACTGATACCTGCCGTTGTAAGGTGCCGGCTTGCCGAAGACGACATACTCCACACCAGGCTTGTACTTGTCGTAGACCCAACTGCCGGCATTGAACCAAACGATATCCACGACATCACGTCCGTCGGAGAGATGAGCCACGACACGCTTCTTACGGCCCTCACCAAACTCCTCAAAACTCTGTATCCAACCGCTGATCTGAACCAACGGCATATCACCCGTCAGCTCACGGATGGCGTAGACCTTCGACCTGTCCACATATTTATAAGGATAATACTCCAACAGGTCACCCCAAGTCTTGATGTTGAGCTGACCAGCTAAGAGATCCTTGCGCTTCGGTCCTACGCCAGGAAGATACATAATGTCCTGAGAGAGTATATTCGTCATCGGCTAAGACTTATTCTCTAAAGATTCTCCAACCATTTCTTTCCGGACTTCGTATAAGACCATGCCACCAATGCACAACCAACGATTCCAGATAAAAGTAATATTGCTGTCAATGTATCCATATCATAAGTCCTCTACCAATACCTCCGCAATCTTCAGGTCGAAAGGCGTCGTAAGCTTGATGTTCTCTCTGTTGCCTTCCACCGTCTTCACCTTCACGCCGAGGCTCTCCACCACCGAAGCGTCGTCGGTGAAGGTCTTGCGTTCGGGCTGGTTGAAGGCCTGTTTGGCGAGCGAGATATCGAAGACCTGTGGGGTCTGCACGGCCCGGAAGAGCTTACGGTCCACAGTGAAAGAGCTGCCGTTGCGGTCGTCGACATGGCGCAGGGTGTCCGTGACGGGCAGCACCGGCACAGCGGTATACTCCTCACGTGCCATCTCGAAACAGCGGTCGATGACCTCCGTGGAGACGAAGGGACGCACACCGTCGTGGAAAGCCACGACACCATCGGCATCGTCAGGGACGAGGGCAAGGCCATTGCGCGAGCTCTCGAAACGGGTGGCGCCGCCGTCGGCAAGGATATGGGGAACGGTGAAATGATACTCCTCGCAGAGCTGATGCCAGTATTCCTGCTGGTCCTTAGGCAGCACGACGATAATCTGCATGTCACCATCGTAGGCATGGAAGCGCTCGATGGTGCGCATGAGAACGGGGCGACCGCCAACAGGCAGGAACTGTTTAGGTATCTCGGAGCCCATGCGCGTGCCATGGCCTCCGGCAACAATGATAGCGTAGTCCATAATTACTTCTCCATCAAATGAGCAAACTGCATCTTCTTCTCCAAAGCCTTGACATCGGCCTCGGGAATGAAATAGCTGAGGATGTGATAAGCATAGGGCAGCGTGGCGGCAGGACCCTCACCGGTGGTGATGGTGCCGTCCTCCTCCCACAAGGCTCCCGTGTAGATAGTGGAGGCATGGAAATGCTTCTCCCAGCCCGGGGAGCAGGTGGCACACTTGCCGTCGAGGATGCCGATAGAGGCCAAGACGGTGGGGGCGGCACAGATAGCGGCAACACGACCGCCACGGTCATACTGCCGCTTCAAAGCCTGACGGACACCAGCATGCTCGTTGAGGTTCTTGCTGCCCGGCATGCCTCCGGGGAGCATCAGCAGGTCGGCATCACTGAAGTCGCCATCCTCAAAAAGCATGTCGGCCTTAACAGTGACACCATGAGAGGTCTCGACAAACTCACTGCCCGTAACACTGACAGTCTTGACTTCAACGCCACCACGACGAAGAATATCGACGGGGGCCAATCCTTCTATCTCTTCAAAGCCATTGGCTAAAAATTCGTATACCATGGTAATGTGTAATGTGTAATGTATAATGTGTAATGTGTAATGTATTGTGAATAATGTATGGTGCGCAAGCGCTTGCCATAAATAGTTGGTACAAAAATAAGGAAAAAAGCGTAAAGAGGAAAATAAATTAGTAACTTTGTTGAGAAAATGATAATAAAACAGCACGTTATGACAGAGAAACGTTTGCGTTTTGCTATTTTCGGCAACGAATACCAGGCTAAGAAG
>UQRP01000067.1 GCA_900543585.1 uncultured Prevotella sp.
ACAAGGAAGAGAACGAGTACAGCGTCAACATCCCGATGGTCTATTACTACAAGAAAAAGCTGAACCACGGCTGGATCAACATCATCAACCTCTTCTGTGCCACCATTGTCTTTGGTACGCCCGGTTCGGGCAAGTCCTTCGGCATCATCGATCCGTTCATCCGGCAGCACAATGCCAAGGGCTTCGCCATGATGGTCTATGTCTACAAGTTCCTGACGTTGGCAAGAAATCTCTTCTACCAATACTGCAAGAACCACAAGCAGGGCACGCTGCAACGACCCCGAGTTTATCCGTGGCACATCGCTTGGCAAGAACATCAAGAACTATGGCTTCTTCTCTTACCAGGTGAGCGAGGCATTGCATCTGTCTGAGAAGGAGCGCACGACGTTCATTGAGTGTCTGAACCTTATCAAGGATGAGCTCAACCCCTTACCCGTCTCTATCAGCTCCACAAAGTTTGGATTGATGAGCACACCCAATCCGATGGCCACGAAATCGGCCATGTGGCTGTTGTAAGCCTCCAAAGCCATATCGGGCGTGCGTAGAAAGGCAACCGCATCCGCTTCTCGAGGCTTCCGCCCCAGTCATCGGTGCGCTTGTTGGTCTTAAATGTATATGTCTCAAAAGAGGATTGAATTTGTCTTTCATATATTTATGTGTTGAGAATTTTCATTAAACATGGTTGAGATTTATCCTGCGCCACAACGCCCGTGGCACCAAACGCATCAGTAGCACTACGGCATGCCAGAATCCATCAATATAGGCCACGTGCTTATTGCTGTAGATAGCTTTGAGAATACTTCTCGAAGCTTTGTCGGCGGACAGTGTGTGAGGGAATTTGTCACCATGGAGAAGCGGCGTATCGATGAATCCTGGACGTATGTCAGTGAACCGAATGTTTATTCCTTGTGCGTGGCTCTGCTGCTCCAACGCTTCGATATAGGTACTTTGCAGCGCTTTGGTGGCAGAGTAGGAGGGGGATGGTCCCAGTCCGCGTATTCCTGCAATCGACGAGATCACGGCAATGTGGCCATGCCCCTGACGCGCGAAATAGCGGTAGGCGGCCCCCACCATTCTTGTAAAGCCTAAGGCGTTGGTGTGCAGGGTTACTTCCTCCGGCTCAGGCTCGAGATTGGGATTCATTTTCCCTACGCCCGAGGCATAGAGAAAGAGATCCATGCCCCCTGCCTTCTTCACGAGTTGCTCCAATCCCTCGGCAGCCTTTGCATCGGTGACGTCGATGCAGTTCCATACCACTTGTCCGCGGAAGTCCTTGGCCAACTGTTCTAATGGAGCTTCCCTTCTCGCTGCCACGCCCAAAAACCAACCATCGTGCAGGAGAAGTTGGGCCAATCGCTGGCCGATTCCTGAGGAGGCACCGATAATGATAGCCCTGCGCTGTACTTGCTGTATCTTCATTTTTCTTATACGCTATTAATTTACCAAAATAAGTATTTGTCTGTTCCTAATCGACATCCACTTAACTGAGTGCAAAGCTGCAAGTCAAGTAATGCGACGTGGCAAAAGTATAAAGAAAATCCGAGAAGTCAATTTTTCCCGGACAATTATATACGTTATGGAACATTTTCAGCACCATTTTTAGCATAGCATCATGAAAATGCTGGCTGGCATAGAGCAGAGATCTTATTTGAACAAGCTATAAGACACGCCCACGTTAAGGAAATGAACCGGCGAACGGTCTTGCTTGACAATGGGATCCACTTCCATTTTGTCTCCCAATTGAGTCTTTTTTCTCGACTTTTTATCCCAACTTTGTGGTCAAAAAGTATTTCATTATGGATACAAATGTAACAAGCACGAGTAAGAGTCGTCTGACACCTTACCAGAAAGATGACAGAGACAGGGAGATGAAAGACGTGATAAGATACTTCACCGACAGCATCTCTCAGTGTTGTCTTGATAGCAAGAGCGCAAAGAAAAAGGCCTTTGCGCTCTTTTGGTTACAATTAGCACTATAATTCCGATATATTTCTTACCTTTGCCAAAAGAAATAAGATAAAGAAAAAATGAATAGAAATCAGCAAATCATTCGCACGAGTGTGGTCGGCATCGCCGCGAACCTCTTCCTCGCCGCGTTCAAGGCTGTGGCAGGATGGGTTGGCCGGTTCGGTGGCCATCGTCATGGACGCTGTCAATAATCTCAGCGATGCCCTCTCGTCGGTCATCACCATCGTGGGCACAAAACTCTCGGAGAAGCCCGCCGACCGCAACCATCCCTTTGGTTATGGCCGTGTGGAGTATTTCAGTGCCATCATCATCTCGGTCATCGTACTCTCCACGGGTATTCTCTCCTTAGTGGAGAGCGTGAAGAAGATTTTCAACCCTACCAATCCTTCCTACACCGCCGTCACGCTGACCATCATCATCGTGGCTATCGTCGTGAAGATAGTCTTGGGCTGGTATGTGAAGAAGCAGGGTGTGAGGTTGCAGAGCAACGCCTTGGAGGCCAGTGGCGCCGATGCCACCTTCGATGCCGTGGTGACGCTCTCCACGCTCGTCTCCGCCGGCATCATGCTCTTCACGGGAGTCAACCTCGACGGCATCCTCGGATCCATCATCTCGCTCGTCATCATCAAGGCAGGCATCGAGATGATTGGGGCTCCTGTGGGCCAGCTTCTCGGCAAAAGCATTCCGAAGGACATGATGCATCACATCATGCAGGACGTGATGCAGTATGCCGAGGTGCTCGGCGTCTATGATGTCATCCTCAACTACTATGGTCCCAACGCCATCATCGGCTCGCTCCACGTCAGCGTGCCCGAATCGATGACGGCCAAACGTATCCATGCCCTCACCAGGTCCATCACCAAACTGCTCTACGATAAATATCATGTCATTGTCACTGTGGGCATCTATGCAGTTTGCGACCATGGCAAGGAGAGTGAGCTGCAAAAGGGTGTGATGGCTTTTCTGAAGAGCTATCCTCATATCGAGCAGGTGCATGGATATTTCTATCTTGAGGAAAAGCGTACCGTCACCTTCGACGTGGTGCCTGACGATACGGTGCATGACGACAAAGCCTTCCAGTTCCATCTCTTACAGGAAATCCGAAAGGTCTATCCCAACTATATTTTCAGCATCGTCATTGATCACATCTATAGCAAATAAGCCATGATAAAAATTCTTATCGTTGAGGACGAGCCCGGCATCTACACCTTTCTGCAAGAAGGGCTGACCGACGAAGGCTACGACACGCTTGTGGCCACTGACGGCAGTGACGCACTGCGTGACTTTGCTGACTGGCGGCCCGACTTGGTGCTGCTCGACTGGATGCTAATTCCGCTATCTCCATGATATCAAGCATATTAAATAGCTTACCATCAAGGGATTCATGACGACCCTGGTGAAAGTGTCCGTTATACCCGTCTCTCATACTATCGGTTGATTATGGGTGACGAGTAAAGCTTGACAAGAATATTAACATAAAGATTATCAATAATGGCACGACAGAAAATAGACCCGCTGCATGTGGTGGTTTACCCATCCAACTTCAATGGTGATAACGGACATAAGCTGCTATATGTGTCCTCCAATGCCCGTGAAGAGGTAGGACTTGACAAGCTTGACGATTTCTGCCATGAGTATGAGAATCTACCCAAAGGCTATGTCAACCGATGCTTTGAGGCACTGATGTATGCCATTCCTCATCTCATCGGCGACCATAAGCGAGTAAAGACTCCTATTGGAAGCTTCTACATCAAGCCGCAGTTCTTGCGTACAATGACCGAGGACGAGACCGTAACGGCCAATGACATTTGGCTTGGTGGCATAGACTTCCGGCCTACCAAGGAATTCCGTGAGGCAGTACAGAGACAGTTTCACAGCATACAGATAGACCGTCGCAACCATCCGATAGACACCAATTATTACAGTCAGCGCAATCCCGAACTGGAGCGTTGCCTGTCGTCGGATGCCAACGGCAATCGTTATGTAACGGTGGAGGAATACCGCCGTGCCACCGGGCTGAGTGCCCATTCGGCAAGGAAATGCCTTGAGAACATGACAAAGGGCGACAATCCTATCCTACAAAAGACGAAGATAGGCACCACCAACGTCTATACCGAAGTTTAGCTCGATTTTCAACGCTTGTTTTTGCTGCCAGACAAACGATTGTTCGCTGCGTAGATTTTGATCATTCCCTGCGTAGCGAACAATCTTTTTCTATAGCATTACCATATAGGGAACATAGCTTCGACCCCATGAGAACGTAGCTTTGTCCCCATGAAAATGCCGCTTCGACCCCATCAGAACATTGCTGCACACAAACAACAAAGACATCAGCTTGTCTTTACTTCAGTTTATGAGATATCCTTTTACTATAATTCATACATCAAATAGTGGCTCTCATGCATACCAAGCGACTGATATACCTTTTGAGGTGGAAAGTGAACCGGTGAGCCGACACCTCGGCAAGTTGAAAGTTGCTACAGGAAAGCCATGCTATTGTCTCTTCGTGGCTCCTACCATTAATGATGCATGCATTGCCCATTTCTTCGGCTTGTCGCAAATGAATATCTCCTACTACGGTGGAAAGTCCGTCATTGTCCCCCTTTCCTTGGAAGTGTTCAGAAAGATGGTGGAAGATAGCTACAAAGCCAGCAATACGCCAAGCCCTGCAAACGTGAGAAAATTTTTTGAGTACTCTCGACAGCTTTCTGCGAGTGGATGCTCTGAAAAACAGTGGTTTGAGGGGATGGAGCAACAGGCGGTCAGCTGGGTTTAAAAACTCTCCGCCTTTTTCTTTTCTCTCCTCATCCGTCGCACTGTCGCACCGTCGCACCGTCGCATTTATAGCTATCGCATGTCGGAAAAATCAATATTGTAAAATAAGAAGAAATATAGTACAAACAATATAAAATACTAATTATTAATATATTAATTAATATTATAAT
>UQRP01000068.1 GCA_900543585.1 uncultured Prevotella sp.
AAAAACTGGTCGGTGGTTGATATGAAAATTGAAGATATTAATTTCACACTCCCAACTGCCGAAATATTTGTCAATGATGGCAACAGCCTTGTCAGGGTCGAAATCGCCGGCTAAGCAGATGGCCACATTATTGGGTACATAATAGCGGTGAAAATAGTTTTTGATGTTGACGATGCTCGGATTCTTCAGATGCTCCTGCGTGCCAATGGTCGTCTGCGTACCATAAGGGTGTGTGGGGAAGAGCTTCTTCATGAGCGCCACATAGGCTTTTCTACTATCTTTTGCCAGACCGATGTTATACTCCTCATAGACAGCCTCAAGCTCGGTATGGAACCCGCGGATGACCATATTCTGAAAGCGGTCGGACTGAATCTTTGCCCAGGTGTCAATCTCGTTGTTGGGAATGTCCTCAACATAGCAGGTGACATCATTGCTGGTATAGGCATTGCTGCCCTCCGAACCGATGGACGCCATCATCTTGTCGTACTCATTGGGGATATTATATTTTGCAGCGAGCTGTGAGAGAGAGTCTATCTTCTCATACAACTTCTTGCGGGCCACGGGGTTAGTGATGTGGCGGTATTGCTCGAAGCGATTCTCGATGGAGTCGAGCAAAGGCTGCTCAGCAGCAAGGTTGGAAGTGCCGAAATGTGTGGTGCCCTTGAACATCAGATGCTCTAAGTAGTGGGCCAGTCCCGTCGTCTCCTTCGGGTCATTGCGCGAACCAGTGCGCACGGCGATGTAGGTCTGCAACCGCGGCTTCTCCTTGTTCACGCTGGTATACACCTTCAGTCCGTTGGGCAAGGTGTAGATGCGCGTCTGCATCGGGTCACCGGGGACCGATTCGTAGTGATAACTCTGAGCGGACACCGTTGTGGAGACAGCGGTGAAGGCTGCGAGTAGTAATGTTTTACAATCCATAGGTATATGAAATGGTTAATCTTGTTCTTCTGTCTCTTTATCCAAGCTTGCCAAGAAATTGTCGAGCACAGACTGCTCCACATCTCCCAAGGCAAACTCTTTCTCCGCATCCTTGCGAATCTCTGCTATCCAACTGTGGAGGGCCTCGTCCGCATCAGCAGCTATCTTCTCGGCATCGTCGGGAGTAATCTCCTCAATGCCATAGTAGTCTTGGATGAGCTGGTAGGCCCACGCCCACTGCCAGTCGCTGTAATGGACGTTGATGTCTGCCAATTTATCTATCACCGCTTGGATGCTGTCGAGGACACCTTCCTTGACATCGCTGACAAGGCGCTCCTCCTCGCTGACAGGCAGGAGCAGCCCCGCGAGGTCGTCCCACTCACCGAGTCCGGTGCTGTCGGCGGGAGCCGCAAGCTGTTCATCTTCCTGCTTTCTGTTTGCCACCACACTGCCCATATACATCCGCAGTGCCATGTCGTAGTTGCGCAAGCCTTTCGCCAAGGAAGAGGCCTTGATGAGTGCGCCATGGAAAGGATAGACCGCGACATCATCGCCAGCGGCACGGCGCAGTGTCTCTAACGTCTGCTTGCCCTGCACAATCTCGCCCACGGTGAACGGTGAGAGCCAGTTGAAGTTGACGGTGCTCAGCCGTGCCCCCGACGGCCGCATATCGCGCTTCGGCCATTTGCGGATGTCGCGGTAGAGGCCCACCGTGGTGATATTTCTTCCCGGTGAGATATAGGTGGCGCTGTCACCCGCAATGATATACGAGAACGGCAGCGGACGGGTGTCGGGATGGTGCATCACCTTGCCGAAACACACGCTGAACGCTCCTATCTCCGCCGGCATGAGGATATAGGCGCCGCTGGCTGTCTTACTGCCACGCTCCAAGATGCCCCAGTGGAGTGGTCCCATCTTGTAAGCGTGATTGGAGAAGTTGGTGGCTGAGCCTGCATTATAGAAGCTGAACTGCGCACCAATCAGCAAGGAGCTCTTGTGGTGGCTGGCTGTAAACGGACCACAGAAAGCCGCACAAGCCTCACCATTGCTCATAAAGCAGTTGGCAAAGAAGACACTCTGGGAGGCCGTGAAGCCATTGCTGATCTTGCAAGCCTCACCGACGAAGCAGTCCTGCATCTTCACGGAGTTGATGAGGCTGGAGCCATGGCTGATAATAGAGTTCTCACAGATGACGCCGGTGCCGATATAGACAGTGGCCTGTGGTGAGGAGACAATGGTGGCATCGCTCAGACGCGCCGCACCGCATATCTCACTGTCGTCGCCGATGATGGTATTGGTAATCTCTTTGGTGTTGACAATCTTCACACCATTACCGATGGTTCCCCTATCGGGAGAGGTAGCCTCTATCTCCTCACGGATCAGACGGCGAAGGGTGGCCACCAACTCTTTGTCGCGGCTATGGCTGACCATCAGGGCCGCCAACTGACTGTTGAGACCATTAAAGAGAATGACGTTACCATCGCCTACCTCATTGAGGACAGAGATGATATTGCCCTGTCCATAGGTGGCTCCCTCCGTTGTCTCCATGGTAGAGATGTTGGAGATGTAGCAATCGTCGCCGATGGTGTAGTTGTTGATGAAGTTGCCGATATTCTCTATCAGACAGTTATCGCCGACAGAGACATTGCGCAAGGTGGCATCATTGATACCGGAATGCTTCAGAAAGCCCGGTGAGACTTCAATATTCTTCTCGAAGTCACCAATAGAGACCTCGCCATAGAGACGCACGCGGTGCATGAACTTCGGCTTGAAGTCGTCGCTCACCATAATACTACCCCAGTCTTCTGCCCAACAACCATTGTCATCAAGGATGTTGATCTCTTCTTCGGTCAGATTCCTCATAAATTCTTTATTTATGTATACCCCTTATTTATTATTCAGAATATATGCACTGTATATTATACATTATACACTATACATTATACACTATACATTATTCACTCTTCCGTTGGATAGAGGAAGTCATTGTATGGGTATTTCTGTACATGCAGTTCGCGGACTCGTCGGTAGAGGACCTCACGCAGCTCGTCGATATTTTCCTTCTGCTTAGCGGATATAAAGATGCAGTTGTCGCCCATCTTTGCCATCCACGTCTTACGCAGTTCGTCAAGGGTAATATTCTCTTTGGTAGCCGGGGTGAGGTCGTCGGGATCCTTATCCGTCCAATGGTAGTCGTCAATCTTGTTGAAGACGATCATCGTCGGCTTGTCAGCGCACTCCAAATCCTTCAGTGTCTCGTTGACGACCTGAATCTGCTCCTCGAAATCAGGGTGTGAGATGTCCACGACATGAAGCAGAAGGTCTGCCTCACGCACCTCGTCAAGGGTAGACTTAAACGACTCCACGAGGTCTGTAGGCAACTTACGAATGAATCCTACAGTATCAGCAAGGAGGAAAGGCAGGTTCTTGATGACGACCTTACGAACGGTGGTGTCTAAGGTAGCAAAGAGTTTGTTCTCGGCAAAGACCTCACTCTTGGCTAAGAGGTTCATCAGCGTGGACTTGCCCACATTGGTGTATCCCACGAGGGCTACACGAATCAGCCGCCCGCGGTTCTTACGCTGTGTGCTCTTCTGCTTGTCTATCTCCACGAGCCGCTTCTTCAACAGCGACATTCTGTTGAGGATGATACGTCGGTCCATCTCCAGCTGCGTCTCACCAGGGCCACGAAGTCCTACAGAACCCTTGCCGCCGCCCGAACCGGAGCCACCTCCCTGCCGCTCCAGGTGGGTCCACATTCGCTGCAGGCGCGGAAGCATATAGCGGTACTGAGCCAGCTCCACCTGTGTCTTGGCATTGGCGGTCTGGGCGCGCATGGCAAAGATGTCGAGGATGAGAGAGGTACGGTCGAGAATCTTCACCTTCAGCTCGTTCTCTATGTTACGAATCTGTTTGGCCGACAGTTCATCGTCGAAGATGACCATTCCTATCTCGCGGTCGTTGTCTTCCTCGTCCTTGATATATTGCTTGATCTCCTCCAACTTGCCCTTTCCAACATACGATGTCTGGTTAGGGCCGCCAACTTTCTGCGTGAATCGCTTCACCGTGACAGCACCGGCGGTATCAGCCAGAAACTCCAGCTCGTCGAGATATTCCTTCGTCTTGGCCTCATCCTGTTCGGGGGTGACAAGACCGACAAGAATAGCAGTCTCGGCTTTGTTGGCCTCAGCCTCTGAGTATTCAAATTCTTTCATTAAGTAAATCCTATATTTTCTTGCAAAAGTAATGAAAAGATTGGATATAAACAGCCTACACGAGACTTTTTTATGCTTTAAGAAAGATAATAGATGTAAAAAAGGACAACAAAAGGATAGAGATCTATCTTGTAACAGTTGCCTGACGAGACTTCTGTGTGTGAACAATCGCAACGCGATCGTGCGACGGTCGTCGCAAGATCGTGTGACGGTCGTCGCAAGATCGTGTGACGGTCG
>UQRP01000069.1 GCA_900543585.1 uncultured Prevotella sp.
AGGAGGCCTACAACCATCAGGACGACCTGGACTACCTGAGCCATCGGCAGCATTACCACTACAGATAGTAGCTACAACAAACGACGACCCAAAAGAACTTTCAAAGCAATAATACCAGCGCTTGTATCCCAGGTTGCAGACAAAGTCGACCTCCAGCAGCCTCCTCACGCTGTTGCCTTGTTCATTCCTTTCTATTCTGGTGACAGAGCCTACATCCACCGACAGGCCTCTGAGGCGAAGCTCATTATATATTAGGTTTTCCATCAGATGGGTTTCTTCTGTCTGGCGGAACTGCAGGCGGGCGTTGCGCAGTCCAAGATCTACGAAGTAGTATTTTGCGGGTGATTCGATATAGCGCTTTCCCTTGATGTCATAGCGCATGGATTTCTCCAGCAGGAAGGCATCCTCCAAATAAGAGAGATAGGTCTGTATTGTGGTAGAGGTGATGTTGCTGTGCTTCACCGTATGGAAAGTATTAGCCAACTTTGTGGGATTGTGAAGAGCAGATACGACTTGCCACACCGTCTTACACCGGTCACCACCTTCACCATACCGTCGTGTTGGCTGGCAATAAGCCTTTTGAGATGAATATCCCTTTTAATTTCCATGATTCACAAGATATTTTTGCAGCATGCTGCAATTTTACCTTGTAAAGATTATAAACGCTCTGAATTTGACTATGCCGACTTCTACTATCAGCGTTATCTGCTCAATCTTCCAAATTATTTCCAACCTTTTTCTTGGCTCAAGGGCAGTATCCGCAGTGTCGCTCCCTGCGCTCCGGCGGCTGTTCTTCGTGATGATGCTCTCCGTGGACAGGTGCAAGGCGCAACCTATGATGCTGGCAATATCCCTGAAACCGTTACCGTACCAAGACGCAATATACATGTTCGGCCGCAATTATTTTGTAACCGCCCAGACGCTGCCTATCTATGAGACAGCCCTTCAGTATACCGGACCTGTTATTCTTGTTCATGGCACAGCCGACCGTGTCGTTCCTTATACTTACAGCGAGCGTTACAAGAACGGCTACAAAAATGCCGAACTTTACCTCCTGCCGGGCGTGGACCACGGCTTCTCAGTAAAGGGGATCACTGCCCGCACGGCATCACTCGTCAGCAATTTCTTGGTAGGAAATTAGCCCAAATTATGGATTCCGAAGATACACAATAGCATATTCCACTACAACAAGGATTAAGCCCCAACACTCTCTACATCAGCAGGGATCTAAGACTTGTCTGCTGTGAAGCCATTAAGGCAAAAAAATAGTCCATTACCAAAAATATTCCGTTGGAAATTTGTTGGTATAAATTAATTGTCGTATATTTGCCGACGGAATATAATTAATACGTAATACGAATATGAAGTATGTGATCATAGGAGGTGTGGCCGGTGGTGCCACCGCTGCAGCAAGACTGCGCCGCCAAGACGAGGACTGCGATATTGTACTCATTGAAAAAGGGAAGTACATCTCATACGCCAACTGCGGGCTACCTTATTATATAGGTGGTGTCATTGCCGACCGCGACAGGCTGTTTGTGCAAACACCGGCAGCCTTCTCGCGCCGGTTCCGAATTGACGTGCGGACGCAGAGTGAGGCAATGGGTATCGATACCGAGGCTAAGGTAGTCATCATCAAAGATGCCGATGAAGGCACCTACAGCGAATCTTACGACAAGTTACTCTTGGCTCCTGGTTCCTCTCCCGTCCGGCCGCCATTACCAGGCATTGACAACGAAGGTATCTTCACATTGCGCAACGTGGATGATACCGACCGCATCAAGCACTTCATCGACATTCATCCCAATGGACGTGCCATAATTGTAGGTGGTGGATTCATCGGACTGGAGATGGCCGAGAACTTAACGCATGCCGGGTGGAGGGTGTCTGTGGTGGAGATGGGCGACCAGGTGCTGGCTCCTGTCGACTACAGCATGGCATCTTTTGTCCATCAGGAACTTGCCGACCATGGTGTCACCCTTCATTTAGGGAAAGCTGTTCAGAGTTTTGAAAAAAGCGGAGAAGCCCTCGGCGTGATGCTCAGTGACGGGCAAAAACTTACAGCCAACATGGTGTTGCTGTCCATAGGTGTCAGACCAAACACACAATTGGCCAAGGATGCCGGACTGACATTGGGCAAGCGAGGTATCAGCGTTAACAAATATCTGCAAACTTCAGACGCAAATATCTATGCCGTTGGCGACGCTGTGGAGTATGAGCATCCCGTCACAGGCGAACCTTGGCTCAATCTTTTAGCCGGACCCGCCAACCGACAGGCGCGCGTGGCTGCTGACAACATGGTGCAGGGCAATGTTGAGGCCTACGAGGGCAGCATAGGAACAGCCGTTGCCAAGGTGTTCGGCCTTACAGTCGCCTCCGCTGGCCTTCCTGCTAAGCAGCTGAAACAGCGCGGCATAGCATACGCCTCATCAACGACGACGACGGCATCGCATGCCGGATATTACCCTGGTTCGTTCCCATTGACGACAAAACTCACTTTCGATCCCGTCACAGGACGACTCTATGGCGCACAATGCATAGGGCATGACGGGGCTGACAAACGCATTGACCAACTGGCTCTTATCATCAAGCACAACGGTACCGTGGCCGACCTCATGGCTTTGGAGCAGGCTTACGCACCACCATTCTCATCTGCCAAAGACCCTATTGCAATAGCTGGTTATGTGGCCGGCAATATCATCAACGGCACCATGCCGGTAATCTACTGGAGAGAACTGCGTGATGCTGACCGTAAGGACATCACTATCATCGATGTGCGCACAAAAGAAGAATTCGCTCTTGGAGCCATTGGCGGGGCCGTCAACATTCCTCTCGACGATCTACGCGACCGGATAGGCGAGATTCCTTCCGACAAGCCCGTCGTGCTATATTGCGCCGTGGGACTGCGTGGCTACCTAGCTCAGCGCATTCTCTTAGGTCATGGCCTCAAGGATGTGCGGAACCTCTCAGGAGGCTACAAGCTCTATTCTTCAGCGACACGCACGTCGTGGAAAGTTTCCACCCCTGAAGACAGGCCGAAAACCATTACATCTTCTACTACCATGCTGCGCCTTGACGCCTGTGGGCTGTCCTGCCCGGGACCCATCATAAAGCTGAAACAGACCATCGACGGCATGGCAGATGGCAGTCAGGTGGAGGTGACGGCCACCGACCCAGGCTTCCCGCGTGACGCCAAAGCCTGGTGCGAAAGTACGGGCAACAGTTTTATCAGCGCATCGGAAGAAGGCGCGTTGCACAAGGTGGTGATCAGCAAAGGCAGCACGCACACTACCACAGCGCATACCACGCCCTCACAGCGCAACAAAACCCTGATCATGTTCAGCGACGACCTTGACCGTGCCATTGCCACATTCGTGCTGGCCAACGGAGCGGCGGCAACCGGCACAAAGGTGTCGATATTCTTCACTTTTTGGGGACTCAATGTCATCAAGAAAGAGCATAAGCCACACGTGAAGAAGGACTTCTTCGGAAAAATGTTCAGCTGGATGCTGCCCTCGTCATCGCGAAAGCTCCATCTCTCACAGATGAGTTTCTTTGGGTTGGGCGACCGGTTAATGCGCCATATCATGCGTAGTAAGAACATAGACCAGCTTGAAGACTTGCGTCAGGCAGCCCTGAATTCCGGTGTTGAGTTTATTGCCTGTCAGATGACAATGGATATGATGGGAATATCAAAGGAAGAGCTCATTGATGGCGTTACGGTCGGTGGTGCAGCCACATACATGCAACGTGCAGAGCAGTCTAATGTAAACCTTTTCATCTAAGACTATTATGTTTGACAGACAGAAAATGTGCCGTGTGCGCGACATTTACCGTGCCATAACGGAATTAGAGAATAATATGGAAGCAGCTTATAGTCTCAATCTCAATGAGGCCATGCTGCTTTGCAACCTAAGTGACAAGGGCAGCATGACAGCCGGGGAGGTAGGCGACTGTCTCGGACTCACGCAGTCGAACGCCTCCAAGGTGATACGCTCGCTCGAAAAGAAGAAATTGCTGAAACGCACACTTGACAAAACAGACAAGCGTGTCATGCATTTTCAACTTTCCAAGGCCGGGGAAGAGAAACTCGAAACCTGAGTTCGGGATAAGAAAAGAGTCTTAAAAGTTTGGTAATCTCGCATGA
>UQRP01000070.1 GCA_900543585.1 uncultured Prevotella sp.
TACAATCACGCAATGCGTGTGCACCAGCTCGTACGCCGCCTTGGACGGCGCGATTACCATGAGTTCGGGGTGCTTGGCCAAAATCTTCTTCGCGCCGTCGAGTCCGAGGACCATGAAGGAGGTGGCATAGGCGTCGGCTGTGGCGCAGTTGTCGGCCAGGACTGTCGCTGAGAGGATGTTATGCTGTACGGGGTATCCCGTCTTGGGGTCTATGGTGTGTGCATATTTCCGTCCACCTTTATAATAGAAGTTGCGGTAGTTGCCACTCGTAGCCATGGCTTTGTCTGTGACGTTGAGGATGGTCTGGAGGTCCTCCTGCTGCTGAGTGGGGTCGTCGACGGGTTTTGTGACGCCTATCTTCCACGGCAGTCGCTTCTCGTTGATACCCGATGTCACGAGCTCGCCGCCTATCTCCACCATGAAGTTGTCGATGCCCTTTCGGCGCAGCAGGTTGGCCACGCAGTCGGAGCCGTAGCCTTTGGCGATGGCCGAGCAGTCGAGCATGACGCGGCTGTCGCGCTTGACGATGCGCCCGTTCTGGAGCGCCACCTT
The DNA here is from genome assembly GCA_900543585.1 of uncultured Prevotella sp. GTDB lineage: Bacteria > Bacteroidota > Bacteroidia > Bacteroidales > Bacteroidaceae > Prevotella. The sequence continues at coordinate 553 of UQRP01000070.1, forward strand.
GTCGTAGCCTACAATCTGGCGGAGGGAGTCGACGACGGCCTTGGTAGGCTGTACACCGTTCTTGAAGCCGAAGCCCCAGGCGTTGACGAGGGGTGCCACGGTGATGTCGAAGGCACCGTCGGTCTGACGCGAGATGGTCTGGGCAAGGGTGAAGACATCGGTGAACATCTTGTTCACCTTGACAGGCTTGTTGGCGTTGACCTGCGAGATGATGCTCTGCTTGTTGAACATCGACAGCGAGTTGTCCACCTTCTGCAGCTCGGCGAGGATCTCGTCGTGGAGGTCGTCCTTGCTCTGGTAGGTGATATGGTAGATGGTGCCGAAGATGGTACCTTCGTCGTGCTGGTAGGGAGTGGCGCGCTGTCCGTAGATGATGGCCACGGAGGCTATGATGAGGACGAGGAGAAAAACGAGCTTGAGGATGTTCCTCGGTGTAGACGACTTTTTCATTAGCTTGGAATCTGGCGTTTGTGCTTTATCTTTAAGGGCGGTCTCCCGCGTTTATATCTCTATCATGATCTCGAAGGTGCCCCCGAGCCGAGACCCTCCCTGCTTGCCATAGCCTGGCACATACCAGACGTTGCCCATGGTACCGTCGTCGTGGGTCAGACGTCGCTTGTAGCGTGCTGTCCAGCCTAAGTGTACGGGCCCGGCGATCTTGGCGTCGATGCCGAAGAGGAGCTCCAGCCAGCTGTAGTTGGCTTTGATGTCATGGCTGCTGTAGGGTGACGTACCGCCGAAGACGGGGTCGGTGACATCGGGATGGTCGACATCAAACTTGAAGTTGGTGTAGGCGCCACGCAGACCGGCATAGAGGCGGTAGATGTCGTGCTTGTTCTTCATGATGTTGAAGTCCACGCCTATCTTCCCGTAGGGTGCCGACGTCTTATAGTGTGTCGCCGTGACATCGTTGGTCTCGTCAGCAGAGCCATAGCCCAGTTCCACCACGGGGAAGTATTTGTCCTTGAGGTTCACCCTCACGCCGACCTCATACTGTCCGTAGGAGGAGACGGCGCGCTGGATGGGTCCCACGAGGTCGGCCTTGATCTGCACGCCACGGAAGAAGGGTATGGAGTCGTCGATGGCTTTCATGCGCTGGCGTAGCTGCTCGTCCTTGCTCAGGTGCTGCTGGCCCTGCTGTCGCTGCTGGGCCACGGCGGGTGCGGCGAGGAAGACGCTCAGGAGGAGCAGAAGGCTACAGACGGTACTCCTTGAAATAGACATAGAAATGCTTTGGTGTGACATCATAAGTGACGCTGTTGTTGTTGATGACGATAGAGTCGAGGGCGTGGCGGGTGAAGCGCACGTTGTTGATGACATGGAAGTAGTTGACGCCGCAGTCTGTGGACTCGAAGTGTGGGAAGTTCGTCTTCTCCACCCATACGGTGTCGTGGAGTGTCGTCGTGGTGCTCTTCGTCTCGAAGAAGAGGACGTCTACGGGCTGTCCATAGCTCACGGGTAGCGAGAAGGAGTCGGTGGGCACCGACTTGTTGAGCAGGATGGTGTCGGTGCCGTCCTGTCGCTGTGCGCTGATGGTGAGGGTGTCGGGGAGCGACTGCACGGGGCCCTCAAGCTTGTAGTTGGCGTAGACGATGTTGTTCAGCGGGCAGTCGACACTGGAGCAGGAGAAGAGGAGAGCCACGACAAGGAAGTCGAGGAGCACCTTGAAAGATGTCAGCATTTTGTCGCCGCCACGCTCCCGGCGGTGGCCACTGTCGTTAGGGTGAAGTCCGTTTGTCATCATAGCGAAGGTTAGAAAGTCTCCTCTATCTGGTAGTCGTTTCTCTGCGGGTTCTGGCGGCTGATGAGGTCGCCGAGGAAGCCGGCTAAGAAGAACTGTGAGCCGAGGATGAGAGCCGTCAGCGCCACATAGAAGGAGGCGTGTGAGGACAGCAGGTCGCCGTAGACACCATTCGCGAGCATGATGATCTTCTCGATGGCGAGGACGATGAGGGCGATGAAACCGATGAAGAAGATCATGGAGCCGATGAATCCGAAGACATGCATCGGCTTCTTGCCGAAGTTGGTGAGGAACCACAGCGTCAGCAGGTCGAGGTAGCCGTTGAAGAAGCGGTTGATACCGAACTTCGAGCGTCCGTATTTCCGGGCCTGGTGGTGGACGACCTTCTCACCAATCTTGTCGAAGCCCGCGTTCTTGGCCAGGTAGGGGATGTAGCGGTGCATCTCGCCGTAGACCTCGATGTTCTTCACCACGTCGCGGCGGTAGGCCTTCAGTCCGCAGTTGAAGTCGTGGAGGTTGTGCACGCCGCTGATCCATCGTACCGTAGCGTTGAAGAGCTTGGTGGGGATGGTCTTCGACAGCGGGTCGTAGCGTTTCTTCTTATATCCCGAGACGAGGTCGTAGCCCTGCCGCGTTATCATGTCGTAGAGTCCGGGGATCTCGTCGGGCGAGTCCTGGAGGTCGGCGTCCATGGTGATGACGACATCACCCTGTGCGCGCTTGAAGCCACAGTACAGTGCCGGGCTCTTGCCGTAGTTGCGGCGGAACTTGATGCCGTGGACATTCGGGTCCTTGGCGGCGAGGTCTTCGATGACCTGCCAGGAAGTGTCGGTGGAGCCGTCGTTGACAAAGATGATCTCGTAGGAGAATTTGTTGGCTGTCATCACGCGCTGTATCCAGGCGTGGAGCTCGGGCAGCGACTCGGCCTCGTTGAAGAGGGGGATGACGACGGATATATCAAGATGTTCGGTATTCATATCTGTGAGTTATTTTCGTTCTGTTTGGTCTGGGCCCCGCGCAGCTTCTTGGCGAAGAAGGCTATGGGGAAGCTGATGATAAAGCCGATGAAGATGTTCTGCATCATGAAGACGAAGGCGATCTCTATGGGTGTGAGCTGTCCTATGAGATACATCGACTGGCGCAGCTCTGCCGTGGAGATGCCGTTGGCCTTATACACAGGCTCTAAGGTGTTGATGCTGTTCATGAGCATCGTGGCCAGCGTGCCGTGGTCGAGGTAGCGGAAGTAGACGAACTGGGCTACGGCGAAGAGCAGGGAGGCGTAGAAAAAGGTGTAGAAGCAGAAGGCCAAGGCACGGCGGAAAGAGATGGCACCGTCGAGGGCATAGTTGCGGAAGCGCACCAACAGCCAGCCTACGAAGAAAGGCGTGGACATGGCTAACAGACTGCCCCAGGTGGAGACAGGATTGGCGATAAAGGCACCGAAACTTGCCAGCCACAGCAGGAAGAGAAAGAAGCCGTCCTGACGGGCGAAGGCCTTGACTTGTATAAGAGATGTAACGTTAATCATATATCCCTGCAAAGGTACGCATTTTGGGGGGCACAGAATAGGGCGCTGTCCGAAAATAATGTTAAAAGCCGTATTTTTTCGCCCGTAGATGAACGTATTTAGAAAAAACCGATTACCTTTGCACACGCTTTCAAGGTTACGGCCTTGGATGACATGGGCAAGTCTCTTACGGCCAGCTCCCTCGGAATCCCCCAGGACGGGAACGTAGCAAGGGTACTTGGTTGTAGCGGCGCGATAAGAATCGCTTGCCCACCTGCCTCTTTAGCTCAGTTGGCCAGAGCACGTGATTTGTAATCTC
>UQRP01000071.1 GCA_900543585.1 uncultured Prevotella sp.
GTGATGAAGTTGCTATATTTGCAAGGAAAAATGTGATACGACTATGAAATTGCTCAGACGAAAGATAGACAGTTTTCTTGAGGAGTGGAAGGCGGATGCCAACCACAAACCTCTGATAGTGAGAGGGGCACGGCAGATTGGTAAGACAGAATCCATCCGCCAGTTTGCCCGGACACACTATACCAACGTCATTGAGATCAACTTTGTATTCCAAAAACAATACAAGCAGATTTTCAGCGACGGCTATGAAGTAGACCAAATTATCAAGAACATCTCATTGATAGACCCCTCGCTGACCTTTCCCAACGGCACTCTGTTCTTCTTCGATGAATTGCAAGACTGTCCGGACTGTGCAACGGCACTGAAGTCATTCAAGCTGGACGGGCGCTATGATGTCATCTGCTCCGGCTCACTCATGGGATTGTATTACAAGCAGATAGAATCCAACAGCGTTGGCTACAAGCAGGACTATGAGATGCATTCCATGGACTTTGAGGAGTTCCTTTGGGCCAAGGGCTACAACGAGACGCTGACGAATGATTTGTTGCAGCACATGATAGCGGTGAAGCCCCTCTCAGAGATGCAGATGAAAGTACTGATGGACATCTTCAAAGACTATATGATTGTCGGCGGCATGCCGGAAGTCGTCAGCACCTACATCCGCCAGGGAAACTTCAGTGGCACGCTGGAACTCCAACGCCAGTTGCTGCTGGACTATGAAGAGGACATAACCAAATATGCACGTGAGGGCATGGAGCGTGCACGGATTCTGAACGTTTTCAGACACATCTCTGTCTTTTTGGCCAAGGACAACAAGAAATTCCAAGTGTCGAAGATTGCGACAGGGGCGCGCAATAGAGAATACATCGGCAGCGTGGAGTGGCTGGCCAATGCCGGCATTATCAACCCTTGCTATTGCATGGAGATGCCGGAATTGCCACTAAAGGGTAACTACAATCCCGCACAATACAAGATTTACTTCAAAGACACTGGTCTGCTTATAGCCTCGCTTGATGAGGAATCGCAGGAGGACCTCAGAAGAAACCGTAACTTCGGTACGTACAAAGGTGCCATCTACGAGAATATTGTCGGCGACATGCTGGTGAAAGCGGGCTATGAGTTGTATTATTACCGCAATGAGAAGAGCACGGTAGAGATGGACTTCTTCATTAGGGATGCTCGCACGCTCATTCCTGTGGAGGTGAAATCGCAAGACAGTAGCACTAAGTCGCTCGTGAAACTCATTGAGAGCGACCGTTATCCGGATATTCGCTACGGTATCAAGCTGGGCTACCGCAACATTGGCTTCAACGGCCAGTTCTACACCTTCCCTTATTTCCTCACCTTCCTGCTGAGGCAGTTTCTGTGGGAGAGGGAAACAAAGTGAGCGTGGGGGATGCAGACAGGAATGAAGCGAATGACGAAGTAAAAAAGTGATATTTGGTACAGAAAAATCCCATTTTGTGCTTTTTCTATTCAAATAATTACTATCTTTGCAAAAGAAATGGAAGTAGATATTTTATAATGGCAAATGTATTGAGTCAATTCGGTAACATACCTGTCACGGCTGTCACAGTCGGGTCGGTGTTTCCATCTCTCACAGAAAAGAATAAGAAGGTGAGATGGTTGGAGAAGCATGATGAAATCATCAGGCTCAAGCGTGGATTATATGTTGTCAACCCTGAAATTACCGGAAAGACCTTGTCGACAGAACTGATGGCCAATCACATCTATGCTCCTTCATACGTCTCCATGTCCACAGCCCTACGTTACTATGGTTTGATACCAGAGACTGTCTATGAGATGCAGTCAGTGACCATTAAGCATGCAAGGACTTTCGACACCCCATATGGACGCTTTACTTACACTACCATATCCAGCGAAGCCTTTCATATTGGAGTATGCAGTATCAACAATGGGGACTATGCTTTCATGATAGCCACTCCAGAGAAGGCCTTGTGTGATCTGATAGCTAACACCCATCATGTCAACCTGCGGTATATAAAGGAGGCCCGCATCTTTTTGGAAGAAGACTTGCGTCTTGATATGGACGGATTTGCCAAAATGAATCCTGCCATTTTCGAAGAATATGCCGCAATAGGAAAGAAAGGCGATTCCATACGTACCATCATTAAGTTATTAGAAAATGAACAACGAGATTTACAATAGCATGCTGCAGGGCTATCCCATGAACACAGAGCAGCAAAAGCGTAATGCAATATTCGAGGTAAACCAGCAGGTCATCCTTGCAGGGCTTTACAATGGTGGCTTTTTTGATGAAGCAGCCTTCTACGGTGGCACCTGCTTGAGAATATTCCATGGTCTGCAAAGATTCAGTGAAGACATGGATTTTTCTCTTTTGGCACCTTCAGATAATTTTGATTTCACTAAGTATTTTCAGCCTATCAAAGATATGTTCAAAATTGTCGGAAGAGATGTGGAGATAAAAAAGAAGGACAAACAAAATTTCGGAAAGGTAGAGTCTGCTTTTTTGAAAGACAACACCGACGTGTATGATGTCTCTTTCCAAACGGAAAAGTCTATTAGGATAAAAATAGAGGTGGATACTAATCCACCTTTAAAATTCAACACTGAACAAAAATTACTTCTGCTCCCAAAATCATTCATGACAAAATGCTTTACATTGCCAGACCTCTTTGCTGGTAAAATGCATGCATTGGTTTTTCGTGCATGGAAGAATCGTGTAAAAGGACGTGATTGGTATGACTTTGAATGGTATGTCAGACATCGGATTCCGCTGGACTTTAATCATCTTGCAGAACGCATCTTGCAATTCAATGGCAAGCTCATAACCAAAAATGAGTTCATGGATTTGCTCCGTCAGAGGCTAACCAGTACTAACATCAATATGGTCAAGGCAGATGTCTTACCCTTTATCCGTCAGCCTGAAGAACTTGACATCTGGTCGAACGAATATTTCCTACAGCTGGCTAATATGATAAATTTTGACTAAATGATGGACAATACAAAGATTCTTTTCATCTGTCTGGGCAACATCTGCCGCTCACCGGCGGCAAACGCCATCATGCAGAAATACGTTGACGACGCAGGGCTGACGGACAAGTTCTACATCGACTCTGCTGGCATCGGCCCGTGGCATGTAGGCCAGCTGCCCGACAAGCGGATGCGACAGCATGGTGCACGACGCGGCTATCGCATTGATCACATCGCACGACAGTTCGACGCAAGCCATGACTTTGCCGACTTCGACTACATTGTGGTCATGGACGATGAGAACTACCACGACATCTGCCGCAAGGCACACAGTGAGGCCGACCGCCGCAAGGTCATCCGCATGGCCGACTACTTTACGAAATACAAAGGGAGAACCTCCGTTCCCGACCCATATTATGGCGATGGCAAAGACTTCGAGCTCGCCCTCGACCTCATTGAGGACGGATGCAGGGGGATGCTACGACAATGTGGAGTATGTGGATGAGCAAAATGAAAATAAATAGCCCAAAATTTGGGAAGTTGCAACGAAAAGATTATTTTTGCAAAATAGAAAGGTGAAAGAATATGGAAAAGATGAATACAAAAGAAGATTTCCTCAAACGCTTTGAGGCTGCCAAGCAGCGAAAGCATGAGATGGTGGAGAAGATGAAGGAAGACATCACCGTGGAATATGAAAAAATTCATGGCGAGAAGCCGAAGTCATTCTTTGTTCTTTGAACTCATCCCTCTGATAATTCTCGAAATACGTTCTCGTTGCCATACAATTTCTGAAGATGACCAAAGTAGTCCACATCAAGCGTTTCCCTTTCATGGGCGGCTTCTATGCCATCAACCTCTTCGGCATCATCTTCACCGTACAGGAACTCAATGCCGCGGAACTCAACCACGAGCGCATCCACACCGCCCAGCAACGTGAACTGCTCTACATCGGCTTCTATCTGTGGTATGTGCTCGAATGGCTCTTCTTGCTCGCCAAATACCGCAACGGCCTCAAGGCCTACTTCCACATCCGCTTTGAGAAGGAGGCCTACAACCATCAGGACGACCTGGACTACCTGAGCCATCGGCAGCATTA
>UQRP01000072.1 GCA_900543585.1 uncultured Prevotella sp.
TAGTGAAGTTCTGAGAGAAGTCCGGAAGAACTGGAAGAAGTCCGGAAGTCCAGAACTTCCGGACTTCCAACCTTCCAGACTTCACATTATCTATAAAAATATGGAAGCAGCTTCTGTCATAACAAGTACACAGAATCCCAAGATAAAACATCTGACGCTCCTTCAGCAGAAGTCGTCGGAGCGCCGTCGCGCCGGTCTCTTCGTCATAGAAGGAGCCCGCGAGTTCCTCCACTGCCTCCACAGCGGCTTTGAAGTCTCCACGCTCTTTGTCTGCCCCGAGCTGCTGCAAGGCTATGAGGGAGCCGCTGAGATATTGTCGCTCCTCAATAGTGGCCAGGGCTACGAAGTCTCGCGCAAGGTCTACGAGCACATCGCCTACCGTGGCTCCACAGAGGGTGTCATCGCTGAGATGAAATCGCGGCTGACGACCCTCGACGACCTGCACCTCCCCGCCAACCCGCTCATCATCGTCTTGGAGAGCGTGGAGAAGCCCGGCAACCTCGGTGCCGTGCTGCGTTCTGCCGATGCCGCGGCCGCCGATGCCGTCATCGTCTGCGACCCGCTCACCGACCTCTTCAACCCCAACCTGATACGCTCCAGCATCGGGGCCATCTTCACGGTGCCCACCGTGGCCTGCACGTCAGAAGACTGCATCGCCTTCCTCAAAGCCAAAGGTATACGCATTCTCACGGCACAGTTGCAGGACTCGCACCTCTATTATGATACCGACATGCGGCAGGGCACGGCCATCGTCATGGGGACGGAGTCGACGGGACTCACCAATATCTGGCGCAATGCCGCCGACGCCCATATCCGTATCCCTATGAAGGGAAAGCTCGACTCCCTCAACGTCTCCGTCTCGGCCGCCATCCTCCTCTTCGAGGCCGTCAGACAGAGAGGTTGAGAGCCGCCGAGGTTATTTAGGCAGATGGAAGATGCGCGACATCTCCTGCATCTGCTCCTGGCTCATCCCCTCAGGGGTGAAGCCCATACTCTTTGCGTCGATATAGATTTTCGCGCTCTTGGAGAGCACGTCAATCTGGTCGAAGGCATCCATGACATCTTTCCCTTTGGCAAAGACGCCATGTTTCTCCCACAACACCACATCATAATCTTCAAGCTCCGCCAACGTGCTGTTGGCCAATGCCACACTGCCTGGGACTTCGTAGGGCACAACCCCCAAGCCCAACGGGCAGAAGGCCTTGGTCTCCGGAATCATGCTCCACAGGATATTTGTCAGCACATCCTTACCGAGGAAAGCGCGGTTGTGACTCATAGCCACGAGTTCGATGGGATGGGTGTGCACGGTAGCTTTATAGCCTGAGCCCAACTCCACCTGTCTGTCGTGTACAAGGAGGTGCGACGGCAGCTCTGAAGTCGGCATGACGGCGTTGTCGGCAATGATGACATAGTGCTGGCAGTCGTCGAGGATACGGATGACGCTGCCGTTGGCCATGGCATCGCGGGCCAGGTCGCGCATGCGCTTGCCCGTGCCCTTGCAGTAGAAATACTGACCTTTGAGATGCGGCAGCGTCTCGCCAATCTCTATAGCCTCGCTGATAGCCGGCATAGCGCGGATAGCGTCGTCGACATAGTCGGTGATGTTCACCGTGATGTTACCGCCGTTGCGCTCGGCCCATCCATTCTGCCAGAGATAGCCGGCTACCTCTGCAATCTTGTCAATTTCCGTTTTTAAGGCCGGACGGCCTTCTAAGATACTTTTCATAATATTTTCGTTATATCAACTGCGGCAGGAAGGTAGCGAAGATGAGTACCGCAATACCCAAGACCAGCACTGCTACGGTGGGACGGCTACATCCCTGCCATTCTTTCAAGATGATGCCCCACACATTACTAAAGACGACGTTCAACGCCATGAGAATGCAGAACGAGAGAGTCAGCAGTGTCGGTGAGGCTGTGAGAAAGCCCTTACCCAAGGCCAAGCCGAAGAACTGGCTGTACCACAAAGCTCCGGCAAGGATACAGAAAAAGAGGTTATTAGCCCACACGCTGCGCTTGCCGTAGTCGCCCCAGGAGTGGTTTCTGCCGTTCTGCCAGAGACAGTAGACGGCATTGGTGGCAAAACCGCCAAGGGTGACGAGGAAGGTGGCGGGCAACGTCTTGAAGATGTCAGGCGTCAGCCCACCGAAGTTGATATCCTTGCCAAACTCCAAACCCACATTGAAACATCCGCTCATCAGTCCTGAGAGCAGGGCGATGGCAATACCCTTGGTGAAATTGAAGTCTTTGACGGCCTTTGTCTTCTCTTCCTCAGAGAGTCCGTCGGCCTTCATCTTTCCCGCCACCCCGATGATGGCAATGCCTGCGAGTGTGACCACGACACCGAGGATGACGGAGGTTGTGAGCCGTGACATAGCATCTGCCTCCAACGACATAGCCTGCAGCAGTACCGGTCCCATGACCGTCCCTAAGGCGGCACAGGTGCCCAAGGCTATCGACTGGCCAAGGGCCACGCCGAGGTAGCGCATGGACAGACCGAAGGTGAGGCCGCCGACACCCCAGAGCACACCGAAGAGCACGGTCATGGTGAGGTGGAAGCCGTCGGCACGCGTCAGCAGTTCCAGAAGGCTGTGACCGGCGGGGACGGCGAGGAGAGCGCCGAGCAGGGGCAGCACAAGCCAGGCAAAGACGCCCTGGACGAGCCAGTAGCTCTCCCAGTTCCATGCCCGGACTTTGTTGATAGGGACATAGCAACTCGACTGGCAGAAAGCGCCGACGGCAATGATGAGAAGTCCTATGAGTATATCCATCACTTACGCTTGAAAGTCACTTCCTCTTCGTAGCGCTCTATCTCGGGGATATACTCCTCGCCCACCGGAACGCCATGCTTGAAGTTGAAATAGTCGTAGACGGCACCGAGTGGCAGCGTCTTCTCCTCTTCGAGGAGGGCGAGGCGTTGGAAGAGCCGGCCACTGTCTTCATAGTCACGCAGCAGGTCGAGGGGTTCCAGGAAGGCAGCGAGCAGGGCTTTCTGCGTGGCGCGGGTACCGATGATATAGGCACCGATACGGTCGATGGAGGCATCGAAGTAGTCGAGACCGATATGTGCCCGGTTGAGCTGTCCGGAGCGGACAAGTTCGAAGAAGAGGTTGCGCGTGTTGTCGTCGAAGAGCGTCACATGGTCACTATCCCAATGCATGGGGCGGCTGACATGCAGCATAAGCTCAGGGACGAAGAGCAGCAGGGCACTGACAGCATTGCTGACATCCTCCGTGGGTTCGTAATGACCCGTGTCGAGGGTGTACATCATATTATTCTTGGCACAGTAGCCGGCCACGAAGTCATGGCTGCCCACGGTGAAGGCCTCCAAGCCGATACCGAAGAGTTTGGCCTCCAAGCAAGTCTTCATATTCGGGAGTTGCTCCTTCATAATCTCGTCGAGACTCTCCTTGAAGATCTCGCGGTAGCGGTATTTCTCCGTGGTATAGTCCTTGGAGCCGTCGTGCACCCAGATGTTCATGATGCAGGGGTCTCCCTGGTATTTACCCATGGCATCAGCGATGCGGCGGCAGCGCTCTGGCTGGCCGAACTCGAACAACTGTTTCCGCACAAAGGATGACCCATGAAACAACATTCCAAGCTTTTCGTCAACCTGATCTTTGTTCTGGCCGTGCTGGCCATTGCGGGCGTTCTGTTCGCCCTGCGGGCCGCACACGCCACCGGCAGCACTCTGGAGGCCGAGCTCATTTATGGCGACGCCAACACGGTGCAGAAGTTTTCTCTGGACAACGACGCCACCTATGATGTGGACACCGGTTACTACACCGTCCACATCGAGGTGAAGGACGGGGCCGCCCGCTTTGTGGATTCGCCCTGCCCGGACCACATCTGCGAAAGTTTCGGCTGGCTTTCGGCGGAAGATCAGACCGCCACCTGCCTGCCCGCTCGCG
>UQRP01000073.1 GCA_900543585.1 uncultured Prevotella sp.
TGCATCACAGCAAGGGTTTTCTTTGTTTTTGTTAAAGGAGCATCATTCTGAAAGTTAAAAGGAAGAGCCCATTTTCCTTAAAATCTTCTCACCGTGTCCTTCGTGTCTATCTTCTTCCACGCATACCATATATACGCTATCACGAAGGGCACGAGGAGACTCACGACAGCCATCGTGCGCAGCGTGTACTCACTACTGCTGCTGTTCACGATCGTCAGCGAGCTCTGAAGGTCCACATTAGACGGATAGTACGCCGTATCGTTCCAGCCCGCCAGGAGGAACAGCGCCGTGACTGCCAGCACCGTACCCAATCCCGAGAACCAGATACCCTTCCGGTACCCGCTCTTCACCACCGTGAGGATGATACCCGCCAACAGCAGGACGACACCCGCCAACAGCAGCACCAGGACAAAGGGACACGCCACGAGGTTATGCAGGTATTTCATCGGCTCCAAGCTGATGAGACCCGTAGCATCATAGGCATAGCCGTCCTTGAAGAGGACATGGACGAAGAAGATGAGGAAGAAGAGGAGGAAGACACCGGCGTTCCATACCAACTGGTGCCGCATGCGCTCCACAAGCTCCCGCTCCTGCAGGTTGTTGATCATATACAGCAAGCCCAGCACACGGGCCAGGAAGAGGACGGCGAGACCCAAGAAGAGGTTCCAGACATCCAACAGGGCGTCGAGACCCCCGCTGGCGTTCGCCCACCGGCTGATGACAGGCTGCATGGAGTCGGTGATGTTCAGCTTGTCCACGACGAAGTTGCTGCCGTCGAAGAATGTCGCCACAGCACCGCCCAGGAGCAGAGGACCCACGATACCGTTGATGACGAGGCACACCTGGAAGGTGCGGGCACCAAGGAAGTTGCCGAGCTTGTCCTGGAACTCATAGCTCACGGCCTGGACGACGAAGGAGAAGAGGATGAGCATCCACAGCCAGTAGGCACCGCCGAAGCTCGTGCTGTAGAAGAGGGGGAAGGAGGCGAAGAAGGCACCGCCAAAGGTCACAAGCGTCGTGAACGTCACCTCCCATTTCCGACCCGTGGCTCCCATGATGAGCCGACGGTCCGCGTCACGCTTGCCAAGACTGAAAAGCATCGTGTTGGCACCCTGGACAAAGAGGAGGAAGACGAGGATGCCACCTAAGAGGCTGATGATGAACCACCAGTATTGTTGAAGGAAAGAATAGGTAATCATAGTGTTGCGGGATTAGTTTGTTCAGGACCTTTCTGTATCTGCTTGACGAGGATGCTGACCTCCACGGCAAGGAGTGTGGTGAAGAGGGCGAGGAAGAGGAAGAAGGTGACCATGATGCTGCCGGGCTGGATGTCGGAGACGGCGACCCATGTGGGCAGCATGTCCTGGATGGTCCACGGCTGGCGGCCGAGCTCTGCCACCATCCACCCGCTCTCACTGCATATCCACGCCAAGGGTACGGCGAGGAGTGCCACGACATGGAGCCAGCGGAAGCGGCGCGCCGTGATGTCCTTGCGGAAGACGACGAAGAGGACGACGGCGAAGAACGCCATGAAGAAGCAGCCCAGGCCCACCATGGTGCGGAAGAGCCAGAAGGTGATACCTATCGGCGGCACCGTCTGTGCGGCGTCCTTGACATAGCCGTAGCCGAAGTACTTCACGTTGTCGGCGATGGTCTGGCGTGTGGCCTGTGACTTGTCGCCCTGACGGTAGCGGGCCACGGCGGCGATGGCCTTCCGGCCCATGACGACCTTCTCCTGCAGCGACGGCTCCTTGACACCCTCGTCGGTGGTATAGCCCTTGAGGATGTCGTTGACACCGGGGACATAGCCGTCGAAGCTGTGGGTGGCGAGGAGCGACAGCATGTTCGGCATGGCGATACGGTAAGGGGGCTCGGCCTCCGTGGCGTAGTCGGGCTGGCCCACGGGGTTCACACCGGCGAAGAGGGTCAGCGACTGCGAGCGGCCACCGTTGTAGAGGGCTTCCATGGCGGCAAGCTTCATAGGCTGCGTCTTCGACACCATATAGGCGCTGTTGTCACCCGTGACAAAGGCGGCGAGGGCGGCGAAGAGGCCCACCGACGCGCCGATCTTGATGCTCTGCGTGGCCAGCCACTGCTCACGCTCCTTCAGGAGGTACCAGCACGACACGGCGACACAGAACACGGCACCGATGATCCACGACGACGTCACGGTATGCAGGAACTTGTCAACGGCAAAGGGGGACAGGGCGACAGCGGAGAAGCTCGTCATCTCGAAACGCATGGTCTCGGGGTTGAAGGTCTGACCGATGGGGTACTGCATCCACGCGTTGGCGACGAGGATCCACCACGCGGAGATGGTGGCACCGAGGCCCGTGAGCCATGTCGAGGCGAGGTGGAAGCCGCGCGATACCTTCTTCCAACCGAAGAACATCACGGCGACGAAGGTCGACTCCATGAAGAAGGCGACGATGCCCTCGATGGCCAACGGCGCTCCGAAGATGTCACCGACAAACCATGAGTAGTTGCTCCAGTTCGTACCAAACTCGAACTCGAGAATGATACCGGTGGCCACACCAATGGCGAAGTTGATGCCGAAGAGCTTCTGCCAGAAACGCGTCAGGGCCAGCCATTCGGCACGCCCGTTCTTGTAATAGATGGTCTCGGCGATGCCCATGATGACGGCCAGGCCTAACGTCAGCGGCACAAAGAGCCAGTGGTAGGCGGCGGTGAGGGCAAACTGGGCACGCGACCAGTCGATGACGGAGGGTGCCACGTCTAAGAAAGATTGATACATCTGTTATGGTATTAAGGTTATTAATTCTGTTCAGTGGGCAGCTCCTGACTGCTTCCGTGCGGGGGCAGCACCTGACTGCTTCCGTGCGAGGGCAGCACCTGACTGCTGACAAAGTCGCTGGCGGACTGGTGGCCGCGGTGCGTACCGATGAAGTCGGGGAAGAAGAAGAGCTTCAGCACGGCGAAGATGAGGATGAGCTTCACCACGACGATGACCCACAGCTTCCGGCCCCACGTCATCTGGCGGAAGCCGTCGACATAAAGGCCGACAAAAGCATGACAAGCTGCCCGTATCGTGGACATTGCATCACGTATCATGTTCTGAGCACTCCGGATGTTGCGCTTAGCTGCCCGTATTTTGTGCATATTTGTATAGTTTACAGTTTTCGGTTGCAAATCTAAACATTTTTTTCCATTCACAAGACAGATAAGACAGATTTTTTGACAGAAAGATTGATTTCATATAGAAAGAACAGATTTATATGAAGACAAAGTAACAGAGGAGACAGAGTTTCAGACAGAGTAACAGATGAGACAGATGCCTGAGAATCTTAACCAAAACCAGGAAAACCACTTTGTGTCAGCGCCAAGGGCTTAGGCCCTTTGCCATTTGTGGGTTGA
>UQRP01000074.1 GCA_900543585.1 uncultured Prevotella sp.
GGTCGTGGTGGCTTGCTTCGCTGCGCCACCGCGCCCGTTCGACGACCTGGGGTCAATCATGGTGTGACCCCTCCGGGGTCAGTGCCCACCGCTACATACCGCATATAGCAGGATGGCGCGGTCAGCCGCGACGGCAGGGGCTATAGCTTATCCCCGTAGCACAGGTCGCCGGCATCGCCGAAGCCAGGGACGATATACTTATGTTCGTTCATACCGGGGTCGATGGCGGCACACCATATCGTCGTCTTGTCGGCGGGGAAGGCGGACTTGATATGCTCGATACCCTCCACGGTGGCGATGACACAGCAGACATGGATGGAGCGCGGCGTGCCCTTGGTGAGGAAGGCTTTGTAGCCCAGCTCCATGCTACCACCCGTGGCCAGCATCGGGTCGGCGATGATGAGGGTCTTCTCGTCGATACTCGGTGTGGCGAGGTACTCGACATGGATGCCGACCTTATGGTGCTCCTCGTCCTTATACTCGCGGTAGGCGGAGACGAAGGCGTTGCCGGCATGATCGAAGACATTGAGGAAGCCCTGGTGGAAAGGCAGACCGGCGCGGAAGATGGTAGCCAGCACGATCTTATCCGTGGGCACGTTGACCTTGGCGATGCCAAAGGGAGTGGCGACATCCTGGGTGGCGTAGTTCAGGCGCTTGGAGACCTCGAAGGCCTCGTATTCCCCGATGCGCTGGATGTTGTTACGGAAGAGGAGTCGGTTTTTCTGATAGTCTTTGTCACGGATCTCGGCGATATACTGTCCGATGATGCTGTTCTCTTGTGATAGGTTGATAACTTCCATTTTTCTTTTCGTTTTTTCAACGTGCAAAGGTAACATTTTTTGTTGGAACAGCCTCTAAAGATATACCATTGTTTTGTCTATATATGATAAGATGAGCAACCAAGGGCAGTGGATTTAAATGTTTCTACAGTGACACCGGCAATACCATGCGGGGCGCCCCTATTCTCCCAAGTACTGCTTGAGGATCTTGGCGGCGGGGGAGGATTTTATCTTTCTGATGGCCTTCTCCTTAACCTGTCGGATGCGCTCGCGTGTCATCCCCATCTCCCCGGCTATCTCCTCCAATGACTTCTCGTTGCAGCTGATGCCAAAGGACTCCTTGACGATCTTCTGCTCGCGCTCGTTGAGGACTTCTGTGAGGAGGTCCTCGATGAACTTGTTCAGCGACTCCCTGTCCACGATGTTGTCGGAGCGGAAGGAGCTGTCGTCGGAGCTCAGCGTGTCACCCACGGTGCTGTCGTTGTCGTCCTGCCCCAGGGGAGCGTCGATACTCGTGGCATGGCTGTTGGCGTCGCGCGCCGACTCTATCTGGTCCTCCTCGATACCTGTGATGACGGAGAGCTCGTGGGTCGACGGCATACGACCGTTCTCCTGCACAAACTCATCGGTGGCGCGGTTGACGCGCAGCGCCATACCCATCTGGTTCAACGGCACACGGATAAGGCGGCTCTTCACAGCCAAGGCTTCCATGATACTCTGGCGGATCCACCACACGGCATAGGAGATAAACTTGAAGCCACGGGTCTCGTCGAACTTCTCGGCGGCTTTGACGAGTCCCATGTTACCCTCGTTGATGAGGTCTATCAGGGAGATGCCCTGGTGCTGGTATTGTTTGGCTACAGAGACGACGAAGCGGAGGTTAGCGCGCACAAGGGTGTCACGAGCCCGCTCGCCCTCACGTCCACCTTTATGAACGGTCTGGGCCAGCTGCACCTCTTCTTCAGGCGTGAGCATCGGTTCACGGGCTATCTCAGTGAGGTAACGGTCCAGGACCTCACTGTTACGACTTGTTATGGCTTTTGTTATCTTTAGCTGCCTCATCTCTTACAGGTTTTGTCATTGTGGTTAATTTCGTAGGCAAAATTACGACAATAAAATGAGAACGCAAAGAAAAGTAGAGTTTTTTTACCAACGGAGCTCAGAGTGAGCACTGACCCCGGAGGTACACCATGAAGGCTCAGAGCGTGTAATGACCCCGGAGGTACACCATGATGGCTCAGGGTGAGCACTGACCCCGGAGGGGTCACACCGTGAATGACCCCAGGTCGTCGAACGG